>JBHLMG010000018.1:0-45975 GCA_048938385.1 Promethearchaeota archaeon | reverse complement strand
TTTCAGAAAAAATACAACGAACTAATTACGCTCCTACCTGGGCGTGCAGCTCCCTCAGCCAAGAAAACGCCTGCGAAGAAGCCTGCAGCGAAGAAGGCGGCTGCGAAGAAGGCGGCTGCGAAGAAGCCTGCAGCGAAGAAGGCGGCTGCGAAGAAGCCTGCAGCGAAGAAGGCGGCTGCGAAGAAGCCTGCAGCCAAGAAGAAATCAAAGACGACGAAAAAGAGTAAGTGAAGGTGAACGCAATGAAAACGAAATCAACAGACGAGATTCGTCGTCAACTTCTCATCAAACTTAAACGGCAATCACGGAATCCGGGTGGAAGAGTTTGGCGTCGACTCTATGAAGAACTCCAAACATCCCGACGAAAGCGTGTTGCAGTCAATCTTGGTGACCTGCAGCGTCACTATTTGAGGGGTCAAATACTAGTGGTTCCTGGAAAGGTCCTCTCTGAGGGAGTCGTTGAAGATAAACTACAAGTTGCTGCGTTTTCCTTCTCCTCTCAGGCTCGCGTAAAAATTGAGGCTAAAGGCGGGAATTGTTTATCGCTAGAGGAACTCATGGAGCAAAATCCAACGGGTACGAAAGTGAGGTTAGTCAGCTAAGGAGGACCGTATATGGCAAAATCGAAATCACAATCGCCCAAAAAGGAAGAACCCGCGCCGATAGAACCATTATTAGTTGATGCTAACAACACAGTTGCTGGGCGTTTAGCTAGCGTCGTAGCCAAACAACTCCTCCAAGGCGAACATGTCATAGTAATCAACGCAGAAAAAGCAGTGCTATCAGGGAACCGTGCCAGTTTGGTTCAAGAATACAAAGAAAGCTTAGGAATTCGAACGCGGTCGGCTCCCTGGAAAGGTCCATTTCACCCCCGACAGCCTGATCGCATACTGCGCCGAATTATCCGTGGAATGGTTCCTTGGAAGAAAGATCGTGGTCGCAAGGCGATGAGGCGTCTTCGTGTATACACGGGCTTGCCTGAGGGGGTTAAGTCTAAACGGCATCTTGACCTAACGGAAAACCTCCGAAAAGGTAGAAACACCGTGTATCTTGGTGATATTGCTCGCGAACTTGGATGGAAGGGATTATCATGAAAATCGTCGTCAGTTCCGGTAAACGCAAAACGGCCATTGCTCGGGCTACAGTACGGGAAGGTTCTGGGCAAGTTTACATTAATAAAACCCCGCTTGAGACCTACCTTCCTCTGATGGCTCGACAAATCATCGAAGAGCCACTTCTTATTGCAAGTAATGAAGTGACCTCAAAAGTTGATATTCGTGTTAATGTCCGTGGAGGCGGCGTTATGGGTCAAGCTCAAGCTTCACGAATGGCTATAGCCCGAGGGCTTGTTGATTTTACAAAGAGCGCTGATCTTCGAAGGCAGTTTGTTGAATACGACCGAACCCTAATGGCTGGGGACTCGCGTCGTAAAGAGAAGAAGAAATTTGGTGGTCCTGGCGCACGGGCGAAGAAACAGAAGAGTTACCGATAGTGTGGAGGAAGATGAGATGATTATCCCAATTCGATGCTTTACTTGTGGTCGTTTGATTGCTGATAAATGGGAAGAATATAGTCGAAGAATTCGTCAGGGCGAAGACCCAGCCGAAGTTCTTGATTCGATGGGGCTAAAGCGATACTGTTGCCGCCGAATGCTTCTCAGCCATGTGGACATAATCGACGACATTCTACAATTTACGGAGCCAACCTAATCATGACTGAAGATCTTCTTATCGAACTGGACCAATATCTGGCGGCGGGTATCCACATCGGTACTCAGGTTAAAACCGTCACGATGGAGCCGTATATTTACCGCGTTCGTCAAGATGGCTTGTATGTTCTGGACATTCGCAAATTCGATGAGCGCATTCGTGTCGCATCACGGATGCTCGCACGCGCTCACCCCTCCTCCATCGCTGTAGTAGGTGCTCGACAGTATGCTCAGAAACCCATCCAAACCTTCTGCACAGTAATTGGCGCTAAAGCTCTCGCAGGTCGATTCATTCCAGGGACATTCACCAATCCTCGATTACCCCAATACACAGAACCAACAATCGTATTCATCACAGACCCACGAGCAGATGTTCAGGCGGTCAATGAAGCCGCGAAAATCCGTGTACCGATTCTCGCCCTTGTCGATACCGATAACTCCTTGCAGTACATTGATCTTGCAGTGCCTTGTAATAACAAAGGACGAAAATCGCTTTCATTAGCCTACTGGTTACTTGCCAGACAAGTAATCCGTGAGCGCGGACAGCTAGCGCCTGATGCTGAATTCCCATTCAAAGTTGAAGACTTTGAGGCCACTTTGCGTCGCACCGAAACATAGTCCTTTCACCCTACTCCTTTTGCCTTTCGCCAGTAACTCTGCTTTTCCAATATCATGGAAAGGCTATTAAGCGCCTAACTCGGAATCGACCCAGAATTCCCCCCATCCTGGATTGAATAACAACAATTGTACCTCGTAAAGAGGTGCAATCTAGGAGGTTAACAATCTTGGGTAAAGGCTCAGGTTATGGCAAAACTATCCTTTTTGGTGAACATTTTGTAGTGTACGGGTTACCCGCCATCGCGGCAGCAATCAGCGCCACTACCACTGCAACGATCCGGCGAACTCAAGAACCTGGATGGACACTTGACGACAACCGTCCTGCCGTCGCAGGTTATAAGAAAAAGAAGCTTGACGAACAAAAAGTTTCCATCAACAACATCCTTCGCTTCGCAGATTTCGATTTGAGTGAGAGAGGAATTCATATCACTTTAGCTGGAAAACTCGTGTGTGCTAGTGGAATCGGGGCAAGTGCTGCAAGTTGCACTGCGATTGCACGAGCGTTAAATGACGAGTTCACCCTAGGTTGGGATGACAATCAAATTAATGCCTGTGCCTTTGAAGGCGAAAAAGGATACCATGGAACACCAAGCGGTATTGATAACACGGCTGCAACTTTTGGGGGAATCGTTTGGTACCAACGAGATCCTTCCGGTGGTCCTCCAACTATTGAAACAATCAAGTTGAAAGAACCAACTGAAATCGTGATTGCCAGCACCGGAATCACCGCTAGCACCAAGGAAGTCGTCGCAGATGTCCGGAAAATAAAGGAAGAGAAGACTAAATGGTGGGACCAAATCGTGGAAGACTATTCTGACATCGTCACTACTGCTCGCAAAGGGTTTGATGACATGGATCTTCAACTAATTGGATTGCTAATGAATCAGAATCACAAACTTCTAATCGAAATCGGTGTCTCCTGCGTCGAACTCGAAGAGCTAGTGGGCGTTGCCCGACAAGCTGGGGCATGGGGCGCCAAACTAACCGGAACAGGACGCGGGGGTAATATGGTGGCGCTAACTCCCGAGCGCGAGCTTCAAAACGATGTATTCGGGGCAATCAAGCAACGAGGATTTTCAGCTTGGCGATATAAAATTGGAGTATAACTAAAGTGGTGATAATTGATGGGATTGCGTGAATATCTACAAAAATTAGAAAAAGAAGATATTCTTCTGAAAATCACAAAACCAGTCTCCAAACGACTGGAAGCCGCTGGCATCCTGAAAGCCGTCGAACCTAAACCCGTGCTCTTTGAAAATGTCAAAGACTCAGATTACCGTATTATGGGGAACCTCTTTTGCAGCAAAGACAGCATCGCTTCCTATCTCGGGATTACAACGGATCAAATAATTCCAACACTTAGTAAAGCAATCGAAGACCGATCACCTCCCACAGAGGTCAAATCAGCACCATGCCAAGAGGTCGTAGAACCATCTGTGGATCTTGACATCATTCCTATCCTCTTCCACAATGAGCGTGATGGCGGACCCTATATTTCCTCCGCAGTCGTCGTCGCGGGGCATCCCAAATTTGGACAAAACCTTGACTTTCACCGAGCTATGCAATATGAGAAGAACAAGATGACAACCCGAGTGGTTGCCAAGAGGAATTTCCACACTTTTTTGGAGGATCTAGGCGAAGTAGATGTAGCCTTTTGTATCGGTAACTCTCCCAACATCCTAGTCGCTGCTGCCACTAGTGTAGAGATTGGGGTCAACGAGTTAGAAATTGCCAATGCCTTAGAACCAACTAGTGTCGTCAAAGCTAAGACCTCTGATTTGCTCATTCCCGCCGACTGCGAATGGGTACTTGAAGGGAAAGTATATCGAGACACGCGCGGTGATGAAGGCCCTTTCATCGACCTCACTGAAACTTATGACGTTATCCGAAATGAACCAGTCTTTGAAGTGACATGCATCACTCATCGAAAGGACGCAATTTGGCAAGCTTTGCTTCCAGGTGCCTTTGAACATAAATTATTAATGGGTATGCCTCGTGAACCTACGATTTTTCGTAAGGTCACTGAGAAGGGAGTTCGCTGCTTAGATGTCAATATTAATCCTGGTGGTTGTAGTTGGTTGCATGCTGTTGTGCAAATTGATAAGCGTAAAGAAGAGGATGGCAAATTAGCCATCGAAGGTGCCTTTGAAGGTCATGGAAGCCTGAAACACGCGTTCATTGTCGACAAAGACATCGACATCTACAATCCTTACGATGTTGAATGGGCAATGGCTACTCGCTTCCAAGGTGATTTGGACTTGATTATTCGAGATAAAGAACGGGGTAGCAGCCTAGATCCGAGCTCAGAACCTGGAACCTACCTGACAACCAAGATGGGCTTTGACTTAACGGCACCATTACAAATTTCTGAAGGCAAAACCTTCGCTAAAGCATCATTTCCCAAAGTCGATTGGAGACAATTTCTAGAGGAGTAGATTCCCAATGAAATTAACATCACTGCAACAAGAGATGCTGGAAGGAAAACACGGGTACGCCACTCAAAAAAGCATGGAAATCCTCTATGCACTTGGAGAAATATACGACGCCCAGGAAATGGTCCCCGTCACCTCAGTACAAATCGCTGGAGTTAGTTACGCGAATCTTGGGGAACCAGGGTTAGAGTGGCTGGCAGAGATGGCAAAGGATGGACGCGTACGCGTCTTAACGACTTTAAATCCAGCTGGAATGGATTTGGAAAACTGGCAAGCTTTAGGTATTGATCCTGATTTTGCCAAGAATCAAGAACGAGTGATTGATGCCTTTGCTAAGATGGAAATCATCACCACTTGTACTTGCACGCCATATCTCGTAGGGAATTTACCCCATTTTGGTGAACACATTGCTTGGGCAGAAAGTAGTGCTGTCTGTTTTGCTAATTCAGTTATTGGTGCAAAAACTAATCGAGAAGGTGGTCCCAGCGCCCTTGCCGCTGCCTTGACCGGGTTCACCCCTAAATACGGGTACCACTTAGATACGAACCGTCAAGCCAATGTAGCAATAACAGTCAAAGCCTCAGTAACCGGAACAGCCCGATTTGGCACCCTTGGAAAAGTCATAGGCGATCTTCTTGATTCAAAGCCTGAGTGGACAATTCCTCACATTAGTGGGATACCCATAGCGAACACTGATGAGCTCAAAGCCTTTTGCGCATCTATTGCCACATACGGAGGAACAGCACTTTTTCATATGAAGGGTATCACCCCGAACCCCACCCGCATTCCTAAAGCAACTCATACGGTTACTGAAACAGACCTTAAAAAAGCTGAAGAGGAACTCAACGAGAAAGGCGCAACCATTGACTTTGTAAGCATCGGTTGCCCTCATGCGTCACTACGAGAAATTCGGCAAATCGCTGAATTAGTCAAAGATAAACAGGTTCTGAAAGAAACTTGGATAACAACAGCTCGCCCCACCAAGCAAGTTGCTGACCGGATGGGCTATACAGAAATCATCGAAGCCACAGGCATCAAATTTGCTTGTGATACCTGCTGCGTCGTTGCCCCCATCAAAGGTCGATTTACAGGTCTTTGTACCGATTCTGCTAAGGGCTGCTATTACGGGCGTGGGCGTAATCAATTCCAAATTAAACACTGCTCATTAGAAGAATGCATCGAGGAGGCCTTAAAAGAATGACAAAGCAACTAAAAGGTCGAAAAATCGCACCTGGTGAAGCAACAGGGAAGGCATTGGTTACCAGTCAAAGCGTCTCTTTTTATGGCGGAGTCGATCCGGAAACAGGTGTGGTCGTCGAAAAAGATCATGAACTAGAAGGGCAATCTATCACAGGAAAAGTTCTAGTTTTTCCAAGTGGTAAGGGGTCCACGGTGGGTTCATATGTCCTGTATCAGCTCGCAAAAACTGGAAAAGGACCTGTCGCTATAATCAACAAAGAAACAGAAACCATCGTTGCTGTAGGATGTATCATCGGAGAAATTCCAGCAATCGATAAAATCCCCACCGAGGAAATTCAAACTGGTCAACAACTTCGTGTTGACGCGACAAAAGGGCTAGTAGAGTTCCTCTAGCGAACGAAGGCAATCAAAAAAGGGGTCATGCAATGGTCACTTCTCGGACAAAACCTAGTTCGACAGAAAAGGGGCAAGCAACAGAAAACCGAAAACTCGAACACATTCGTATTTGTCTAGATCGTCAAGTGGAATCAACTATTCCAACCGGATTCGATGACATCACGCTTATTCATGATGCCGCACCTGAACTTAATCTAGACGAGATTGATGTCCGGTGTACCTTTTTAGGACACAAAATGCAGGCTCCGATAATAGTCACTGCAATGACGGGTGGTCACCCAGAGGCCTTTCCCATTAACAAGCACATTGCTCAAGCTGTTGAAACCTTAGGACTTGCTATGGGTGTGGGAAGTCAACGAGCAGCAATAGAAGACTCCAAACTCGCAGACTCCTTTAGCATCACTCGGGAAATGGCTCCTACCGCATTTCTTGTTGGTAACATAGGAGCACCTCAAATTGCCCTTGGTTATGGTTATGAAGAAGTCGAGACTGCCATTGAGATGATTAGGGCCAACGCCTTGGCTGTTCACTTCAATGCAGCTCAGGAAGCAGTTCAGCCCGAAGGTGAAAGTACCTTTTCAGGGGTGCTCCAAGCTCTTCATCAATTGACTAAAAAAATTTCCACTCCACTAATCGCGAAAGAAACCGGAGCCGGTCTTAACCGAGATTCTGCCCGAAAAATAATCAATACTGGAGTTAAGGCGCTAGATGTAGCCGGACTTGGAGGGACCAGTTGGCCGGCTGTTGAAGCTGAACGGGCTAAAGAGAAGGATGTGATGAAGGCCACACTTGGACGCTGGTTTACTAACTGGGGCATACCCACTGCTGTAGCCACCTTTGAAGTTGCCCAGATCGCTGGAACAACACCAATTATTGCATCTGGTGGCCTTCGAACAGGAATTGATGTTGCCAAAGCGATTGCATTAGGCGCTAATATTGGGGGGGTCGCTCTTCCTGTTCTTTTACCAGCCACGGTAAATGCTCAGACCGTACAACAATATCTGGAAACAGTTATTCGGGGACTGAAAGCCGCCATGTTCCTTGTCGGGGCATCAACCCTTGATGAATTAGCAAAAACTCCTCTCATCATAAACGGGGCTACACGGAACTGGCTTGAACTCCGAGGGTACGACTTGGAGCACCTCGCTACGCGTCCTCCTCGCTAGATTAGGGCACGTGCGAAGAAAAAGCTTTAAAGGCTGGGCTTGTTGCTACACAGGCGCCATAACCACGGGTCAAAGAAGTACTGGTTGTTGGTCGCACAAGACCCGATGAACATACCTAGAGGTGTTCTTGTTGTCAAAACCACATGTCAAATTTACTGCACCAAAAGAGCTACAGGATATAGCCTATGAGATTGTTGAAGTCGCTCGAGATACAGGTAAAGTCCGAAAAGGTACAAATGAGACGACCAAAGCGGTTGAACGTGCAATCGCAAAATTTGTAGTCGTTGCTGAAGATGTGGATCCCCCCGAAATCATCTTTCACCTACCCATTATGTGCCAAGAAAAAAACATCCCTTTCATCTATGTCGCCAGTAAGAACCAGTTGGGTAGAGCACTGGGCATTGATGTTCCCTCTGCCTCCGCAGCCATTACTGAAACTGGTGACGCACAGCGGCTAATTGATGATCTTGTGAAGAAATTAAAGGATTTACAAAAATAATACCCCTTGAATAGGTGGCACACAAAATGAGCTCAGAAGATGTGAGCATTCCTGCAGAAGTTGTTCAAGTCGTTGGACGAACCGGACTTACTGGAGAGATTATCCAAGTACGAGTCCGTGTACTTGAGGGTCGTGATCAAGGGCGCATCCTTACTCGAAATGTGAAGGGTCCTATCCGTGAAGGTGATATTCTAGTATTGCGAGAGACTGAACGAGAGGCTCGCAAAATTCGAACTCCGTAATCTGTGGTATAAGTGGGGTTTTATATGGTTAAGAAATACGCTTGTTCTTTCTGTGGCACGGACATTGAACCTGGTGCGGGATCCGTCTATGTCAAAAACGATGGAAGCCTCCTATACCTTTGTTCGAGCAAATGTCGTCGAAACCAGATTTACTTGAACAGACGCCCTCGGCGACTCAAATGGACTGAGGTTTATGAAGAAAGAACACGCCGCCGCGCTCAAGCTGCGAGAGCGAAGAAAAAACTCAAACCCAAGCCTAAAGCCAAGGTGAAGCCGAAGGAGGAACCGAAACCTAAGCCCAAGGCCGAGAAGGTGAAACCTACACCGAAATCTAAGCCTAAAGCTAAACCAAAGCCGAAGGAGAAGACCAAATCTCCCCCCAAAGGGAAAACTAAAACGAAGAAAGATCGATCAAAAACGGCAAAGACTTCAAAAAAGAAGAATTGAGGGCTAGCTTCACGACGATTTTTGCTAATCTGGTTCCCTTCAGTCTGAAGGTCTATCACGATCCAAATCCATATTACCTAAAATTGCATCTGCAAGATTTTGCAAGTCGTAGGTTGTCCAATCTGGGCATTCTTCGATGAGGTATTCTACTATTTGTTGTTGGTATTCTTCTCGATCTGAAAATTCTTGGGCATAAGCCTCACAAGCTCGTCGAATGTTGTCAGTCGCTGTTACTGGTGTATCCTGCCAGATTGCAATATACGCATTGATTGATTCGAGTCCATCTAGCTCAAGGTCTAACTCGGTTTCTTTCTTCCAAAGGGAGATCTCCTTCTGTGCATTCGCCGGCTCATCAGAAGCATGGGCAACATTCACGCCACCAACGAGACCGTATTTCCCACGAAGGCTTTCGGGACTCGCCTTTTCAACAAAGGTAGATCCAAGTATTTCGCGCAAACGCCTAACTATATCTTCACCTTCTAACACTGTAGCAGTTACATTCCCCACTTGAATAAAGCGCACTAACCAAGGATAGAAAAACTTCCCCTCATGAATAGCATAGTGTTTCTCTGCTAAATGCCGAGAGACTGCTAATTCCAAAAACCCTCTGAATCTAACATCAGAAAGCGAGATCGTTAGCTGCTCAAAGACGGTCGCTCCTACACCACGCCGCATCGTTGCATCGGGTTTCAAAACAAGTAAGGTTTGCTCCATGTGAACCACCTTTTGAAGGCACAATCAGTTTCCTTCACAAAAAACCTTCTCTCCTTGAAGAAATTCGTTGAGAGTCTAAAAAACCCCATAAGCCTTAAATAGCGCAATCTTGTCGATGCCAATTAAGCATACACACCTGTGCTGTTCCCCAAAGAGGTGTCACGAATGCCCACTCGCCAACCCATCGTCACCATTCTTGGCCACATTGACTCAGGTAAAACTAGTCTTTTAGACATGATACGTGGCACTAAGGTTCAAGCACGAGAAGCAGGTGGAATCACCCAACAGATTGGAGCAAGCTACTTTCCTCTTGAGACTGTAAAAGAACTAGTCGGACCATTAATGAAAGGTTTTAAACGCCAACTCACTTTACCCGGCCTCCTCATCATCGATACACCTGGACACGCAGCTTTTTTCAACCTCCGAAAACGCGGAGGCGCGGTTGCAGATATCGCCATCTTAGTTGTCGACATCGTTGATGGGCTTCAACCCCAAACTTATGAATCTCTTCGTATTCTCAGGACCCGAAAAACGCCCTTTCTAATTGCCCTGAACAAGGTAGATCGCCTACCTGGATGGAAACCCCAAGACACCTGGGTTCTTTCTGAATCAATAGTTAAGCAATCTGAATTTGTACAAAGTCAATTGGATGAGAAAATTTACGAAGTAATGGGGGACCTTTCTCGAGAAAATTTCCAATCAGACCGATATGATCGCATTACTAATTTTGCTAAGACAATTGCAATAGTACCTACCAGCGCTAAAACCGCCGAGGGAATTTCCGATTTGTTATTGGTATTAGTCGGACTGGCTCAACAGTACCTAGAAGAGAAATTACAAACCACTGAGGGACCAGCAAAGGGTGTCGTTCTCGAAGTCAAAGAAGAACCCGGTTTAGGAGTGACCATCGATTCGATCATTTATGATGGTGTCCTCCATAAAGGCGACACAATTGTTGTTGGAGGCATCCCTAATCCCATCACTACACATGTTCGTGCTCTTCTCATGCCCAAACCACTAGACGAAATTCGTGATCCACGCGAACGCTTTTCGCCAGTTGATGATGTAGTTGCCGCCGCTGGCATCAAAATTGCTGCTCCTGATCTTGATGATGCTGTTGCTGGCGCAGGATTGTATGCTGCGGATTCGCCAAAAGAAGTGTCAGCCGCCGTAGAGCGAATTGTTCAGGATATGGAGGCAGTTCGGATTGAAACAGATAAAATTGGAATCTTTGTGAAGGCTGACACCTTGGGTTCCTTAGAAGCCCTCATCGGCTATCTACGGGAAAGAGATATTCCTATTCGTCGGGCTGATATTGGCGATATCTCAAAGAAGGACATCATCGAAGCGTCGACCGTTGGTGACGCAGACCCATTTCTTGGTGTTGTATTAGCCTTTAACATTCGACCTTTACCTGATGCTATAACTGAAGCAGATTCACTAAGGGTACCTGTTTTTCAAAGCAAGATCATCTACGATCTTGTTGATCAATACGAAACCTGGGTTGCGGATAAACGCAAGAAACTCGAAGAGGCAATGCTCCAAGAACTAACATTCCCTGGAAAGATCGAATTGTTACCAGGTTATGTGTTTCGTCAAAGCAATCCTGCAGTCGTTGGTGTCCGTGTTCTCGCTGGACGGATTCGTGCTAAAAACTTCTTGGTAAAATCGGATAATAAACGCGTAGGAAGCATCCAACAGATTCAAGATAAAGGCGACACCATCCCTGAAGCACGAATTGGTGCGGAAGTAGCTGTTTCCATCAAAGGTGCAACTGTTGGCCGGCAAATCGAGGAAGGTGATTTACTCTACATTGATTTACCAGAAGGCATGGCAATACGGCTCCACCAAGACTTCAAGGATAAACTAACAGCCGATGAACTAGAAGTACTCCAAGAGTTCTTAGAGATAAAACGCAAACATGTACAACCCTTCTGGGGAGTTTAAGCACCAACTTAACGCAATATTACCGAATGTGTTCTTCTCAATTGATGGTAAGATTGATAAGCGCTTATCCTATGCTACGAAGCTATCAATCCGCCTTTCATTTAAGGGTGAAAATTCTTCCTATATAGAGGATACAGAAAATGGCAAGAATTCGAATAGTCATCGGTGACCCCGACAGTGGCCAGACAATCCAAATCGAACTCAGCGAACAACGAAGTCGCGCGCTCTACGGAAAACTCGTTGGCGAAATCGTGGAAGGTAATTCCATTGGGTTGGGTGGCTATCAATTCAAAATCACTGGCGGAAGCGATAAGGATGGAATGCCTATGCGACCCGATGTCCATGGAGCAGTCCGAAAACGACCGCTTCTCAGTGGAGGGATTGGCTACAAACCACGGACGAAGGGTGAACGCCGTCGTCGCCGTGTTCGGGGGAACGAAATAACCGATGAAATCATCCAAGTCAATGCAAAAATCGTTACCCACGGGAGCAAACCACTCCTTGAACTTATTGAAAAAAGCTGAGCGTTAAAAGAATAAATCCAAGAACACTAAAAGGAATGAAGAAAAGCTATGCCCCCCCAACAAACTATGCCTACACAAGCGGAGGTCAATATCGGTCTCACTGGTCATGTCGACCATGGAAAGACAACATTAGCCAAAGCGTTATCGGGGGAATGGACTGATCGTCATTCTGAGGAAATTCGTCGAGGCATATCTATTAAGTTAGGCTACGCCGATGTAGCCTTCTACAAATGCCTAAATTGTAAAGGTCCTGCTGCTTACACAACAGATTCGAAATGCCCGAAATGTGGCGGAAAAGCCGAACCCTTACGCCGCATATCCCTTGTTGATGCACCAGGTCACGAAGTATTGATGGCGACTATGATTTCAGGTGCTGCATTGATGGATGGAGCACTTCTTCTTATTGCGGCAGACGAAAAATGCCCCCAACCTCAAACACGAGAACACCTTGCTGCATTAGAAATCATTGGTGTCGACAAAATTATCATTGTACAAAATAAGGTGGAACTCGTCTCAGAGAAAAAAGCCCAAGAAAACTACAAAGAAATTACGCGATTTATAGCAGGATCAATTGCCGAAAACGCTCCGATTATCCCAATTTCAGCGATGTTTGGAACTAACATCGATTACCTCATTCAAACAATCGAAGAGGTCATTCCGACCCCCAAACGCGATCTCCAAAAACCAGGGCTCTTCTATGTGGCCCGTTCTTTTGACATTAACAAACCGGGTACTCGTCCTAAAGATTTGAAGGGCGGCGTCATTGGAGGTACCATCATTCAAGGCAAACTATCCGTAGGCGACGAAATTGAAATCCGTCCTGGTACGCCTATCCGGAAGGATAAAGGCGCAATTAATTACGAACCACTTCACACCAAGATAACTAGCATTCAAACCGGTACAGGAAAAGCCTTGAAAACCGCACATCCTAGTGGACTCATCGGCTTAGGGACTAACTTGGATCCGGCTTTAACTCGTGCTGATGCTTTGATTGGGAACCTTTCAGGACCATCCGATCAGCTGCCCCCGATTGTGCAACAATTGAAACTGGACACTCACCTACTCAAACGCGTTGTTGGAGCTATTGATCAAGTGGCCGTGCATGATATCAAACTCAACGAAATGTTGATGCTAATCGCAGGATCTTCAGCAACCGTGGGGCAAGTATCCAAACTTGAAGGAAAGTCCGATGCCACCTTTGATTTGCGCAAACCCATTGCCATCATTCCTGGTCAACGAGTTGCCGTAAGCCGCCAAATAGAAATGAGATGGCGATTGATTGGATGGGGCACCGTAATTGAAAACTGATTCTACACTTCAAGGGCAACCAGTGCTTTTAGATACGAATTTTCTTCTCCTGCCTTTTCAACGACGAATCGATATCTTCGAAGAAATCCCTAAACTCCTTCAAAGGCAAGTTAGACTTCTCATCCTTCCTCAAATACTCGATGAGCTGCACAGACTAGTGAATCAAGGGAGCAGCAAAGAAGCCCGGGCCGCTCAATCTGCCATCGAGGCCTTGGACCAATTTGGCGCAATAGTCACGGACCTGCCAGATTCAATACAAGGACTTGATGGCGACAGCGCTTTACTACAATATGCGCAAAAAGTTAACGCCGTTGTAGCGACAAATGACCGCGAACTTCGGTTGAAACTCGTAAAACATGGTTCTCGGGTCATCTATTTACGCAAACTGGCAATTCTAGCCATAACCGAGTAGATGCGATGTTAGAACTCCTTAATTTTCCAATGGAATAGAAAAGCTTATCAGCCCAATTTGTAACCGTTCGGAAATCGGAGGCAGAACCATCTACCAAGCAGTTACTATAAAAGGGCATGTCCGCATTCCGCCGAATCGATTCAGTGAAGACTTGTACGAAGTAGCAGAAGAGATTCTTCGCGAACAATATGAAGGCATCATTGACATCGACTTCGGGTTCATTATTGCAGTTATCGAAGTCCTCGATATCGGCGTAGGCAAGATCATCCCTGGTGATGGTGCTACATACCATAACGCCACCCTTCAAATTCTCACCTTCGAACCCAAAGTGAACTATTTAATGCAAGGTGAAGTCGTTGAAGTCGTTGATTTCGGGGCGTTTATCCGATTAGGTCCCTTAGATGGACTGTGCCATGTCAGCCAAATCACTGACGACTTCTTCTCCTATGACCCTCGGAGCGCTGCCCTTGTTGGCAAAGAGACTGGAAGGATTATCACAGAGGGTGACCTGGTCCGTACCCGGATCGTTGCAGTGAGTATTGATGGTGGTGCACGAAGCGGGAAACTTGGACTGACAATGCGACAGCCTTATCTAGGCAAATTTGAGTGGATAAAGGAAGAGCTAGCGAAGCTCAAAGAATCCAAGCGAAAAGCTGAGAAAAGCGCAAAGGCGAAAACCAATAACACTTAAGCCTGGTATTGCGGTTCGCGAAATATCTTCATCGGAGTGAAAAAAATGGCAAAGAGCAAGGCATGTAAAATTTGTCATAAAATGACGACAAAATCGCATTGTCCAATTTGTAAAAGCACCAATCTTTCTGAAAGCTACTCAGGGCTAGTTCTCATTTTTGACCCGGAAACATCAATCATTGCTCAGAAACTTAATATCTCCAAACCAGGAGAATATGCACTCCAAGTTAGGTGACCGAGTTGGCTAACAAGCCGCTACGGGAATTCACCCTAGTCCTCCCCACTCATTTAAGGCAATCCTTGAAAGAATCTAAAGGGAAATTATTTTCTCGACCAAAACTCGGGGCCGCTAAGGATGCCTGCGCTTATATACAAAAGAATAACCTACATCCTGTCATTGCAGTTGGGGACCTAGTATCAATCAATTTAGCAAAGGTAAATTGTCAAGCCCAGCTATCTATCCTTGATGGAAAGACAAAACGCCATGATAAATTGGACCGAAGCCTCACTGCAGATGTAACTCTTGAAGTCAAGAACGCAGCTACTGAAATCCGTCCCGAAGTGTGGGTTGCCATCGAATTGGCTTTGAAAGTTGGGGAATCCGGCAAGATAGCCAAAATCTTAATAGAGGGTGAAGAGGACCTAACGGCACTCCCTGCGGTGGTGCTTGCACCTAATGGGTCTGCCGTAGTTTATGGTCTCCCTGATCAGGGCATTGTAGTCATTACAGTAACTACCGCTCATAAACAAACGGTAAACGAAATACTTGCACAAATGGTGCAAAGAAATGAAAATTAAAATCGAAGAAAAATCGGACAATCCCTTACTTAACCGTCAGGACATCACATTCATGGTTGAGCACCAAGGAACAGCAACCCCGCAAAGACTAGATGTTCGTGCAAAGCTTGCTGCTATGCTCAATTGCAAAGAAGATGAGTTATACATCTTAAAGCTCAACGGATTATACGGTCAGCCAACCGCAAAAGGTTATGCACGCCTGTATCCTTCTAAAGAAGACGCCCTCGAACATGAACCAAAGTATATCATCAAACGCCATAAGAAGGAAGAAGTTGTAGCTGCTACACCTGCTCCTTCACCACCACCTAAAGAACCGGCGAAGGAAAAGGCCCCGGCGAAGGAGAAGGAGCCGGCCAAGGAGAAGGAGCCGGCCAAGGAGAAGGAGCCGGCCAAGGAGAAGGCACCAGCTAAGGCAGATTAACACATTGTAGGAAAGGTAGATGTCAATGTCAAAACCTCATCAGTTTTACAAACAAGGAAAAGAAGGCAAACTTGATCGCTTGCGCCGTTCTTGTCCACGATGCGGAGAAGGAACTTTCATGGCTGAACATTCCGATCGCTTCCATTGTGGCAACTGTGGGTTCACGGAATTTAAAACCGCAAAAAAGGACGAAGAGAAAGAAAAATAGCATGTGCATCCCCTAGCGAACTCGCACACCATGTCTGGGTCTGCAGAAGCATCTTTCTAATATGTGCTCACCTTAGGCCGATGTAGATGATTGTTTTAGGTATTGAAAGCACTGCTCACACCCTAGGATTCGGAATAGTGGATTCAAAAGGGAAAATCCTAGCTAGTCGTAAATCTATGTACGCTCCTGTAGAAGGTGGAATTCATCCACGGGAGGCTGCAGAACATCACCAAGCCCAGGCACTACCCCTTCTTCGGAAGGCATTTGAAGACGCTCACTTATCAGCACATCAAGTCCAAGGAATCGCTTTTTCACAAGGTCCCGGTCTCCCCCCCGCACTCCGAGTCGGAGCAGTCATCGCACGAAGTTTAGCTCATGCCTTAGATGTTCCATTGCTCGGAGTCAATCATTGTGTGGCTCATATTGAGCAAGCGCGATTTTTCTGTAAAACTAAAACCCCCCTCGTCGTTTTTCTCTCAGGGGGAAATACCCAAATCACAACCTTGGAAACCCAACGGTACAGAATATTCGGCGAAACTCTCGATATCGCCTTAGGTAACATGTTAGATATGTTCGCTCGGAGCGCTGAACTTCCACATCCTGGAGGTCCGAAAATCGAAGCATTAGCAAAAAAGGCTAATGGTCATTATGTTCCTCTGCCATACACTGTCAAGGGAATGGACTTGGCCTTCTCCGGATTGCTTACAGCTGCAAAGCGATTACTCGCCAAAGGTACAGCCCTTGAAACGGTGTGTTATAGCCTGCAAGAAACTGCATTTGCTATGGTCGCTGAAGTTACTGAACGGGCTCTGGCGCATACGCAACGCAAAGAGCTACTGATTACTGGTGGTGTGGCTGCTAACAACCGACTAAAAGAGATGCTTCAGGTGGTAGCTAATGAACAATCCGCTCGATTTGCGGCTGTTCCTGTACAATATGCAGGTGACAATGGGGCAATGATTGCCTACAATGGTCTACAACTACTAAAAACTGGAACTACTACTCCCTTTCCCCGAAGCAGCATCCGACCAAAATGGCGTCTGGATCAGGTCAAAATTCCCTGGGAGGTTTGACATTCAATGTCGCGGTGTATTGCTAAAGGAGCCGAAGCTTCACTCTTCCTGGAAGATTGGTACGGATATCAGGTGATCCGAAAGCACCGGCTTCCTAAAACCTACCGTGTTCCTCACCTAGATCAAACAATTCGTAATGAACGAACCTTGCGTGAAGCGCGTTTACTGGCCGTGGCTCGGAGTGCCGGAGTTCCCACTCCTATTATTTACAATATCAATCCAGACACCGCAACCATCCTAATGGAATTTATCAAGGGGCAACGGCTTAAAGAGTTGATTCCTAACCTTGCAGCCGCGAAGCTTCATCAACTCTTCCGACAAATTGGTGAAGCAGTAGGTCGGCTTCACCATCACCAAGTCGCTCACGGTGATTTAACCACTTCAAATTTGCTGCTCGCTCCACAGAATCGTGTATACTTCATTGACTTTGGGTTGGCTACTATCACCCGAAATGTTGAAGATTACGGAACGGATTTACATCTTCTGCGACGCGCCTTGCTCAGTGCTCACTATCCCGTTTGGGAAGATTGTTACTTAGCGTTCGTTGAAGGTTATAGTGCATCTTATGGCGCGAAGGCTTCGGCGGTTTTTCGAAAAGTAAAAGCCATTGAAAGCCGAGGTCGATACATATCAGAACGAATACGGTGAATTCTAATGAAGCCCTCCCCCCTTCTCTTCGTGACCGGAAATAAAGACAAATTCGCTGAGGCCAAAAACATCCTAAAACGGGTTGGATTCGCTATTGAGCAGTATCCTGACCGTCCAATTGAGATTCAGTCGACCTCGCTGAAAGCCATTGCCCAACATGGGTGTGAACAAGCTTTGCAACAAGTCAATCGTCCCCTCTTCATTGAGGACGCAGGTATGTTCATCTACCATTATAACGGATTCCCCGGACCCTATTCTTCATATGTCTTACACTCAATTGGTAATCCTGGAATCATTAAGCTCATGGAAGGTGTTAAAAACCGCTCAGCGGAATTTCGCTCTGTCATAGCTTATGGTGTCCCTGACCAAGAGATCCAATGTTTTGAGGGACGAACCGAAGGAACCATTGCTCACCGCATTCGTGGCACTCGTTGGGGATTTGATCCCATCTTCATCCCTAAAGAAGGAGACGGTTCAACCTATTCAGAAATGCCAACGGATATGAAGAATCAAATTTCCCACCGTGCGAAAGCCTTGGCAAAATTTGCCCAATGGCTTCTGCACACCTGTTGAAACAACACAAAATACAGATAGTCTTAAATAGCGTGACTCTAACCGCTGTGCGATGGTTCTATCTGATACAACATGTTAGACATTGAAACCATATTGCCACTAGGATGAATCCAAATGGCTCGAATGCATTCTCAACGCAAAGGACGATCCCATTCAAAACGACCAATTCGGCTTGAAAATCCTGATTGGTGTCAACGCACGCCTGAGGAAGTCGAAGAACTTATTGTGAAGTTGGCAAAAGAAGGACACCAACCATCAATGATCGGTCTCATTCTCCGGGATCAACATGGAGTTCCACTCACTAAAGCAATCACAGGAAAAACTATCACTCAAATTCTCAACGAAAACGAGCAATCACTGAAAGTTCCAGAAGATCTCTTCCATTTGATTAGTCGAGCCGTTACACTTCGACGGCACATTGAAGGTTCGGGGAAAGACCTTCATTCTGGATATGGGCTTCGTCTAATTGAAAGCAAAATTCGTCGCCTAGTGAAGTATTATCGCCGTCGCGGTATTCTCCCTGAAGATTGGAAATATACGCCTGAACAAGCAGCGCTGCTTATTCGCTAGGTGCAGAAGATTGTCGGCTGATTTCCTTGACAAAGAACTTAGATCGGCTTCTCGAACTTGCTGACAGAACAGCTGGTCGTATCAATGACTGGATTGAAGCAAACGAAACAATTTTCGTTACTTCACACTTGGATGCTGACGGTCTTTCAGCTGCAGGAATTATGGGGTCAGCATTAGCTCGACGAAACGCAGCCTTTCATTTACGAATAACCCGCCAACTCGATCAGCTCTATCTCACAGAGTTAGCCACCCATGGTTCTGGGTACCAAATTTTCTGCGATCTTGGTAGTGGCCAAATCCCCCTCATCAAAGAATCGTTAAAAGACGCAGAAACGGTCATTCTAGACCACCATCCACTAGATGATGCTCCTCTCCCATCTAACATCTACCAATTCAATCCTAATGAATGCGGATTTGATGCCACCTACGAGATTTCAGGCGCAGGTGCCGCGTATCTCATTGCACGTCACCTGGGTGGCTCTAATGACGATTTAGCGGCATTAGCTGTAGTCGGAGCCCTTGGAGATATGCAAGACCGGGGAAAGCAGCACGATCTCGTGGGGCTGAACAAGAACATCATCGTCGAAGACGCTCAGGCTGCGGGAGTGCTTGAACGATCCATCGACATACGGATCTTCGGTCGTGAAACTCGCCCAATTCATGTAGCTCTGCAATATACCAGTGACCCGTACATTCCTGGCATTAGTAATGATCCGGAGGGCGCATTGAATTTCCTTGCCGAACTTGGCATTGAATTACGCGATGGGGATAAATGGCGGACTATTGCATCCCTGTCCAAGGAAGAGAAGCGTCAAATGAACTCGTCTCTCATCACCTATATGCTCCAAAAGAACATTCCTCCCCGTGAAGCCCAGGCGCTTATCGGTGTTGTATTCACTCTGACTCAAGAGGAGAAAGGGAGCTACCTCCGTGACGCTCGTATGTTTTCCACACTTCTCAATGCTACAGGGCGCACCAACCAAGGTGGTATTGGTGTAGCGGTGTGTATGGGCGACCGTGGTGATCTTTACCGAAAAGCAGAGAGCATTTTGAAAGAATATCGGGAACAACTCGCCTTAGGTTTACAATGGCTCATTGAAGATAAGGATGCTGTTACCGCTCGAAAATTCCTCCAAACTTTTCATGCCCAAGATCGAGTTCCCGATACAATAGTTGGTAACATTGCAGGCATGGCGCTTAACGCCCGTATGCTAGATTGGTCTAAACCTGTAATAGCCTTTGTCTATTCTCGTGATGGGCGAGTAAAGGTTTCTGCGCGAACAACCCAGCTGATTGTGGAGGCGGGTGCCGATCTAGGAGAAGCCATGAAACAAGCCGCAGCAGAAATTGGGAGCGGTTCTGAAGGTGGCGGTCATAACATAGCAGCCGGGGCTACAATTCCGCGAGGCCAAGAACAACGCTTCCTCGAAATCGTGGAGCGAGTTCTTCGTAAGCAACTGGGACGAATGAAAAAGGTAGAACTTCCTGATGACGAGAATGCGAATGAGGAAACAATTAAATAGCCGCGGCTGGTCTTGCCCTTCACGCCTGACAAAGAGTGAAAGTTCAAGGTAGCAAAAAATGAGTCGTGCTTCTCGAGTTCGTGACAAATGGCGTGAAAAACGCTGGTATATGATGGTTGCTCCTAGCACCTTTGGTAATGTTGAGATCGGAGAAACGCCAACAGGGAACCCTAAAACCCTCGTAGGCCGAAGAGTCGAAACCACTCTTTATGCGATTTCAGGGGATTTCAACCAAATTCATATCAAGCTCTACTTCCAGATAAACGATGTGAAAGGAGACAAAGCCTATACCCATTTTGCAGGTCACGATTTCACCCGCGATTATCTCCGGAGCTTAGTACGGCGGGGAAGCAGTCGTATCGATGGAATTTTTGATGTCACCACCAAAGACAACTACAAGATCCGGGTCTATGCCATCGCCTTTCCCATGCGGCGAGCGAAAACAACCCAACAAGCTGCAATTCGCGACATCATGGGAACCGTTGTTACGCGACGAGCAAAGCGACTGAACTTTGACGCCTTTATCCAAGAATGTGTCTTGGGCAAGATTGGTAGCGATATCTACAACAAAGCTAAGGCGATTTTTCCTCTACGAAAAAGCGAGATTCGTAAGAGCAAACTACTTGCCTCCCCCTCCGCATCGACCTAGCTCTACTCGGGGTTTTTTACTGCGTGATGGAGGGTTTTCTCCTCGCAGTGTCCTTGAAGCTCAGCTTTCAAGTAACTGGTATTACTCCCTTTAAGCGCGCGCATATCATCCAGATAATAGTGGGTTTTTATATGACCTTAAATTCAGCAACTCCTTTATTAAACGGGGTTTGAAAGCCTTCTTTAGACGAGGGGTTTTCGTGCAAAATGAAACCGACTTAAAACGGTTTTATGCCAAAGCGTAGCGGTAAGCCTTATTAACGCTCAATGCGCTTTTAATTGCGGGTCTGGCTAGTATGTTTACTCGAACACTCCAGCGGCAGGGTTTCTGGAAAGCCCGAAATGCAGAGAATGAATCAGGACGTCGGATATTTCTCAAACACGATTTGTATTTAGGCGGTATTTATGTCGAGGTTATGAATCGTGTTGCTGTGCTTCGTATCACAGAACTTGGCATTGTCCGGGTCTTCAAGCGTGCAAAGGCCTTACTGGATTTTCTTGCAGAACTTGAAGCAATGAAAGGACGCATTGCGGTCGAATCTCCTTCCCTTCGTTCTCTGGTTCAGCTCAGTAGCGATTAATCGTTGAAGCACGCTCTGCACAGTTTGGTGCCTTTCAGGAACAATTCACCTCGGAACTTCGATCAAGACGGCAAACTTTTGTAACTGCGAAGCAGGGCTATCCATGGATCTTGCAGTCTTTTTAATTGCGAATAATGATGTGTGGTAATGGCGTGTTCAAATGCCGGAGCAATTACGGGAACGCAATGTGGTTAAAAAGGACTGGCGAAAAGTCCATCTTCGAGTCGCTCTGTGTTACCCAAATGCTTACCGAGTCGGAATGACAAGTCTTGCCATCCATCTGCTCTATCACCTCTTTAACGCGCGTGCAGATGTCGTATGTGAACGAGTATTCTATGTTCCTGGAGAACCTCCACGATCCTTGGAGTCAGGACAACCACTCTCTAAGTTTGATGTAATCGCCTTTTCTCTTCAATTCGAAACAGACTTCGTCCATGCATTGGAGATGCTGTATAACTCGGGAATTCCTCTACGAACTGATGCTCGAAAACGCCCTTGGGTAATTGCAGGCGGTCCCTGTGCTTTATCTAATCCGTTTCCCCTCCTTCCCTTTGTGAATGTGTTTCAATTAGGTGATGTTGAACCAGTTCTCGATCAACTACTCGATGCGCTCATAGCGACTCAAAAGCCCTCCGACCTTGACACATTATTAGACGATCATTTTCTCCTGGCTGGACGAACCAAAGCTCAAAGGGTTTGGATAACGGATTTGGATACGGCGTTTCATCCTACCTGCCAAATCTTGCCAGTCTCTCCATACCCGGCGGAGTTAGAACCGACCTTCGGAGAAAGTCTTCTAGTAGAGATTTCCCGCGGGTGTGACCGACGATGTGATTTCTGCCTTACAACCTACCAATGTAGCCCGCGCCGTGAACGCTCTTTAGCAACCCTAGACGCGATCATCGAAGGCGGTCTCCAGTGTACTGGCGTCGATAAGGTTGCCTTACTCGCCTCCGGCTTCACCGATCACTCCGATCTCTCTGCATTACTTGCGTCCATTGTAAGCCGGAATCGGAGTTTATCAGTACCTTCTCTCCGCGCCGATTTGCCGGACCCCCAGATTCTCTCACTCATCTATCAAGGGGGACAGCGTACTCTGACTTTCGCACCTGAAGCTGGCTCGGAACGGCTACGGACAACCATCGGAAAAGGGATTCCAGACGATGTGTTTCATGCCACACTTAATACGGCGTTAGCTGGAGGCTTTTCCCAAATTAAGCTCTACTTCATGATAGGACTACCTACAGAGACGCCAGAAGACATCCTCGCCATTGAAACCTTCTGTCGCACTCTCCTTGAGCTACCACCCCAGCGTCATCGATTACATGTCACCATTGCCCCGTTCATTCCCAAACCCCATACTCCCTATCAATGGGTCGGATCACCATCTCTTGCCGCTTTGAAAAAACGGATCCGCCTTTTACAAGGCCTTCAACGCCTGGCGCGTATTCAGGTTGATATTCCGAATCCTCGATGGGCCATAATTCAAGGGGCACTCTCGCGAGGGACAACCGAGCTAGCTCCCGTCCTAGCAGGAGTTGCTCAACAACCCAAGGCGACGGCTGGAACCTGGTTTAAAGTTGCCAAGGATCAAGGTATCAGCTTAGAAGCTTTGGCCACAGCAGATTATTCCTCTGAAGCCCACTTCCCCTGGGATCGCATTGATGTAGGAATAAAGCGGAATATTTTATTGCGCCGGTATGCCAGGCTAGATCACTAGATTGTTAGAAAAGATCTAGGGAATTAAGATCGATGAGCCCGAAAAAAACCACAAGCAAGAAGAAACCAGTAGGCGAAACAGTGAAGCCCACAGAAGTACCCCATACAGTTCCCGATGCAGAATGCGAGGATCTCAGTGAGAAGGTATTAGAGCGACTTCCACACCTCGCTGCGGAGATTAAAACTGCTAAAGCCAATGTCACAATCGATGGCGTCCGCTGGGAGGAAACGAATCGAACTGGCCAAGTCATTAACACCGGGAAACCACGGTATTCGGGCTATTCTCCTGATGTAATTGATTTTCTACGACGCTGTTCGACAAATGAAGAAGCCATGGAAATCATTGCGTTCTTAGAAGAACGCGGTGAAATTAAACCAGTCCATGCTAAGGAACTACGCAAGCAGCTTCAAAGCAAAGGGATTCGTAGTTTTGGTTCGAAGAAAATCTGGGGCCATTATGAACGCGAAAGCTAGCAGTCAGTGGGTCGCTCCTGCGGCAACAATGCGGATGACATCATGGGCTTTTAGTTCATAGCTCTCCGATAACCGTTTCTTCGTTCTTGCGTCCACCGCATGGATGAAGGTTTCACCCAGGTCGGTATGGATTTTGAAAGCGAGTTGACGAGCTGTCGTCCCTTGGGGGACCAGATAGACATCAGGAAGAATGTTTCCGTCGTGATCACTGAATTTTCCGGCATCTTCAACAGGATATACCGGTATTAACTTCAAAACATCAAAAACGACGGTATTCAACACCTGTTGCACACCCGTTGATCCATATTTATCTAAAATTTCTTCTTGGAGCCGCTGGAGCTGGGTTTGTTCCCGGTCACCAAGTGCGTCCAGCTGCAAAATACCGAAATTCGGAGCACCAGGAAGGTAATCAATGACCCCTTTTTCACTTAGATCACGAAGAGCTAATTCTCCAGCTGCACTGCAAGGAATGACTTTCTCTTCGTTGTGTTCACGGAGCCCCTCTAGGTATTGGCTTGCTTGAGGGCGGTCAATTTTGTTGGCAGCAATGACCATTGGTTTAGCCTGACGCCTCAGAATTCGAACCAGTTTTTCAAGGTCTTCATCGGTCCACTCTGAAGGCTTCTCTGGTGGCAGCTCACTTACTCGGATCGCTGAGCGAATAGTAGCTTCAGTAATTTGTAAGCCAGAGACTTTTTCTGCGAGGAGTGTACTGATTTTTTGTTTTTCAGTTTCAGCACGGCGAGAAAGCTTCCTCCAATCACGGTGTAAAATTTGTACGAGCCACATGGTGAGTTCACGGTCAAGAAATTCGACATCCTGTTGGGGGTCCCAGGTTCCCGGCTCTACTTCACGTCCTTCCGCGTCCAGGGATCCTGAAACATCAACAACATGAATAAACGCATCAGCCCGTCGAAGGTCATCAAGAAACTGGTTTCCTCGCCCACGACCCAAGTAGGCATCCGGAACGAGACCAGCTACATCTAGCATATCTATTGGAATCAAGCGAACCCCATCTCGGCACACTGAATTCTTTGCGTTGCACTCAACTCCAAACTCCTGGCAAACGCAGTCCACTCGCACATAAGCGGTTCCCGGATTCGGTTCAATCGTGGTGAAGGGGTAGGCTCCGACCTTCGCCGAGGTCCGACAGGCTGCATTTAGGAAGGTACTCTTTCCGGATGATGGTTTACCAACAATTCCTACCAACATGGTGGGTGACCTCTGTTCACTAATACTAACGATAACAAATAAATCACAGCGGTTCCAGCATTGGGGGCAAAGATAAGCCGCTTTCGGTGCGAAAGCGAATTCTTCGAAATCATACATGGTGAAGATAGTGGCGAAAGCAAGAATTCTTGTTGCTGATTCGATTCATGAGGATGCAGTTAAGCAATTACAACAGGCTGGATTTGAACTTAGTCTACAAACAGATGTAACTCCCGACCAATTACTGAAAATCATTGATGGCTATGATGCGTTAATCGTACGCAGCAGAACGAAAGTAACTCAAGCCGTGATTTCAGCAGGCACCTCGCTCCAAGTAATTGCTCGAGCTGGGGTTGGATTGGATAATGTTGATCTCAACGCTGCAAAAGAAAAGAACCTCCAAGTTATCAACTCACCAGAAGGGCCATCCGTCTCGGTTGCAGAATTAGTCTTTGCCTTAACACTTAGCGTCATTCGAAAGGTGTCATTTGGGGATCAGGGTCTTCGTCGAGGTGAATGGCTAAAGAACGCTAGTAAAGGAGGAGAACTCCGTGGTCGTCGGCTAGGCATCTGGGGTTTTGGGTTTATTGGTGAAGAGGTCGCCAAACGTGCTAAGGCTTTTGAAATGAAAGTCTATGGCTTTGACATATTACCTGAACGCATTGAAGCCATGAAGCTGCAGGGGGTGGAATACCTTCCAGTAGACCAGTTATGTTCTTCAGTGGAGATCCTAACTGTGCATGTTCCCTTGACTCCCAAAACAAAGGGGTTAATTGGTGAAAAGGAGATTGCGGCAATGCCTGATGGAGCGATTGTGATCAACACCGCTCGTGGTGGAATAGTCGATGAACAAGCCCTGTATCAAGGATTAATTGATGGGCACCTCGGGGGCGCTGGGGTGGATGTCTTTTCAGAAGAACCTCCCTTTGAGAACGAGCTGCTCAAAAAGCTCATAGCCCTTCCGAATGTCGTCTCAACGCCACATATCGGTGCCCAGACGACGGAAGCGTCACGGGCGAATTCCATGGTGATAGCTGAGAAACTCCAAAAACTTCTCAAGTAGTAGCACAGCATTTTTATAGGCAATAGCGGTTCGCTATGCCAATACGCGGAGGCGTCTACAGCAATGTACAAACACATTGGCCAGCTCTATGCTAGCCATGATAAAGACTTGAAAGCCCTGATCCGGACCCGTCTCATCGAGTGGCGGAAAGAACCAGCTACTCATCGCATTGATAAACCCACTCGATTAGATCGTGCTCGACAACTCGGATATCGGGCCAAGCAAGGTTATGTTGTTGTACGCCAGAGGATAACCCGCGGATCGCGTCGTAAGCCTCGGCCGACTATGGGTCGCAAGCCTAAAAAGATGGGCACTGTGAAAATCACCCCGGGTCGAAGTCGTCAGTGGATGGCGGAGGAACGCACAGCACGAAAATTCCCTAACCTTCGAGTATTGGGTTCGTATTACATTGCTGAGGATGGTAAGAATCTCTGGTATGAAATTATCTTGGTAGATCCTGAACATCCTGTCATCAAAGCTGATCCCCGAATTAACTGGGTTTGTAATCCCGTTCACAAAGGACGGGTCTTCCGAGGACTAACTCCCGCTGGAAAAACCTCTCGTGGGTTGCGCCAACGAGGGTCCGGTGCTGAAAAACTCCGTCCGAGTATCGGAAAACATGATCGACGCGGAAAATAATTCACTCGCTTACTCTTTTGGAGAGTGACTAGTTAATGTCCTCACCACAAAAGGGGCTGTCACGAATAGTAGTGCATGCCCTGGTACATGCTACAGAAGATGAAAATAAGGTCCGAATGGCCATTGAAAATTTATTTCCACAAACTGCTCAAACTGCCCTGAAATACAAAAGAACTCAGCTTCGAGGACACCATCACAATCCGATTATACGCCTTGAGGCTGAGCTGACAGATGGACTTCTTGTAACCCATTCCGTAAACTCTATTGGGGAACGACTCTCTACAACAGAGCGTGAACTGGTGAAAGCAACCTTGGCTACTAGAACAAACCAGAAAGGTCATCTGTTCCTCCGATTTGATAAGCAGGATTCTTATCAAGGACGGTTACGAATAATAAACCAAGGTGATTCACTTCGTCTTGTAATCCAATTTACAGGGCGAAAAATGTCGCTCAATGAACTACAGAACCAATGCCAGCACCTCAACCTCTTTTAGGAATGGAATAGGATGAGCCCGGTCGATCTTCATGTTCGCCTCAGTCACCCTAACAACGACGCAGAGAGTTCCGCAATTCTCGAGCAAGCTCGCCGGTTAGGACTAACCGGTCTGGGCATTGAATCCCCCCAACCTCTTCCGGCTCGATTAATTCCCAGGAACATGGAACTCCTCTATCGCATCACCCTTAATCCTCACAGTGCCGCACGCCTTCGACATCGCGTTGAAAAACAGAAGCAACAAACCGATCTAGTTGTGGTGCAAGGTCGAACCAAGCCGATCGCGTTGTCCGCTGCAAAGATACCCGAAGTCGACATGGTGCTGATGAAAACTGTTGAAGACTATACTATTGTGGACTCGCAGGTAGCTCGAGCAATGACTAAACACAATAAACCAGTAGAACTCTGCCTCCATGGTCTGTTGGCTCTCAAAGGCTCTGCACGCTCTCGGTTAATGCGGGTAATGGCTCAAGCAATGGAATCTCTTCTCCGCGCACAAAGTCCGCTCGTTCTTACAAGTGGCGCTGAAAACTTGTGGCAGTTGCGAACACCTCGGGATCTCGGAGCGCTAGCTTACCTTGCGAATATTCCTGAAGCCACTGCTAACAGGGCCGTCCTTGAAACTTCTATCGAATTCTTCACCAGGAGGAAACCATAGTAATGCAACCCCGACGACGCTACCTCGCTGTCCACCTACACGCTGGTGAAAAACTGCCTTCCGAAGCCAGTTTTCGTAATGCTATTTGGCAACAACTCCAAGAACTCTATGGTGAATTCGGAGTGAGCCGCGTAGGGTTTTGGGTGATTGCCTACCATCCCACTGAATCTGTGGCTATCCTTCGCTGTCAACATGATCAAGTTCGCCCGCTTCGAGCAGCCCTCGCCAGCCTTACTCACATCAATTCGATCCCGCTAATTGTTGAAGTAGTGGGTATCAGTGGGACTCTTCGCAAGGTCACCACTCTACTTCCCGAGCTAACCCCCTCTGAGGTAATTAAGCCCAGAAAACATCGCTAGGGTCCTTGCGTCGTTAATTTTGGAGTGCCAAAACAGATAAAACGAATAGTATCGTCATGCTCTACGGGGCTCGGTGAAGCCCCGCCGCTCCAAGCTGAGCCTTGTGCAATGACGACCTCGCGACGAGCCGAGAGCCCCGCCTTTTCCTTTCACAAATTAGTAGGTGTAATTTTGATTTGAACGCCTACAAGGACGCCCTGCCAGAGTTGGTATGCCTTCATTCGGAATCGGTCACCCTGAATCCCGTCAATGACCCAGACGCAAGGGTTGTATTCCATAAATTCTAGGTCCCAAGCTGAAGGTGTGGGTGGTGCTGGATGCGAGTGGTAGATTCCTACCTGTTCAAGCCCATCCTTCGATGCGGCCGTCAAGATGCAATATTGGTGTTCAGGATCAATAGCAAAGGTTGACGAAGACTTCGCCGCGTTTTCCGTTTCAGCTATACGAACAACTTGGGCAACTAACCCTTTTTGTGTGTAGGTTCCTAACAGCAGCCCACAGCCTTCGTAGGGCAAGGCTCGACGACGAATTCCATATAATTGCCGTCGATGTGCTGAGGTTAATTGAATTCGGGTTATGCGAGGAATAGCCATTGAGTATTCCACAGCCAAAGACTTAAAAGCCTCTCACCTTTTGAGTCTTCGCATCCCAAGCTACTCGTGAGGCTGCTTCGATAATGTCTGCAGGTAAAACTCGTGACCGACAATTCATGAGTCGCACCATGCTTTTGAGCGCGCTGGCGATTATTTGTTTTAGTATTCTCCTTGCGTTGCTGTTCACTCGTTATGGTCCAATAGGTCCCTTCTTAGACTTTATTGGACCAGTGGTTACTGGCGTAATAGAAATTTTCCTTCTAACCATGACCTTTATCGGGCTTGTCATCTTGTTTGGCAATCTCCGTGAATGGTACGGTGAATCTGCAGGATGGTTTGAAGTGATCGTTCTCTTTATCATCATCGTGGTTGTAGCGCTTACCGGGTTTGGTCCCCTTCACGCTTTACTCACCGGTTTGCTGTGTATTGGTGTTGTCTACTATATTCATTCAGCACAAGATTAACTACACAAACAAGCCTTCAGTCGGTTGCTCTCTTTCAACAACAATATTTTAAAGGCGCTAGTGCTATTCGGCAATTCTGCAAGAGGTAACATGTAGTAAGAGGGCTTTAACCCCGTCCCCTTCTTATCTGACTTGGAGGAACCCTCATTGCTCAGCAATTCGCAGAGTTATGATGTCGCTCTGATATCCCCATGGGTTCACAGCGATTTGACTCACAAAAACAGAGAAACCTGTTCCATCAACTAGATGAGAAGCCCGTT
Source organism: Promethearchaeota archaeon (assembly GCA_048938385.1). Classification (GTDB taxonomy): domain Archaea; phylum Asgardarchaeota; class Hermodarchaeia; order Hermodarchaeales; family Hermodarchaeaceae; genus Hermodarchaeum. The sequence continues at coordinate 16,698 of JBHLMG010000018.1, read as the reverse complement.
GAAGCACTCTTTGCAACTTACCAACAAGAATGGTGAGAATCATGTCAGGTATGGGTGGAATGCGAGGAGACAAACGCGTTGACCTAGGTGATAGAGCACTCGCACGTTTAGAAACCCATGGCAAACGCTTTGAAATCATTGTGGATCCCAAGCTTGCCTGGAGTTATAAACAGGGTGAAGCCATCGATCTCCGCGAGGTCATCCGAGGCGACATGATCTTTGAAGACGCTCTGAGGAGTAAAAAATCTCCAGATGAAGACTTAGAAGAGGTTTTTGGAACTATCGATGAACTTGAAGTCGCACGACAAATCCTTGAAAAAGGCTCGCTCCAACTTACTGCTGAGCAACGCCGTGAGATGATGGCGAAACGTCGACGCCAAATTATTGATATCATTGTTCGAAACTCAATCAATCCCAAAACCGGGCTTCCTCATCCCCCAAACCGCATTGAATCAGCAATGGAAGAAGCGAATGTCACTATTGATTCCACTCGTACTGCTGAAGAACAAGCTCGAGATGTGGTCAAAGCCCTTCAGCCAATCATCCCTATTCGCATGGAAATTCAGCAAATTGCTGTGAAAATTCCTCCTGACTTTGCTCCCAAAGCCTACGGCATCGTTGAACGGTTAGGCACCATTGCTAAAGATGAATGGCAAACCGATGGCTCTTGGATTGCTATCGTTGAAGTACCTGGGGGTCTACGCGGCGAACTCATCGATGCGCTTAATAACCTCACCCGGGGACGAGCCGAAATTAAAATCCTGAAGAAAGAAACAGTATAGGAGAACAAACAACTGTGTCAATTCATTTTCAACAGCAAGATATCGTTGTTCCAGGACAGTTACTTGCCGAAGGCGATTACCGCCACGGAAGTGGTGCCTATAAGGAACAAGAGAAAATCTTTGCAGCAGTAATTGGTCTGGTTAAGATGAAAGGCAAAACGGTCTATGTTGTTCCTCTCCAAGGACAATACATCCCAAAAATCCGTGATATTATCATCGGCATCATCACAGAAATCACCTTGAATGGTTGGCTAGTAGACATTCACAGCCCCTATCCCGCTATGCTTCCTGTGATGCATGCACTCTCACGCCGTGATGCCACACAAGCCAAAGACGACCTCCGAAGATGGTATGATATCGGCGAAACCGTTGTAGCTGAAATCATCGCTTCGGATCGAACACGGGATCCTCTTATCACCACCCGCGGTCGAGGACTTGGAAAAATCCGAGGAGGTGTTCTCATCCATGTCATTCCGACTCGTGTCCCTCGATTAATCGGTCGTAAAGGTTCGATGATAAATATGCTTAAAACCGAGTTACAAACCGACATCGTTGTGGGACAAAACGGCGTAGTGTGGTTGAAAGGACGACCCGAACGGGTGGCAATAGCAATTGACGCCATCCACCAAATCCAACGCGAAGCACACACTAGCGGATTAACTGACCGTATTCGCGAAACCATTAGCGCAAAGCTTTCAGAAACAAAAGGTGAAACCAATGAGTGAAAAAACGCCTGAAGAAAAAACACCGTTGATTGATAGCAAGGGACTACGAACGGATGGACGAAAACTAGATGAACTCCGACCCGTCCGGTTAGAAGTGGGCAGTCTAAGTCGACCAGATGGGTCTGCCTACATTGAACATGGTCGTAACAAGATCTTTGCGGCCGTATATGGCCCACGAGAACTACATCCACGTCATCTATCCATTTCAGATCGAGCCTTACTGAGGGTAACTTACCGGATGGCCACCTTCTCAGTCTCCGATCGTAAACGCCCGGCTCCCAGTCGACGCGAGTATGAAATTTCTATGGTTCTTCGTCAAGCCCTAGAACCAATGCTTTTCTTAGAATTGTATCCACGAGCAGTTGTTGATGTCTTCATAACTGTGTTAGAAGCTGACGGTGGATCGCGCTGTGCCAGTGCCACGGTGGCCTCCTTAGCGCTTGCAGATGCAGGGATTCCCATGCGCGGATTAGTTGCTGGATGTGCTGCCGGAAAAATTGAGGGCAAAATAGCCGTGGACATGAACGATATTGAAGATAAGGTCGGAGACGCAGATCTTCCGGTTGTAATGAACCCTGAACGTGGGGAAATTACCCTGCTGCAAATGGACGGGAAGCTCACCGAAAAGGAACTCGCAAAAGCCCTACAAATGGCTGAAGATGGGATTCATCGGATTCTTGAAATGCAGAAAGCTGTACTTCTAGAAAAATACGCCAAAGTTCGTGAAGAAGTTGGTGAAGTATCAGAAGATTTGGATGAAGACTTCCCGGATAACGACACCGACGAGGCACCGTTAGAAAAGGTTGAACCCGAGAAGCCAAAAAGGTCGAAAACGAAGCGAGCCACCAAAACTAAAAAAACCGCTACAACCGATTCTGGCGAAGAAAAACCGAAAAGTTCGAAAACACGAAAACCGGCAAATCCGAATGAAGAAAATTCAAGCTAGATCTAAAGGAGGACGAAATTAATGAATATTGTTACAGAAATCGATCGTGAACGAATTATCTCCTTACTCCGTGAAGGAAAACGAGAGGATGGTCGAGGTTTTGACGATCTTCGTCCAATACAAATTACCCAAAATGTCGTATCGAAAGCTGAAGGATCAGCCGAAGCCTGGTTAGGTGATAGCCGGATCGTTGCAGGCGTGAAGATCCAGGTGGGACGACCATTCCCTGACACTCCCGATGAAGGGGTTGTTATTACCACAGCGGAGTTACTTCCTCTCGCTTCACCAAAATTCGAGTTAGGTCCACCGGGTGAACAAGCCATCGAATTAGCCCGGGTCGTTGACCGCGGCATTCGCCATTCTGATGCTATCAAACGAACTTCTCTATGCATCAAGCCTGGCGAACATGTCTACATGGTCTTAGTCGACATCTATGTTCTCGCTGATCATGGCAACCTCATCGACACGGCCTCTCTTGCTGCCATTGCTGCTCTGATGGATACCAAGCTCCCCAAGGTCAAAGTCCTTGACGACGGTGAGGCTGAGCTCTTAGAAGAAACAGCCTCGTTTGAAATGGGCGCACCACCGTTAACGCTAACATTTGCAAAAATAGGCGATTATCTAATTGCCGACCCATCCCTAAAGGAAGAGGAAGTGATGGATGCTCGCCTCTCGATCGCGTTTGACGGAGATGACACTCTCTGCTCTATGCAAAAGTATGGCACCGCCCCTTTCACCTACCAAGAAGTCACTGAAATCGTTGAACGAGGAAGCAAAATCGTTAAAAAGATGCGAAAACAGCTTCCCTCAAGGTGAGAATTCCATGGGACGCACAAAAAAGGTTGGACGCGCCGGACGCTTTGGCCCACGCTATGGCGTAACGCTTCGCCAACAAGTCCAAAAAATTGAAGCCAATATGAAGGCTCGACATAAATGCCCAAGCTGTCAAACTAAAGCGGTTCGTCGCGTATCCACAGGCATCTGGAACTGCCGTAAATGCGGGCACACTTTCACTGGTGGAGCCTATGTCCCTGCCACCGACGCTCAAAAGATTCTCCGGTCTTTCCGTGAACGATCAGCTAGCCGGCGAGACACGTGATTGCCATTGGAGCTACGCGTAAACCCACGCAACGAATCCGAAGTTTCATCAAGGAACTAAATTGGGTCATCCCAGGATCCATCCGAATAACGCGTGGAAAACAAGGGTTCATGGACTACTGTGAAGCCGCACAAGATCTAGGTGCAACCCGAATACTTCTTGTGGGTGCGTTCCACGGGAACCCCGGTCGCTTCGGTTTCTTAGAGTACACCGAAGAAAACTGGAAATTTGCACCCCCTACAATCATTCTGAAGTCTGTCCAGCTTCTTCGTGAAAATCCAGCTCCTTCTCCTCGTAAGCCGACCCAATTGTATGTACTTCCAGATACTCCTCAGGATCAAACGCGGGCGGAGCTCCTCGCTCAAGCCCTCGAAATTCCCTGTATACAACGCGCTAAGCTCACGGAGCTTCCCGGAGAGAGCGCCCTATTACTGGTTAAGCTAAGTCACCCCAAAACACTGGCATTTATGACACGAGACGAACAACAACCCTTAGGTCCCAGACTCGGTGTCAAACATTTCTTATCCCGTCCCATGGGAGAGCGAAAACGATGGTAAAGCGTAAGTCCTCAAAGACCCCGCCAGCACCCTACACCCTTACAATCCAGATACAAGTTGACTCAGTCAAATCCCGTGATACGATACTCGCAGCCTTGCAACCAGAGCTAGCGTCGATAGATTCAAAAAGACTCAAGCTGCACAGTACCTCCAGCCAAAATCTCATCACGGTTCACCTCGTCGCTAAGGATGTAACTGCTCTACGCGCCGCTGCAACATCGCTCCTGCGCTTGTACCTGGTGGCCGATGGTGTACGGCAATTTACGGTGAAGAACAATGGGTGAAGAGCTTCCTCCTCGTGTTCGTCAGCAACTGGTACGCGTTCAACAGACCCGTGATAGTCTACAGTATGTCACAGCTCTCCTGCTCCAGGTGAAACAACAAGTAGCAGAAACCAAAAACGCCCTTGAACAGGTCAAAGGATTGACAGCCAAAAGCATCATCTACCAGGCTGCAGGGCCTCTCCTTTTCAAGACGACGAAACCAAAAGCCACAACAACATTACAGGAACAAAGTGATGCATTAGATGTTCGACTCAAATCCTTGGAGAAGCAAGAGGCTCAATTACGCAAACAGTACGACACGCTTCAAGAAACACTCCGCGGTATGCTTGGGCAACCCGGCTCTGCTCCTGCAGGTTAGTCTGAACTCTTGTGCATTCTGGCTGAAAACCCCATTCAGACGGCGGGACTAGTCTTTGAAACAGCTAAATCCCTCTCAATTCCTTTCTACTCTTTTAGCTAAGGCAACAAAGACTCCTGTTGCCTTAGTGTTGCACCAGAGTGCAGATCCTGACGCTCTGGGCAGCGCAGCAGCGCTTGCCATTCTACTCGAGCGCCAGGGAGGCATCGAATCCCATATCTATGCAGAAGGCCTCAATCGAAGCGCCACCAATGTACTCAACGCGTTCAACCTCACAATTGCTCCACCAGACACCCTAAGCGAACATTCGGTGATTGTGTTGGTGGATTTGAATAATGAGGAGCAGTTTGGGGAGCTTATAAACCATCTACCACGCGACCAAACCATTTCTTTTTGTATCGACCATCATATTCCGCATAAGGACCTGCCTAAGCTTGCTGATTACCTACTGTACGATGAGCAAATTCGATCAACGGCCGAATTGGTTTTACAGTTATGGGAAGCCAGTGACCAGGCGCCCACCCCAGCTGCAGCGACACTACTTGCCACAGGGCTAGTCTATGATTCGCGCCATTTCCACATAGCCGTGAACAGTACCTTTGAGCATTTTAACACTCTGCTAAATTATGGCGCCGAGTACGAGCAGGTCCTCTCCCTGTTATTCACACCCCTCGATAAATCCGAACGGGTGGCGCGGTTGAAAGCTGCTAAACGCGCTGTTGTTTATGATGAAAACGACCTCCTGATTGTGGTTACTACGATTCGATCCTACGAAGCTAGTGTGTGTCGTTCCCTCATCAGCGCTGGTGCCGACATTGCGATTGCTTGCGCCGCAAAGAAAGACGAGGTGCGTCTTAGTGCGCGGGCGACGATGGCTGTCGTCCGCAATTGCGGCCTTGATCTAGCTAAGGATGTCATGGAACCCTTAGGGGAATTAATTGGTGGCGCAGGCGGTGGACACCCTTCAGCCGCAGGAGCGAACGGACCTGCTTCCGGTGATCATGCCCTTGGACTTGCCCTTCAATTACTACGAAAAGCTCTAAAGGCTCATCACAACACATCCAAGCAACCCGGTGGTTCCCAACCCGTGGGTGATTGAGTGTGAGTGTTGAAATCTCCAAGCTGTCTTTTCGCTATGCGGGCTCTAAAAAGAAGGTATTAGACGACATCACACTCGCGATTCCTCAAGGCGCCTTCGTTGGACTAGTGGGTCCAAGCGGATGTGGGAAAACGACCCTTGCTCGCTGTCTAAATGGGTTGATTCCTCACTTTCATCCTGGTGAACTCGAAGGCCAAGTGCAAGTTCAAGGATTGAATACTCAAGAACATCCTGCCCATGAACTCGCCGAAAAGGTGGGTCTGGTTTTTCAAAATCCTGAGAACCAACTCGTGGCTCCTACGGTCGAACGGGAACTAGCCTTTGGCCCAGAAAACCTCGGCGTACCTCGAGAGCAAATCCGTGATCGGATTGAAACCCTTATTCACCATCTTCACCTTGAACTTCTCCGTGATAAGGCGCCCTATGAGCTTTCAGGGGGTGAACAACAACGAGTGGCGATTGCAGCTGTATTAGCACTGGAACCAGATATTTTAGTGCTAGATGAACCCACTGCGAACCTCGATCCCCTTTCTGCGTATGAAACCCTACAGCTGCTTGCCACGCTTAATAAGACGATGCGCCTGACAATCTTGCTCATCGAACACCGCTTAGAACTCGTCCTTCCTCATATCCAAGAACTCTTCGTGTTGAGTCAAGGACGCTTGGTTGCAACGGGTTCACCAGCACAAGTGATTCAGGATCCTATCGTGTCTCAGGTTGGCGTTGCGGTTCCTCCAATAATCCAGCTCTTTCAGCAAATGCCGCAACCACATCTTCGTGGCACCGTTCCGCTCTCCGTTGAAGCTGCCGTGAAAGCACTTGTAAAGGAGGTGCGCCAGTGATTCACTTTGATGGAGTCCACTTCCATTACGATCCCGGCTATCCGGTTCTTCGTGATGTCTGTGTGCATATACAACCAGGTGAAGTCATTGGCCTAATGGGTGAAAATGGCGCGGGAAAGACCACCTTAGTTAAGCACATCAATGGGTTACTCAAACCCTCTTCAGGAACCGTCACAGTTGATGGCGTTGATACGCGCGATACGACAACGGCTTTGCTAGCGCGGAAAGTGGGTTTCGTGTTCCAAAATGCAGACCATCAACTCTTCGCAGACACCCTTACCGACGAGGTGTCCTTTGCCTTACGGAATCTCGGTTTTCCCGAAGATGAAATCCGTAAACGAGTCACCCAATTTATTGATCTGGTCGAATTAACCCCCTATCAAGACCAATCTCCCTTCCTGCTCAGTGGCGGTGAACGAAAGCGACTAGCCTTGGCGTCAGTGCTGTGCGTAGAACCCAATATTCTCATACTCGACGAACCGACTCAGGCTCAAGATGCCCTGCAAAAGCAAAAGCTCCTAGACTTCATAGCGTCTTTCAGAAGTCCTGAACACATTCTCCTGTTGGTTACTCATGATGTTGAATTCGCCGTGAAAGCGGTAGATCGTCTCATCATCCTCTCCCAAGGACAAATTCTCGCCGATGGGTCTCCGCGCCAAATCTTGAGCAATCCTGCAATCTTAGAACGCGCACGGTTGTTACCACCACAATTAACCCAATTTGCCCACCGCCTCGCCAAAGAGGTCAACACCTTTCCTACCGACATCCTCACATTACCTGAAGCCGTAAAAGCCGTCAATACCGTGGTAAGGAGGCCTTCCTGACATGGCCGCGATTTTTGAGGCTTTTCGGTTCAAGCAAAAAGACACCCTAATGCACCGCCTCGATCCTCGTACCACCTTCTTCATGGCTATCACTTTCTCTATTATTGGAATGCTTTTCCTCGAAATTGTGCCTCTCCTGCTCATTCTCGCTACAATGCTGCCCTTCATACTCTTAGCCCGATCTGGTAGGCAATGGTCCAAAAGCTTGCGGGGATTAGGTATCCTTGCAGGGTTCATTCTCATTATCAACACCTTCTTTATCACCTTCTCCTTTGCTTTGTCCACCGTGCTTCGCCTTGTCGTTTTGATGACGGCTTTTTCTCTGTTCTTTCTCACTGTCCACCCAGATGACTTTGCCCTTGCTCTCATCAAACTCCACATCCCCTACGAATTCGCGTTCGCCTTTTCAATGGCTGTTCGCTATGTGCCAACCATTGCAACGGAAACCGAAACTATTCGTGACGCTCAAATGTCTCGGGGGCTAGAACTGGAACGGGGTAACCTTCTTCAGAAAGTTCGCAATTACATTCCCATCTTAATTCCTATTATCGTTAGTTCTATTCGGCGTGCCCTTCAAGTCGCCGAAAGCCTCGAATCCCGTGCGTTCGGATCCACAGCAACTCGTACCAGTCTCTACGATTTGAACTTACGCCGAAGCGATTATGTAATGATCAGTCTCACATTGTGTTTCCTCCTTTTCGCCCTCTTCATCACCTTCTATGTACGGGTTTATGCCCCTGCACTCCTACCAGATTGGTTTTTCTGGCACTTCCCCTTTTAATTTATCAACCACTTTATCTCCACTAATTGAGGTGGAAACGCGACATGGCTCCTCTCCAACTTCACGAAGTCCGTATCGGTCCCACTAAACACATCGTGGGTATCTTTGGGTCCACGCTCAGTCAGTCTATCCCACCCATGACCCTGTTAGAACGAATGCAACCTGTGACGAATTCAGCTCAGGTGACATTCCAGGCGGTAAACGCTGCTTTCATTGCGAGTCCCGACCACCTGCTCTTCGCTGCGATGCATGCTTTAACGGCCTTTCATCGTGGTACGAATCGAGCGTCCACTTTAGCAACAGAGATCCTACGCTTCGCTGCCGCACAACGCCAGATTTCCAAAGCTCTCGACACAATTGGGCTGGATGCATCCACACAACATGTGGGCGGTGTCCTCATTCACACCGATGCTGCACATCTAAAAGGCGTGTATCAGGAGTTTCTTCGCCTAGCTCCTGCCACGGATACCCCCTCGGTGCTCGAAATCGCATCGAACGAGAAGCTGGCGAGGATTCAGAAGCTGTTTCAAATTACTGACCTGGAACTAGAAGCTATCTCTTCAACTGACAGTTTCACGGAACGCACGCAAGCTGTGCAAAAGTTGATTTATGACCGCTGCGCTCTTCTCGCAATTTCCCATTAAGGACGGCGGAGAGTTACGATCTCCTCTTCTCGAAGCAGAGCCAGTCCAGTAATGGGTCCCAATATCTCTACGGCGACAATCCAGTCATACTCTTCTAAATCGACTTGACCTGGAAACTGGGTTGCTACAAGGTGTAACAGTTTATCCCGGTCTAAATCAGTATCGCGACGATTTAGGTTCACCCGAAATTTTTCGGTCTTTTTCATTCGCTTGGCGAGTTCTTTACTACCTGCCCGAATAGCGTCCACGGTGCTTTCAACGACGAGGTCAATAGGGTGAATTTTCAAAAGGTCTTGGACGATCCAAGGCATCTTTTTGACTAATTCTCCCACTCGGATAACAAACTGATGGGCATCTCCGTCAATGTTCGCCACGACCAAGCAGGTGATTCCAGTGAGTTTGCACCACCCGAGAGATCCAAAGTTGGTTTCCTCATCGAGGAGTCGACTGAGTTCTTGACAGCTTTCTGCTTCTTGGAATCGACGGCACGAGAGGAGCAGATTGAATTTGTCATCGACGGATAGCATATGATTCAAAGGGTGCGCGCTACCTTTTTTAAGTCTTCAGGAAGTGCGCTCCATCCATCTCCAGATTTCTCCTATTCCTGAAAATCCAATAGGGGGCGCAAAGTAGCCACGGGAAGAGCTCCACGCCGCAAGATTTCTGGCGGGGTGATGGTGCAGTTAATGATGGTAGAATCCTTTGATAGTGGTGTAGGACCTGCATCCAGAACCAAGTCGACTGCATCTCCCATTTGAGCAATAGCGGCTTCTGCACTGCGGGGGCTCGGTGCCGTGGATTTGTTAGCGCTAGTGCCAATCACCGGGGCCTTTAGGGTCTGGATTACAGCCAGGGCGACTGGGTGGTTGGGTATTCGCAAGGCAAGAGAGTTCTGGGGACCTAGGATGCCAGTAGGAAAGGTGTGATGCGTTGGGACCACGAGGGTTAACGCTCCTGGCCAAAACCGGGTGGCTAAGGCTTCAGCAAGTTTTGAAAAGTTTCCGAAGCGACGCGCTTGGGCTAGGCTAGCAACGAGTAGAGGCATACCCGGTTTCCCAACGCGGCGTTTTACAGTGAGAACCCGGTTTACTACAGTGGGGTTCTGGGGGTCTCCAGCGAGCCCGTAGGCCGTGTCCGTTGGGAGCACCACCAGACCGCCCTGCTGGATCAGAGCCGCTACTTCGTTGATGACTCGTTGATCGGGGTTCTGGGGATCAACGGCCTGACGCCTAGTCATTTTTGAGTTGCCACCACCTAAGAAGAATGCATTCCTCAATTAAAACCTGTTCGAGGCTCGCACTTTGCAAGCTGTGATTTTAGCAAGTGGTCGTGGAAAGCGGTTCGCGCCTCTCACAGACCATCTGCCAAAACCGCTTCTCCCCGCGGCCAACTGGCCACTCCTCGATTACCTGCTCACTACCGTGAGCCTGGTGGGGTTTTCCCCCATCTATGTAACGGTAGGTTACGCCGGTGACCACCTGCAACAATTCCTCGAGCAAGTAGCCCGGCAACATCGAGTCGTTCCCATAGTTGCGCCGAATTGGGCACAGGGACCCCTCGCCTCCTTCCAAGCTGTTTTACCCCATCTTAACCCGGATACACCTTGCGTTCTCCTACCCGGGGATTTGTACCTGACTCCACAGATCCTCCACCTAATCACACCAACTGCTACAGAGCCGGTTCTGCTCTATGATTCCAGCACTAAACGCCCAGGGACCCTTCTTCGGGTAGACGCCAATCACTCCATCTCGGAGCTCATTCAGTCTCCCGTCCACCTTCCGGCTTTTCACTCTGCGCTTCCAATCCTTCGTGCGAGCGTACGCTTTTTCATCGATGCTCTTGCTCTTCACCCCTCTTCTCCAACCACGGTCTTTGATCTGCTACAACGCTGGCTTGCCGAGGGGTATCCTATTCGCGGGGTTCCCGTTCAAGCGGAGGGATGGTACGATGTAGATACCCCCGCTAGTTTGGTGGCGTTGAATCACCATCTTCTTACAACCGCATGGCCCCCCACACCGCGTCCTCCTGGAACCTACCTTCCTCCTAGTACATCGATGACCGGCCCAGTGCAGAGTGCTTCGCTGACATTAGGAAGGGATTCAGTTGTCGAAGGGCCGGTGTTATTGGGGCCAGGAGTGTACATTGATGAAGGATGTGAAGTGAAAGATTCCACGAGTTTGGGTGCATCCACACGAGTAAATGCGAACGCCTCGTTGACCCGGTGTATCACCTTGGCACATACGCATGTCCCGACAAATGTAGAACTCCAGGCTGCGATCCTTGATGCGAGGGGGAATGTAGTCTACTAAGCACTGGGAAGTGAGTTATGGTGCCGTCACGCTGGCGTCTCCGTCGGGTCTTCGGACCTTTAGTCAAATGGTTGGCTGGGGGATTCGTAAAACTTGGTCTAGGTCCCAATTCTATTAGTGGTCTTGCCTTCCTTGTAGCGCTGGGAGCTGCCCTAGTCCTCCATCTGTGGCAGTGGTACCTCGCTTATGGAGGGTTGGTCTTCCTTGCCGGCGTCTTAGATGGCGTTGATGGAGAGGTCGCACGCCGAACCGAACGAACATCCCTTCGCGGAGGGTTTGTCGATTCGATGCTGGATCGAATCTCTGACTTAGTGGTGCTCGCTCCCTTCCTTTGGACGGTCAATCCCTGGCCCCAGTTAGGTCCCACCTGGTGGTGGGTTACAGCGGCTATGACTGGAAGCCTCTTAGTGAGCTATGCGCGTAGTCGCGCGCAAGCGGCTGGTGTTTTGGATACTGATGTGGGATTGGCTGCGCGATCCGAACGCCTGTTCATCTTGGTCGTGACGAGCCTGCTCTCAGTGCTACACCCAGGATTCCCCTATCTAGGCGTCATACTAGTAGCCATCCTCAGCCATCTCACCGTCCTTTACCGAATTCTCTACTATCGCCGACAGCTACACCTCATGGTGACTCCGAAACCTTAAACCTCGACAACGCCAGAGCCTTCTATATCATGTCGTCTCTGCGTACAGTGAACCATGGGGTCGGACCCGACGCGCTCGCCAACGCTGTGACCGCCAACCACATCGTGATCCTCGTCGATGTCTTACGTGCCAGTAGTACAATTATCACTGCTCTCGCCAACGGCGCATCGAAAATCATCCCCGTTCCCACTGTTGAGGAAGCCCGTGACCTAATTTATTACTATCCTGATGGGTTTCTCGCAGGCGAACGAGCCGCCCATGCCCCGGCAGGGTTTGATTACGGAAATTCCCCCCGAAGCTTTTTCACCCAGCGAATCCATGGGCGTCCCATCATCTTAACGACGAGTAATTTCACTCGTACCTTAGGCAAACCCCCAAAGACCGCTACTATCCTCGTGGGGGCGTTCTTAAACATCGAACATGTCGCCGCGACAGCCCGCACCCTCTCTCACCAATCGCAACGACAAATTTCGGTAATATCCGCGGGAAGCATGCATGGTCCTGCCTTAGAGGATGACTTTACCTCCTACCATATCATCAGCCGGATTGAACGACCCAACGATCCCCGCAGCTACGCCGATACGGGAGACATTGCCCGTGAACTCCTCGTCAGTCGGCATGGTAGCATCCTCGTCCAGGCAGGTTATGAAGACGACATCTACTTTTGCGCCCAACCAAACCGATTCAGTTTGACCCCAATCCTTCGCGACGCCGCGTTTGTTCCATTCGCTCCTCACAGCGACTAGTGCAATCCATTCAGTTTTTCAGCAAAAATTTCAGGTTTTTGTCGGTTGCGTTTCAAACCAAAATTTCGAAAACTCCAACCGTTTCTCTTCCCCAATCGTTGTGAACAAAAGTATTTATCGTGTTGAGGGCGGTTCTCAAATGCTACAGATTTCCAGAGTTGCCGCACCAACCAATGTGATAAGTGTATCATTGTGTTCGTGGTGCATCTGAAAAAGGGAAGTAGTGGAAGGTATGAAGGGACCCCGGGCTTCGTCGGGCCTTCATATGATAGGTCTGACTCTTAGCCTGATTCTAATGGCCTGTGCTAATCTGCTCACCTTTTCACACTGCGTTCCATCCGATGTCCCTCAACATGATGTTTACTCCTACTCACCAAGGCATTCATGTGTTGGAACCTCTTTTCCTATTCCGTTGAGGTATTTACAGCTTCCAGGCACTGAAAATACCCTCCAGGCTCAGTTACGATGGAATCAGCAAGTTCACTGGCAATCTTGGAATAGCCACACGGCGTTCTCTGCTGAGGCGTTGCAAGGAATGCTGAGCCGGGAAACGCTTAATTTCACCCGAATTGAACCCGAACCCATCCAACTTGTGGTTGAAGATTATAACCCACGCAACAGCGCATTTGAAAATCTAATCTGGGAGACAGAAACATCATTTATGAGCTTCACTATCAATGGCACTGACCCGGTGCGTGTGGATGGCTTTTGGATCTACCTTCGCGGTGAATCTAAAGGCATTTTTCGCTATCGTGTGTACGGTGCACAACCCGGAACTAGTGCCGCTACGATCCCTAATACTTCTGCAGTACTCACTGACTGGAGAGAAGAGCCGATCTCGCCGCTCATTCCGCCAGGCCAGGAGCGTTGGGTGTGGATCGATACCAACGAGAGTACCCTCATCCTCAATCCCCTGACCACGTTTCTCAACACCTACTATTTCGCCCTCGCCCGCGCCTACGATGACGATACTCGAGTAAACTGGGTCTATTGTCGAGATGATGCCAATCCTGATGAAGAGGACGAAGGTGACTGCTACGACTACTACAGCTCCTTTTTCTACCGACGCCGCGATCTTTTTCTCAATATCTCAATCCTTCCCGAGTCCCTCGAAGTCTTCCCTACCGATATCAACATGCAGGTTAACGGAATCGCAGTCACCAATGTTTTAACGCCCTCAAAAGGATGGTGGGATAGCGGCGCGTTTCAACCACCCCTGGCCTTAAACGGGGCAGGTCGCAATTTTCAGGTTACGGTGAATTGGTTGGAATTCTACCAGTGGCCTGTTGAGTTCGATGTTGAGTGGACTGGTGCATTCATCGAAAGTACCTCCATCCTGGCAGGTTTTGATTTTACCTCCGGGCATTTAGAGGTGAATTGGGCGGTCACAATCATCATCGATTTTCCGCAGAATGTCAAAAATCAAACTGTTCTCATCGAGCTGGATCCCGAATGGATCGTACGCTTCATCACGCGAAACACCCTCCTCTACGAGGACTGGACTATAATGGGGACCACGGTGTTTATCGATCATGCCGAAGATGGTCTCTGGGCAATTTATTGTACCGTGCCCATGTCCCCGTTCACCCTCTATGGAGGGCTCATCCTCTGGGTCGTCGTGATCCTCGTCGCCGTGTTCCTCGTACTATTCGTGTTCTACCGTCAGCAATTTCTTCTTCCCAAACAACGAACACGCCGGCGCCTCCTCCAAACGCTGGCCGACTCGTTCGCCGACATTGAAAAAATCAAACGGATTTTGCTCATCCATAAAGAAACCGGGCTCTGCCTCCTGGATCCCATCATGGATCGCACCATGAACGCGAACTTAGTGACGGCGTTGATTCAAGCCATCACGACCTTCGGCATTTCCTTAACCGAAACCGAGAACGAGGATTCCTATGTTCCCATCGAAGATCACGATACGCCCCTACGTGAAATCAAATACCGCGACTTCCACATCGTTGTGCACGATGGAACCTACATGCGCAACGCCATCATTTTCAAACAACCACCCAGTGACCAACTCCACGCACGATTAGAACAGTTTACCCTCGCCTTCGAAGAAGAATACGCTGATGTGCTCGAAAATTGGGCCGGGCGACTGAACATCTTCGGGGAAGCCATCGATCTGGTGGACAAATATTTCTTCATTAGTTTCCGACTACCCCATGCTGTTCGCACCGAGAAAAGCGATGAGGTGTCCCTCACCTCTGCGGAACGGCGCCTCTTTAGCCTAGCAAAGGCGCTCAACGCTGAACAGGACTCCTTTTTAATTCGAGACCTCCTTGACCGGTACACCAGCGACTCTGACGCTGAGTCCCTTGAGGTGTTTGAAGCCATTTTCAGTTTGCGGCAAAAGCAGCTCATTGGACCCTTACAAACCCATATTCCCTACACGCTGGTAGATCACAACCATACGGGACCCTAAAACCCGTACTAAATCCTTCACCACACTAGGAGTTGAACGGAACTAGCGGCGCATCCAGGTCACGCTGCCCAGTTCGTTGACGAAAATACAAGGCAAATCAAATTCGATGGCAAGCTGAAAGAGGGCGAGGGCACAGACCTTTCCGCCCCCGGTGACATCGATGAGAATCGCATATTCCCGGATGAGTTCTTGGGACAGGTGGTAGACGAGTTCATACATTCTCCCCAAATCGTGGTAGAAGATGTCGGTGGGCACTTCATGGAGCACCCGTTCCGCCGTCAGACCACTGAGCCGACGCTGCGTCGCCTCCTCCACGAAGTAGTGGTATTTTTCGGGACGATAGGTGGTTTCGGCCCGAATCCGTTTAGGCACCGCGTGCAACACGCCCGGATCTTCACCGATCGCGCCCAAATAGGCTATGGGGGCCTTGACGCCTAAAACGCGGCGGACGCTTTGGATTTGCGCCGGAACGATTCGTGCGGCTTTCTCTTTGCCGTCCCGGAAGCGTTCAATGAGCCCGTTGTTTTCGAGGTGCTGGAGGTTAAAATACAGCATGGCATCGGAGACTTCATCCACGGATTTCGACACGCGTCGCCCAATCGCGGCGCGCAACACGATCCCCGTCTGTGGGCCGTCGAGGAGTTGGTGGAGGATAATTTCGCGTGCTTCAACGCCGCCAATGACTCGTTTTACTTTGCCCACTGACACTCCGTGCCACCACGATGTTTGGTTCACTCGGCAGACAAACTCTCCCAGAACCAGGTACACATCAAAAAAGTCTAGCGAAGACCCGCATATAAATGGCTCGTCCCACCCACCAGCCAGATTAGGGCTTTGCGATTTGATTCAACATCGCTATGAACCATAACGTTGATAGGGATGACCCGAAAACCCGCCTGAAGTTTTATAAACAAAATTCGCCGAATTTTCTATGGGAATACGAAGACCAGCCTGGTATAGATTTCCAGCTGACTCCTCCCCTTTTCACAAAAAACACCCTTCGAAGGAGCTGAATTAACCTTATGGCAGAAGAAGAAATGGTCACCGCCAAACCCTTGGTGGTTGACAACGGCACCGGCTTAAGCAAAAACGGCTACGCCGGTGAAGACCAGCCACGCAGCGTGTTCCCCACGCTCATCGGCTACCCCAAGTACCCGGCCTACATGACCGATGTCGAACACTACACCCGCGAGTACTACATCGGCGAAGAGGCCCTCCAACTCCGAGGTGTCCTAAAGCTCGTCTACCCCATCGCCCACGGCCAAATCACCGACTGGCCCGCCATGGAAAAGATCTGGCACTACACCTTCTACAACGACCTCCGCGTCGACCCCACCGAACACCCTATCCTCTTGACGGAGGCCCCCCTCAACCCACGCGCCAACCGCGAGAAAATGGCGGAAATCATGTTCGAAACCTTCAACATCCCCGCCATCTACGTCGCCATGCAAGCCGTCTTGAGCTTGTACGCGTCAGGGCGGACCACCGGCCTCGTCATCGACTCCGGCGACGGCGTCACCCACATCGTCCCCATCTACGAAGGCTTCGCCCTCACCCACGCCATCAGCCGCGTCGACCTCGCCGGCCGCGACATCACCGAATACCTCCGCCGCCTCCTCCGCCAACGCGG
>JBHLMG010000038.1:0-11388 GCA_048938385.1 Promethearchaeota archaeon | reverse complement strand
ATACTCCATCAAAACTGACACTTGGCTCAGTCCACAGCTTCTTGATTATCTGTACGGATTCTTCCAATCGATCCATTCGCTCTTTGAGACTTGGGAAAGGAATCCCGTAGTTAACGTGTTCATTCTTTTTCCAGCCCGCACCAATGCCAAACTCCAATCGACCATTCGAAATCACATCAACGGTTGCAGCGATTTTAGCCAAGACCGTGGGATATCGAAATCCGTTACAGGTCACCAAGGTGCCCAACCGAAGTGTCTTGGTGATGGATGCCAAGGCGGAGAGAACAGTCCACGCTTCTAGACACGATGTCGTTGCGGGGTTCTTATCAATGAAGAAGTGGTCGCTAATCCACAACGCGTCATAGCCAATTTTTTCTGCCGTCAGTGCGATTTCCTTTATCGTATCATAATCAAAACCGAAGTAATTCCCAATTTGAATTCCGAAGCTGAGAGGCATCTTATCACCTTCCATCGTCGTTGATTGATTAGAGGTATGCGGTTATATACTCCGTGACTTGTGACTTAACTCTTCTAAACAAACCCACGACTACAGGATCACCTCCTAGGAATTCATTGCTTCTGAAGCGGCCCTTCGGGGTCGCTTTGGACGGTATGTGCGGTAAGGAGTCCGGGTGCATTATTCCTGGCAGGTTAATTACCGTGGTGGGGTGGACGACCACTTTGCTTTTGCTAGCTTTTTTCTATTAGGAAGCCTAATGTTGGAGTGGATGACCAGGAGGCGTTAGTTGCGTCAACTGCTGTGCTCATGAAGTTGCTGGAGTCAGCGCCGTGGCGGTATGATCAGGGCCTTAAGGTTCTCACATTGGGTGTTGATGCAATTCTTAAACAGTGGATAGCTGATAAAATCGTTGGGTCATCTGACCATGTTCTTGATATTGGAAGTGGGACTGGTACATTGGCGCGGCTTTGTGCGCGGAAAGGGGCGCAGGTGATTGGAATTGATGTGTCACCTGCTATGATTGCGTTAGCTCAAGCCAAAGCAGTGCAGGAGAAGTTGGATGATAGGGTGCAGTTTCGGGAGATGGATTTGACGGAGACGGATCAGTTTCCTGATGCCTCCTTTGATGTGGTGACTGCCACCTTAGTGTTGAGCGAATTGTCTGATGTGGAACAGGCCTACCTGCTTCGTGAAGCAAGGCGTCTGCTTCGCCCGGATGGACGCCTGATCATCGTGGATGAAGTCCGTCCCCGTTCGATACGAAAAATGCTTCCCTATTATGTTTTACGCGTACCTCTTACGGTGTTCACTTTTATCCTGAGTCAGACCACCACCCATCGCGTGAAAAATCTTGAAGAAAAGCTCAGAAAGTTCGGGTTTCAGTTCCTGGTTCAGAAGCGATATCTACTAGACTCGTTGTTATTACTGATTGTAACGAAACCCCACCAAGAGCAACTACCCCCAGAATCACAGTCTTCGTATCCGACAGTCCAGGTGGGATCACGACTCAAGTATGTGGCGGAAACGATTTTTCGCTGGGTGGCAGTTGCTACTTCGCCCGGACTTCTCCCTGTGGGTCAGCCCTCGCCTCAAAGCCCCGTGCTAGTCACATGCAATTACGATCTGACCATTCGCCGGGTTCTGAAAACTCTCCAACAAGCGAAGATTGATTGTTATGTGTTGGTGGCTCCAACGCGGGGCATCAATGTGTGGTGTGCAGCGTGTGGGGGTGATTTTACGGCACACTCTGTTATCGCGGCGATAAAGCTGAGTGGTATCAATAATTTGGTACGACACCGGGGTCTGATTCTTCCGCAACTTGCGGCACCAGGCGTTGATCCCGATGTGATTAAGCAGGAGACGGGATGGACAGCCCAGTTTGGTCCCGTGTATGCCGCGGACATCCCAGCCTATTTGAAGAACGAAGCGAAGAAAACCGAGTGCATGCGAACCGTACGGTTTCCGGTGTCGCGGCGCTTAGAAATGGCAAGCCTCTATGCTATTATGATTTCGCTCTGTGCGGTCCCGCTCAGCCTGATTTTTGCGCCCACGAGGCTTCTCCTAACCCTGGGAATCATTTGGCTGCTCACTTATGGTGCTTATCTTCTTATACCCTACCTCCCCAGCAGATCAGGTTTCGTCAAAACGCTGGTATATGGGATTTGCGCCATCAGCGGAGTCCTACTCGTTGCGCTTTATACAACGGGGAGCTTGTTGGGGTTGCTGTGGGAACTGCTAGTCACGATTAGTGTAGTGATAATCTTGGGTGTGGACTTGAATGGAATGACGCCAATCTTACCCAGCGATTTGGGTCAGTTGCTGTACAAGCGAGGGCATTCACAAATGCCATTCTTTACGGGGAGGTATCCCCTTCAACCCTATGGACAAATTGCTCAGGATGCCGAACAGTGTAATGGATGTGGAGTCTGTGTACAAGTCTGTCCGATGAATATCTTCCAGTTAGATACTGCGAGACACAAAGCTAACCCAGCCCACTCCCAAAGGTGTATCAATTGTAATGCTTGCGTCCATCGTTGTCCACAACACTGCCTCCAGATTTGCACATCGTAAAACTCCATTTTGTCCAGCGTCTCTATAAGAACGGGACAGAAGACAGTACAGCTCATATGAGGAATACAACGGTACTAAAACCGGGAGCTGTCATCGATCAATTAACACGGTGAATTGCCGTGTTAGGGTGGACGACCACTTTTTCGGTATATAGTGCTTGAGTTTCAGGAGTAAAAAGGGTGCGGGGGTGCTTCTCTCTGGAAGCACCAATGAGTGGGTTTAGCCTTGGATGGTGTTGTTTGTTCCATCGTCTGTGATTGTGTCGGTTGCCCCGAGGATGACGGTGCAATGGCTGGTAGCGGATCCCAGGTAGATGTCTTGGGCTGTTGCGTCGTAGTGTTTGAGGTTGTTTCCACGGATGTAGCAGCCAGTTGATAGTCCACCAAGGAAGATTCCGGATTCTCCAGTTCCTTGAATCATGTTGTTGGTAATGTTGGTGTTATGGGCACCGAAACAAAAGATGGGACCATAGGGTGGATTGTGGCTTTCCGAGATGATGGTGTTCTGTGTGATGTTGAGAGTATCGATGTTTTCTTGTCCATAATAGAGGCCATAGCTCCAGACTTCTACGCCCGCAAACCATGCTGATGGGCGTTGTCGAATGGTGTTGTGTTTGATGGTGAAAGTTGATGGGGTCAGGCCAGGTGCATACAGTTCGATGATAACCGCGCTGGAATTAAAGGTTTCAGAGTATGACACTTCTGCTTCGGAGTTGTCTAAGTTAAAGAGGTCAACTCCTGTAGCACAGTCAATGAAGGTGTTTTGGAATTGGGGTTTTCCACCAACTGTGACACTGGAGTCAGTGATCATTAGGGTGTTGTAGGCATAGAGGATGTTTTGGAATTTCGAACTGATGCAAGTGTAGGTTCCACAGAGCTGTTTGTCAGTATAGAATTCTGGTGGATCATCGTCGGTAGCAAAGAATTCGGGTTCCATGATGAATCCATTGATGACATTCACGGGTCCAAGTTTGCCTTCTGGATACGAGTCACCCAGAAATTGCATTCGTTCCGCAGTTGTGCTGATGTATGACACTTCATCGTCTTCAATTCCGGTATACCGCCCATATACAGCGCTTATGTAGGCAAATTGGTCAACGAGGAAAGGCACATGAGTTACCCAACCTTCAGTTTGACCGATAGCGTGCCAAGTCATGTCGGAGAGGGTAAGATGCGCTGGTGTGTGCGCTTCGCCTAATTGGTCGTAGTAGAAGATGAACATGCCGGGGGCTTCCCAGACCGGACCTTCAGTCACTTTGGGAAACAGATAATCTCCACCCGGCGTCTGAACTATCGTCTGTTCCATACCCGCGCCTTTGAATGTGCCGACGAAATCTTTGATTACAACAGCCTGATTAATGTAGTATGTTCCGGCTTGGAGTTCGATTACCGCACCAGGAATTCCTGAAGCCGCGTTGAAGGCGGTTTGCAGGTTTTGCCAGTCGGTGGTACCAGTGATGTCATTTGACGGAGTGATGCGTTGTTCGAATGGTGCAGCGATTGTGAGACTGCTCGTAAACAGTGAGATGGCCAATACCAAGAACAACCCGGTTATGACCACATACCTGCTTGAGTTATGAATTTTCAATGCATATATCCCTCGAGTTATCGCTACCTTCTTGGTCACGATAATGCGATTTCGGGTAGCTGGAAGAGGGATTTATTTGGGTGTGAAGAGAGGTGTTTACAAATGAGACGGAGTATATAAGCTGAAGTGAAAATTTGTAAACCCGACATTTGAGCAGGTCTAAGCTTCTATGAATTGGTTAGACTGCTTGGGTGGACGACCATTTTTCGTTTATTTGTGTCAGTGTTCGCTACGAGGAGTTGTTGCATCTTGGTGGTTCCTGACTATGATGATCCAAATCAAATGTGCTAAGCCATTAGTAATTTAAGTGAGTACGGAGTGGTGCTCGATTAATCGCAGATGGAGGTGTTCGTTTGGTCCAGTTTTTGCAGGGGAAACGAGTGAAGCCGGACAAAGTTTCGTATTTGGTGGCGTTTTTTGCCAGAGATTATGTGCCGAAGATAAAGGCGTTTTTGGAGGCGGAGTATCCAGATCGGCAAGAAGGGGTGGAGAAGTTTGGAGCCTTGATGCGGGACATTTATCCTGGGGTCTGTCAACTGCAAAGGCAGCTGCCAGAAGCCTTGGCGGAAGAAATGATGTTGGGGCTTCCTGCCTACTTTACGCTGTATGAGTGGGAGAAAGATCCTACGAAATGGAAAAAGGAGCGGAAGAAGGCGCTAGCCGCGTTTCTGGAAGGCAAAGATGGTCCCGTCGATGAATACGGGAATCTCGACTTTGTTAGTGGTATGTCGGTCTCCTTAATGATGCTGCTAAATAAAACCTATTTGGGGCTCACCACATCAAGAGGTCTTTTCAGTAATTTCAAAGACGCGGAATACTCCGGATCCTATTTTAGTTCACTCTATGACCAGTTTGAAGACGAGGTTTTTGCCAAAGGCTGTCTTAAGGCCATTGGGGATCTCAAAGGAATCATTCCTTTAATCTATGAGATTGAGAGAAAACTCGCGCTGTATCCACCCACTGGGGAACTGGAAAAGATGTAGAACTCGTAAAAATTACCAGCTTTCAATTAAAGCCTAGGATTGCATGCCTGAACTGCAGGTGCTTTACGAGCTGCTGGTGTGGACTAGCACTTCTGTAGGCTCTGTAATGGGTTTTGTCTGTTCTCGTTTTTCGATGAGTGATTGTCAAGGAGTGCCTTCACCGGGGAGTCCAGTCGTTCAGTCACTAGGTTTGAAGACATTAAGGAGAAGAATGAGCCCAGTTAATATCGGCCAGGTGAAGGTTCCGAAATAGATGTAGATTAGGATTGCTTGGGCGGGGGTTGGCGTTCCATTTACAGGAAGGCCGACGAGGGGAAGCACTAAATTCAGGCTAACCACCACTAGGTTCAAAACTGCGAGGATTTGCAGGAGAATGCGATATACTCTTGCCATTGAATCACCTCCCACGATGAAACCATTGGTAAGCCTTTGTGGTCCATGATATTTCTACATACCGAATTGGATGAATTGACCCGTCCCTTTCAGGTATTTGGTGGAAAGTGCAAATACGCTTTCGAAACGCAAGAAAATGGCGATTAACAAGCCAGAATATACGTGCAACTTCAGTATGTGTTCCGTGAGCTGGAGTGGACGACCGCTTGTTTGGTCCTGTATCGGGTATTTTTTATCGTTCAGAAGGGCTATTGCGTTTAACTAGAAGTGCGCTTCTGCGTTGATATTTTATTGGAAGTGTTGTTTTGAGGCGGTTGAAGAGTAGTTGTGTAGTTGCTGTGTTAGTGATGGCGTTGTGCGTCTTGGTAAGGCCGCCAAGGGTTTGGGCTAACGTGTCCTTGGTTCCGGTTCAGTGGACGGAATACCATACATATTCAGAGTTTGTGGCAGGGCTTCTAGCATTGAGTAGTTCACCGATAGTGTGGCTGGATGCTGTGGGGTATAGCGTGGAGGGACGCCCCATCTGGGCGATTAAGATCAGTGATTATCCGAATATCAAGGAGCGGCATGAGCCGGATGTTCTCTTTGTGGGGCTGCATCATGCTCGGGAGTGGATTTCAGCAGAAGTCCCCTACTACTTTGCGTGGAAGCTGGTGGAGTTGTATGACTCTGACCCTGTCGTCAAAAGGTTTGTTGATAATTGCGAGATTTGGATTGTGCCCGTCGTGAACCCTGATGGTCTTGAATTCTGTCGGGCGTATTTTGAGTCCCCCGAGAGTCCGGGGGAGAATTCACGGTATTGGCGAAAGAATCGCGTGAATAATAGTGATGGGACATTCGGTGTAGATCTGAACCGAAACTATGGGACATCTAATTGGGGGCAAGATGTTGAGGAGGGGATTGCGGATGGGTCGCCCAATCCCATTGATGAGACCTATTGGGGCCCCTCGGCGTTTTCAGAGCCAGAAACGGTGGCAATGCGCGATTTGATTTTGGATGTGGAGAATGACTTCCAGGCGGTGGTCAGTTATCATAGCTACTGGCAAATGATTGCCTACCCTTGGGGCTACACACCCGACCCCCCCGTTGATGCCGCTAGCATGGAGGCGTTGTCGCAGGGAATGGCCGAAGCGATTCATGCGGTCCATGGGGAAGAGTATACCGTCGTACAGGGCGGTGCAACATACCTGACGGTGGGTGATATGGGAGATTGGGTTTATGAGGAAAAAGGGATTCCGGGTCTCACGATCGAACTTCGTCCAAACAATCCAGAGTTCGATTTGACCTACTTTGAGTTACCTGAAGTGGAAATCTTACCCACCTGCGAGGAAAACTGGGCGGCCGCTCTTTTCTTGATGAACTGGGTGCTTGCCCAACACCCCTTGACATTAACGGATTGGGGTTCGATGCTGCTGACTTATGGACCTGTGATTGCGGGTGGTACAGCCATCATAATTGCCTGTGTTGTCTTGGTAATCGTTGTCTATCGCCGCAGGACTTCTTTAGACCATTAGTAATTGGACATGTGATGTTCTTGGCAGGTGAATTGCCAGGTTAGGGTGGACGCCCTCAATGTGGTCGTGTTATCGGCTTAGTTTGGGTAAGTGGAGTTTCCCTGTTTTTTTGAGGTAGACGAGGAGCATGATGATGGAAACGATAATGCCGGCGACAAGGCCTATGATTGGGATTGCGATTGGGGGCCAGATGAGAGGGAGTAGGAGTTGGGGTCCGGTAACACGGCAGTAGGTGATGTATAGTTGGGCGTCGGGTTTTCCGGGGGCTTCGATGAGTTGCCAGTGGATGCGGTAGTGGTGGTAGGTGTTGGGGAGGTTGGATAGGGAGATGGTGGCGGTGGTGTAGTTGGACCAATAGCCAGGAGTTTCGTTGAGAGAGGGATGAAGCGTGGTGAGGTAGGGAATGGTGCCGTTGGGAAGGGGCGTGTCGGGTGTGATGCTAGCGTTGAGCCCGTAGAGCAGGATGAGGGCTGTGGGACCCGTGGCACAACTGCGGTACTGGATGGAGACCTGGTTAATGTCGAGGGTGGTGAAGTCTTGCCAGAACATAACGGTGTGTTCTTGGTTGGCGTGGGTAGGTTGGAGGAACAGGGTGTGGACATCACCACCGTTTGCGGTATCGTTGATTATTCGGTATTGTTCTTTGGGACCAGTGGTATCACCGGTGAAGTACCAGAAGGTGGGTTTGCTGGCATTATGGTCGTTTCCGTCCCACCCACCCGATTCAATCTCGGCGAAATCCCAATTAGGTACCAGATCGATGTAAACGGGGAGCTGTTTGGTAGATGAAGAGAGTTGGAGCCCGCGCGTGATCGGTGTAGGAGAGAAGGCAATGAGTAATCCGAGTAGAAGTAAGCCTACTGCATACGCTTTTTTCATACCATTAACCCCGCTGAAAAGGAGCAATCGGCGCTAGAATGTGTGCTGTAGACATTTGTCAGCGAATAAAAGAACGCATTGGTCTGTACGCACATGCAAAGCTAATTTTTGAGAAAAATCCAATGCCCCTTTCATAAGTTCATCTAAGGCAAAATCTCCCTTTCAAGAGCGTCGGAGAAGGAGGAGAGATGTTGACCTATACTGTTGGGATGGACACCACCTTTTTCGTTTATTGGAGTGTGATTTGGTCATGGATTACTTTGTGAATTCGATGTAGAAGATGTGGTCGGTGGTTTGGTGGGTGACGAGTTTGAGTCCGGTTTTTTGGGCGAGTTGGAGATAATCGCTGAGGGATTGTTTCCGCCCTTGCCAGGGGACGCCGTAGCCGGTTTGGACTTCCTCATCGGGGAGTTGGATGGTGAGGGGGACGACGAACAAATGTTTCGTGGGATCGGTGACCGGGGGAATCGTGACATCCCAGATGTAAAATTTCCCTTCAGGTGCGAGGACGCGGGTTACCTCGTGGAAGACTTGGGGGCGGGATTCGGAGGGCAAGTACATGAGGGAGAAGAAGGCGGTAACGGTGTCGAAGGTGTTATCGAGGAAGTGGAGGTCAGTGGCATCCATAACGAGTTTTAAGGGTCCTGGTGGGGCTTCCAAGAGTTCTTCTTTTCGAATGTCGATGGCGATGACGTTGGATCCTTTAAGGCGTCCAATGATCCCTTCACCGCCGCCCCCGATATCAAGGATCCATCCTGGGGCATCAAAATCTTTGATCACGCATTTTTGCTGGTCAACAATAAACAGCCCATCTTGGGATGGTATTTCCGACAATTTTGGTCCACCTTGCGGACACTCCTAGAAATCAAGTTATTAAACTCTTAGTAAGGAAACAGTATCTTATTTCCGGGGCATAGTAATGGCCCAGACTGAGGTGGACGCATGCGTTTCTTTGAGTGTTGGTTTTTTCTAGCTCGATTCTTTCGATTTTCGTCTTAGCCTCTCTGCAGCAGAGTATTTTTTGGATTACATATGCTGTGATATACAGAGGTGTAAGCTAGTGTCAGGTCGAGATCAATTGCGTCCCCCGTTCACCGAAGACCAAGCCTTCAGCATCGCCAAGGAATTGTATGATGTAGAGGGAGAGATTCATGAGTTACCGAGCGAGCGGGATCGGAACTTCTATGTACGCACGGGTGCGGGTGAGGAGTATGTGCTCAAGATTGCGGCGACATCAGAGAAACGAGAAATCTTAGAGTTTCAGAATCAAGCTATGACGCATTTACAGAACACTGCAGAAGGGATGTTGAGTCCACATCTAATTCCGACGCGCTCTGGTGAGCAGATTGGTGTGTTTGATGATGCTGCTGGCAATTCGCATTTTGTGCGGTTAGTCTCCTACCTACCAGGGAAGGTGATGGCGGAGGTGAAGCCACACTCGGAGTATTTCCTGCGAGAATTGGGAGTATTCATCGGGCAAATATCCCGAGCCCTGGACAACTTTGCGCATCCTGCTGCGAAGCGAGAGCTCTACTGGGATTTGAAGCACGCACCTGTTACCATCCGGCAGTATCTTGGCCACATCACAGACGAGGATCGACGGGCGCTGGTGAAGCATTTCCTCACGGTGTTTGAGGCCCAGGTGCAGCCTCACCTTGCCCGCCTTCGTTCCAGTGTGATTCACAACGATGGTAATGACTACAACATCATTGTAAACTGGCACGAGCCAACGACGCCTTTACAGTTTGGGATTCTGGATTTTGGGGACATGGTGTGGTCCCATTCAGTTTTCGAAATCGCGGTAGCTGTCACCTACGCCATCCTGGGAAAACCTGACCCGATAACCGCAGCAGCCCAGGTGGTGGGGGGCTATCACTCCGTGTTTCCACTTACGGAGTTGGAACTCGAGTTGCTGTTTCATCTGGTGTGCACGCGTCTAGCGCTGAGCGTCTCCATTTCAGCGTACCAGAAAACGCTGGAACCTGATAACGAGTACCTCACCATCTCCGAACAGCCCGCCTGGAAGATGCTAGAGCAACTACGAACGGTGCATCCGCGGTTGGCTACCTACATCTTCCGAGATGCCTGTGGACTCCCTGCCAACCCCAAGAGCCAGGAAATCATCACCTGGTTACAGGAGAATCAAAACCAGGTTGGGACCCTCCTACACTACGACATCCGCACGGAACCTGTCACTGTCTTCGACCTCAGCGTCGGAAGCCTCGAATACGGCGCCTTAGTTGACATCCATGACACCCCGTCCTTTACCCAACTCATCGCGAATCGCCTCAAGGCTGATGGGACAGCTGTAGGAGTGGGTCGATACAACGAAGCACGGTTAGTATACCAAGAGGAGCAGATCCCGTCAACATTGCATGAGGGCTTTGAATCTCGCACGATTCATCTAGGCATGGAATTGTTTGCGCCCTCCGGCTCCCCCGTTCTCGCCCCGCTAGACGGTGTCATTCACAGCGTACAAGAGAACCCAGGATTCCGCCGAAACGGTCCAACGATTATCCTCGAGCACACCGTCAACGATGGTGCCCTCACATTCTACACCCTCTACGCCCATCTGAGTCGGACCTCCCTTGACGGACGAACAGTCGGTCAGCACATCCACAAAGGGGATCAAATTGGGCAGGTCGGCGACGCCCCAGCGAACGGGGATTGGCCGCCATCGGTTCGGTTCCAGTTGATCTCCGACATGTTCGACTGGAAAGGTGACTTTCCCATCGCTGCATTTCCCCGGCAACGGCGACCATGGACGAGTATCTGCCCTGATCCGAACACGATACTAGGAATTCTGTTAGAACGATTCCCCCACAAACCCATGGAGACACCTGAAATCCTTACAGCACGAGGTGAGTTGATTGGGAAGGCCCTGAGCCTTTCCTATCAGCAACCCATCCAAATTGTGCGGGGGTACATGCAATACCTCTACGATGCCGACGGACGCCGATATTTAGACGGACGCAACAATGTTCCACAAGTGGGCCACTCCCACCCGAAGGTGGTACAGGCCCTCCATCGCCAGGCCGCCGTCTTGAACACGAACACCCGATACCTACACGAAACCTTGGTTAACTACGCCAAGCGCCTGGTTGCTACCTTACCGGAGCCTCTCCGAATGTGCTTTTTCGTCAACAGTGGGAGCGAGGCCAACGAACTCGCCCTCCGCATGGCTCGAACCCACACCGGACAGTCCGATGTCATTGTAGTCAACGGGGCCTATCACGGGAACACCGGCACGATGATCGACATCAGCCCCTACAAGTTCGATGGACCTGGGGGGCGAGGGGCCCCAGCGTTTGTCCACACAGTCCGCACCCCGGATGTCTATCGGGGTGAATACAAAGCGAAGGATCATAACGCAGGGAAAAAATACGCCACTGATATTTTGACAGTAGTAAATGAATTAAAAAGCACAGGAAAGGGGGTCGCAGCGTTTATCTGTGAACCCTTAATGGGCGTGGCAGGACAAATTGTCTTGCCCCCCCATTAC
>JBHLMG010000049.1:0-2915 GCA_048938385.1 Promethearchaeota archaeon | reverse complement strand
TTGAAGAAATGGGTGCCGGATCTGATTCTGTATGTTATTATTGTTTTTTGCGCATTTCTTCCCATGTTTACGGCTATCCCTTCCTTGCCGTGGGACCGCCCCTCAGTGGTGCTAGAAGTAATTCTCACATCGGCTGCCCTTTACATCCTAGAGTTACGCATTGGGTTACATCTCGTGACTCTGTTGCTGCTCGGATTATTACTCCGCTATAGTCAACAGGCAGGTCGCATCACAGCCGTCTACTTTGGAGGCCTCTTCCTGTTTCAGGCAATCACCCAAAACATTGCCGTCACCCCCACCTACGGATTAGCTATCCTCACAGGAAACTTGGTGATTATCGCCATTGCTGGGATGTTTTGGTTCTGGGAAGCCTACCGACCCCGCACGGATTTCTCTTTTCGACGCCTCCCACTCTGGCGCTACTGGGTTGTACCCTTTGTGGTGCTTGCTTACTGGTTTCCCGTAGGTCCAGATTTACTACCCTACTTTCATCCCTTCCTGTTGCTGACCTCAGATTTTGGCGTGATGTTTTGCCCCACCGCCCCTCTGGTGATCGCGCTGCTAACCCTCTACTATCCGCGTGTAGATGTCCGCTTGTTACGAGTGACCAGTCTAGTTGGCTTCCTTATCGGGTGTTTTAACATCCTCTCCGCCTTCGTCATGCCAGGATATACGCTTTGGATGCTCTTCCTGCACACTCCTTTGATCTTCATTTCGTTCTACGGGCTGGTACTTCCTTGGCTCATCAGACCAAGTGTATCTTCCGTGGAATCCTAAGTCACACTACATTCTTGCGTTGACAGGCGCGGTTGGGGTGTAGTGAATCCGCAAGTTAAAAAGCCCCTGACGAAACTTAACACTGTAAAGTCTACCTTCACTCAGAACAGGAGGCACATCACAATACCTGAAATTCGCCGCATCAATCAACTCTGGATGAGTCGATACACCATGGAAGGGGCAGGAGTTCGGCTAAAACGGGCTTTCGGATTCCACGAAGTACCCCGTCTAGATCCTTTCCTTTTACTCGACGACTTCCACTCCAATGACCCACGCGATTACCTGGCCGGGTTTCCGTGGCATCCCCATCGAGGAATTGAGACGATCACCTATGTCTTGCACGGAGAAGTTCAGCACGAAGACAGCTTGGGAAATGGTGGAGTCATTGGATCCGGCGATGTCCAATGGATGACTGCGGGTAGCGGTATTATCCACCAAGAAATGCCCCAACGCACGAATCAGCTACTTTGGGGCTTTCAGCTCTGGGCTAACCTTCCTGCATCTCACAAAATGATGCCACCACGCTATCGTGGCATCTCCCACGATACGATTCCCCTCGTTACTTCACAGAACGGAATTGAAGTCAAAGTGATTTGCGGGGACTTTGAGGGCACCCAGGGTCCTGTACAAGACATCATCACCGACCCCGAATATTTAGATGTCACAATTCCTCCGCACACAACTTTCCACCATCCTATTCAACAAGGGCACAATGCCTTCGCCTATGTTATTGAGGGTCGAGGAAGCTTTGCGCCAGATCACACACAGCTACTGAGCGCAGAACACCTTGTATTATACGGGGAGGGTGAAGCCGTCATTATTGGTACAGAGAAGCAACCGGTACGGTTCTTGCTCGTGTCAGGTCAACCCATTGGTGAACCCGTGGCGTGGTATGGCCCCATCGTGATGAATACGCAAGAAGAACTCAAGCTCGCCTTTGATGAGTATCGAAATGGCACCTTCATCAAATCTTAACCTCGTAGATAGGTACGTAATTGCTTAGCTAAAGCGTGAGCCAATAACGGGGGAACTGCATCCCCGATGAGTTTGTACTTTGTAGCCCGTGAGCCAAAAAAGCGGTACCGATCATCAAATGATTGGATACGAGCAGCTTCTCGTACTGTAAGCACCCGATCATCGAGAGGATGAATGAATCGCCCTGGGGCGCTAACGCAGCCACAGTTGCCCGTTAAAGTGGAGGAGGGGTGATTCCACACCAATCGTCCGTAAATATTAGGATAGCCACTTTTCAACTGCAAGTTGGTGGGGAGGTCTGCGTGGTTGCCACCTTGAGGGATGAGGTGAATTCGTTGGCGGATTAACTTGGAGTGGTTGATGGCGAGATGATCGAATAATGTCTCGGAGCCTTTCCGTCGGGCCCGTTGGTAAGCTGTATTAGGAGGTGTAGGATAGGCTTGTTCTTCAGCTCCTTCACCTGGGTTGAGCGAGGGTAAATCAGAGATGGCATCTTTTACGGTCAAATAGTGCTGCTCGGCGTTTTGGGGTACGGGCAACCGTTGTTGTGGGGACCTTTCTCGATGCGTTGCGGGAGGGAAGGTAAATCGGCGTCTGTCTTTCAGAGCGACGATGAAGACCCGTTTACGGAGTTGGGGTATACCATAATCGATGGCGTTTAACACCTGGAGGGTGGGCTGGTAGCGCAGTTCTATTGTAATGAAGTCTAAAACTTGTTTGATGATTTTCCCCTGGTTCATGGATAACAAGCCGACGACATTTTCGATGACAAAGGCTTTAGGGTGAACTTCTTCGACGAATCGCGCAAATTCGTAGAACAGGCTGTTCCGGGGATCTTCAGGTCGTCGATAACCCACGGTGGAGAACCCTTCACAGGGTGGTCCCCCGATGATGACATCGATGTCGTTGACGGTTGTGTTGGTTTGGGTCAGGATTTGGTTGACTGTGGTTTTGCGAATGTTTCGCAGAATAACTTTCGTGTCTGGATGGTTGTATCGGTAGGTCTCGACAGCCTCAGGCTTATAATCTAAGGCGGCGAGGATTTTGAATCCAGTCTGTTCAAAGCCAGAGGAGAGGCCTCCTACGCCGGAAAACAAATCGAGGGTATTCAGAGTTTGAGTCATTACAATACAACCAAACTTCAACGATTCGAATTTCGAAGA
>JBHLMG010000017.1:45158-47786 GCA_048938385.1 Promethearchaeota archaeon | reverse complement strand
ATTAGATGGGAAATCGGAGCAGGGTTTCGGTTTTGCCGACGCCCGGTACGGCGCGGATTTCGTCGACGACTTTGGTTTTAAGGGCTTCGAAGGACTCTTCTTCGATGATGGCGGAGAGGTCCCACGCGCCGAAAATGCCGCAGATGTCTTTGATGCCGTCAATTTTTTCAAGGTCGCGTTTGACGATTTGTAAGACATTGAAGTGTTCTTTGGGGAGGACTTCAATGAGGATAATGGCACTGGCAAGGCTGCTGGGTGGTGTTTTTGCTTGTTTTTTGGTTTTGGGGGTCATTTCAATCACAGCTAAGGTTGCGAGCGTGAATTATTAATCTTCTTCATTGTTCTCCAAGAAAAGTAGTGGGCGCGATGGTGCTGGAGCTCTTGATGGCATCCAAGAGAGGGCTTGGTATTCGCGTTTGTCGAAAAGTGCTCTGATACTCTCAAGAAGCGCTTGAGGATTATAAAGGAGCATATGGGGCAGGGGGCTGGCGTCATCCATCGCTGCTGCTAAACCCTCGGTGTTGTGGGAGGCGCTGCCTCTCCTTTTTTCATTTTTTGTTAATAGTAAAATAGGGTACTCGCCTCCTAGGTTAGTACTCCCCGCCTCGAATCCGGGCGGGTGCGCCACTTACCTTCTCTGAGGAATCAAGCATGAGTCCGGAATATCCTTCGACTGAGCGTTTTATGAAAGGATTAGACCTTAGTCAGGTCTTTTACGAAGAGGCAGTGAGGCCCCTCTTGGACTCGGAATATCCTGATCTTGTTTACTCAGCGGGTCATCTAGGGTCGGGGTCCGATGTGCTTGGTTTTGACACAGAACAGTCGATGGACCACGATTGGGGACCGAAGTTGTTGATTTTTCTTGGGGAGAAGAACTATGAGAAATACCACGAATCTTTAGACGCGTTTCTCGGTCATAATTTACCCACGGAGATTCGTGGCTTCCCGATAAACTTTGGCTACCATGATGATGGTACGATTGTTATGCAGCTCTCAGATGATCGACCACTCAATCATGGAGTTGAGATAGTTACAATCAGGGATTTCTTTGAAAGGTATCTTACTGTCAATCCCCTTGAGGAGATGCATCCCATCGATTGGGTTGCGCTTCCTGAACAACGATTACGAAGCATTGTCAGTGGCCGAATCTTCCATGATGGCCTCGACCAATTACAACCGATTCTTGGGAAACTGTCCTACTATCCGCATGATGTGTGGCTGTATCTGTTGGCAACTCAATGGCGACGGATTGCGCAAGACGAACCCTTCATGGGACGGTGTGGGCAGGTGGGCGATGAGTTAGGCTCTCGGCTTGTGGGTTCGAGGCTGGTATACGACATCATGAAGCTCTGTTTCTTGATGGAGAAACAGTATGCCCCGTATATCAAATGGTTTGGCACAGCGTTTGCGCAGCTCAAGAGTGCCGGAATGTTGACACCAATCCTTGAGCGGGTGTTTGAAGCAACTTCATGGGAAGATCGACAAGAACACCTTGTGAGTGCATATGAGATAGTGGCTGGTATGCATAATGACCTCGATATTACAGAATCCATGAAAGCCAAGGTGTCACACTTTCACAACCGACCGTTCTTAATCATTGGGGCAGATGATTTCGCAGATGCAATCTATGCAACAATCCAAGATGAGGAGGTCCTGTCGCTTCCGAAGTTTCTTGGGGGTGTGGATCAGTTTGTCAACTCTACGGATGTACTATCAAAACCGAAACGATATCCGAAACTCCGGAATATGTTCGAGAACGATAAAGTCACTTTATAGCTGCTTCTAAACACTCTCAGAATTGTGGGAGGCGTGTGCCTCCCGTTTCTCTCTTTTTTTGGGTTCTCCTGTGTTTGAGTGATCGTGTTTGGGTTTTAGGTTTTTTTGGTGCTGTGGTGGGCTCCCATCAGGTATATATGGTATAAGGGATATAGGCTGCGCGCTCTTTGGAGGGAGCCTAATGGTTCGCAAATGGCATACACCTAGTTACTCAACGGTCGTGGTGCTGGGGGTGCTGCTGTGTGTGTGCAGTGCTCTAGGTGGCTTTGCGACGGTTGAGGGGCAAACACCTGTATGGTCAGACAACTTCAATGACGGCACTTATGCGCCGGAATGGACGGTGCAAGAAGGCTCGTTTTCTGTGACGAATAATCAGCTCGAATGCGGTCCTGACCTCTGGAATTGGATTCATCATCCGAGTACGGTGGCTACTGGTGAATGGCGATTTGATGTCTTTTGTGGAGCCCCTGCTGGTGCACGAGTGAATTTCATGGCTTTGGATACGAGTGGGGTTGGTACTTCACGCCCTGAAGATGGCTACTTCATCCAATTCGCCCCGACTGATCCGAGCATTCGGTTATACCGCAATGTTGATGGGTCCCCGAGTTGGATGGCTGGTATTCCGGACAATCCCCTAAATCAACTGGTTCAAGTGATTGTGACTCGAAATTCTTCAGGCTATTTCAATGTCTGGATTAATGGGGAGCATCGAATGGAAGCTGAGTCCACCCACCATACTACCTCGACCTACTTCCTCGTCCTCATCAACGGTATAAGTGGCTACATCGACAACATCGAAGTCTACGACGAGATCTTAACCCATACCGATGGAACCGATGGAACCGATGGAAC
>JBHLMG010000017.1:0-45058 GCA_048938385.1 Promethearchaeota archaeon | reverse complement strand
ACCGATGGAACCGATGGAACCGATGGAACACCACCACCAATTCCGGGATTCCCAGCAGTTGCCGTTGCGGTGGGCATTGTGAGCGCACTGACCATCGGTGTGCTGTATCGGCGGCGCAGATCGCCCACACAACCGAAGTAATCGGCTTAATCCTTGGGAGGCGCTGCCTCCCTTTCTTTCTCTTTTTTAAGTGCTACGAACTGTCGTCTCAGCTTAAGCTTCCTCTGGGTGTGTCCGTGACCATATAATTCCGAAAATTATGGTGACGAAAATGATCACGAATAGCACCCCAACCCAGAAAATCTGCCCCGATACTACTGCAACAGCGATCAAAATGATTAAAAAAACGATCACATAGAGCAACGGGCGTAACCGTCGTGGCCACCGCCCCATCGTGTCTGGAGGCGGGTGGGGATGGGTGTGGGGGGGAATAGCCATTTTTTCTTCGAGCAAGATGGGTCATCCTCAGAGGTACCAAGTTTTGATGTCGCATAAAATCGTATCGAACTCTGCAGCGAACCTTCACCGTACGCAAACGGTTACCAAGAAGGCGTACATGGCGCAGGGTACGGGCGTGATCCACCGCTGTTTCTAAGCATCCTCGGATGTGTGGGAGGCGCTGACCTCCCTTTTTTCATTTTTTAGTGGGTTGGATTGTGTTTCTGGGGTTGTGTGTTATTGGGGTTTGAGGTCTGCATACATTTTTCGGATATAGAAGATTTGACCTGTGTGTTGGGCTGTGTGCTCGATGATGTGTAAGATAGCCCAGTGGACGGTGGTTTTCTTTTGCCGATTGGCGAGTTGAGACCAGTAGGTTCGGGTTTTATCTATGTCTTTGTCGGCTAGCTTCGTGAGTAGTTTGGTTGTCGTGTTTTTGACGACGGTGAGTTCTTCTCGGAGATCTGCGATATGGAACTCTTTGACCTCGAATTCGGTGCTGCGAATTCGTGTGGTTTCCCTTCCGCTGATTACATGGTGAATCCAAAAGGTTTCGGCCCCCGCTATGTGTTTGAGAAGATTGCCAATGGAGTTGCTGCTCGGCGATGGACGCCAATTTAGTTCCGTGTCTTGTAAGTTATCAATTGCCTGTTCTAGACGGTTGGAGGCGTCATTGAGAAATTGAGTAAGTCTTTCTGTTTTGGTTCTTTTTTCAGATGACTGTATTGACATAGTGAATCATCCTCCTTGTGAAGGAATAAGTGTGTGGACGGTGAAGAAGGAGTACATGGGGTGGGGTGCCAGCGTAATCCATCGCTGCTTCTAGTTGGTCTTCATTCGTGGCTGGGCGGTTTTGTTTCCCAACTTTCTTTTTCTGATCCTGACTGGATGTGGGATTAGCACGAGTGTGGCGCAATGAAGCATTAGCTTTCGGTGGTGGTTGAAGCCTAGTTAGGAATTCCTTGGTTTTTGGTAGTAGGGTGATTGGGCGAGGAGGCGTTTTTTGGCGAGGCCTCGGAAGAGTCGTGCGAGGTGGCGTTTGAATCCAATTGCGCGTTTGAGGTCGTCGAGGTATTGGTCGTAGGTGTGGTGTTGGTATTCTAAGAGTTGTTGGGATTCGGTGGTGTCCACCCAATCAGTGTAGAACCATTCGTCGGGTTTGGTTGCAACGCGAAAGGCGGACTCGGGAAGCATGCCAAGTCCCATGGCGGTGAGGATTTTGGCAACGAATTCGCGTTGATACATCTGGTTGGGTTTGCCCCCTCCGATGAGAAGGACTTTGTTCGTGGTCTTCGCGGTTACGGCGTTGGCAAAGGCAGTGCCGACATCGCGGGTATGGATGAATTCGATGCGTTGGTCGAGGGGCATTTCGAATAGTATCGGGTCCATTTCGCCACTGATTCGTAAGGGGGGAACAGCTACCAGGCGGAGGATAGTCCAGGGAAGGGCGCTGGCCCGGAGCGCCGTTTCGCATTTTACTTTCGTGGTGGTATAGGTGTCCGTTGGGTGAAGGGGGTCATCCGCTGTTCTTGGTGGGGGGAGATGCATGGTTGGTCCAAAAACAGAGATTGAACTGGCCAAGATGAATTTTGGTTTGACGGGCAAGGCTTCTGCGACTTCTATCAGCCGTAATGTTCCGCCCACATTCACGGCAGTGGTGAATTCGTTGTTCGTTTCGCTTTGCGGGGGAATGATCGCTGCTAGATGAATGATGCATTCGATGTCCTCCACGATGTTCTTTGTAGTATCGACATCTCGCACATCGCCCCATACGGTTTCAAACTCGCCATGCTTTTGCAATCTCTTTGCGGTTTTCTCGTTTTGTTTTGTGTGCAAGTCAAAGCATCGAATCTGATGCTTGTGCTCAAATAAGGCTAACAGTGTACTTTCCCCGATATTTCCAAAAGCTCCGGTTACTAGCACCAACATGGGTTCGTAATTTGGAATGTTCCGCTTTAACTCTAGCTCAGGGACTAGTGGATTGCAAAAAAAGACTATGTCAGGTAGGGCGCGGACATGATCCACCGCGGCTTCTAGCATCCTCAGTGGTGTGGGAAGCGTGTACCTCCCGTTGCTTTTTAATCGATCGCTCATGGTTTGGTTTGAGTTTTTGCATGGCGTTGTCGATTAATTGGATAGGGTGAGGGGTTCAGTGCGGGTGTAGCTTTTGTGGTTTCGGTGGGGCTGTTCGGGGAGTTCACTGAAGTGAATTCTGGTGAGTTTGAAACCTGTATTTCGGAGGTGGATTTCGACTTCATCGATGATGCTTTTGTTACGCCCGTAGTCTAGACGGAGTAAGCCGGTGCCACCAGCGAATCCTATGACTTCCATGAAGGTGGTGTATCCTTCGTCACGGAGTATGATGGATACAGCAGCTTCGTTGTTTCCCCAAAACACATAATATTTTTGCCCAAGGAGGATGGCGAGGGTACAATGTCCTTGGTGCTCGTAGCAGCGGGTGAAGCACCCACCAAACTTCGGTTCTAAAGCTTCGACGATTTCTTTGATCTGTCCCTCAATTTCAAATTGGGCATATCCAGCGGTGGCCATTCTGCTCGTCCTCATGGTTTCTTCTAGTTTCGTGGATAAAAACCTGGGCAGTTCCAGATGGCAAAGAAAGACTATGTGGAGCTGGGCGCGGGCCTGATCCACTACGGCTTCTAGCATCCTCGGTGTCGTGAGAGGCGTTTGCCTCTCTTTTTTGTTTTTTACAACTCTTCGTGTTCGAGTGATGGTGCTGTTGGTTGAAGGGTAGTTTGTGGTGGTCTAGCGGTCGCTGTTAGTTAATGGGTGTACCTGTCATGGGATGGGGTGGGGACGCAGCGCTCCCCAGTAGTTGATGTATGCGAAGAATAAGATGAGGGCGGCGACGAGGATGATGAGTATGACGCCACAAATGGTTCGTGAGGATGCCATGGTTCCTTTCTGTAAGTAATCTCGTATTTAACTTCGAAGGATTTTGCGCCCGCACGAGATTTCGCAGAAAACTTCGTTGCACACCTGTCAACTCTTTCGAATGATTCATCTGATTTCCGTTTACCACCTGATTGGTTTCCAAAAGGGCGTTGTCGAAGCATGTTTTCGTACTTTGAATGCCTTCTGGGGTTACGCAGGATTATATCCAGGTTTATGCTAGTTAGAAATCAAAAGGGCGGCTCTTGGAGTGTTAGGGTCTCCTCGAAGGTATTCATCTTCCCCTTTTCCCATTGTTCCCAAGTGACGAATTGAATGTTTATATCATGATTGTTGAACATGGTGATGTGTGGAATGGAGTATTCGGATCTGGTGAAGGTTTATCGACAGTTGGTTGCTGAGCCAATGAAATCCGTTCTTTCAGAGGATTCTACTGAACAAAGTGTCGTCGTTTATGAAACCGCCTGGGTTCAGATTCTCCTCATTCGCAGTATAAAGCCACTTAGTTTAGTAGAACTCGTAGTTGAGGTATCTCTTCCAAATTGGGTGTCTGATCTTAATGCGCAATTGAATGCAAATGAGATGTCTGAGGAAAAAACCCATCAATTACAGAACATACTGAGGCAAATGGATGTTCACCTCAAATATCTGCTCAGGTTGAGTGAGGTGGGCTTCGGATTAGCCGTTGTGGCAGAAGAAGGGGTTTGGAACGCTTCGATGAAGCTTGAACAACCTCCATCAAAGGACTTATTCTTGGTCCTCAAGCCTCCTCAAGCTGCAATCAAGTTAGAATGATAAAAAAGAAAACATGGCGCAGGGTGCTGGTGTCATCTATCGCTATTTGTAAACGGTGTTCATTCAGAAGTCTTGTTTCTCCCTTTCTTTTTTTCATTTAATTTTAGTTGTGTGGTAATCAGATCTGTTGCCCGTGGGGTATTTACGGAGG
Organism: Promethearchaeota archaeon; assembly: GCA_048938385.1. Classification (GTDB taxonomy): domain Archaea; phylum Asgardarchaeota; class Hermodarchaeia; order Hermodarchaeales; family Hermodarchaeaceae; genus Hermodarchaeum. The sequence goes on along the minus strand of JBHLMG010000017.1, from coordinate 40,761 downwards.
GGAAGGTATAGGTGTGGCGTCTGTGGTGTTGTGGTTTGGGTTTGGATATGACTGACAAACGGCTGCTGGCTGAGTTGTCATTGAACTGTCGGCAATCGTATCAGACCTTAGCCCGGAAGCTGGGGCTGACGGTGAATGCGATCAAGAAACGGGTTGACAAGCTCCTCGAGTCGGGGGTAATCGTGCGATTCACTGTCGCGTTATGTTGCACCAGATATGGGCTAACGCAGTTAGCTATCACGCTTTCCACCGATGGGAACGAGAACAAAGTGGCACTCATACAACAGTTAGGTGACACCCGACAACTTACTCATGTTGTCAATATTATCGAAGGACGCTATGTTAGTGTAGCGCAGGTGTCAGGGGTGGAAGAGCTGCTCGACCTCGAACGCACACTTCGCGGAATCGACCATGTCACTCAGGTAGAAATAAACCGATACCATGTGGCAAGTGGTGCGATAACCTCGCTAGGGCAGAAGCCATGTGTACCTGCCACTGATAGTCAAGCGCTGACCTTTACCAAGCTCCAAAAACAGGTGTTACGCTGTCTGGTTGACGATGCTCGGATGCCCGTCGTAGAGATTGCCCGACAGTCCAAATTAACGCCCAAGCGCGTACGAAGCGTGCTTAAAGAGCTTCAAACCAGCGGAAATATTCACTTTACACACCGTATGGTTCTTGGGGCTGGCGAAGATTTTGATTGTATCGTCAAAGTCGGATATAATCCCGGTCAAGGGGGGCCTCTCGAAATTGTGGAGTGGTTCAAGGAACGGTATCCCCTCGAGCATTGGCATTCCCATTGGCCCTTAGAGGAACCAGAAGTTTGGAACAAACTAGTGGTTACCGATTTACGGACCGTTGAAGAGATTTCCGAGGCAGTGAAAGAACTCCCCATGGTGCAGTCAGTGGAAACGCTCATTTATCATGCGATGCGGATATTTCCTGCACCAAATGAGACGCGATTACATCAGATGCTAGACCTCTCAAGTGAGTAACCGAAATTGATGCGAGTTCCGAGAAAGGAATGCATGGCGCAGGGTGCTAGCGTCATTCACTCGTGTTTACTCCGAGCTTAATCGGTTAATCCAGCGTTATGTATCATTTCTCTAATTTTTAGTTCTCCGAGCCAGGGGAATTTAGTTTCTGAGAATTGAACAGAAACAGCGATCGATTTTACAAAGGGGGCTTCTTTGATTGTGCGAGCGATTTTTTCTGCGATTTGCATATTTTGCACTACGAAGATTGCAAAAACTAGCGGTTCGTCTGCGGATATATACGGCAACCAGAATTCATCTGGGAACTCAGAACGCAACCATCCAGACACCTCACTTATTGACTTTTGTAGTTCATCAACCCTGATTCGTATAATGACCACATCTAATCCTCCAGCACTGAGATTCCAGCGTACTGAAAACATGACCCCGCGGTTCATAAGTTGCTGGATGGTTCGTCCCACTCTCCGAGCTGTTAATCCTGTGAGGTTTGCGATATCACTGATAGACATCCTTGCATCTTCAAGCAAACACTGCAAAACTTTCAGCTCTGTTTTCGTAAACTCTCCTTCCCTCCGTGTTGATCGAATTGGAAATGCCTGTGCATCGGCATGGTCTTGAGGAATTAAAAGGGGGAAAAGTTCAACTTCTGATACATGGTCAAGGGTGCGAATAAACCGACCTAATTCTAATAGCCCAGGGGCTCCAATATATTGTGCAGAGATAATGTATGCCCCTCCGGTTAGGCTAGCGATTGATCCAACCACATGAATCATGGGGTTGGCTCCAAGCTGATTAATAAAGTCTTGAGCCTTTTCCTCGCCATCTGTATGAACGAGTCCATACAAAACTTCTGAGCTTAGCATATCTAATGAGAACATTATGGTGTAATTAAAGATGACACCGGTATCGATGAGTTTTGCTACTCGCTTTTTTACGGCATTGGCAGATATGCCCAACACACTGGATAAGGTCTTATAGGAAGCACGACAATTTTCATGGAGCTCCCAAAGCAGTTTTCGATCAATGGTATCCATCAAGTATCACGCTCAACTCAGCTGTCATGAAGGGTTGCTACCTTATATCATAGATGTTAGTTTTGAACTTTACATAATGAGAATCATACTCATTACCCCCTACTGAAATATCTGAAGTACAAAAAGGGGTACCTGGAACAGGGCACAGGCATGATCCACCACTGTTTCTAATCACACTCGGTGTTGTGGGGGGGGGCTTCCAGTTTTGTTTCTTTTTTGCTGGGTCGGTGTTAGGCGACGAATTGGAGGTTGTCGATGCGGATGTGGGGGATGTGCCAGCGTTTGGTCACGCCGGTCATGTAGATTCGTTCAGTGATACCGGGATGGAGGGTGTTTTCGATGCCGGTGATGTGGTTGAGGCTCTCGTAGAGGTTTCCGAGAGCGGTGATTTCTTTGAGGGTAGTGGTGATTTCGCCGTTCTCGATGAGTTTAGCGCCTTTGAGCGCTGCGGAGAAATTTCCAGAGATGGGGTCAGGGAAGACGCTAATGCGTTGGATGAGAAGGCCGTGTTTGATTTCTGATACTAGAGTATCGAAGGAGAGGTTGCTGGGGTGGATTTTGAGGTTGGTGGAGCCAATACTGGGCGGTTCGCGAAATGTACCAATAGCGTGTCCTGTGGATTCAATTCCCTCGTGATGTGCGGTATATGCATTGTGCAGTACGCCAGTAAATTTGCCCGAGTCGAGGATTTTTATTGCAATGTGTGGATTGCCTTCTCGATCAAACATACTGCTTGCATAACTCTGAGTCACAGTTCCATCTTCTTCAATTGTAAGTTCTTTGGATGCGATTTCATCACCCAGACGATTTTGGAAATGGCTTTGCCCTGATTGGATGTTGCTTGCATAAGATGATTGAATGAGGGTATTAAAGAGCTCTACTATCGCATAGGGGGAGAGGAGCGCCGGGCCTTTGAAGGACCTAGCTTGTTGGGCACCAAGATTACTGAGGACTTTGTGTGCGAAGCGTTGGGCGGCGTTTTCGATGTCAAAGTCGTCAACTGTTACCATCGCGTGGCCATCGATATCTATAACACCGATGTCTGGTCCATCAATGGCCATTCCACCGAGGAAATAATAACAAGCGGTTTTTTTCTCAGAGGCCTCAATATCAGTAGAAGTAGCAATGGCTTTCTCATTGACCCTTGTTACAAATCCTCCTAACATAATCGAGATTCTTTCGTCAATTTTTCTCACAGAGTCTAAGAGTTGTCCTCCTCTGTGAAGTGCTTGTTCAATTCCGAAATGTTCTACCGCTTCATCGTACACGCCTTTTACCTTGGTTAATTGCTTTTGAGGGGCGAGTTGGTGATGTTCATCTAGCGGAGTAGACTTCGCAATTGAGATTGCCCTTTTTAGAGTTATCCGAATTTTTTCTGGTTCTAGCGAGCTAACACAGGCGAATCCTAGTGACTTGTTAACTAGAGCCCGAATCCCGACACCTTGTAGGGTCCCGATTTCCGTGGATTTTAGGGTGTTGGCCTCAATATTCACGGTGTTTTTGTCCTCTTTTTCAGCAAATAGTTCCACCTCATCTGCTCCCATTTTCATTCCTTTCTTCACAAAGGGCTGAATGAGTGAGAGTATATCCGGGTCCATTTTAGCTCCCTCCGATATCTCCTGAGACCATCATTATGGCTCGTATTGATCCTCCACCGCCTCCTATTCTTGCTGGTTGCATTTTCCAGCAAGAACCACCAAGAACCTCCCATTCTTTGCTAACGGCATCAATCGTTTGCAGAACATCATAGGCATTCCCAGTGAATGTAACATTTTTGACGAGGTTGCCAATCTCGCCGTTCTTGATTTCATAGGTTGCCAGTGATCCGAGCATGAACTCCGCGGAGGCATCTGAAGTTCCTCCGCCTCGTTTAGCGCACAAGTATCCAAAGTCGATGTCTTCCACGAGTTCTTCCTGTGTATAATCACCCGGTTCAAGGTAGGTGTTCCTCATACGAATCATTGGTTCAAGATTGAATTCAAAGGCACGTTCATTTCCTGTGGGTTCCACATTGAAGTGATGTGCGGAGGAGCGACTGTGGAGATAGGATTTCATCACTCCATGATCAATGATTACAGTTCGTTGGGTCTTGACCCCGGCATCATCGACGGGAAGCCAACCTGCCGCTGGTTCATCTCCTGAGTCTACAAGTGTTACATGTTCTGTTGCGACTTCTTTGCCAATCTTGTTTTTTGCGGCGCTACCTGCAAGTACGAGGTCACATTCAACGGTGTGTCCTATAGCTTCATGGCACAGAAGTCCAACGGCGTCTGGACTAAGGACGACCGTGTGGTTTCCTGCTTTGGCGAGAGGTGCATCCAGAAGCTTGATTGCGGTGTCAGTTACTTTGGTTATCATCTGCCCTTTCAGTAGCGGATCAAAGGCTTCCCAACCCCCACAAATTCGGTGAAAATCAAGATAGGGCATTATCTTAGCCCCTTCTGAGGCTACGGCTCGAATACTGAAACCTGGTCGGGTATCATGAAGCTGCGCATCCGTGCCATCGGTGTTCATGATGATTTTGTGATTTGTCGGAATTTCGATCAAGACCTCTGAACCTTTAATCCTCTGATCCGAACTCATGATGGCTTTGTCGGATTCTAATGCGAGTTCGATGCAGTCTTCGATACTGTGATTTTTGATCGGGTCTTTCCCAAGAGATTTGAAATTACCAGAAATAGGTTTTATTCGCGCCAGTTCAATCGGAGGCTTTTTCTTCCCAAGGGTTTTTGCAGCTGCCAACGCGCTTTTCAGGGTCGAAGTGACTGAACCTTGTTCTAATTTACTAGTACTTGCATAACCCCATGCACCTTCTGCAAGCACTCTAATGCCAATTCCTTCGAATTTGTCTATTTTTGCTGTTTGAAGAACGCCCTTTTTGATAAGCACTTTCATTTCTTTTTTCGAATGGTAGCGAGCTTCAATGTGTACATCACTTGGTCTTTGGTCAATTATGGATTGTACTAACTCCCTCAACCCTAACACCTACACAAGAAAGGTTCCTGATCTGTTTTTCTATCAAGGATGTTACCTACTAGTTGGTCAATAATTACATCTTCTACCAAATCAGCAATCTCCCTTCATTGCGTCAAATGCTTTTAGTCACATTTAGCCTTTATGCTGTGAGGTTTTAACGCATTTTACTGTCCAAGAAGAAGTACCTGGAGCAGGAGGCTGGCGTAAACCACCGCTGCTTCTAATCACGCTCAGAATTGTGGGAGGCGTGTACCTCCCCTTTTTTTTCGATTGAGTGTTCATGGTGGAGGCATCTTTGGTGTTAGAATTCAGTGATGGGTTTGAGGTATTGTGCCATGCCAAGGGTAAATTGGGCTTCAGAGAGAGAAACGGCTCGTCCATCGAAGCCTGAGCGTTCAACGAAGCTTGCGAAAAAGGTAACGAGTTCTTTGGGGTCGTCGTAGGCAGCGATTTTCGCTAGGGTGTCCAACCCTGCATCGTAGAAGAGTCGGGCTCGTTTCTGTTTCAGTCCGGGAATGCGTGCTAAATTGCTCAGTTTGACCAATTCAAGGATGGCTGTCTCTGGAAGATTAACTTCTTCAGCTAGTTGTTCTCTTGCTGCTTTGGTGCGGGTGATTGCGAGCAGTTGCGCAGCGGTTCGAATGTCGTGAGAGGCGAGTGTTTTCGTGACTTTGGGATTGGCACCAGCGAAGTGTTTGAGTTCAAGCGCTTCGAGAGAGATAATACCAAGAATTTCGTTGGCGGTATAGTAAAGGTCTGTTTCTGATAGGTATTCGTAATAGAATTTCAACGCGTAGAAGTAGCGGTTGATCCGTGGGCGGCGATAGTGCTGGTCCAACCAGGTGAAAAACGCGTGGAGGTCTTCGGGGTGTTGGGTATCGAGGTGTTTTTGCTGATACTTCTGGAGGTAGCCGAGGAACTCGCTAACGAAGCGAATGAATTGGGTTATTATATTAGCTGGTTTTTTTTGGTTCTTCAAAAAGGTTCGAAATCCTTCTTCATCAACCATTGGCACCACTCATGTTAGCAACAAAAGTGATGTTCTTTTCTTATATCTCTTGGGTGTAGATTCTGGCAAATTTATTATCTACATGGATTACAAAGAAGGAGTGCATAGAGTAAGGTGCTGGTGTGCTTCATTCGTGCTTCTAACTAACAGGGCGTAGTTTAGAAGTTGGTGGTTACCCTCCCTTTCTTTCAATGAGCTAATGGTCTGTTGTTAGCGGTATCATTCTTCGGGGTGGGGTATATCTTCTCCTATGCTCCAAAGAAACATTCGTGCGCTGGACGGACCTAGGCGGCTGAATCGTTTTTGGAGATCTTTTAGGGTGTACGCTAATCCCTCGGTTTGTAGTAGCTTGTCTAAATACTGGCGAAAAGAACCTGAGTCCTTTGAGATCTTTTGGAATTCTTGAGCATTGGAAATTGTCGCCCGAATCTTCTGTTGATTGCGGACGATGGCTGGATTTGTGAGTAATTTAGTGATGTCGTTCGCTGTATATTTTGCGACACGGCCAATGTCGAATTTACTGAAGGCGTCTTGAAACGCGGGCCATTTTTGGGAAATCATCTTCCAACTTAAACCGGCCTGGAAAATTATTCGAGTCATGTTTTCGAAGAATTGTGAATCCTTCGTAGGTTTTGTTCCGCCCCGAAATACCCAATCTCGACTTGAACTCAAACTGAAAACCCTCCTTAAGCAAGGACTAACCAAGGAAAAGAACCTTTTATCCTCTTCGCTTCTGATCAAGGCTGCTTCGAGAAGCGTCAAAAAATAAGCAATTCGCAGGTGCATTCCACCACTGCTTCGAGCCTATCAATCGTTTCTAGGCTTTACTTCTTCTTTTAGGATGCGCTAAGGAGGTATATTGGCTTAAGCGTAGCTGTAAAAAATGCCTACACCGAATTTTACTCCCACAAGCTCCTCGGTGTTGTAGGAGGGTACCTGCTTCCCGTTTTTCTCTTTATTAGTGGTTTGGGCTCGAATGGTATTTAGGCAAGAATAGCGCTTTGTTGGATGCGAGTGGTTACTGGTGGACATGGTGGATCGAAGTATCATTGTAGAGCTCTACAGGAATTGTCGAGCAACCTATCGAGGTATAGCTGAGAAACTGGGGTTAACGGCGACAAGCGTGAAAAAGCGCATTACGCAGCTCAGGGAAGTGAAGTTTCTGAGTCGGCCCTATGTGCTGTTATCTTTAGCTACAATTGATGCAGACTATTGTCTTGCCGAAGTGAACACGGACGGGACAGAACATGATGAAGCCTTCTTCAGTCTGATCGGCACTCACTCTTCAGTGAAAGTAGTCATGAGGACTAGCCCTCGGAAAATCTGGGTGCTTGGGGAAGTCGTTGGTCCGTTGGGGCTATTTGAGTTAGGACGCTTCCTGCGGGGATTAATGTCCGTGAAGAAAGTGATGATTTATTTCGTATACCCTGTCACGCCCACGCCCCTACAATTTGGGTCTCAGTATGCTTATCGGGGGAATAAAACCACCTTCACTAAGCAACAATTGCAGGTTCTTCGATGTTTATTAGAGGATGCGCGGATCCCTGCTACAGAGATCGCCAGAGAAGTTAAACTCTCTGCACGACGGGTGCGACAGGTGCTTCGAGAGCTCATACAGGGAGGCGGACTGTATTTCACCATTTTCACCAAGATGAGTGCTGGTGGGGTAATCCCCTTTAATGTCGTCATTGATTTTGATGACACGAAGGTGTCTCCTCAAGAAGTTACGAAATGGGTGATGGAACAAAATCCTGGAGAATATTGGAATACTTGGTTGGTCGCTAACAGACCCACCTTGTTCCATTTTTGTACGGCGAAAGATCTCCCAACGATTGAAGCCATTACAGACAAGGCGAAAAAGGCGAAATTTGCCAAGCGAGCAGGGGCAGTAATTGTGCGTCCCCAAACATTCTTTGTGGGGCTCAGTTACATTCGTTTAGCCGAACTAGTAGGCGTGCAAGTGTCCAATCACCGCGTGGAATTCTAATTTTGCTGCACCGGACTTGATTGCACACCAATCGGTTCCTTCGAATGTATCGATGAATTTCCGTTTACAACCTGATTGGTTATGAAAAGGGCTATTTCGAGGCGCGTTTTCGTACTTTGTAAACCTCAGGTGGTTACGCGGGCTTATATCGCAGTTGATGCCAAAAATCGGCTACTAAACGGATTCTCCCCTTTAATTGGAGGGGAGGTTCTTGGAGGAAACCTAATATGAAAAGGAAATGGCAGAAGAGTGGCTTTTCAACAGTAGTAGTGCTTGGGATGTTGCTGTGTGTGTGCAGTGCCCTGGGCGGCTTTGCTATGGTTGAAGGGCAGTTGCCGGTGTGGTCGGATAACTTCAACGACGGTACTTACGCGCCGGAGTGGACGGTTCAAGAAGGTTCGTATTCAGCCACGAATCTGCAGCTCGAAGCTGGTGTCGATGTGTGGAATTGGATTCATCATGCGAGTACTGTGGCATATGGTGAGTGGCGGTTTGATGTCTGTTGCGAAACTGTGGCAGGTATCCGTGTCGCCTTTCTCGCGTTGGATACGAGTGGCGTTGGTTATCAACGACCTAATGATGGCTACTACCTCGAACTCATTCCGAACAATGACTATATTCGCTTATACCGGAATGTTGGAGGGGTTGCGAGTGTGATGGGCGGTTATACTGTTGTAGGCCTCCTGAACACGCCGCTTGAAGTGATTGTGACGCGTAATACCACAGGATACTTCCATGTTTGGATTAACGGCGTTCATCAGATTCAAGCTCAACATAATGGACATACTACATCGGTCTATTTCATCGTCCTCATGGTCGAAGGTGGCTACATCGATGACATCGAAGTCTACGATCAAATCTTGACTCAACCTCCTGATGGTGGCAATGGCAACGGTACAACACCACCTCCCCCATTTCCGGGATTTCCCGCAGTTGCCATCGCTATAGGCCTCGTGAGTGCTCTGACCATCGGCGTACTGTACCGGCGCCGCCAATCACCTTCAACACCTAAGTGATGAGTTCTTCGTTCGGGAGAGGTTTTATCTCCCGTTTCTCTCTTTTTTGAATTGGAGTGAACATGAAGGCATAAAAACGGATATGTGTACTGGGTTGTTATGACTTGGTTGGATAAGTTCAAAGCAGCCCTTGAACGATTTGTGGGTAGCTCTATCAAAGAGCAGGTTCTCGAAGATGGGCGTCCCGTGTCCACCCAAAGTTCTCCAAAGCGGAAAGCCGAATGGGTGAAAGGAGCGATCGAGCGGCTTGATGCACTCGTTAAGGAGAACGATACCCGCCGAGAAATCCTTCTCTGTTGTTCTCATCGCTTTCCGATGTCTCGAATTAAAAAACTCAAACGAGAATATCAAAAACACAGAGATATCGATGAATTGCTAAAACTGATGCATACAGATACTTCCTGGGATGGATTATCCTACTATGAGTATCCGGAGCGAAAGGGAAACATTATCTATGTTACTAAAATTCCCTTTGCCCCTCAAAAGTTTGAAGCAGCAACCGATTCTGAGTCGAAACGTCGAGCCTATTGCCATTGTGGCTGGATCAGGACATCGACAGATCCCATATCCAAGACTTTTTGCTTTTGCGGTTCCGGGTGGTATAAGACCCTGTGGGAAGGCATTCTGGATAAGCCGGTCCAGGTTGAAGTGATTACCACGATTGCCAGTGGTGATGACGAGTGCGCTTTCGCCATCCATCTTCCAGAACAGTTTTCAAAGAAATAAAGAACTGGTGGCCATTAAAAAGGAATCCAAGGAGCAGGGCATTGGTGTAATCCACCGCTGCTTTTTAAGTGATGTGTGCGTCAGCTTAGACGCGAAAAACCATATCTCCCGGACGAACGCGGTCCTTGACTTTTAATCCAATGGCTTGACCGGTTTGGGCTGTATCGATGTCTTTCCGGTCTATTTGCATGGATTTGACAGTTTGGGTGAACTCGGTCGTAGTGCCTTTAATGGCGATTTTCTCGCCTTTCTTTAATGGTGCCGTTAATTCTACGACAGCCACACTGATTTTGGCATAATAATTCGTAATTTTACCTACGGGGTCCTTCATAGTGTGCTCAGACAATCATTAGACCTCCATGTTACTTACTCTTGTCCTTATTAATCAGTATGCGTGGGTGAAGGGGTTCAGAATAGGAGGGACAAACAGGTGAGGGCGCCGTCACATTTGGCGATTTCACTCATGTTCAAACAAATTACTGTGAAACCGGATTGTTCGACCATCTGGTAGGTTTTCGGGTATCCAGCGGGCATTAACACGGTATCATCAAAGGTGAGGGTATTGGCGGCATAGTGCTCGTTATCGGGGACAACGAGGACCTTGAAATCAGACAGGATGGGGTGGTCGGCATAGATCGGAGTGGTGAGCATGATATTGTTGTTCAGGTAGGTCACATGGCTCTTCAGGTGGATGAGGTGGGGGTCTACAATGGTGTCAATTGGTACGCGAAAATACGACTGCATCTGCGTAATACCTGCTTGGTTGGTTCGCTGACTGATTCCACTAATGATCCGGTGGGGTAATTGGATCACATCGCCTCCTTCGAGGGTGCCTGGAGCTCTGATACGGTGTACTGGTAAATGCTCTCGAAGCACTTCTGCCACTGAATCTTCTTCGCCGCGCCGACTCTTCTTGGCTAGGCGGCTAAGGAGGGCTTTGCCTTCGTAAATGACTGCGGTGTCTTCTATAAAGCACGCGTCTGGATGTTGATCGTCGCGAGGTAATCGAATGATTTCGAGTCCGAGTTCCGCCAAAGTGTGAGTGTACGCGGCATGTTGGTCTCGAGCCCGGGCCACATTCACGGTGTGATGCCATGGATGGGATGAAATACACTGAGCGTATTGGGCTCCGGGTTCACGGACCAACGCATGTTTAAGCATCATTGCAAGTTTTTCCTCTTTCATGGTTAAAATATTCTGGCTTGTAGTGCGACCATACAGAACTCGGCGCGAGCAGGATCGGTCCCTGTTTCCAATCCCTTGGTGTTTTGGGGGCAATCATTCCTGCTCTAGTGAATGCGTGTGGAATGGGGTTAGATGTAGAGTTCTTCAAGGCGATAGGCAATTGTACGGGCAAGTCGGTACATTGTTTCAAGTAATTCGACTTTGCGTTTGAAGGTGAGTTCAATGACATCACCTTTAACTTGGAGTTTCCGGAGTTCATGGAGCTCTTCAAGGATTGTAAGGATTTTGGGTGTTTGGAGAAGATGTGCAGTTTCTTTGTACATAGTGGTTTCTGTGTAGAAGGCTTGATCAATGGCGTCAATTCCGATTATGGCTTCACCTGGTTCAAAAATCATCCCACCGGGAACAAAGCGTTTGGGGGTTAAATCAAAGTGGATTCCAGCGTCTAGTGCTAAATGAAGGCGCATGCGAAAGAAACTATGGATATTGCCATGAATATCTCGGGTGCGGAAGGAGCCCAAATCAAGGCGTTGAATCCGAGGGTCTGAAGGGCTCACAGAAAGTTGGATACCGGATTTAAACTCCGCTTGGGTGCAAAGGATTTTACCCTTTTGAGCAATCCACTGACTTACTCCTGGTATTTGTCTTTTTTCTTCATACATATTGTAAAAAATCGTTGCGATGAGCCAAATAGCGAACAGTAGGATAAACCAAGCAGTCAGTGTCAGCCAATCAAAGGGTAATTGCAGTAACCTAGCCCTCCACATATCTACCATGATTTCATTCCTAAAACATTTTGGAGTTCGTGTGTGTTATGAATGATGAAATAATGTCAACCTTTCGTGATTAAGAGTAAAAGGTGAATCAAGCTAGAGTGCTTGGAGCAGAATGGGGGGTTGAGCCACTACTGTTTCTTAACTCTGCGTTGACTAGGAGGCTTGTTCTCCTACCTTTTTTTCTGCGCTTTTTTTGTGTCAGTGGAGTAGGTTAATATTTCTGAGAGTAGATGGGTGTGGCGGTTGAAAATGGAGTATTTACCGAATTTAGAGGGGTCTGGTGCGCAGGAGATTGCCCAACAGTTGGCAAGGATTTCAGGGGGAGCGGTGTTGGATGTGTGTACGGGGAAGGGAACATTCATCGAAACGCTGATGAAGCTGTTGAAGGCCTTTGACAGCTTCGTCGGTGTGGATATCGCTTCAGAGGATCTAACAACAGCACGAGAGAAATTTGAGGGACAATCGGTGCAGTTCATTGAGATGGATGCGATGCACTTACGCTTTGAGGATGCCTCTTTTGACACGGTTTGTATCGCGAATTCGTTGCACCATCTGGATGATACCTCGCAAGTGTTGGCTGAGATGAAGCGGGTGCTCAAGCCTGGCGGGGTGCTCATCGTAGAGGAGATGTATCGGGATGGCGCGCAGAGTGAAGCGCAACGCACGGCGATTATGGAACACCATTGGGGGGCGAAGATTGATCGACTGCAGGGGGTCACACATAACGAAACGCTGACGCGGAGTCAGATCGAGGGATTGCTGAACACCCTCCAACTAGCTCAGGTAGAAGTGTTGTATTCCTCGCGGTATGTGAAGTGTTTGCATTGTGCTCAACGGTTTGAGTGCGAAGACCCCAAATCAGCATCATTGGTTGTAGCATTCATTGAAGGGATTGATAAGACTCTCAAACGGTTGAAGTCTAGAGAAAGGACATCCGAACTCTTCTTGGAAAGGACATCCGAACTTTTCTTGCAAGCCGAACGGCTAAAAGCCCGCGTAAAAGAAACCGGCGTGATGGATGCCTCCGTCATTTTTGCCATTGGAAAAAAATGACTATCGAAAATTCTGCTAAGACGCAGGCGTTATCCATTGGTGCTTCTAAACCGTTAGTCAGTTTTTTCTAAGTGGTTCTACTTCCCTTCCGTCCAATATTGTGTGATTTGTGATGTTCCATATAACTTCAGATTCATCGATTTTATGAGACGAGAATCGTAAGAGTGCCACTACCATAGAGGGCATTACAGAATTGAACGACTGTGTCAAGGAGATCGTAAGTTCGCACCTGGGCACGATACCAAGGAGTAGTAATTGTGTAGTGGTCATATCCTTCCAGAGCTACGGTAACATCAATGTCGTGGCCTTGTATTGTCGTATAGACCCAGTCATCGGTGTCTCCCTCTTCCCTCTTTTGGGAGCTATGCCCTATTTGGTGTGGTTCCCGTTCCATATCCTTAAGCGTCATTTTTTCCATCACCATCCTTTGTGGAGTTCTGAAGAACAACTGACAAAGGGCTAGCGAGGCATATCAATCAAGGGGAGCTGAGGAGTGCAACACTTGACACTGGTAATCCCTTTTTTGTAATTTTTTTGAACAGAAAGGTGTAGAATCCAGCTTCTGCTTCAAAGTATACAAAAGGGCAACACATCAAGAGTCATATCCCTAGACTCGGAAAGTACAACTACCACAATGAATTGAATTCACATAGTTCAAGGCGTTAAAAAAAATAACAAAAAACCAATGATTAAGAACATGCCAGGGTAGTGGTGTTCCCTTTTTAGGGGGTTGCTATTCTTTTTCGGGTTCCTAAAATGTGTTGATTGAAGAAAGTATCCAAGACATCATAGGCAATGTTGTCGGCGTGGTCGCTGATTCTCTCTAAGTTTCTGAGAGTTTCTGTGAACATAACATCTGCCTCAGGAGCACAAATTCCTTCACTTGTCCTCTTGATATGTTTCCGCTTGTATTTCCTTTCTAAGACATCGACTTCGTCTTCCAACTCAACTGCTTGTTTAGCGAGGAACTCATTTCTCTGTTGCATCGCAGTGATAGCTGTAGTAAGGGTTTCTTCAACTTTTTCAAATAACTTGCTTAGTTCTTCTTTCGCTATCTCCGAGAACGGGATTTTGTCTTTCACCTTTTGAATGGCGAATTCAGCAAGGTTATTCGTCATATCTCCTACGCGTTCAATATCTGTGAGAATGTTTAGTAATTTTATACGCCATATCTTTTGCCTTTCTGTGAGATCCTCTTCTCTGATCTTGTCGATGAAGAGTTCTGTTTCATCGCAATAGGCATCTACTTCATCTTCTAACTCGATCACCTCTTTTGCAGCATCTAGGTCCTCGTTAATTAGTGCAGCTTTACTCAGGTTCAGCATTTTGAGAGTTTTTTCTGCGATGCTAACCACTTCTCTTTCTGCCTCTCTTACTGCAAGTTGTGCAACATTAAGCATTTTTTCATCAAAGAAATGCCTCGACTTGAGTTCGCCTTCGCGTTTTGGAATTACATGTTCACAGAACCACACTAAAGCGCCGACTAGTGGAATGAACATAAGGCTAACCAACACATTGAAGATTGTGTGTGCATTAGCTATCTGCCTGGCAAGGTCTGGGCTAGTCAGGGTCACCAGTCCAGCGAATGGCACAAGAAATGGCAAGAAAACGAGAACCCCAACGATGTTAATCATTGCTTGAGCCAAAGCTGTCCTTTTCGCTGGGGGTGCTGCTCCGACAGCAGCGAATAATTCTAAGAAAGTGGTTCCGATGTTTGCACCCATCACATTAGCTATTGCGGCTTCTAAACTGATGGCACCTGCCCTGCCAAATGCGATTATGAGACTAGTGGTAGCTGAGCTGCTTTGGGTTACTCCCGCAATCAAGGCGCCTATTAGTACCCCGATAAGTGGATTTTGCCCATAGGTGTTAAGTAAGTCAACGAAAATTGGGAGATTCACAAGGGGTTCTATTCCCAATCCCATCAAATCCATGGCTAGAAAGAGCAAGCCTAAGCTAAACACGACTTTCGCTACGAATTTTACCTTTTCATTTTTAGAAAGAAATCCAACAAAGAAGGCTACTGCAATTAGTGGAAAATACGTCAAACCAATATTGAATGACACAATCTGGGCTGTTATTGTGGTTCCTATCTCAGACCCCAGCATGACATTTACAGATTGTCGAAAGGTCATAATTCCTGCATTGACCATCCCTAGCAATGTTAGAACCGTAATACTCGAACTTTGCGTCATCACGGTAGTGGCTGTTCCTACACCCATGCCTTTCACAGGATTATCAGTGACCTTTTCAAGAATTCTAACAACGCGTGGACCCGTTATTTTTGAAAGGCTATCGCTGAGCAATTTGATGCTATACATAAAGAGAGCAAGACCACCGACGATGGTAAAAACGATGGTCAGAATGTCCATGGCTGTCATAGCTTGGTACTCTTTAATAAGATATGTGCCGTTCGAAGCTGGAAGCGGATGTTATTTATTTGGCGTGATTTTTTCCAAGGTTCCTTGTCGGTTTTGGCTTAAATGGTTCAGCTTGGATGATGATTTGAGAAAAAATAGGGAGCGCGTCACGGATTTCGTCTTCGAGCAGTGTTGTCGCCCTGTGTATCTCTCCAACGGTGAGTTCGGGAGATGCTTCGCAATGGAAGGTGAGGTTGTACAAGTTAGGTGAGAGGGAGATGAGTTGGAGGTCATGGCAATTATGTAGGAGGGGGTTCTTTCTAACGAGGGTATGTATTTTGGCTTCGATGGCTGTTGGATCTCGAAGCAGTGTTTCCGGTGAACGGCTGGGTTCAAGGTGGGTGGTTATTTCGTTGATGTAGGGGAACTGTGATTTGATGTGTGTTTCAAATTCGGTGACGAGGTGATGGGCTTTGGCGAGGCTCATTTTCCGGTCGACTTGAAGGTCTAATACGAGGGCAATCTGATCGTTTTCTTCGAAGGTTTCAATACCATGGATGTCTTTAATCCAGGAGAAGTTTTTGGCGATTTTTCGAAGATTTTTACCAAGGTGAGGGTGCTGTTTCGATGCTAGATCCATATGGATGACGACATCAGCGCGACCCACGATTCGCTCTGCGGTGTTTCGGGCTTTCACACTAATCTCGTGGGCGACGCTAAGAGGAATTGTTTGGTCAGCATGACAGACAATATCAACAAAAGTTATTGGCCCTGCTTTGCGCAGTCGGATCCGGCCACACTCTCTGATTCCGTCGATCTGTTCAATGGCTCGTTTAATGGGCGGTACTAAGCCGGACGGTGCCCGATCCAACAGTATATCGACGGTTTCCCGACCTAGTTTTATCGTCAGGAAAAGCACGACAATAGCGACTCCTATTGCCGCCAAAGGGTCTCCAAGGGGGAATCCAAAGAAAGTGAAAAGTAATCCGACTAAGACAACACTGGAACTGAGTATGTCTGTGCTAAAATGGAGGGCATCTGCTGCCAAGGCTTGGCTATCGTATTTTTTGGCGGTTCGTTTTAATGCGCGTGAGCGTGAAAAATCAATGATAATGGCGAATATGACTACGCCAAAAGCTAACAGATTGACCTCTATGATAAGATCATAGAAAATGATACGGCGGACCGCTTCGTAGATTATCCAGATCACGGTTACTAGTAACAAAATGGTTTCAGTGAGAGCGGATAGGTTCTCGACGCGCCAATGTCCATAGTGGTGATCGGTGTCGGCTGGTGTTGCGGCTTTTCGAACAGCGTATAGCGTTATTCCTGCGGCGAATAGATCTAGGGCTGAATGGAGGGCCTCTGAGAGGATCCCTAAACTATTGGTCCATAGCCCTACGATTAGCTTAGTTGTGGTGAGGATGATCGCGGCAATCACGGATGTAAAGGCTACCCACTGCTTCTCATCCATGCCAAAGCGATGGGGCTTTTTTGTAGTTGGAGGTTGAGTGCTCATAGCTACACCAACAAACCGTGATTGCGCTCAAGCGGATTCAACGATACATCATCTACCCATTAACATATCTATCATTATAAGAAAAACTCACACTGAACAAGGTGTAAGCATAATTCACTGCTGTTTCCAATTGGTTTTCTTGTACTGATCGTGTGATTAATTTTAAGTACGAGATCAAGGAAGATGCAGTTGAGGGATTTCATTGCGAAGTGGAACAGGTCTCTTATTGTTTAGCGTTGGTGGCGCGCTCTTCGTCGTGGCGTTAGCCCTCGCCATTGGTGATGCGTTAGATGCTTACATTAGCGCTGGTTTTATGTATGGCGCAGTTTTTGGGTTTCTAGCATTCTTCTTCGTTGGCTTAGGGTTGTCACTAATGCTCGACTCGAAGGGCTCGATGTAAAGAGGCGTTCTGAAAGGTTGAATCAACGGTTTAGCGATTAGGAAACGACCCATGGAATAGCTTGCGAGTGGGTTTTCCTTACAAACGAGAAAATAACGAATATGTAGCTAGACTCGAAACGAGGATCCGTGGTCATCGTTTAGGGGTTTAGTAACTGGCAATGTGGATGCGCCATTCGTCGTTTTCTTTAATGAGGGTGAGTGGGACAGATTTTCCCCGCAGGCTTCCGTCTTTGTTGAACCGTTTGAAAAAAAGTTTGGCTCTGGTGTCCGTGACTTTATCCTCCCGTTCGAACTTATAGCGGACGCCAATTTCTGCTCGTTGACAGGCTGTATCCCACCAATAGAACGGGGTTCCTCTGCGTTTGAGAGTGCGTAGGTTTCTTGCAGTGAGCGTGGCTTCCCAGGTCTTGCGATCACCCTTCATGGCAGCATCATAGTGGATTTGTCCAATTTTTTGCGCAGATGCGCTTTTCTGAATCTTTGGCATCTTGATGACCTCAAAGGCGGTTTTGGAAAATAAGCTGGAGTGTCCCCTTAAGAGTACCGCTCATTGTGTCGGTTGAAATGCACAAATAGACGCAGGTATTCTCTTCATCTTTTTATCAAAGTGAGTCATAATTTACATTCACTGCGAACTAGCATAGGTGAGTGTTGTGACCGCTATTGCTGTGATTGTTCGATTGTGGGAAGAATTGCGTAGGCATGGTGCCCAAACGATTGAAGTAATCGAAAACGCGCGTTGTTGGGAGTTTCAGGTCAATGAACATGAATACAGCGTACGGCAGACTTTCAACCACACAGTTCAAGCCATTTTCGAAGATGCGGGAAATTGGTTCCTGAATGACTCAACGCGGTTTTCCCCATCGCAGTTACCAAAGGCAGATTTGAATCGGGCAATCGATCGGATGATAGACGCTATCAAGGATTTTTCGGATGACAAATTATCCATGGCTTTTACCTTTCAATGGGGTGAACACTCTACAGTGGAAGGTGCGATTCTTCAGAATCTTTTTCATGCAATCGGTCATTTCAGCCAACTTCGGAATTGGGTGGGAATACATCGACGGACACAAAAACAACAGGCTACGAAAACCTACTTGTAATAAACCTTCTGCATCAAAAAAATCCACACGAGAAGTTTTACCGCTTTTACTCGGGGAATACGGTTAAATTTATTGAACTTACCCGGAATGAGATGAATATAGAGCTCCAGGTGAGTTTTCAATCAACCTGGCCTGTTCATGGGTGTTTAACAGGAAATTACTATTCTTAAAAAAAAGGAATAAAGGGCCTTCCTTTTTGAGAGGAAGTGCCCATTAGAGGAGTTCTTGGATGTTTTAGTAGCGTCGACGACCGCGGTCTCGACCGCCACCACGACGTGAATCGCCACCGCGACGATAGCTTCTATCGCCACCGCCATAACTTCGACCGCCACCATATCCGCCATAGGATCGGCGGGGTGGGCGTTCATGCTCTTCTGCGGACAAGTCGTTTTCAGTATCGATATCCTCGATAGAGTTTTCGGCTTCCTTGAGTTCACCGTACCGCCCAATGTTGAGTCGGAGGTGCCCTTGGAAGAGGCTGGTGTAGCCGTTTTCAAGTCGGTAGGTTTTGTCTAATTCTACGGTGTCGATCATGTCATCCCAGAGGGACAAAGTCACTATACCAGATGTGTCGCCAGCGATTGCATCAAGAACACGATGCGTTTCGTTGTCACGGCGTGAGGTGACTTCTCGTTCTTCACCTTTTTCAACGAGTTTGAAGGTGATGTTCAGACTTTTCATATTAGGTCGCAGTTCTGCGACAGTTGCCTCAACAGGCTCTCGTTCGTAACTCATTTTCGGTACCACAATTCTATCATGTCAGATTTCTAAAAGGAAATGTTAATTGGCAAACGCCTTTTCGGGAAAAGACTCCCCTAAAACATTCACTTATAGGTACTGATAGGTTTGCTGCGGTAAAACCAGTATAAAAAGACTTGCCTTTAGCTTATCTTTATTCCCTGTCTTTTCGAAGCGTTCGCTAAGAGTCTCCTTCATGAGCAAGGATGTAGCCTTGCACACGCCCTAACTCATTGACAAAGAGTATGAGCTGGCGTCCAATGGGTTCGCCATAAAGATCCTCCCATTCAATGAGAGGTGCGGAGATGATTGAACCATCGGTGAGCGTGAACGTGATTTGTTCTTCATCGATGCCTGAGAGCGTGGCGTAGACAGGTGTCTCACATGGAATTGTATAGTACAGAGTCTCACCATCGGTGTCAACAATGACGGCCCCTTTCGCTTGGAGCTCACGAATGTGATGGACTTGGGCTAATAGTGCACCGATCAGTTCTTCCCAAGTTTCACAGCTATCGGTGAACCATTTGAAATGCATGACATGTCTCCGAAATCCCTCCAAGTCCTCGCGGTCCTCATCGGATAAATCAGCGTATAGCTTTTCGAAATCAAGCCTCATTTGAATAACCTCAACAGGTCGCAATGATCATAGCAGTATTATGTGCGATACCGTCTTCAAGAAAAATGGTAAAAAACCTCACACCTTTACAGGCAAAGAAATGACTTAGAGCCGGTTTCGTTCATTGAAAAAAATCGATTGCCGCATAAGTTTCGGTTTAATACTCAGACTTAGCAACTCTAATCATGGCGTCTTCGAGTTACAAATCTCTCCTGTTACTTCTGGCTTTGGTCTTGGGAAGTACAGCTATTGGTTTTTCTGCTCTTGTCGAAACTCAAGCCACGGTTGATGCATTAATCCTCGTGACTGATGGTTTTGGTTGGACCTTCTTTGATGCCGTCGACTACCTTGAATCCTGGGGAGTCAATGTCGATGTCATCGCCCATAGTCTGGATGTGACAATTGATTCTTGTCCCAATCATCCCCCGCGGCCGATTACTGCTGATTTACTTCTTACAACTTTTGATGTCAACGATCTTACAGGGTATGATTGCCTGTTTATTCCGTCAGGTGGTCACTGGCAGGCTTTAGTTAATAGTCAAGCCGTCCGTGATTTCGTGTCCACTGCCTTTACAGAAGGATTGGTCATTGCTTCAGTATGCATTGGAAATATGGTGGTGGCGCGTTCGAACGAAATAGTTGATGGTTGCACAGTGGTGTCTTATGCCCAATCCAATGTCGCCATGGAACAGGCTGGCGCTTCTATCGTCTCCGGAGTTGAAGTCGTCGTAGATCATCACATTGTTACAGGTGCTACAGGTGGTGGATTTCCAGACGGGTACCAATACGCTCCTACCTATGAAGTCTGCCTAGCCATGGTTAAAGCTGCACTCGGGCTTTCCTATGTTCGTTCTACCACCATGGAACCTTTGCCTGACGGAACCGGATTCGCTGTCACAGTAGAAACCCAGGATCCCGCTGCCTACTTAATCGGCATCCCCTCGAATGAAATTGCTTCCCTTACTATTGGACTCTATCTAACACAGACACCAACAGAAGCTGTGACCACCTTACAGTTATACGATCCCGATTATGATGGTATCTATTTAGGGACCGTAACTGGACTTGCCCCAGGACAGTATCAACTAAATGTCGAAGTCGAAGATAGCAGTGAAACCCTCGAAATTGTAGTAAACGCCGCCACCTCTTCTCTAGCTCCGTTCCTTAATCCCTTCCTCATTGGAGGAGTTATCGTGATCGGGGGCATCATTACTAGCGTCTTGGCTATAGTTCTCTGGAAACGACGAAGCAAGAAACCACTCTAGGACTAGGTACGGGGACGGCAAACAACGGCGGGAATTATCAGGAGTGACTATTTTATAAAGCTCGTAGAATTATGAGACCCCGTGGTTCTAATGGATGTATGGTTGGTTCTTGGTTTTTCGATAATCGGTTTCTTACTCATCGTTGCAGGAATTCTAGCCTATTTTGTCTGGCCTATAGTTATTGGTGCAATGTACCAGCCTTCATCCGACGCTGTCGTTCGGAGAATGCTCGAAATTGCTGAAGTAACGCCGAATGACATCCTCTACGATCTTGGTTCAGGTGATGGTCGTGTCCTTTTTATGGCTGCTAAGAAGTACGGTGCTAAAGCTGTGGGTATCGAAGCTGATCCAATTCGGTTCTATCGGACAAAACGGAAGATTGAACGAATGGGACTTGACCATAAAGTGCGCCTCATCCACGGGAACTTTTTCAAGCAAAACCTTTCCGAGGCGACGGTAATCACAATCTTTCAAAGTCAACGAGTGAATCAGAAAATCAAACCCAAATTTCTTCAAGAGCTGCGTCCTGAAACACGAATTGTATCAAATCAATGGACCTTCGAAGGGTGGCAACCAATAAAGGTTGATGAGACTATTCCCCTTTTCCTCTATCAAATAAACAGCCTCTGAACGAGCGGTTTACCTCTAACTCATTCGATGTCAAAAGCCCCTATCATTGGATGGCGGATTTTTTACCCAGCTGGTGCAATATTTTACGCTCCGTTCCGAATTTGTGCGTCTTTTTGCACACCTTAGCTCCCGTTGATTCTTATCTAATTGTGAGGTAGTTAATTCACCGACACGGTGATTGTAGCCGGAAAATGGCTGCAATCCACTGGAGGGATAAGGAAATGAAATGGACTAAACGAAAAATTACCTTGTTCGGAGTCGCACTGGGTCTCTTTTTACTAGTGGTGCTATTGCCCTTTGGAGGAGTCACCGCACGACCACCTGTTCTGGAACCTGCCGCGGGTCCAGGTGCCGGTGACATCGAAATAACCGCAGATTACCCATGGTTTGAATACTATTTCATGGGTTGGGATGGGCTTCCGCAAGTCGATATCCACATCACTACGGCACCTAAATGAGTCGATAATTCAGGCCTTCGGTTTCGGACAATTGGAGGGGAGGTATTACCTCCCCTCAACTACTTTTTCACGCGAATAATTTTGGTCTTCTGCCGACTGACTTTCCCTGCTGCTTCTAACTCCTGAAGATGATGCTGAATCATAATACCTTCCCAAAAACGAAGCAACTGCTCTTGATAGGGAAATCTCCGGTAAATAGGAGCGGCTTGAACGAGTTGCTCCAATGTTTTGGGAGAATCGAGGAGCGCTAGGATTCGATGATTCCTATCGTCAAGTCGCTGCCGAAAAGCCTCCCACTCGGCTCGGATATTCTCCCTGATGATTCCCCTATGCGCGGATACAACTACATCTGTAGGCAGGGCTTCTAATCTCGCGATTGAGCGTCGAAATTCTGCCAGGCCCGATTCTTTATGACCGTACCACGGAAATTTTGTCAGGTCGTAATCAAAAGTAAACAGAATGCGTTTTGCTGCGAAATAAAGGCAATAATGATCTAGGGTATGGCCAGGAGTGTAAACGGGAGTCAAGACAACATCACCAAATCGAAATTCGGTGTTCTCATTGTACATTCCTGTAGGAGGACAGTCCTGAAACCCAAGCTCTAATTGAGCAAATCGCTGCCACACAGGTGCAAGTTCTTCGCTCACAAATCGACGGGATAATCGGTCAAGATTCCCTGCCGAGTTGAAGGCCTCCGCAGGCACGAGAATGGGCTTTCCATGGAAGACCCAATTCCCTGCAGCATGGTCAATGTGCGTGTGAGAATTGATGACAGAGCTGACGGCGAATTCCTTTTGCACAGCCTGAAGTCGTCTAATGCCGCACCCCGTATCAATTAATACAACCTTCTCAGCGTTGATAAGAACTGCGTGGGCTCGTGGAAACCGACCCTGGTTTTCACCGTGAACCAGAAAGATCTGCTCTGTTATGGGTTCAAGGTAGTCCTGTACCATTTACATCCTTTCGGTGTTGCGGCGTCTACGCAAATAAGTTCTTGGATGTGAAAATCCGTTTTTTGTGGGATATAAACTAACCTGGTGTAAACGGTCGAATCTGACACGATATTCGGGTTAAAGGGCTAAGTAGTGGACTAATTGCTTAGTCATGTTTACCAGAGAGTCGATGCTGACCCACTCATCGGGTTTATGCGCAGAAGTGTTGTCAATCGTTGCCGCGCCGAGTCCGATGATGTGCTTGACATTGCACCCGAGGGGAATGAACCCCATGTCGGTTGAGGCGGCAGCACCACCTAGGACGAACTCGCTGTCGTCATAGCCATGGACGGCTTTGAGGGCTTCTTTCATTTTCTTTGCGAATCTGCTCGTGATGTCTGCTGTGAATGGTGGTGCTAAGTGGAGAAATGTGACTTCCACATCGAGGGCTTTGCTTTGGGCTTTCCCGCGATCAACAGCATCTTGAATCTCTTTCACTACTTGTTCATAGGATTCTTCAGGAATGTAACGGCGGTTAATCACCACCTCACATTCTGCAGGGACTATGTTGCTCTTCACTCCGCCTTTGATGATATCGATGTTAAACATCGGTGTGACATGGTCGGAAGGGGCTCCGAAGGCTTTGAGAAGCGGAACGATGGGTATAGAAGACTCGCGCTGCTCTACTTCTTCTTTGAGGGCATAGAGTTCATTGAGGAGGGGGATCATCGCTTCGACGGCATTGATCCCCATGAAATTCATCCCCGAATGGCAACTTCGTCCTTTGGTACGAATGCTAACATCAACAGCTCCAGCTATCCCTGCGATGATTAGAGGATTTTGGGCTCCTAACTCGGTATTGATGACATGCCCTGTAACATATCCTTCTTTTGCTAGGTGGTAAATGCCTGGGTAGACGCAGATCTCTTCATCGGTGCAGAGGGTACAGGTGATGTCAAAATGGGGTTCCAGTCCCAACGCGTCGATGACTTCGAGGGCTACAAGCATTCCTGCGATACCGCATTTCATATCGATAGCTCCCCGGCCATAGAGTTTCCCATTTTCCAGAACGGGATCAAAGGGCTTTTTGGTCCACGGTTCTTCGATGGGAACTATATCCGTATGCGCATAGATCGTCGCTGTGTGGCCTTTTTCGTAATTTCGACTGGCAACTAGGTTGATTCGTGGACCCTCCAAGGGTAGGGGAATTTTCTTAATGTGTTCAGCTGGAACGATTACACGGTTAGTAGAGAACTTGAGGTTCTGGAAAAGGGGTTCAAGGTACTCGATGATGTTTTCGTAATTATTCCCGGGGGGAACGATGGTGGGGATGCGAATTAGGTCCTGGAGGAGGGTAATTAATCGGTCGCGTTTTTCTTCTACCGCTTTAAAAACCTCTTCCACGCTTGGTCGGAGACCGGGTGGTTTTTCTTTCTTCACTGGTAACTCCTTATCAGTTGAAGTAATAGATTTCACAAAAACCTTGCTGCAATAGAGAACAAAAACCCCTCAGAAATCCGCGCAAAAATCTGTACACGATAGCATAAGGCTCAAAACTAATTTTTTCATAAGACAAATGACGAATTTATTTTTACGCCGAAACCTCTTTACCATGTTCGGCTAAGCCTTCTGTAATGAAATCTCTTCGTCAAGCCTTCGTCGAACATGCCGATACGGTGCGCGACTTCATCCACGGGTTTGTCCAAGTAGATTCAGGAATTTACGATACCAATCAACTCAGAGCGATTTTACAAGAGCCTGACACAACTATTAAATTGGAAACTGAATGGCTTCAGAAACTTCTGCACGGACTACTAGTGCTCCAAGACTATTTAGAACTCGTCGCAAAATGGGAAGAACATACAGTTGGTTTAACCAAGAACCTTGGAGCAACACCCAACGAAATCGAGCAAATACAAAACCTCTTAGTCCCTGCTTCGCAAATTCTTCCTTCCAAAGATTTTGACCAGAAGTACCTTCGCTGGGTGTTGGAAGACACAGCACAAGAGCTAGATCGACTTATGGCCGCCTCAAACCAGTTGTTACACGATGCGAGAGAAATTATCCATATGGCTGACGCTTTTCAGGGCCCGTTCTTTCAAAACGCAAAGCATATTGTGCAAAACTGGCAAGAACATCTGCGTAGAGACCTATTCTTGCCGATTTCGGCGATTCTTCAAGAGATTGACACTAGTGGAACTCCGAAGGAGACCTTACAGGAGTTTGCGCGCTACCTTGACACAATTATTCAAGCTGCTTCCGTAATGCCCATGCTACTTACAAGTTCTTCTGCGATTACACCCTATTCCCCCCAAACAGTGAGAAATAGTGAAAAAATCATTACTCAGTTGATAGAAGGCATAGAACAACTTCAGGAGTTCGTAAAGTTACGGTCACAAATGTACTCTGTGTTACTTCAAGAGCAAAACACGCTCTTGTTCGCCGTTCTCCCTGAAGAGATGCCAACTGAGCATGTTCTCCTCACTGTGGGATTAAATCCTGCGCAATCAGTTGACGAGTTGCTCCCTGATGTTCTTCCGATGGATACACTGCCTTTAGCACTGCAACAAGCCGAAGAAGCGCTAACCATCTGGCAGGCTACTACTGAAGCCGCCATTCCCTACCTGAACAACGCCTTGTTTCTCAATCAGATCCTACAATCCCCGGCAGTCGAGAAATTTCTACTCGCAGATCAACAACGCCTCAATCTGTTTCGTGAATGGCATCCACGAATCCTTGATACCTTCGATAAACTCAGGGGTTCTCTAACAGGTTAGATTACGCTAGCTCTCCTTTTTCAGCTTCTCTTTTATTACATCAAAGTCGAGTCCCACGATATCGATCTGTTCAAGATCCCCTTGTCCCAGTCCGCGTTCCATCGCCATCTGGATAATTGGCATCTCCTCGGGATTCAATCCCATTAACGCCGCTCCGACGGCATCAACAGCCACAGCATCTCGGCCAACGAGAAACACATTCGCAGGTAGTCGTGTTTTTATTCTTGCACCGGGTCCAGGGTAGGCGAAGGTACCATCTAATACAGCAAAGTCGATACCTCCTACTACCTCTAACACATCGAGGATAATGGGTTCGAGGTTCTTGTGAAATCGAGCCTTCTGAATCATGGGTAGAAGACCAAAGAGGTTCTTCATCACTGACCCTTTCTCATAGTAGCGCAAAGTGTGCGTGCTCACTAACACGCGATTTTCGAAAAGCAAGTGTGATAGCTCCATCTCCTCATCGCAAATGGTCACTGTTTGCGTCTCGGTGTCGGCTGAAAGGTTATGCGGAACCACTCTTTCTGAGTAGAGCTCATGCCAAATTTCTAAGCGCTCTAAGCCTGAACCACGGTAATTATCTGATTCAATGAACCAGAGCTTTGGGGCTAAATCAAAACCATCAATTATTGCTTTCGCTATAGGAATGGTGGTGTACTGCTTTTGCTTCGGAGCAAATACGCCTACCTTAACGAGTACTTCCCGATCATAGACATTGAGGTCTGAAATGCCTCCAATCAAATCCAATGCTTCGGCAAATGACTTCGATACATTTTGCCCCACTTCCATCAAAGCAACTGTAACCAATATCATTCACATCTGGAAGAGTAACACACACTGCTTTTCAGAGGGCTTCTTTTCAACTAAAAGCTTATCCACTGTTATTTCCTGTATTTTCAAACTGAGAATTGCAATGCGAGATACTTGTCAGTTTTATTGGTTGTATCCTGATCGGCTTGCGGGTTCCGCTTATCCAGGTCCTTGTCTAGAGTGGTTGTCTCAAGAAATGGGTATCCGTTCTATTGTCTCTCTCCATCCGTTAAGCCCAGAAGACCTGCAACAAGCTGAACAGTTGGGAATAAAAGTGATGTTAGTGCCAATCAAGGATTTTGAAACGGGAACCCGTGAACAGCGAAACAAGGTGTTGGTCGCCATTCAGCGTTCTTTGACTCACTCAGCGCCGACCCTCGTGCATTGTAAAGGAGGGCTAGGACGAACGGGAATGATTCTTGCTTTATATCTGGTACGAGAAAAGGGAATGGATGCCAAAAAGGCAATTGCCACAATTCGAAGCCTTCGTTCAGGTTCGATTGAAACACCCGCGCAGGAAGAGGTGATCCTACAGGAAAGTTCAGAATCGTGATTTCTGATGCTTTTCTATAAGGATCCATGGGGTTTTCGGTGTAGAAATTTACCAAATCCTTCTTGGCCAACGAATTGATAATTCTCAACGATAACTTGTCCCCGGAGAATCGTGGTTTCAGGATACCCTTGTAGATTCCATCCCTCGTAAGGGCTCCAATCGCAATTTGTTTGTAAATTGTGGGAATGGAGAGTGATTTTCCGATGGGGGTTGAAGATTATTACATCCGCATCACTGCCCACGGCAAGTGTGCCCTTTTGTGGATACATGCCAAAGAGTTTCGCAGGATTGGTACTTATCAGGGAGACAAGGTGGTTCAGTGAAATCTTATGCCTTCCTACCCCTTCTGTATACAGGAGGGGTAGAAGCGTCTCAACCCCGGGGAGACCGAAGGGGATTTGCCGGAAATCGCCATTCCACTGGTCCTTCTGTTGAGTGTTGAAGGTACAGGTATCCGAAGCTAAGATTTGGATGACTCCTTCTTTCACAGCCTGCCATAGACGCATGTTATCCGTCTCTTTTTTCACCTGGGGGCAAGTCGCATAATAGTGTCCATATTCGCCTTTGAACACTTCATCGTTGAGAAGGAGGTATTGCGGACAAGTTTCTGCAAAAACGCGGACTCCATTTGTACGAGCCATTTTAACATAGTCAGCGCTTTCTCCTGCGGACATGTGCACGATGTAAAGCTGACCGCCTGTTACTTCTGCCCATTTTATGGCGCGGGATACGGCTTCGGATTCGGTATAGTAAGGGCGACTCAGCGTGTGCGCATACGCCCCCCATTTCTCTAGCTCTGTTGCGTAACGGGTTTTCAGGGTCTCAATGACATCGTAGTTTTCAGCATGCACCATGATGGTGCCACCGACTTTTTTGGTTTCTTCGAGCGCGCTGAAGAGCATACCGTCATGGGCCATTATTCCTCTGTCTTTATAGATCATGAACATCTTGAAGCTGGGAATTCCATAATTAACAATCTCTTTAATTTCAGCTTGGGTTTGGGGGTTCCAGTCAGTAATGGATGCATGAAGACTGTAATCAACGCAAACTTTGCCTTCTGCTTCTTTTCGACGAGCCTCGATAGATTCCATAAGGGAGCTCCCCCTTTCTTGCGTGGAAAAGTCGATGACGGTTGTGATACCTCCCCTTGCTGCGGCTTTCGTTCCATTTTCAAAATCATCTGTGGAAACCGTTCCATAGGCGGGAAGCTGAAGATGAACATGGACATCGATTCCTCCTGGTAACACAAACTTATCTTGCGCATCAATAACACGCGTTGTATCTTTCGGTTCGAGATGCTGAGCCAGCGCGACAATTTTGTCACCCGTGATACCCAAATCAGCTTTCAAGGGTTCTTTTTCTGTTACAATAGTTCCGTTGCGAATGACCACATCGAACTTCGGCATCAGCTACACACCCACCTTCACCCTGTATTTCCCGTTCTTTTACCTTTGGGAAAAAACAATGTCGCTAACTCGATAAGCCTTTATTCGACCAGGACTGCTTAACTCCCATGAAGCTTTCCAGTATCCGTACCCTGTTACAGTTTGCCCTCGACCTTGAAGCAATGACTAGTGCATTCTATGAAACGGCTATTACCATCACGACTAGCGAAGAGCTCAAAGCCCTCTTTGAAACGCTTTTGATTCAGGGTCAGGCTCGAATTCACTCTCTGATAGAGTTCCAGCAGCAATTGAGCCCCAGCCTACTTGACGAGGAGGGGGCACCAATCGAAAGTGAGGAATTTCGACCAAAGACGGAATGCCCTCCGGGGTGTCCTGATACGAAATTGCTTCAACTCGCTTCAGCAATGGAAGAACTTGTTGCGAATTACTATTCAACAGTGAGCAATCAAATCGTGTATCTGGAGGATTTTCCTGATATTTTTGATCAACTCGAAGATAGTCACTTCCAGATCATCAAGAAGCTACAAACTGCGGGTTAAACCTTGATACCAGAGTAACAAAGAAAAGCGCACAAAACACAGTTAGCCGGGTTTCTAATATCTGGTGACATTGATGTGTAAAATCTGCACTGCACATGGTGCTGGTAAGAAATGGTTCGAAGTTAAACGCCATGTCGAAGTAAAATTTGCTAAAGAAATGGGCTTTGAACCGTGGGAAAAAGACCATTGGCAGTATGTCCATAAACAATACGCTCAACTTGCAGCGCAAGCTGGCGATGCCATGGCGAATCCTGCAATGGCCGATAGCGTTCGGAAAATGATTGATGATATGGTGTTTAACATCCACCCGCTCGACAAGAATGTGACATTTACTTTTCCCCAAGGCCATGGGGCTCAGGTTCTCACCCGGGAAGAAGTCGAAGGTGTCATCAAACTCTCTGGAGAACCATATCGTGTGGAATGTCTCTGTCGAAAGATGATTAATGGTGCTAACGATCGCTGCTGTATCCCTCTGGGGCTTCATGGCGAAACAGCTGAAATGTTTCCATCGAAGGGTGAAAAGGTAGAGCGCATTAGTGTTGATGAAGCCATCGCGCTTACTCGCCAGTTCAATCAAGAGGGACGAGTGCATACCCTTGCGGGCACGCCTCTCCCCATGGCAATGGCACTTTGTAACTGTGAAATTCCCTATTGCATTGCACTTCGACCTCGCGTCGATATGGGCTTCAAGTACATTATCAGGAGTCACTGGGTTGCAAAAGTCGATGTAGACAAATGTACTGGGTGCAGAGAATGCTTGTCCCGGTGCCAGTTTGGTGCAGTGACTTTTCAGAATTCAACAGAGCGTTCGAATATTGATATGTGGAAATGCTATGGGTGTGGGTTGTGCGCAGAAACCTGTCCTGAAGGGGCAATTGCCCTTATCGAACGGGAATCGCTTCCTGCATTGAAGGACTGGTGGTAAAGGTGAAGAATTACTACAAGATCGAATGGAGTAACGAAAAGTGTCAGCATCCCGATGAATGTGTTCGATGTCTCCAGGTATGCCCACAAGCGGTTTTTGCCATGTATGCCCCGGAGCGTGAGGAAGGTATACCACCAACAAAATTTGTGATTTCACCAGCCATGCAGTTCTTCTGTAACGGCTGTGGTGCGTGTTTAGAAACCTGTCCGAACCATGCTCTGAAACTCACGCCAGCCTCGGAAGCTCAGTAGCAGAGAACTATACCTAAAGCCCCAGCTCTTCAATTTTAGTTATGATTTGGTCAACATGACCTGAAACTTTGACTTGGGGCCACACATGGCGAATAATTCCTTCGCGGTCAATTAGAAAGGTCACACGCTTTGCTATTCCGATCGCCGCTTTTTGAACACCATACAGTTTGACGATGGTTTTGTCGGCATCAGCAACGAGGGGAAAGTTGAGGTTATGCTTTACTTTAAATCCGGCTTGGCGTTTCACCGTATCAGTACTCACTCCGATCACCTTTACGCCCATTCCGACCAAGCGGATCATGTTATCTCGAAATGAACAGGCTTCTTTGGTGCAGCCTGGCGTGTTGGCTCGGGGGTAGAAGTACAAAACCACGATGTTACCTACCAAGTCACCAAGATGCAATTTAATATCCTCATCAGTAACTCCAGTGAAATCTGGGGCTCTTTGTCCCACTTTAGGTGTAGGCATTTTCAATCACTGACAAGGCACAGTTGAATACTATTATTATCCGTTTCGGACGGCTTAGTCAACTCGCAACATCAAATTCCGCGAGAGGTGAAAGCCAACCTTTAGAGGGGTTTAAACTGATCTTTCCTTGCTCCGCAAAGCGGACATACCCAAGTGTCGGGTAAATCCTCAAATGGGGTTCCAGGTGGTATTCCATTATCTGGGTCACCTACTAGTGGGTTATAGACCCATCCGCACACTTCACACCGATAGTGCTGTAGTTTGTCCCTTGTCGGGCTCACTGGAATGTCTTTAGTTGGTTCGATATAAGTGGCTGCTCTTTTCGGTGTTTTCCCGCGTTTAACTTGGTGGTAGTATGCGTATGTCAGGGGCGTTCCTTCGCGGAGCCGCCGTCCCCCCATTACATCACCAATAAACAGGGTGTGCGTTCCCACATCAATTTGATGAGTTACTTTCACCTCGAAGATTCCGAGGGAATGTTCCGTGACGATTGGGCAATTTTCGTTCCCTTTGACATGAGTAACATCGTGAAGCTTGTCCACCTCTCGTCCTGATCGGAATCCAAAGAGCCCGATAAACTGCATCGGCGTAGATTCATCAAGAATTGAGACAGAAAATAATCTACTTTCCGAGATGTATTCATGGGTGAGGTTCTCTTTGTTAATACTTACAGCTACACGAGGCGGAATCGCGGTCACCTGAAACACGGTGTTAACGATTTGTCCGTTCATTTTCCCCTTAGACTGAGAAGCAACAATGTATAGGCCGTAACTAAGAAGGTTTAGCACGCTAGAGTCTAGGTTTCCGGTCATAGCGTATCACTCCCGTTTATAACAGCAGGGACTGGTCTGGAGCACTACGAAGAGGAGCCTAATTATCAGGTGAAATTTGGTAGTTACAGTCTTTGATAAGACGAGTAAACTGCTTTATCATATGCAAGGCTTCGTCATAGGAGGTTTTACGCTGTGAAGGAGATGGCTCAAGCATCTCATCTAAACTACCGCTGAGTTCACTGATTCTTTCTTTCACAAAGAAATTGCTTCGTGGTTTACAGTTACTGACAAATCGTTTAATTTCTACCATCTGCGTCACCGAAAATATCTCTAAGAACCAGAGATTGCTCCTCAAGTACCACATAGACTCTTTGCGCGTATACAACGGTTGCTATTTATCTTTTCCGCGGGTTTATGACAGGTTCAAATGTCTAAATAGTCAATTATCCCGGAGCCTTTTTATAGGCGAGATGGATTGGGGTTGAAGGCAGTGCCGACAAACTGGAATACTTTTCTCTTGTGGCTATCCCCCTTGCGGCAGACCGAGGGAAAACATTTCATTTTGAAGCCTGATCATGCAAGAAATGTGGTACCAAAAATGAGCACAGATCGAGAGCCTATTGAGGCTACAGTCGCAGAACTGCGACCCTACATGAAAAGTCTGAACATCACCATTAAAATCGTTGAAAAAGGCGATGAACGAGAAGTCACTTCACGCCGTGACAACGAAACGCACCGTGTCGTCGACGCTGTTGTGGGCGACACATCTGGCACAGTGATTCTATCCCTTTGGGATGACATGATCGACACCGTAGAATTAGACAAAACCTACCGAATTGAAAACGGCTACACCAGCCTCTTCCAAGGGCACCTCCGACTCAACATTGGGCGGTACGGTGAACTCAAGGAAGCGGACGCTGAAATCAAAGATGTTGATAGAGAAAACGATCTCTCCGCTGAAGAACATGAACAGCGACCCCGTCGACCCAGTTATGGTGGTCGCTCGTACGGTGGTTATCAATCTCGCGATTCTGGCTATCGACGAGGCGGTCGTGACCGTAGAGGCAGTCGTCGCTACTAAGTCCGCATTAGTTCCTACAATCTGCTTCCTTCACGCCATAAGTTGTGGCGTGAAGGCATTCTTGTTTTTTTTGTTAGCCTTTTAAGTTGTCGAGAAGAGTGTGAGGCTGAATTATTGCTTGATGAAGTGTTAAATCCGGTTCTTCGGTGCTTATTCCCTGGTTTCGGAATCCTAGATGGTTGAAGTAGAAATTCCAAGCCCGTGAATCATCTTTGCTCACCTCGGCTGTTATGGTGCTTATTTTCCGAGATAGGCAATAGTTCGCAAGATACCGGAGTATGAGTGTGCCTGTACCCTGGCCAGGAGGAATGGCGCAAAGAAATTTGATGTGTACGCGTGGAGGTTTAAGAAAGAAGTCTACAAGTCCTTTGACCTCTTTGTCTTCCATCGCTAGCCAGATGGTTCTGTTCCTTTTCTTGGATAAATAAAATTCTAAATCTGTCTTTAAGGATACTGCCAGAACCTCCAAGGGAGCAGTTGAGCCTGGAGGGACTTCCATTAACACTCCTTGAGCGTAAACTAATGTGGCTTTAGTGAGGTTTTCATGGGTTAGGTCCTTAATCTGAATTGATGACGAGGTGGTTCCGCTCCCGATTTTCAAGTAATGACTAGTCTTGGTATTATTATTACATGTCAGGGTCTTAAACAGCTTAACTTTTGTCTACTTCCTCCCTATGGTTAGGTGTGGTCTTGTGCCAATCGACAGGTCATTTCAAACGACATGGAAGCGTAAGGGCACCCATGAAGGACACACTGTGTGGGCTTCTACGCAAGCCCAGTTAGGCATTCATGGTACGCGGGTTGCTGTTGACTTTGATTCCTGTACGGGATGCTTGAAGTGCTTTGCAGTTTGTCCAGTTGAGGTTTTCATCAAATGGAAGGCGCAGCCTCAGACGATTAAAGCCGACCCTGTCAACGAGACTGCCTGCCTTGAATGTTTAGCTTGCGAACTCGTTTGCCCAGTAGATGCGATCTATATCACTCGTAATCCCCCTCACGCCGATACCTTAAGCGCTTTATTGGATTGACGCTATAATATCGCCACAAAGACTACGCCAGTAAAAAGGTGAACTGTAAATGTTTGATGTTCTCTTGACGGAAAAAGAGCGGCAAATTCGCAATGAAGTCCGAGAATTCGTTCGCGATCAGGTTAATCCGGATCTGCTTGTGCGAATGGATGGCAACGAACAGGAATATCCTTACGAGTTTGTCACGGCCGTGACAAAGGCTAACCTGATCGGTCTCCGGTTTCCCACAAAATATGGGGGTCGAGGTCTCAACTGGGTCTCGGAAATGCTGGCTATCGAAGAAATAGGTGTTCTCGGAATTGCGCTTGGCTGTGCCTATTCTCTCCCCAGTATTGTTGGTGAAGCGATTGATAAGTTTGGCTCTGAAGAACAGAAAAAAAATTATCTCGCACCGACAATCTATGGAGAAAAAATCTGTGCAGAGGGGCTTACTGAACCACGGGGAGGATCTGATTTCTTTGGCACAATAACCTCTGCCACTCCTCATGGAGATCATTTTCTGGTTAACGGCGAAAAACGCTTTGTAGCAGGGGGAGTGGGTGCCGACTACTTCCTGATTTACGCTAAAACCAACCTCGAGGCTCCACCACACAAATCTTTGAGTGCTTTTCTCGTTGATCGTGATATGGGTGTCGAAGTGGATGAACATTATAGCCTGCTCGGGTGCCGTGGCATGGGTGCAGCCCGAATCGTGTTAAAGGATGTTGAGGTCCCCAAGGACAATTTGATTGGTCAACTCGATGAAGCTACCGATATTTTCAATGCCATGATGGTCCCTGAACGACTCACTTCTGCGGCGGGTGCAATAGGGCTTGGTCGCGCGGCCTTAGAACTGGCTATCCGTTATGCTGCACGACGAGAAGCCTTCGGTAAGACCATCAGCAGGTACGAGGGCGTCAATTTCAAAATCGCCGATTGCGCAACCGCACTCGATGCCGCTCGTGGACTGGTATACCATGCAGCGCGACTGGCTGATACAGGTGAACCCAGCCGAAAGGCGGTATCTCAGGCCAAGCTCTTCGCGACTGAAGCGTGTTTCCAAACGGTCTCTGAATCCATGCAAATTCTTGGCGGAATTGGGTACACTGATGTCTACCCGATCGAGCGGCTCTTCCGAGATGCCCGACTTGCGACTATCTGGACGGGTAGTAGTGAGATCATGCGCCTTATTATTCAAAGCGATGTGTTCAAAGAGACGCTCAACGAGCCACATGGTGAGAAACGAGATGTAGAACTGGATACTCCGGGTGCGGGAAAAACGGTTGAGAAGGTATACCGGGCTGAGCCTGACCAATATCGTCGTGAACAAGATTAACTCTTTTCTCTGGTGTTTGTTATTCGATGAACTGTGGAGTAATTAAAATCGGTCGAAGCTCCGTTAATGCGGTTGCGACCTTCCTCCGACCTTCGTTAAGCAGACGCCATACTGTCCCACGCGACACGCCCATTTTTCCTCCTGCTTGTTCTTGATCTAAGCCTTCCCGATCAACCAGGCGTAATGCTTCTAATTCTGGATAGGAGAGTTCAACGGGGTCGCGGAGAGGCGAAGTGCGCGCTTCACCCAAGACATGTGGAATAAATTTCGTGGGAACTGGCGTATGGCCTAAGACTACGGGTTTTGGTGGGCGACCACGGCCTCCCCAACCTCTGCGGTGTCTCATGGTTGTTCAGGAGGAGTTGTCCAGTCGGTGCATTTATATATTTCTGTGCATTATCACAAAATAGATTTGTGCATTCGCACAAAATACTTCTGGAGGAAAAAACATGTGGCAACGCAGTAGTCGTGGTAGAGGACGCGGAAGAAACCAGGGTCCATGGCCAGGAAATGGTCCCTTCTCGCATCTTCCTCCGTGGGAACGCCCAGGCTGGTTATATGGACCTGGAAGTTGCTGGTATTTCTATCAACGAGATACAGCGTCGGTACCCCAACCGCCTTCAACGGTTCCTCTCCGTCCCGCTCCTAGCATTAGTTTTTGCCCGAAATGTAATGCGTCTTTAGTTCCATTCGCGAAATATTGCTCACAATGCGGAGCTAAAACGGGAAACTAGATGTAGCAATGGTCTTAGGGCGAATTTAGGGCTATTCAATCGTTAGTTCCATCAGATAGTGTTCCACCCTTTTCCAAACTTTTGCTAAGCTTGCGGACACCGAGTGAGTGGGAGCGTATTCAATGATTGGATGGCCCGCGCTGACCGCTTCATACATAATCGAATCATAAGGAATTTGTCCGACAACTGGAATATCATGTTCTTGACAAAATCCTTCGATCTCGTTGGTTTTCTGCAAATTCAAGTCGTACTTGTTAATGAGCACCATTACTGGGATTTGGAAGTGATTGAGAAGAAGCACTACGCGGTGCAGATCGTGAATGGCAGGAACCGTTGGCTCTGCAACTATCAATCCCATTGACGCGCCGGTAACAGCTGCAATTGCTGAGCAAGCGATTCCCGGGGGGCCATCGACGAGTATGAAAATGTTTCCGCTTGCTTCAGCTATATTTCGGGCGAGTTCTCGAACTTTCGTGACGAGTTTCCCTGAATTACTTTCCCCAGCTAGCAACTGAGCGTGGGCCATAGGGCCGTAGGCAGTAGTCGATGAGTAGATGTATCCAGAAAGGCGGTCCTGCATTTGGATGGCGTTGTAGGGACAGCTCATTTGACAAACCCCACAGCCTTCACACAGAATCGGTTCGATTGTAAATTCGGGAGTAACTGCACCAAACCGGCAGGCGAGTTGACAGGCGCCACACTCAAAACAGAGTTCAGGAGTTATGATCGCTTGCTTTGATGTGATGAATTCGTCTGAGTGCTGGATCTCAGGGTTGAGCAGGAGATGTAAATTCGGTGCATCAACATCACAATCTGCAACCACGGGTTTTGGTGCTAGCATAGTTAACGCCGCAGTAATCGAGGTTTTTCCTGTTCCACCTTTTCCGCTCAGCAAGACCAACTCTTTCATTGGAATACCTCCTGCTGGATTTGGTGAAACAGGGTTAGTAACTGAGGCTTCCATTCTGGTATTTGCGTCACGAATGGAATCCCTTCAGAAAACAGCTCTGCAATTTGACGGCTGTGAGGAATTTCAAGTAGTATTGGGAGATTCTCGTTTTCGCAGTATTGGTAAACTTGTTGATCGCCAACACCTGCACGATTAACAACCACCCCAATTGGAATTTTGAGTTGCCGAATTGTATCAACGGCTAGTCGCAAATCATGGAGACCGAAGGGGGTGGGCTCGGTCACTAACAGACAATAGTCTGCGCCATAAACTGATTCTACCATCGGACAAGATACGCCAGGAGGAGAGTCGATGATTACAGTTGCATCATCTTTGGTTCGAGCAGATGCTTTCACGGCTTTGATAACTGGAATGACGAGTGCTTCTCCCACATCGAGATTACCATAAACAATTTCGATCCCTGTTGGTGAAATCCCCCTGTGTAAGGTCCCCACACGCCGGGTTCCTTCACGAATAGCATGATTGGGGCAACTTAGAATACAGCCGCCACAACCAATACAAAGCTCGGGAAAGAAGGTAATTCCTTTACTACTCACGAGAATTGCATGGTTTGGACAGAAGGTCGCGCACTTTTTGCTCTTGCGGCATTTCTCCTCATCAAATTTTGGGACCAATGTGTGGACAGGCTTAACAGATCCTTTTCTGAGGGGAAGAAGGGTGTGCACATTAGGTTCATCAGCGTCACAATCAAGCAGTTGGACCGGATGTGGGATCGATAAGGCTAGATTCACAGAAAGGGAGGTTTTGCCAGTGCCACCTTTTCCACTCGCAACAGCAATAATCACGCTTAGACGCCTCTTGATACGAACGGAGCGCTTCTTCTTATGGGTGTCGGGCTTCACGACAACCTTCTGTTAATTCTGTGAGTTCATTTCGGGCAAAGGATCGTAGAACCTCACCGAGAACATCAGAATTGGCTTGCATAACAGCAATCCCGGCTGATTGAAATTGGCGCATTGCTCGGGGCCCCATCCCGAATGTGATCACTACATCTGGCTCGAATCCTAGTAGAATATCTGGTGGTCGACCTTGACCACCAAAGTGTTCGCTGCGATTTGGTCGAAACTCAAGTTTTCCGATTTTTCCATCAGCTTTGAGTTCAACAATAGCAAACCATGGGGCCCGACCAAAATGTCCTGATAATCGACTGGACTCTCCTGCATCATTCATGACAGGTAAAACAATTCGTTCCCTCATCACAATTCTCCACACAATGACTGTATTGCAGTCAACTGCGTCTTCCTCTGCCACCGCGTCCTCTCCCACCGCCAATTCCCATATGGGCTGGGCCAGTCGGTGAGGAAGCCTTCGATAACTTCCCTTCACGAAACTGGGCTATCGCGTTGTTTACAGTACCAGTTATGCCAAGGAATACCTCAAGACCATTGGCGATGAGTGCTTGGTACGAATTTGGTCCTATCTGGCCAGTTAGCACTGTAGTGGCGTCCTTATCCATAACCAACTGGGCTGCCTGTATGCCGGCTCCCCCACTGGCCATCGCGCCAGGATTTGGTACTGCTTCAAATTCCATTGTCTCCGGATTTACAAATACGAAGTTTGCACAGCGTCCAAACCGAGGATCCACGGGGGCTTCTAAGGTCGGACCTTGAGCAGTTATACAGATTTTCATATCATACATCTTCTTGTTCTTCGACTTCGGATGGTGCCAACCTCCGCAGGTAGAGGCTCTGACAGTGTGGGCAACTACTCGGTCTTCCTGTTCCAAAGGGTTCAGTCCATTGATGTTGACAGGTAAAGCAACGGAACCAGCGCACGGACGGCAATTCAAAGGGACCGCCCTCAATTCGAAGAGCTTTCCCGTTCACCAATGCATCGGCTACTTTGGTGTGCGCGGTCTTGAGGATGCGATGTAGCGTGGGTTGGGATACCTTGAGTTGCTGAGCTGCCTTCTTTTGAGGGAGCCCAAGAAGATCCTTCACGCGAAGGGCTTCGAACTCATCGACATTGAGTACAACCTCACTGATAGTTCCGATGGGGATCCCTCGGGGTTTGTAATAGGTTATATTGGGTTCTGCGCGGACGAACCTGCGCTTATGAGGTCGCGGCACAATTATGAATATATATTCAAAACCATATTAATGTTCCTCCTATTCTAGGCTACCAGCAGGACATAAGAAGTCGCACCACCCAACAGTGCAGTATCATGCCAGACCCTACAATCCCTGCGTGGAAACGCCTCCATCGCGTAGCAGTATACCAAAACCCGTGGATTACAGTGTATGAAGATCAAGTCCAACTCCCCACCGGGCAGACTACCATCTATGGGGTTGTGACTCCCCCTCACGACTTTGTCGGCATCGTTCCCCTCCTTGACTCAAAGACCGTAATTCTCGTCCGGCAGTATCGGTACATTCAAGATAAGGTAACCTGGGAAATTCCATCCGGCGCAATGGAAGCGGGGGAAACCCCTCATCAAGCGGCACAGCGTGAACTGCGGGAAGAAATCGGTTATCAGGCAAACCATTTCGAACAGCTGAGCTTGATGCGTTCAAACAAATCGGTTATGGATGATCAGGGGTTTATTTTCCTCGCAACAGGCCTCGCCCCTTCCAAAGCGATACCTGATGAAACTGAAGCTTTTCAGGTAGTTTCTGTATCCTTAGACCTCGCGATGGAAATGGTCACACGCTTTGAAATTACAGATTGTGTATCGATTATTGGACTCCTACTCGTCCAGAAGCATCTACGACCGGAATCCTCAGACTAGTCGATAGCTATGCGTCGTTGTTTTTCGGTTTTGGGAATTCGGATCTCTAAGATGCCGTTCTGGAAGGACGCTCGAACCTTTTCTGCATCGGCGTTCTTAGGAAGGGGCACTCTTTTGGCTAGACTTTGGAATCGAATTTCGCGTTGTACCGTACCCCAGCGTTCAAAATGCATTTCCTGCCGCATCTTCGCTTGTACAGCTAGGTGATCATCCATTACCGTGATTTCGATGTCTTCTTTATTCACCATGGGTAGATCCAATGTAACCACATATTCATTTTCGGTTTCTTCCACTTCGCCTAATGCTTCTAAGCAACAGGAATCACCATCCCACAGGGTGGAGGTGCGTGGTCGAATCCTATCCATTGCTCCAAAGAGCTCATCAAATCGGCGTTGAAGCGCTTTCACTGATTCGTCTAAACGCTGTAACGCGTTCTTCTTTTCTTCATCCCGCTTTACTCTTGGCATACTCCTCGCACCTCACTACGAATAAAAGGCTGGAATTTGGAATTCCTGGTCCTTCCCGGTCGTCTGCATCGAGGTCGTAGTCTGGTTCATTAAATCACGCACTCGAACACGCACCTCCTCGGCGCCTTCGATGAGCTTGTTCGTCGGGATAGAAATCCCGGTAAGCTGGGAGAGCGTCTTAATGGTCTCCGCAGCGGCTCCAGGGTCTGGAATGTTGAGAAACGATTGCGCCATCACATAAGTCACAGGGATTTTCTGGCGCTCGGCTTCTAACAAGATGATTGCGTAGGTTCCAGCTACGATGCCTTCATCCAGAAATTTGATTTTCTGTTTGTTGACCCGTTCATATTCGTCTGGCGTAGTTGTCACTGCAAAGACCTCAGGTGTCTCTACCTGCGTTCGTAGGGCTGGGGGAACTGCTGAACCTCCCAGAGCCACAATAGATTTCGGTTCCAGTTCTTGCAAGTACTTCAAAATAGCAATAGATACGGGGCGCATGGCTTCTGCAGGTAGGGGAATTTCGGATACGATAAGTAGCAGGTCAGCATTGGCGTATATTTGGATGGGCGGGCGTGCTTTCCGGTGATGAATTACGGCGACAGGCGGCATAATCTCGGTATCAATGTAACCTGCAAGCTCCAAGTGGAGCTCTTGAACGATGTGCATTCCTGCGATTGTACCAACTAACCCTGCATCAGGCAAAGCAATGATAGCGTGTTTTTTGCCTTTGGGTTGCTTTATCAACTCGACAATCTCGAAGAGAGTCTCTTGGACCATCAAAATGTCTTTTTCCTCCATTGCGTGTTGAGTGCATGCTGGAGAGTAAAAAAGATTACGGGGTACATGAATCTAATATCCAAGATGACAAGCGAAGGCAAATTTATCGGTGAACGCATCTCCGTCGAAATGGAGGATTTGGAGAAACCCGTGAAGTTCACTTGGCGGAACCGAGAGTATATTATCCGTGAAATCATCGCTAGCAATCGTCGGCTGGACCTCAAAACGACCTGGTACCGACGCAAACACCGAGATTATTTCATCGTAATAGTCGAATCAGGGGAACGCTTTGAAATCTATCGACACCGTGTTCCCCAACCTTCCTATTGGATTCTTAGTCGACAACTCCCAGACATCTAACGGTGCTGATTCAACCGC
>JBHLMG010000037.1:0-11940 GCA_048938385.1 Promethearchaeota archaeon | reverse complement strand
GTAAGTAGAATCTTTCCAAGCTGACGGCTCAGCTGCCTTGTTTCCATTGAAGAACACCTTCACACGACAATGGTGAGGAGAAGTGTTCACATCTAACTTATAAAATCAGTTTCGAATTTGCTAATAGACACCACTTGGAGAAGCCCCAAAAAACCGAGCGAATTTGAATTTGTGCACTATTCACTAGTAAACTCACTTTGTAGCAATCCATAGTAGATGTGTCCGTAACGGATCCCCTTTTCCACTCTACATTCACGAAGATGTCCTTCCTTCGTAAACCCAAGACGCTCTGCTAGCTTTGCACTCCGTGGGTTCGTATCCCGTGTAATTACAATGACCTTATGCGCCTTCAAATCCGAAAAAAGGAAGACTAACGATCGCTTAGCCGCTTCGGTGGCAAGCCCTCGTCCCTGAAAGCCTTGATCAAGAAACCACCCAAGCTCAAAAGAAGGAACCTCCCAGCGTTGCGGTTCTATCCAAATTTCACCCACATACAGCGGCTCTGGTTTCAACCAAATTCCCAGGACAAATCGTTCTCGTGCAACCCACTCGGCAGCGTGCCGGCGCACCTTAGCCTCAGCTGCGTTTACCGTAGTCAGAATGGCCACTTCCTCCACATTCGGTTGAAGGAAGGTCCGATTATCGTTCCGCTCAAGAAGCGCAAACAACCCCTCGCCGTCACCTTGTTTGTAACGCTGAATAAATACCCGGTCTGCTTCGAGCCGATCAGGAAGGTCAGGATACTTCTGCATACTTACTCATAGTCACACCGAACACAAAAAATCATCATCTACCCGCAAAAAACATCTAACTTAAGTGGCACTGAAGGTCTAAGCAATCGAGGCTATTGTGTGATTTTTCCAAAATTATATAAAGCGCGATTTCGCGGGCAGGCTCGTTAAAGCAGTTAAAGAGGGCGTTGTGTGGCAGATCAAGAAAAATTCCAACCACGAATGTATCAACTGAACGCACGA
The DNA here is from genome assembly GCA_048938385.1 of Promethearchaeota archaeon. Lineage (GTDB taxonomy): Archaea > Asgardarchaeota > Hermodarchaeia > Hermodarchaeales > Hermodarchaeaceae > Hermodarchaeum. The sequence continues at coordinate 10,966 of JBHLMG010000037.1, read as the reverse complement.
GATCAGGTAATCGACCGTTTGGAGAACACCGAACAGAAGGTGTTTTTGTTACTTCTGCCAACAGGAATGGGAAAGACCTTCATTGCAACCATGATTGTCGAGATGTTGATTGAACGCGACTTACTTCGATCGGATGAGAAAGTACTCTTCTTGGTCCATGACCGTAAACTCAAGCACCAACTCTATGATATGGCGAAGCAATACGGACTAGCTAATCACGGTTATCTTTACTTATTAGATGAAGAGAAGGTTCTTCCTGCGCAAATGATGCAGCAACATGCCGAACTAGCCAAGTTCCTATTTGCCACTCCAATGCTATTACTAAACGCCATATCAGGAAAGAGCAAACGGATTCAAAGGAGCACCCTAGAGAAAATTCGCGTGGTTGTGATCGACGAAATTTTAGATATCTTTGCGCAAAGTTATGGCAAGAAACGCCCTCGTACAGAAACCATACAATTCATCGAACAAAAGTTTGGACAAGGCCGAACTTTCAACCAAATCATCTCTGACCTTAAACAAGAACTCGAAGCCTCTGGAACCATAAACTACGAGATCGATGAACAACGCTTAGGAGACCATGTGATTCGAGAATTTTCAGCACGGAACTATCGACTGAATAAGAAATTCGAACCCATTCTGAACCTCCTAAACCTTCTCAACCCCGATTCAGATCGCATCGTCATCGGCCTTACCGCAGCCCTTTCTCAAGATGCAAAAATCGAATTACTCAAAACAACCTTCAGCGGACCCCAACGCGTTGCGGAAATTCGTCCAATAGGTGACGATTTCGAAGATTACAAACCCGCCTACCGGCTCCAACGCATTCTGGTCTTCGATGATTGGATCTCAACAATCGATGGCCTCATTTCAACCATCAAAGGAAAGCTCCTAAAAACGCTCCACCAAGCCTATACAATACTTACAGGGCGTCCTAAGATACCCTACGACCGTATCCTCCTTTTCATCACCGATCTCCTCGCCAAACAAGAACTCCAACAACAGCTTAACGACAAGTATGCAGGTGATGACCAAAAAGTGAGTCGCGTACTAGCTTCAGCCCGAGCCTATCTCCTCATGACCGTCGCCCGTCAACGACTCCTCGAAAGCACCTTCCCCTCCTTTCGAACCTTCATCCACAACATTACCAACTACATCCTCAGCACCAATTCTGAATTTCAAGCCATCCAACAAGCAGTAGCCACCCGCGAGGCAGAAAAAGCCCCCGATAAAAAACAAGACCGCCTCCTGTACTGGTTGGACCGCCTCACCCAAAACGACCAACGCGTCTTAGTCTTATGCCGGTTCGTCGACACCACGAAACACCTCACCACCATCGCCAACCACCACAACATCCCCAGCACCAATGTCCACGGCGGAATGTCTGGTACCATGCAGCACGCTCGCATCAACGCCTTCAAAGCCGGCGAGGTAAAAGTCCTCTTCGCCTCCGAACGCCTTATCGAAAAAGGCACCGACCTCCCCCAAGCCCACACAGGTATCTACTACGGCACCACCCTCTCCCTTGAACGCTACGAACAAAGCCTCGGACGCATCCGTAGTACCACCCACCAAATCAAAACCCTCTACACTATCAGTTACAACCAAACCGTCGAAGATGAAAAATCCCTTAAACGTGACGCGCTCTTCCTCGAACTCATCGGCAACAAACTCGGTACGATGATTAACACATAGTATTTTCCAGAACAACAGCTACAACAGCACTATCTAACACTAATTATTCGCACCAGGTTTTCCGAAGCCCAAGACTGGCCACCATCAGTGAAGCTTTTTTGGCACTCTAAAGCAAGCTAGAACAACATCTAGAAATTGCTTAATATCTAAGCGCCATTAAGAAATGGGTTGAGGGATTCATGACATCATATGGTAGCCCGTGGCCGCTAGTATTCATCCTGGTCTCAATTCTCTTCATTCCTCTCGTAGAGCTCATACGCAGAACGCTGAGCATAAAAGTGCCATCGTGGAGACCGGCAGTTGGCACGATTCTATTTTGGCTCAGCAGTTTCACCCTGTTCATGATCTTTGACCTCATCACATACCGGGGAGGAACAATAGAATTCATCAGAATGCAAGAAACCATCAACGCAATCATAATCCTCACCGTCACCGGGAACACATGGATCATTGCGCCTTCCAAAACGCCCTCCAAAACCCCCCTTCCAATCATATATAGCTTAATGGGCATCCTCTCAACCGGTTACGGCTTTGCCACTTTCTCCTCTCCTTGGTTTGAAGCCAACCCGGTTTGGACACGGAGCGTGGTAGTCTATATTGGGTTCGGATTGTTCCTCATCATCATAGGCATCATAGGTGGAATCATCTTTGTTTATTCGTCGTTGCAGAAACGGCCTTCACTAGCTTCAATTTCATCTTCAGCAACACTCGACACATACGATGAAGAACTAGCCCGTGATTTGAGCAAACAAAAATTGATGCATCAGTTGAGTCTTCCAGTACAGATTTTACCAACAAACTAGCCAGATCGGATTTCCAGCACATGCACGAGTTGCCTGTAACATCTTTGGATCGTGTGTGGAGAAACATCGATAACTTGACCAATTGTCTTCTGCGTGCGTCGTTCACCTTCCAAGATACAAGCGATATAGAGGGCTGCAGCCATGAGGCTCTCCGGAGCCTTCTTCGAGGTTAGACACATTCGTTCCGCATCGGAGAGAATTGCTTCTGCGCGGTCCTGCGTAGTCGCTGATAAGTGGAGTTGAGTGACAAAGGGCTTAATGTTGTATTTTGATTGAATCGAGCCTTTCATTTCAATCACCGACTGAACGGATTTCTGCCTAGCCATGACGACGACGGTTTTTCCCTCTTTCGAAAAAAACACTAGCCAAACAGGGAACATTGAAGTGTAAAGAGAGCTAGAAAAAAAGAATGATGACAACTTTCAAAGATCTCGCCTTCGAACCTGCCAGTGAAGCAGACATCCTTCCGTTAACAACGGTGATGATCCGTGCCTTCGATGACGATGCTCAACGAAACCTAGGTGCCCCTAGGGATCACCCTCCAGGCTACGAGTCCGGAGCGTGGCTTCGCGAGTGGCTCTCTAAGGGCATCGTCTACAAAATCGTGAAAAACGAATCGATCATCGGTGGCTTCCTCATTCTCCTCAATGTTCCAAGAAAACGCTGGAACTACATTGGATCTATTTTCGTCGATCTTCCCTTCCAAAACCAAGCCGTCGGCAGCCGAATCCTCCAGTTCATCGAACACACCTTTCCTGCTGACCGCTGGCAGACCATGACCCAAGCGTGGGCCAAGCGAAACCACTATTTCTACGAGAAAAACGGCTACATCAAGGTCAAAGAATTCATCGATAAAACCACAGAGCATCGTATCTATGTTTACGAAAAGGTGCCAGAATAACGAGGGCTGCCTACGCAGACATATACAACTCTTACCCAGAGTATCTCTTGGAGAGTTCTAACGCCACGCAACCCAAGACCAAACGATACCTGGTCTACCTCATCAGTGCCATAATCATCATCATGGTTTTCGCTGTACTCAGCTACAACATCACAAGACCGCGACTCTGCCAGTTACCTTGCGAATGGGTCGTACTCTGGGGCGGCGGATTCTGCGATTGCAACCCAAGTACTCCCTTGCCACCACCTGAAACAACCGGGCTCCCCGAAGGCAACCCTTGTGCACTAACCTGTTCCCTATCACCACAAATTTAACCTACGATTTTCCTTCCTCAGATTAATTACCGTTAGTTGTCGTGAAGAAAATGAAATGCCCATTGAAAGACCTCACCGTCCACTATGTCACACATGGGAAAGGGAAGCCTGTAATCCTCCTGCATGGCTCCACCCTCGATTATCGCTCCATGGTCGGATGCATGGAACCGATATTCACGCAACGCCCCGGCTGGCAACGATTCTACCTCGACTTACCCGGACACGGTCAGACCCCAGCGCCCAACTGGATTACGAACCAGGACCACATGCTCCAAGTCATCCTCGATTTCATCGACGCCGTCATTCCCAACCAACCATTCCTCCTGGTCGGGCTATCCTATGGTGGCTACCTAGCGCGCGGCGTGCTCTACCAGCGCATGGACCAAGTTACAGGATTATTGCTAATTGTTCCCCGAATTGTCTCAGAAAAACCCGACCGCACGCTCCCTCCCAAAACCGTCCTCGTCCGTGACGACGCGTTTCTCGCCACCCTACCCCCCGAAGAGCGCGCCGGCTTCACTGAAGTCGCCGTCATCCAAACCCCCGAACACTGGCACCGCTACGACCCCCTAATCACTCCCGGAGTGAACCTCGCCAACCATGAATTCCTAAACACCCTCTTTACCCACGGCAACGAATTCAGCTTCAACCTCAACGCCCAACCTGCTCCCTTTCCCCATCCCGTCCTCATCCTCGTCGGACGCCAAGACCACTGGGTTGGCTACCAAGACGCCTGGAGCATCATCGAGCACTACCCCCGCGCCACCTTCGCTGTTCTCGACCGATCCGGCCACTGCCTCCAACTCGAACAAACACAGATCTTCAACACGCTTGTCAATGAATGGCTCGACCGCATCGAGGAACAAGCAATATCGCTAAAGAAGATCTAGCGAATGCCAGTTTCATTTATCACACCCTTCTCAATTTTCCTTTTTTTCGGGTTCAACTTCCTCACTAAGCTTCAAGAAAATTATCTAGAAATCATGTTGTTTCACCAAGTCTTATTCTCGGCCTTCGCCTCCAAGTGAGGTAGGTTTCATACCATAAGGCTAGGCAGGCGATTATTGAAGGAACGATGGGTAAGAGAATGTCCAAGGTTCCATATCGGACGAGAAATCCTGTGAGTGTGATGATAACCACTGAGACCAACAGCGCGTAAAAGAAAGTGTGTGGAACCAAAGTGCCTTTGATTCGCACGAAGTACTGCAGGATCCCGATCCTCACCGGGTGCACTAGGTAATAATCGCCACTTCGCCGTTTATCAACTACACCACAGGTCCGAAGTTTCTCCAGCTGAAAAATGGCACTGCTTGGGCTTTTGAACCCCAATGCCCGTTGGATTTCCCGAGGACCTGCACAGTTCTCCGGATGTAAGTACAGATAGGTGTACACACGCAATGTGGTTCCGGTGATAGCAGCCTCGATATCACCTGTCGGTTTTTGCGCCACCACCAGTCTTCCCTCCTAGCTCCTCCGATTCTCGCTGGTTATCAGGTCGTCGGGGAGTTCTTGTTGTTCTTCGCGCAGGAGAAGTACTGTGATAATGATAAAACTCCAAAGGGGGAAACTTGAGAGGAGAAACAGTAAGCCACCAAGGGCTGCAAAACCGCTGGTAGAGGTCAGGATAGTCACATTCCCGGTCACATAGTTGGTTCCCTCGTAGGAAACAGCGATGTGGAGACCTTGTATGAGTATTGCAGGAAATGGAATTGCCCAACTACTAAAAGTAAATGTCACCCGGGACTGATTCACAACACTCCATATTATCAATTGCTGATGATGTTGCGGTAGCCCCGCTTCGATTCCAAACCAGACACGGCGCGTCCCCACTGACGCAGCCGCATCGAACTGGACCAGAACTTCTACTGTCTGTCCCACCGTGAATCCTCGACCGATTCCCAGATGTGGGGGATGGCTGTTTCCCATTTCAAAGTATACCCTATCACTCGAAGTTGAGACTTGTAAGGGAACAAAGACCAGAAACCCACCACCCAATAGAAGGATGAGCCCACCAGTTAGAAGGATAGGACGCAATCGTCGAGTGAAAGCCGGTAGTGGTAAACGCGTGGTTTTCATAACCCGTACGCGTACAGGAGATTTCGGGGATTTAGGACGAGGACCATGGCGGATCCACAGGAACTGGATAACCTCACATAGAACAAGCACCGTGAATGTCAAAACCACAGTGATTACTCCGATAAATGCCCCATCTCGGTATCGTTGCCACCTCATGAACTCGGATTGATCATCCGTCAACGGTGGAGCATATATCGTCAATCCATCAGGCCACCCCAGGACAATCCGATACAGGAAGTTATGGGCTACGGCATCATGAAACCCCACGATTGCCAACGGGAAGCTCGCCGGAGCAAAATAGGTCACCGTCTGGTCCGTTCCAACCGGAACCCGTGCCACTACCACCGACACACTCAAAAACGCACAAAGCCCCGCGAGGGTACAAGCCAGCAGAAACACCAGGATCCGCCACTTCCACCCCTGTTTTCGGAGCCTCAACCACACGCCCACGCAAATGAGCAAAGTCCACAGCATCGAAACACCCCCCAAAGAACAGGGAATACGGGACACATCACCATTGGGCTAGACTACCCTGATCCTTAAAATTCGATGCAATCGAACAACCCATTAACCCTGCCAGTAAGCTATACCGACCAAGTCTTCATGTTGACAAAGGGCTCAGATTCATTAATTTAATAAAAACCAACCCTAAATCGAATGTTCACATTGTCAACAAAGACCTAACACCACCTGCAACAACAATCTTCAATCATCTAATTCCTTCTGTCACGAATGCAAACAGAGAGCCCCTAACAACCTCTCGGACCGCATATTACCATCTACCCCTTCGGTGATCCCAGTTCCCACACCCAACACACGACCCCAACTGTGGAAACCATCATCTACTTCTGGCATTCCTATATTCACCACATCCCTATCACTCACAAAATCTAATTCTTCAAAATGGAAAAAAGCACTCAAAAATAGTAGAGAATCTGACCCATAAGTAAGATAAGTCCGTTTCGTGAAAAAAAAAGAAACCCCCGTAGCTCCACGGGGATTATGGTCAGTAGAAGGAAGTATAAGTAATTTTAGCGTTGATAGTGTCTATGTTCGTTCTGGTTGCCAAAGGGACCACATAGACTGCTGTTGCACCCATTCGAAAACCAACCCTAATTCGCCATTGTTCACCGCTTGTTTCGATTTCCCAAGAGTCTCCAAGATTTTGTGTTTGTGTGAAAGTTTTGTCAACAGAGGATTTGTAGTATTCATACCAAGATTGTGTAAATGACGAATCATCGACATCTAAGGCGTGAAATTCCCAATCAGCATAGTAAGTCCCCCAATATTTGCCTTCATTGTTCCAGTATTGACAGTTAGCTTGATCGACATCCCATTCGATTTTTGTTACAGTTAAGGGAATTAAAATACTGGTTGACCATGATGTACGAAGCCAGACTTCAAAATCTATCCGATACACCCATCCAATGCCCCAATAGAAGCCTAGACAGGTATATCGAGTGGTATAGTAGACACCGTCGTTCACTTGAATATCATAAAGCGTATCGCTGGTTCCAACATAATGAGTGATAGTGTAAATCTTAGCAGTCTTTTGATATGTTGCTGCAGAAACCGTAGAAGCGCTGAAAAAGAAGACAACCAGTAGGATACCTACCGGTACAAGATAGCTTTTCTTCATCCAATTTCCTCTCTGATGTTTGTTGCCCTTAATGTTCAAGTTAAGAGCAATTCATCTCTCTTCTGCGGAAATAAAAATATTTGTGTACTCTGGCTAGTGAGTTATTAATACGATAAAACAAGGTATGACCTGGTGATTGCTCCAAGTATAATTAACAAAGAACATCGTTTACAAAATCATCAAACAAACCAACATCATCGGATGACCTTCTATCAAAAGTGCTCTTGAATTTTTAGCATTTCGACATTGGCTCATGAGTAGAAAGAACAGAACTCAAGAGAGGCGATCATTGTTGCAAGGTATCCAAAACAACAATAGGTGATTGGCAACCTCGTTACCTTGTTAAAATCTTCATTCTCCTGCTCTATCAAACCATCAAGTTAAATCCAAGCTCGTGGCTATTAGTATTTAATAGGAGGGTTGAGCCGTGCCTGATCGTCCACAACCGATCAAGGATCCGAAGCCCTGCTTGTTTCATCCAGATCGAATCGCTGCCACTGAACTGTTTGAATCTGGCAAATACAAATGGTACCGCCACAGAACCTGTGAAAAATGTAAGGGAACGATTTGTAACGAGTGCACCTTCCCGATTTACGAATACACTCACACCACCTACGATGTCGTTCTATTTGGCGGTGGCGCCGCCGTGGAACACGGAATTAACCACATCTACTGTCCGAAGTGCTTCCTCTTTCTAATACCAGACAAAGACGAAAAGAAATACGGTCGATTTAGCAAGGAACGCCGTATGATAATTCAAGCTAAAAAAATCCTTGCTGAACACGAACAACGCACAACCTCTAGGTCCCACCCTGCCCCTAAACGCTATACTAATCCAACCTATGGTTTTACCATCCAATATCCGTTAGTCCGGCATTGGACGGTGGTCGGAGAAGGAGGAGCGGGCATCAAGTTCATTAACAAATTCCTAGGTTCCTATATGCTCGTAATGGCTACACCAATACCGGAAGTCGAGATAAATCTCCACGATCTAACGGTTCAAGTTGACTTGGTGAAAGGCATCGTGAAAACCATGAAACAAATTAATGCACAGTTTGCACAATTCAAACATGGTTCAGCCGAAAATATCGTGAACTCGCACAACCAAATTAAGGGATGCAAAGTCACCTTCCACTTCAAAAAATCTGGACAAGACATGCAAGGCCAATCGATCACCTACGCCCACAACCAGCGACGCTACGACCTCCTCGCCTACGCAGCAAAGAAACACTTCGACACCGAAGACACAGTCTTCTTTGCACCAATCTCCAACTCCTTCACATTCGACACCTAATTTCACCTCACCTTCGCAGCACCGCCATTCGACCCCGTTAACGAATGGCGTGACAGCGTAGAAGGAAATTCAATACTCAAAAGTCGACTTCTCGTTCCTCTGTGTTCCAGAGAATATCTAGGGTTTTAATAGAGGCAACACCATCCTCTCTTCCGATGCGGATATGACCCACGAAGACGCCTTCAGAGAGGCATTCCACTACCTGTATCGATACGAGGAATACTGCCTGTTACGCGCATTGAGCATGCTCATCGTCTATCTGGGGGTAGGCTTCTACCTAACTTCCCCCAGCGTGATGGTCGCCCTAGCCATGTACCTTTTGACGCTGTTTGAACAGCTGGAATTGCCCTGCGCCCAAGAGAATAATTGCCTGTACGCGTCGAGCTTCTGGGCAACGAACATCCAATTAGTAATGTTTCTTGTGTTCGCCCTCGTCTTCGTGACGCTCATCCTGCCCACTGTTCGCTCGCTAATGAAACCAACAGCAAAACTGAACCCCATGATGCCTCAGCGATTAGGCTCCTCGGTGTCCTGGATCTGGTTCTTTACCACTTTTCACAACTTCATCGTCGTACAACTGTACGAGCAATTTCACTTTCGCGTGATGGAAGTGTGGGGGGTCATCCCTTTTGGTGGCTGGGCACCTTACTACAATAACCCACTATTGGTCCCAATATACACCGCCTTAGTAGGTTACCTGATAGTTTCAACCATTATTCTTACGCCCTTCTTTGGACCCGTGGTCGGAGTGATTTGGACCATGCGTGTCCTGCAGCGCGCCATCCCCAAAGCAGAATTCCCGGAACTCCGGAAACTAAAGAAAGCGCTCATTATTCTCGCCATCACCCACCTCGGCATCTACCTCGCCATCGCCCTAATCATGGGCCCCCTATTTTGGGTCGTCTACCAAGTCCCCCAGCTGATGCAGTTCATACAAGAATATCTCTACCTCATCCTCTTCAACACCCTCTTCGCCGTAACCCTCGGCGTCTACATCATCACGGGATGGCAGCTTCACAACCGGGCCGAACAAGTGCTAGAAGACTCATTCAGTAAGAAAGGAATTGACAGTGAGGGATTCGATGAATCAGGAGAACCGCTCCCCGAATGGTAACCTCTTCGGACCCACCATCCCCCTGTCCATCATGCTCCTCCTGCATACCCATCAGCGTGTGAAATTCACCGTCCTCCAAAAACTCCTCGAAACCACCCCCGGCAACCTCGACTACCACCTCCAACGCCTCGCCAAAGCCGGCTACGTCACCCTCACCAAACAGCTGTTCCCACGGCGACCCCACACCGTCATCACCATCACAGAGCAAGGAAAAACCGCCTTCCAAAAGTACGTGGCACAATTCCAAGACATCCTCGACCGCATCGAAGCCGAAGACTAGACGACGCCAGCCTCAACCACCTTCAATTATCCAAATCCCTCTGTCACGAGTAAAAGCAAGGAACCCCAATAACCCCCTGAACGCCATGTCACCCTCCACCCCCCAAGGAGAACCACCCACCACCAGTCCCCTCGACACCGCTGACACTGACCGAACCCTTCACCTGTGGCACCCCCACATTCACCACACCCCCATCACCAGCGCTGCCCACCTCCACCACCTCCTCGACACCGAATACCCCGCCCTGCAACGCCACCGACGCTTCCCCCAACTCCTCGCCCACGCCGAACGCCACCTCACCCTAACCGACGCGCTCCACGGCAAAACCCACCTCGCCCACGGCGACATCGCCCGCCTCTCCCGGAGCCTTGGAGTTCAGCGCAATGTCATCTACCGCCATCTGCGCCAGGCTCGCCGCCCTCGCCTCTACTGGTACCTTGAGCACGCCATCGCCAAAACCCAAGCTGACCGCCAACTCCGACGCATCCACGCCACCAACACCCACATCCACGCCCTTCCCGACCTCAACACGCGCCTCGCCACCTACTACCCCACCCAATACCTCACCACCTCCCCCGCACAGCAAGATCGCCTCACCCAATGCGCGAAGTACTTCCAAGTCCTCACCCACCTCGCCGAAGGCGGCCACAGCTACACCGACCTCGCCACCCAAGTCGACAAAACCGTCACCAACATCCGCGAATGGTGCACCAACCACACCCGCCCCGGCCTCCTCAACCTCGCCCGCCGCATCCCCCCAGAACCACCCGCCCCAAGCCACCAATGGCTCCCCCGCACCATGAAAGGCCGCTTCCACCCCACCGACTTCATCCAAGTGCCCCCCACCATC
>JBHLMG010000036.1:0-12253 GCA_048938385.1 Promethearchaeota archaeon | reverse complement strand
CCGTCCCCGAGGAATTCTTTAACGATTTTGCGGACCCGCCGCGGTGTTAACTGCGTTTCGCTGGCAATTTGGGAAATGGACATCCGCGCATCTGCACGCAAACATTTGAGCACCTTTAGCTGCGCCGTCTTCAACTCGCATTTAGCGCCGCGTTCAGTGATGAGGGTGTGTAGTTCTACCTTGGTCACTTCGGGAAATTGTCGCAAATGGGCCCCGAGCTCTGCAAGTCCCTTTGTGCCCTCATAATCGGCAAAAACGAGGGCATCGCCTGTGGACAAGATACTGGCGGCATAGACCATGGGGCTTGTTCCAACTTTATCCAATAAACTCTCTTCGGGAGTCGGATCAGTGGTTGAGAGGATCGCTACTGCGGATTCCGCATCCAGCATTGCCAGCGTGGGATAAATGAAATACCCCCTAATGATTCCCGCCTCAGTGAGTTTTTGCAACCGTTTTTTCACGCCATTGACCGAGAGGTCCAGCTTGCGGGCTAAAGCCTGTAGAGAAATTCTACAGTTCCGATTTAATTCGAGTAGTAATTTTTTGCTAACTAAATCCATAATACTCACCAATCGGAATGCATTGAGCGGCTCCTTGGACATAGCGGTTTCTTGAGCGTATTGGTTACGCTTAGCCCCAATAATGGAACTGAGTTCGGTAAATTTCAACGTATAATCGACTGTACGGGAAATATATCTCTTTGCGAAGGAAGTATGTATTTAAAGAATAAATATCCCTATAAGTACTCAGAGGTGTTTGGGATGCCTATAGGAGATTTTTTTGTTCCAATTGGCGGATGGCTAAGTTGGGGGCAAGTTTTCATCCTAATGCTATTCATACTGATACTAGTCGTAATGTTAGTCAACTTCTTCTTTCCACGGAAACCAGGTCAGCGCCCAAGTACAATAGCGATAGCGATTATAATTATTACAATCATCTTCATCTTAGCATTAGTGGGGGCCCTTTCAATTCTCCCCCCATAATCACCTCGAGGATAACATGATACCCGTACTTGTCCTTTTTCACAAAAATAGTTCAGACTTCAATACAGATTCATAAGGGTGTCTCCGCAGAAAAGCCTCAAGATTTATCCTTCGCGATGGAACTTCGTTTCAACATTGAATGATCTTGTAAATAGCCTCTTTTGCATGAAACATATTACCTTTTTAAGGATTTACGGATAAAGGCTTCGCCAGAGGGATATTCTAAATGCCACCGCCAACTGATTACGCTCCTCCAACTGGAGATGTATGGCTGAGTTGGGGTCAAGCCTTCATTTTCCTAGTCCTTTTTCTGATAATGTTAATTATGCTAGTGAACTACTTCTTCCCTCGAGCCCCTGGAGAGAAACCGAGCCTGCTCGCAGTGATAATCGTGATTGCAGGAATTATCTTTGTTCTCGCAATTATAGGAATCATGTGGATACTACCAGCTTAGCCCTCTATTGGAGGGTGTCAACCCTCCAACCTCTCTTTTTATAAGATTAGAGAATCATTATGGTGTATACTCCTAGAGGAGGGATTAATGTGGTAGGGATTATTCGAAGAGCTATACTACTGGTACTGTTAATTCTGTGTCTGTCCACTTCTATTCCCCAAAGTTCATTCTGGTTAACATCCATCACGAGCCAACCATCTCAAGAATCAAACAAACCGCCCTCTTTTCCATCTCTGCCTCAATCAACCAACCTGCCCTCCTCGAAAGGTCTTAGACACCCCAGTGGGAGTACTTGGATTCCATTTACAAGCAACACTACCGAAGGCATACCCCCCGAGTATTTTCTGATATCCCAAGACGAGTATAAAATCGAAATCGGGGCCATATTTTATGGAATGTGGAATTGGACTGAGCAGTTTTCTGGTATCAACTACAATGTCTTAGAAATCCCTTTTACAGGAACCTTGAGGATGCTATATTTTCCTGAACTTCCCGTGGTAACACGACTCGTCGAAATTCCACATGGCGTAGATGTTGATGTGTTTCTCCTTCAAGGCCGAAGCAGTTTAACACAGCTACCTGGAACATACTATGTCAAGCCTTATCCCGGGCCCGGATACACGAATACCACAACACCAGATCCTATTGCTAACGGCACGGCTTACTATACCAACGCGATGTTCCCGGCTTGGAATGTCTCAGCTGCAGGAACAATGGCTAACAACCCAATCATTTTCCGTCGACACCGCTTATTACCTGTGAATTTCATTCCCGTCCAGTATAATAATGCCACGGGGCGCTTACAAGCCTTTTCAAGGATGGTCATTCGAATCAAATTCGATTCACGAGCGACGATGCCCACGGTTGATCCCAAGTTTGAAACAAGAGCCTACTCAGATCTGTTTCGTCGCTTGATTCTCAACTATCGCGCCCCGAGTTTAGCGGGAACGAGCATCTTAGCAAAAGGTCCCTCTACTCCTCAAATTGGTTATGATGCGGAATATCTCATCATCACGATTGAGGAGTTTAGAGAAGAAGTCGAACCCCTGAGAGTTTGGAAGCAACATAAGGGGTTTAGAACAGATGTAGTGACTGTCCAGGATATTCTTGAGTGGAAGGGATTGACGGGACCTTACGACGATGAAGATGTGAATCGGACCGCGATCACCGAATATATCAAAGGCATGTTTTGGGCGGGTGACAAGGCACTTGAGTATGTCCTGTTAGTTGGTGACGCTAACCACATTCCTCCGCATTATGAAAGCGAGCACACTTTCATAGATCATCGCAACACATTGATTGGAACGGATCTGTTCTATTTCACCGTGGATGGTCCTGATTTTTTACCGGACATTTATTATGGACGCCTTTCAGCTAACACATCTGACGATGTCACAGCAATGGTTAACAAGATAGTTGCCTATGAGACCCAACCTCCACAGGACGAGCAATTTTACCGGACAGCTAAATTCTACGACTTGTATAGACTAGACAGTGAGGGCAAAAACCTCGTCAATAATCTTAATGAACTCTATTTCAACGAAATACCTTCTACTCATTATTATTGGCCCACAGACGCCTTCGAAACTGGTCACTTTCTTGCCTTTTATCTTGGACACGGTTCGTCGCTAAACTTTCGTGGTCGAGATAAAGTGAGGTTTTTGCAAGGCGAATTTGAAGGTTGGCAGCATCCACAGTATTGGACTCAGGATGCCGCAAAAATAAAGCAATATAGTGATAACAAGTACCCAGTGCTCTTGAGCCTTGCATGCGATACGGGTTGGTATGACGGAGAAACGGATCGTGATTCGACGAGTACACAGTATGACATCATTCTGTCAGATCATGATTATGATTGTTTTTGCGAGAACATCACCCGGATGGCGGGGAGCGGAGCGGTAGCAGCGATTGGATCTTCGCGCCATGCGACCTTTAACTACATGGGCCAGATGACCTTAGGAATCTTCGATGGCCTTTACCCAGGACTCGATCCCACCCTGGCAGAGGGCCATATTCCCAGTTTAGGTCAACTCCTCATTTATGGGAAAATGTACCTCATCCAAATTGATGATTATGGATACCACGATCCATATCCGGATTGGAATTCACCCTCAGCGTATCAAACCAATCAGACCTTTCAAATGCTTCAACTCTTCGGCGACCCAGAGATGACTATCTCCACCCAAGCACTAGGAACTCTCGATGTGCAACATCCTAAGTATATGGGCTCAGAAGGGTTACAATCGTTTGTGGTAACCGTCACTGATGAGGAGGGAGAACCCGTGGCTGACGCAAAAGTATGTCTGACTCTGGGCAACAATTTCTTGGTAAGAGGATATACTCTCAGGAGCGGATACGCGTTTTTCGATATCACTCCCCCGACTTGGGGATCGATGCGCATTACCGTTTCAAAACAGAACTACACCCCTTATCAAGGTGACATTAAAGTAACACCCGAGGGCGCCGTGATTTGGGTTGATCCCTCTTCAGGGAAGCCAGATGAATGGGTTAATTTACACGGATCGGGATTTAACCCTAATAAGTTGCTTTATCTGAAATTTGGCGACTCGGTCTATGATCCTGAGTTTCAACCGTTCACTGAACCCGATGAGGCGGAACCAGAGAATGGTGTTATTAGAGAGCATAACATCCCGGTACCTGATGCAGCGGTTATTGAAGAGGTACAAAAGCCGCTAAACATTGTTGTCCGAGAACCAGACGGCCCAGCAGCAGTTACCCTCTTTAATAGGGAAGCATTTGCAGGGGTTGATGTCTATTTGTATAGTCAACAAGCTGCACTCATGGATTACCATCAGATCGGAGGAGAACAACCTCAGTGGAATAATCCAGATATTTGGATCATTCGACATGAATCTGATTTCTTTGGACGCAGTTACATGATTTATGCGGAGTATCACAATCGTGGTCCTGAATCTGCTTATGGAGTTTCGGTTGAATTTGCGTGGAGTCCATTGGGTATGGGACAAAACGAGAACGATTGGTGGCCGATAGACACTGCTCTTTTTGACGATTCCATTCTTGTCGAAGATAGCGGTTTTGCAACTTCTGTTCCTTTTTCTCCCCATACTCCTTACATCAGCGTCATGGTCGTGGTGAATCATATTGATGATATCGATGAGACCAATAATGTGGGAGTCGAAAACTTTCACACGATTACCGCCCCCTCCTCTGACGCGTATGAAGAAGTCTTTGAGATAGCGAACTATTTTGCAAGCTTTCAAGCTGGTATAGAAAGCAATCCGCACCAAGATGAGACTTCCAACCCCCATGTGAGTGTACGTGTAGCTGGACCCTACCCATCCACTTCGGACACGGCTGTCATCACGGCTTCCATAGGTGCTTCCTTTGGATTTGAAGAAGAGTACCGATGGGTCATCACGGCATGGTCTGACAGTGAACTCATAGACGGTATTGAAATCCTACTGACAAAAGGACTGGCCCCAGAACCTAATTGGATTCTGATCATCATTATCGCAGTAATAGTGCTTTTTGTAATCATTTTGGTCATCTATGCGTTGGTAGAACATCGGCGGAAGCGGAAATCAGCCCAGAATTCCGATTCCACGACTACAACCACACCTACCAACACGAATCGGTGAGGTAAACAAACGAGAGAAGGTGATTAAGCCCGAGAGAGAAGATGATTGCATTATGTAAACAATATTACACTAATGATACACCGGAACCTCCTCCTACCTCACCTTCACTCCCCTAATACTCAAAGGGCCCATCAAAGGGTTCTTTTCTGGCGGTGGGAGTTGGGTTACATTTTCGTCGGGATCGCTTGAAGAGGCTGATGCCAAGGCATAGTGCAACGCTAACAACGAGGGCTTCCACGGAAAATCCAGGAACGAGTGGCAGTGTTAGTGTTGTGACGAGAATTTGTATTTCGATGGATTCTATGTTACTCCAGAGACTGGTGGTTCCTTCGTTGTCAATGGCATGGACGCGGAAGTAGTAGATGCCTTCATCCAACCCGATGATCTGAATAGCTAGGGTTGTGAGGTTTTACGAGTCAAGTATTGTAGCGAAGGTGTTGGAGAAGATGGAATGCTAGTAAACCTACAGCCTGAACCTGTATCGGATCATCTCAACGATTCTTCTTAGACACTGGTGTTGTAATTACTGTGAAGGGTGTGGAGGTCGCCGAAGATACCAGTATGCAACGATGATTACAACGGTTATGATGAGAGAAGCACCAATGATTATGCCAATAAGGGTGGGGTTGATTGGTAGAATGTTGACCGGAAAAGTGTCTGTATCTGAGCCGGGAAGACGAGTTTCCCGTCCGGCGCCGTCTTTAGCGATGAAATAGTATTCTAGGAAAGGATTGACGATTTCGATTGCGGGAATGGTGTAGAGAAATGTGGTGGCATCAATTTTCTCCATAATTCGTGAGGTCCAAGTCGAACCGGTCGAGTCCCTGTAAAGTACATCGACGCCTTCGGCGTAGTCATCATCGGACACCGATATCGTAAGGGTTAACGGGGTATTGTGGTACCAGGTCATGACAGGGGTATGAACAGCAGTGGGAGGCGCGAGATCTTGTTTTGCATAGTAGATGTCTTGATCTTCTCCTCGACCATCCGTCCAGACAATGTGAACCCGTCCTTGGGGACCGATTCGCATCGTGAAGTAGTCACCAGGGCGCCAATACGAAAGCGGAGTACCCTCAGTAGTAACTCGTACATTGGGAGCAAAAGTCGCGGCAGAATCGTTCGAATAACTGTAGTAGATGTTCCATTCATCGTGTTGAGCGTCTAACCACGCGACATGGATTGTGTTCTCGTCGTCAATGGTCATTTCGACCATTCGCTGCATTCCAGCGGTCACTGTATTCACACGAACTGGTGTGTCCCAAAAGAACCCGCCATCGGTGGATTTTGTGACATAGATGTCTTTGTTCGTTGCCGTTCCTGCGGCATACGCCACATAGACATTCCCCAGCGTATCGGTGTCAACCACATGGATTATGGCTGTTTCATCGTAGATGAGCGGAGTCACCACAATTTGGGGGGTCCAAGTGGTTCCTCCGTCATCAGATCGCGCAATCCAAATCCGATCGCCCGGAGGACCAGAAAGAGAATACCACCCCCCCGTGGCCACATATAAGGTTCCATTGTGTGCAGAGGCGATATAGGGAATGTAGGGCTGGAAAGGCGAGGTGGTAGGAATAAAGGTTTGACCGCCATCGGTGGATTTCGTGAACCGAAGGTGATTCACCGTATCGTATTCGTCCCAAACGATGTAGAGGTTACCCGCAGGGTCGACACACGCTGTTTCTTTATCATCAAACCCCACCGTATCGCTCGCATCAACTGTGGGCAACCAAGTGTCACCCCCATCGAGGGTCTTCGCCACGCCAATGCCACTATCAGTATCAGAGAAGAAATCTAAAAAGACGAAGTAGACATGATCTTGATGATCCGAGACCAGCCAGGGATCAGATTGGTGTCGCCCAGGTTCAGTAGGAGCCACAAGGATATTGGAGGAGAAAGATTGTCCAGTGTCAGTAGAATACGCAAAGCCGACACGATATCCCGGACCTGCGGGCTCAGGAGCTTCTTTCCACCCAACCAAGATTCTCCCTGAACTTAAAATTGTCATCGTGGGTTCCACCTGGTGAGAATAGGGTGATGACCCGTCAATGACGTTGACATTTCGACCAAACCGTACATCCTCAGAGCCTAACGGTCCTTGATGGATAACCGCGTCGAACTCAGCGGCCATAGACCAAGTATTAGGAGTCAGGAGCGTACTTGGGTAGATGCTAAATTGGGATCCAGCTAAAAGCAGCAGAATGAGTAGACATGCGGTCTTTGTTTCCATCGCTGAGATCACCCCAAGCGCCTATTACTATTCTGACTAAAGCGTTTACTAAACCTGCAAAAGCCCCCCAGATTATGGCAAAACGCGGGATCAGTCTGTTAAAGTTCGCTTAGTGTTACTTCACCTTAATGAAGAAGCCTGACAATCGCTTTCAATTCTCGGTTTTTCGTTGAAGAGCCAAAGGCTTATAGGAAGGAGTTACAGCGAGAAGCCTAGCTTCGGTTTCTAACTTTAAATTATCAGGTGGACAACACTCCGTGGATGGCCTGAACCCCCTTCAACAGGAAATTCGACGAATGGCAAAGAAACGAAAGGCCATTATTCTCGCTCATAACTACCAACCAGCTGAAATTCAAGAGATTGCCGACTTTATTGGAGACAGTTTTGGCTTGTGCCGACAAGCGCAACAAATCGATGCCGAACGCATCATCTTTTGTGGCGTCCGTTTTATGGCCGAAACTGCGGCCATTCTTAATCCTAACAAACCCGTCCTTATTCCGGATAATACGGCGTACTGTCCAATGGCGGCACAACTACCTGCGAAACTAATCCGAGAGGTCAAGCAGAAACACCCGAAAGTCCCCGTTGTTTTATACATCAACACTACGGCGGAAGCAAAAGCCCAAGCCGATGTAATCTGTACTTCCTCCAATCTCTGTACAATATTAGAAAAGCTTGATACTAACCCAGTGATTTTTGGACCCGACGATAACATGGCAGAATATGCCCGGCATATCTGTGGATATGAGATTATTTCGGTTCCCGACCATGGTTTCTGCCATGTCCATGTCACCTTTGGCTTCGATCCTCATTTTTTGCAATTAAAACAAGACTACCCCGAAGCGAAACTGCTTGTGCATCCTGAGTGCAGCTGGGATATACAATCACGAGCCGATTTTATTGGGTCAACAGGACAGATGCTCCAATACGCCCGTGACAGCACAGCAAAGATGTTTATTATTGCCACCGAAGTGGATTTGGTGACCCGCCTTCGCAGAGAACTGCCTGACAAAAGTTTCATTCCCGCTTTAGATTATGCTATGTGCAAAGCAATGAAAAAAATCACATTAACAAAGGTCCGAGACAGCCTAGTTAAGAATCAATATCTAGTGACGGTCCCCAAACCGATCGTGACCCGAGCACGACGAGCCATTCAACGAATGCTTGACCTCACTAGTACCGCTGACTAAGAAGCTATTTGGATAGAAGGGTTTTAGAAGTTCGACCAGAATGAAGCAATTAGTTCGAGGTGACCAAAGACATGACTCATAATCGCCCCTCCTCTCCTCCTAGTCTACCACGACAACTCATCCTCCAGAAATTCTATGCTATGCTTGATGAGGATATTGGATTCGGAGATGTCACGACGACTGCTTTAATCGCAGAAGATCAAAATGCGCTAGCACAGCTGTTCACTCGCAAACCTGGTGTTGTCGCCGGGCTCGGAATTGCGACTACCATTCTTGAAGATTTGGGTTATGTGGTTACGACGAAGGCTCAAGATGGCATGAAGGTGAAGGCAAATACAACGCTGCTTGAGGCGCGTGGTCGTGCGGCACTTCTCCTGTCCATTGAGCGAACTCTCCTCAATCTCGTTCAGCGGATGAGTGGAATCGCTACAGCTACAGCGAATCTGCTTCAAAAGGCACGAAAAATCAACTCGAAGGTTCGCATTGCCGCTACTCGCAAAACTGCCCCTCTTTTACGATTTTTTGATAAACTTGCAGTCACGATAGGCGGAGGGGATCCCCATCGTTGGCGATTAGATGATGCGATTCTCATCAAAGATAACCACCTCGCCTTCTTTCCTGATCCGAGCCAAGCCCTTCAACAGGCCCGAAAAAACGCGAGCTTCACCTGCCCCATCGAAATAGAAGTCACCACCACCCAAGCAGCACAAATGTCGGCAAAGGCAGGTGCAGATATCATACTTCTTGACAACATGGACACAAAGGAAATCTCTGCCATTGTAAAGGCAATCCATCAATCTCATCCTTCAGTGACCTTAGAAGCATCAGGTAACATTACCCCAGAAAACATCGAACAATACGCACGCACCGGTGTCGATGTCATCTCAGTAGGATGGCTGACCCACTCAGTCCAAGCCCTAGATTTGAGCATTAGCCTTACACCAATTTCAAACGACAATCCAACACCAGAGGAATAGATTTTATAGGCAAGAAAGATTTTGGCATTTTTATTCGAGCCCTGAAGGTGTTGACACGCCCCATTCGGTTACACAGTCAAAGGACGACCGCCGGCAAAGTGACAGTCAAGATACCAGCGATGACCAACTTGAAAACGACCAAGTTGACAAAAGCAATTCCAAATATGCGAGGATCAAAACACAACTAAAACGCCTGTTAAAACCACGAAAACTAGATGTCAGTACAAAACGGTTGATTACCTTAAACATCCTTGCGGCGGTGATTGGCCTTATTGCGGGTTTAGGCGCAGTGATGTTTAGATACCTGATTGAAATCATGGTCTTTTTATTTGATTTTTTAGCCAGCATTGGATTCTATGTGAATGGAGTTTGGGTTCCCATCGGACTGGTCCTCATGCCGGTGTGTGGTGGCTTGATTGTAGGATTTCTCACCTCGAAATTTGCTCCAGAAGCGGAAGGACATGGTGTTCCCGAAATCATGTCGGCGTTAGCATTAAATGAGGGCAAAATTCGTCCACGGGTGCCCCTAATCAAAGCAATCGCGTCCTCGATTACTATTGGTTCAGGAGGCAGTGCCGGTGCAGAAGGTCCAATTGGACAAATTGGAGCAGGAGTAGGATCAAACATTGGTCAACTGTTGAAGTTGACTGAACCTGAATTACGGGTCTTAACAGTATGCGGAATTTCTGCCGGAGTAGCGGCGATTTTTAACGCTCCAATTGGAGGCGCCCTATTCGGATTAGAAGTCGTGTTAATTGGAATCGAAGCGATTGCTGTGATTCCTGTGTTGATGTCGACGGTGATTGGAACAGCTGTAGCTTCATGGTTTTTTGGACCTGACCCCTGGTTTACAGTTCCCCAGTATGTCGTTCCTTACAGTTGGGAATTGGGACTTTTCTTTGTGCTGGGGCTGGTGCTTGGATTATTTGCAGTGATTTGGGTCAAAGTTCTCTATTCCACAGAGAAAGCTGTTTACCGTCTCCCAATTCCTCGTATGCTTAAACCCGCCCTCGGCGGGCTAATTTTAGGACTGCTCATCATCTGGTTTCCACAGGTGGCGAGAACCGGCTATGAATGGATAGAATATGCCATGCTAGGATTTCTAGCGTTAGGTCCCTTGCTCATATTGATGGTGATGAAACTGTTTAGCACTTCGACCACCATTGGCTCAGGAGGATCGGGAGGCATTTTTGCTCCGACACTCTACATGGGAGCAATGGGGGGCGCTGCCCTGGGAAGCCTCTTTTACCTCCTAAACCCAGGGATGGTAACGGTGCCGATGGCCTTTGCTGTTGTCGGAATGGGAGCGTTATTTGCTGGTGCCGCGCGTGCACCTTTAACCTGTATCGTAATGATCGCGGAAATGACCGCCGACTATCGCCTGTTAGTCCCCTTAATGGTGGCCTGCGCAACCAGCTATTTCATCAATCTGTTACTCTCACAAAACTCAATCTATACTGAAAAACTAGCGGCCAAGGGTATTCGCCTCAAACACCAATTGATCGCTGACATCATCGATACCCTGACCGTTGACCAAATCATGCGTACCCGTGACATCGTCACAGCACGACCCCACATGTACGCGTTCCAAGTCATCGAACTCGCCGACCGAACCCGACACAGCACCTTACCTGTCGTTGAAGGCGACCGCTTAGTCGGCCTCGTTACTTTCCGGCGCGCCTATGAAACAATTCGTTCAGAACTCCCCCTTGAAGAACGCACCGTAACCCGAATCCTACAATCCGCTCCTACCGTCTTCCCAGACCAATCCGTCCACACCGCACTCGACATCATGCTGAAATCCGGCGAAAGCCTCGTCTGCGTCGTCGACCGAAACGATCCAGAGCGGTTCCTTGGCATCATCTCCCATGGCGACATTCTGCGCGCGCACAACATCGAATGGATCCAACGCCAAAGCCTCGGTCCCGACCAACCAGGGCTGTACCCCGCTAAAACCGAGGACGAGCCACCTGATGCCTAACAAGGATCAAAAAACCGAATAATCTACCGATAACTCAACATCTTCACTATAAAAGAAAGAAATGGTGGTCGCATACCCAGGTACAATCTCGCGCCAGAACCAATGCTTTGGCTCCTTTCGAATCCAGCACACTTAGGCGGTACGTGGCGGCCTGCTCAACGCCTCGCCGAAGCTTGACGCGTACACAGCCGCTCGTTCAAACCGGTCTTTTACCGGAGCCTTCGTCCACGATCCAGCGTTATAGTCGCCTATCCCACCGTAGGTAAATCCTAATGATCATGGAGTGGGTATCTCGTCTCGGGACCCGCTTCGCGCTTAGATGCTTTCAGCGCTTATCGGACACAGCGTAGCTGCCCGGCCATGCCCTATCGGACAACCGGTACACCATAGGCTGCGATCCGCCGTTCCTCTCGTACCGAGCGGACCTGACCCTCAGATACCCAACGCACCCAAAAGAGAGAATCCAACCTGTCTCACGACGGTCTAAACCCAGCTCACGTTCCCTTTTAACAGGCGTACAGCCTTACCCTTGGGAGCTAATGCACCCCCAGGATAGGAAGAGCCGACATCGAGGAAGCAAGCCGCGGGGTCGATATGGACTCTTGCCCGCGACGACTCTGTTTAGGGTCCCAGGTCGGTGTTACTTGGCGAGATTCGTAAGCGTGATTGGGGTGCTCGTGGTGGCGGTTACCCCAGCGTCCGCATCCACTGAGCACGAGGTGTTGTGTGTGATTGTGTAGGGTCTCACCGTTCTCGTCCGGCCTGAGAATACCCCTGGGGTAATTTTTCTGACGTGACCAACCCTCATCGGTAGGGTT
>JBHLMG010000016.1:0-52230 GCA_048938385.1 Promethearchaeota archaeon | reverse complement strand
CTTCATAATCGAAAGAAGGCGTCTAATGGGAAACAAGTGCCTCATTTCAATATCATCTCGCTCTTGAAGGAGATTCAGCATCTCCAGAGGTATTTCGAACCTTGTCGGAGAGTCTGGTGTCGGATGAAGAATCTCAGGTCTCTCAAGTAGCGATCTCTGCTTTGCTATCATTCGTTTGATTCTTGGTATACCGAATCTCATGACGAAAGCTTTCATGAACCTGAACTTTATTCCCATCTTCTTCTTCTCACAAGAACCAAATGTAGTATAACACCTTTGGTTTAAAATTCATCCATTGATTAAATTAATGACTTGCTTCTCTTGAGGAGTGTTACACCCTTCGGTAGATTATGTATCTTCGGTGTTATGCCTTGGCAACTTTACTGGTGCGATAACCGCATAAGAAGAGGACTAACTTTTCCCGTTATCACTCGAGAAAACTCCGTGAAAAATTAAATCGGTTATCGCCCGCAAGAACGCCTTCTTAAATATGGTCTACTCCACAAAGCTTCCAGACTTTCTCTCCATTAAATCCCAAAAGTCAAGATTATTAGTAAGGCTATTAAAGACACATTCCATCATTTTTGTAAATTTTTCGTAAATTCTTGTCTTAGAAAATTTCCTTGAAAAGTAAAAGAAGCGTTTTGACTCCTTTTTTATCATAATCCAGCTTTGGATGGTAACAAGTAATACTCATTCCGATTAGTTGGTTTCTTTCCTTTATGAGAGTAAGCAATTCTTGGATTTCGTTGTATGAGAGACCGCCCTCAACAGGATACTGTATAGCTGGCATGATTTCTTTGTCCAAGACATCAACATCAAAATGGAGCCAAAGTGGCAAATCCGGATTCTGGAATGATCCAAGGCTTCGACGAAAGGTGGATTCAATCCCATCTTTTAAGATTGATCTGCGATCAACAAACATGATATTCGACCTTTCAATAGAGTCGAGTTCACCTATTCCGTATGCAATGACATTTTTCTCATGCAGTAACGGACCTCGTCCCGTCATGTAGACGATTTCCTTAGACAAATGCCCTGTCAAGGCGGCTAATTCCAAGTCAGCAGGTTCACCAGTTGTTGAGGTATCAAGAGTGTGAAAATCAGCGTGTCCGTCGAGAAAGAAGAGGTTCAAAGGTTGATTCATTACATTGAACGCATCAAAAATCCCCATTAGAATGGCACAGTCTCCGCCCAGTACAATCGGGAAACTATCTTGAGCTAATTCACCACCTAGGGTTCTGGATAAACTCAGAGATACCTCTCGCCACGCATCAAAATTCAGAACATTTGTAATTAGATCTTTCTTATTTGAAAACATAGGAATGTGCAAATCGCCAAAATCAGTTAGGTGATGTCCTTTGTTCTGAAGTAAGGAAATCACCCCTTCGTCTCTAAGGGATTGGGCTGGGTTTTCAACTTCAGGAGGCGTTCCATCTCCATTAAACGGAACTCCAATGATTGTAATTTTCATGGGCTACCTCTCTTTATCTCTAATCACTCAAGGAATTTACTGAAAAATGTATTCAACAAGAACGGATACCATTGTCGTCTTTAGTCCGGTGGTAGATAAGCTAACACGGCAAAGGTGACACACTTTATCTTGGGGCACCCTTGGTTGGGCAGTATTAATTTAATCTTCGACTTTCGGCTTTGGCAGACTTTTCTCGAGCGATGACAGGGTAAGGCTGCAGCTGACTTTTTTCCCATTATCTGTCAAGAAAACTCCGGAAAAAATTAAATACATTATCGCCCGCAAGAACGCCTTCTTAAACATGGTCAACTCCATAAAACGCAGTCGCTTCAAATCATCAAATCCCAATTTGCATTCCACAGGAATGCGGATTGTTAAGGTGTTACGCTTCTTATCACAATTACCATGTTGGCCATATTTCGAAATATTGTTCGTTCGAGTCTGTGTCCCCACATTTCAAATACCAGCAGGTCTAGTGGCACCCAGAGCATAACCCATCCAAAAACCAGAACCCCTTCACTAAGAATTCGAATGAAAGGATTTGCTGTTAGAGGATAAATTACTTCTTTGATAGTCAGGAACCCGATCTGTGATAGGAAAAATGCAATGAGGGCCAATATCAATAGCCGAATTCCCTTATACCAAGATGCACGTATATCTTGAGACACCTCACGGAGTTTGCTCTTAGTATACCTTTGTACAGCTTCCTTAGTATCCTCTTCTAACCGGGTTCTCACTTGGTCTTCAGGAAGAATGATCGTTGTAACAACTTCTTTCCGATTTACATGACCTCGAAGTTCATGATAGATGAATTCGATACCTGCAGTAGCTGTGTACGGTTTATAATACTCTGAGAATGGATCTAGCACAGGAGCTGCGAAAAGGTGATTTATCTCTTTAAGTTCTAATGTGATTTCGCAGGGTTTACTCAACGCCATTGACTCCTCGGCATCAAGTTTTTTGAGGAGATATCAATCTATAGGTTTATCCTAATTCAAGTCATTCGAAATACCAGTAGATATTTAATTGCTGACATTTTCCTAAGAAATTCCTACTGGTGATATCTATGGGTAATTCTGATTTGGAACTTGTTTACGCCCCTGCTTACCGGCTTCTCGAGCTTTTCAAGGTTCAGGAGATTTCGCCTGTTGATGTTCTGGAAGCCCAAATATCTCGCATCGAAGCAGAGAATGAGAAAGTTAACGCTATCACCTACACCCACTTTGATTCCGCCCGAAAAGCTGCAAAAGAATCTGAAAAGCGGTATAAGCAAGGGAATCCGCGACCCCTCGAAGGAATTACAGTTGGAATGAAAGACGAACACGGAATGGCAGGTTGGATAATCACCCAAGGCTCGAAGCTGTATAAAGATGCCAAACTTGAAGCAACCGATCCGGTTACGGATAAATTACTAGAAGCTGGGGCGATCCTACACATCCAAACCACAGTACCTGAGTTTTGCTTTTCTGGGGTCACTTGGACAGATCTATGGGGTGTTACTCGGAACCCTTGGAACCTCAAATACGCTGTTGGCGGATCATCTGGTGGGTCTGGAGCGGCATTAGCGGCGGGATTTTGCACCCTTGCAACGGGTTCTGACATGGGTGGGTCGATTCGCATTCCCTGTGCGTTCAATGGGCTTTACGGATACAAGCCCCCTTATGGGCGTGTGCCTACTACGGACACCTTGTTAGTCATCGCTTCCAATGGTCCGATGGCTCGGACGCTGCCTGATATCATCCATATGCAGAACACCATTTCTGGTCCGCACCCTTATAGTCCTTCAACCATTCGCCCGAAGTTGGAACTCCCGTTAGAATATTCCGACCTCAAAGGGGTGCGTATCGCCTTTAGCCCGGATCAAAGTTGGGCGCAGATTGATACTGACACTGCGAAAAATACTGCCAAAGCTGTCGATCTGTTACGGCAGGCTGGTGCCGTTGTTGATGAGGTGGACCTCGACCTTGGTGTTACTGCAGATGATCTAAGATTTGCCCTGATTGAAGCGGCACTGTATGGGCCACAAGGGGCTACGCTCGGGAGGCTCGCTTCTCAAAAGGCTCAAATGACGACTTATGGTCGGGATGTTGTAGAGAAAGCGGCAGCAGGCGGGTACGGTGCGAAAGAAGCGCTCCAATACGAAAACAACATCAAAGCCGCCAACAACCATCTCCAAAACCAAATCTTCCTCAAAGGATATGATGCCATGGTCATGCCCACGCTAGCAACCAGTCACATCCCAGCGGATCTCGATTACACCCAGGACACGACGGTCATTAATGGCGTCGAGGTTAATTCGCTTGCTGGCTGGATCTTAACGCCCCTGTTTAATATTGTCAACTGGTATCCAGTCATCAATGCCCCCACAGGGCGGTCCTCAGAGGGTATGCCAACCGGTCTTCAAATCGTGGCCCAGTCCTATGATGATCTCAAAGCACACCGAATCGCGGCAGGATATTCGGAAGTAGCTCCACGATTATTCACTGGAAACCAGTTCCCTGATTTTAGGGGTGGAAACTAAGAAGATCCGATGACTATGTCAAGCAGAGCGAATTGGAGTAGAGTAGTGAAATAACAAAGGCTTACTCATTTGAACAAGTTGTCGAAGTTCATCGCTAATTTGAGAAAAGGCGTAGAAAGGGTAATGTAGTCATAACGGGGGAACATTGATGAAACGAATCTTGGATATATGCAACGAAACAAGTGCTTTACAGGTGCGATGACAATAAAAGAAGTCTACTTTTCCAATCATCACTCAAAAAAATCCCTGAAAACCTTATGTGGTCATCGCCCCCAGAAACACCCTCTTTGGTCTTTGCGGGAATTCTTGGTTGTTCAGAAATGGTTGCGGGTTGAGGGCGCCAACGCACGAACATCCTATAGTCCGTTTAGTAAATCCTTACATTTTTTTTATTCAACATTCCCTGGTGTGCCACTGCTCGATATGACTTGAAAGGTTTTTGGAAATGAATGAACAAAATTCCAATCAAAGTAGTTGGATGCCAGCAATTACTGCCGCCCTCGGTGCGTTTCTTCTCATTGGTAATGTCTCCATGTTAACATTAGCCACAACTGCAATTACGGCGGTCTTCGGTGATCCGCTTCTTGTATCCGTGGCGCTCGCAATCGCGGGACTTGTGAATGCCAGCTTGATAATAACTGGTGGGAAAATCGGCTACATGAACGGACTCAGGCGAGCCCTCCTCATAGGGCTAATCATTTTCATCGTTGGCAACATTGTAGCTGGGCTGAGCTTGAACAGTCTCATGTTTTTAGTAGGCTTTGCCCTAATCATGCCCCTGGGGTTTATCTTGGCTTTTCCGGCCACCGGATCCCTACTCATCGCGAAGTATGAAGGAAAACAACGAAACATTGCCTTCGGGATTTATGCTGGCTTCATTGGACTCACATCCGCCTTGGCCCCACTCCTGATGGGTACTTTCGCTTCATTCATTGATTGGCGGCTGATGTTTGCTTATCAGATTCTCCTCGCCGTCATCATAATGCTTCTATTACGCACATTCACAGAAACCAAAAAGTATCCAGGAACCATTGATTGGATTGGCACACTCTTCATCATACTCGCCTTTGCTCCCCTCATACTAGGGCTTGCCCTCCTCTCAGTGAATCTGCTATACAGTATCCTCATCGTTGTAGGCGCCCTCTTCTTCGGCGTATTTTGGTGGTGGTCCACTCGCCTCGACAAAGCCGACCGTAATCCGATTTTTCGGGTACAAATCTTTCGCAATCGGGTATTCACAATTATGGTCATCTATGTTTTTGTGTACACCTTCGCTGCAGGAGGGACAATATACTTGTTCCCACAGATTCTCCAAGGACTGGGATTTCCTGCCTTCGACACTGCCCTGATAACGCTGGCCTATACCCTGCCAGTCTTCTTTGTCGCCTTCGTTGCCGGTAATCTTGGCGAACGCTTCCAACCAAAATATCTCATTATCATCGGAACCGTGTTCATCATCGTGGGTCTGAGTGCTTTGTTCATTGTTCCAGGGCTGCCAATTTTTGCAATCATAGGCATTCTTCTGCTGATTGGTGTTGGTGCAGGCTTAATCCTACCCTATGTGCAGAATATTGCCTTGTCCTCCGTTGACACGACCAATGTCGGTGAAGCCTCAGGTATGTACATGAGCATACAAGAGCTAGGCGCAGCGGTTGGTGCGGCCATCATAGCAGCTATTGCCATCACAGCAGGATATGTCTTCGTCGCTGGCATTACACTTGCAGTAATCGTGGCCCTGTTCATACCGCGCACCCACCAAAGCTAGAGAAAAGCAGCTACTCGCTACAGATGATAGCATAAGACGGAGATTGACTTTTCCAGTCATCGCTCGGAAAAACCTCTGAAAAGATTATCCGGTAATCGCCCTCAGAAAAGCCTTCTTTCGTCTTTGCAGGCGTGCACTAGCCGAGAGCAAATTTTGCAGGCTAATATTCTGCAGATAGCTACTTCCTAAGCCAACTTGTAAACCTTCTCCAACGGGACTTCCACCGCTCTTTGGCGGCTTCTTCCTTTGCCCGATGTTCGAGGATTCTCTTCCACTGCTTGGGAGCGCGAATAGTTACACGAGCTAAAAGAACGAGTAAAAGTCCAAGAAATTCAACATATTGGATGGTTGTGTACTGGATAGGGTAAATCCCGCTGAAGACATAATCAATGATAAACCATGTTAAGAGACCAACAATTCCAAATCCTGAACCTATTCCCATTAGGAATTTTGCTCCCTTGTAATTCTCCCTCCAGAGGAGCACCACACCCGCAATGACGATGAAGCCACCACACCATGCGAGAATGTCTAGGAATATCAGCAAGGTGATTAATTCAGGAGTCATTTCTGGAACAAAAACCAGACCAAGAAGGAGTGGCAGCCAGGTTACAATGGGTATTCGTCCACTACGCTGGACAAGGATTAGAATTACCCCCCCGATTATGCCAAAAATCATAGGTCGTTGATTAGGAACTGTTTCACCTTCCAAGAGTTCTTCTTCCTGGACTTTTCTTCGATTAATGAAGAGATTTCGTCTCAAGATGAGATAACCGCTCATAACGATAATTACCCCAATTGATAGTATGCACAGGAATTGAATGATGAGGTTGGGTATGGTTTGAAAGACACTGATGAAAAAGATGATTTCTAAAATGTTAATGAGAATAGCTTTCCAGATGGCTGGGCGGTTCATATACCAAATATTGATACTGATGTAAGCATAGATAGTTGCTAGGGCTAAATATATGACCCCGGAAATTATGTAGAAGCTGCCCTCGATCCCTACTAAGAGGCCCTTTACGCTATCTACGATGACTATAGCGTTTTCTGAGATGCCTAGAACCCTAAGTGTGTTAATAATGGTCTCAATGAAATTCGGAAGGCTTGGGTCAGATGGGTAAATTCCTTCCATCATTCCAATTCCAGTTAAAACGCGAAAGAAAGCAATCCCTAGATTAAAAATTGCATTCAGTGACCAAATCACAACAAGGATTTTCACTCCATGAGGACGTTCACTCATTTTCATAGTACTTACTCCTCAGAAGATGCGAAGCTCAAATACTATTTCTCAAGAAACGACAGAATGATTCTATAAAGACTGGGTTTACAAATACTCAGCCTTAAAAAAGGAGGTGTAAGAATCAACATCTTTTGGCTTTGGCATTTTCACTTCATTTTCTTCTTCTGTTCTTGTTTAACTTCAGAATGTTCCTTGAGGAATTTTCCATTCACTACTCAATGCTCAAATGAACAACCATTCCACGGTAATTCTGAATACTGGTCTCACCAGATTTGATGACACCTACAAAACACCATGTGGATGAATATCTATTCAACGGTTACTTTTCAATTCTCTTGGCTTCTCAGTGCTATCCAATGAAAAAGGAGAAGACGGAGCTAAAAAAGGCTCCGATTTTTTTGTGTTGGTGCCTAAAGGCCGGGGAAGAAGGCCGCCATCACATAAGCGAGAACTACCCATATGATAATTGCTATGATGGCCACCAGTAAGGCGCCGATCCATCCAGTCTGGAAGTAATATTTGATAACTGCTAGATAAAGGAGAAAGACGATGATTCCTGAAAGCCATCCAAGCATCGGGAAGAACATTTCTATAACATAATAGGCTATCGTCCCAATGATTGATGCGACTAAACTGACCAAGAGTGATTTTACGAATGTTGCTTCCATACCAGCGACGAGTTTACCGGCAAGCATAATGACAAAAGATACAACGATCCAATTCACGATCAAGACTAAGGCCGTGCCAATAAGTCCGACTACCATTTTCCATTTCACCAAAGAGAATTGGTTTTGACCTCTCTGCTCATATTTGTTATAAGCTTTAAGTATTTACAATACTTAATCCATCAAAAAACAAGCCAAACAATTGTTTCTTAGTTGAACTTCTTTTAATCAGCACATAGCCAATTCATATTGTACAAAACAGATTTGGTAAAAGCCATAAATGTTTAAAGAAGTTTTGGCGTTGACTCGCTCAGTGCATTCCTATGAGCGAAACAACACTCCCTACTTGGTTACGTTTTCTCAACATCATCGTTGGCCTCATCGCCATCAGCGTCGCTTTTGCCGTGATTTGGTTCGATTGGGTGCAGACCCTAACCTTCCTCATCTTAATTGCCTTTCTCGGAGTTATTCTTCTGATCTTGGGCCTTAGTAATCTAATCGGAGGACTTGTATCTAAAGAACTACCTTCGTGGCTTAGGATCCTTGCAATAGTCTTTGGAATTCTAATGCTGGTGTTAACCATCCCTGTAATTGCCCTCCCTGCTTTTGGTGAACTCCTGTTGATCTGGTTATTAGTCATTGGCCTTCTCATGAATGGCTTCAATTCCATTGCTTTTGGAGCGATGATAACGGAGCTTCCAGGTTGGTATCGTGGATGGCTTATCATCATTGGTATAATTGGGATTATCTTATCCTTTGCAGTCGTCGCTTTCCCTGGACTGGGGTACCTTATTATTCTCATCTATGTGGCCCTTGGCTTCATGATGTTTGGATTTAATGCCCTCATCAAAGGAATCGCTGGTCATCAATAAACAGATAAATAACTGGCCAAGCGATCGATCCGAATAGTATAAACGAAGAAAGTGGTGCGTATGCACCACCATTTCTTTTTTCTTTTTTACCCTTTTTTGGTTTTATAAGTAGAAAAATAACACCACAAAAAACCTTACAAGAGTTTTATTAGGTTTGTGAAGTCTTCGACATTTCGCATAACTAAGAATTAGTGTTTCTTGTCTGTTATGTCCATTTCCCAACTTTAGTAGATTATACTATTTCTTGGAACGGGCTTTATTCAGAATGGGGTAGATCTGTTCGGAGTTCGTGATGCTGTTACCATCAACCTTGATGTTCACTGGATGGATGAGGATTGCATGGGTTTGATCCCCACCCACACCGCCATGGTTGCCGATTAATTCCTCATAGGCTGCTACTGAGTTATCAGAATAGACTGGACTGATCAGCGTAATGTCTCCGTTATTGGGAAATTCAGCAAGCCTCAGCAGCTGTTTGATAAGGACCTCCGGGGTTCCATAAGTGGCAAGGGGGTTTTTTCCGTCAATTTTTCCAGTACGCAGTTCAACAGCGCCTTCTTTGCCAAAGATGATGGGGCCTCGTGTTGCATCCGTAACAATGGCAAAACCTACACCTTCATGAGCAACTAATTTAGTTATGAATCCTGGAAATTGCTGTTCAAAGTCCTGTAATGTTAATCGCCCTTTCTGGGTTTTGAAGTAGATTTGTGCTAGATTTCCTGATGCACACACAATGACATCGTCTGTTGAAACTTCTTGTGTATCCACTCGCCCTTTCTCATCTTTGTAACGATAGAAACTACTCAGCGCCCTTTTCTCTGTTTTTCCTTCTATTTCAGTTTGACCTGCATTTAAGTCATCGATGAGCCCACCAACATAACCTACATGAGCGTCAATAGACTCGATTTCGCCAACAGAGAGTTTTCCTTCCAGGAAGTCTGCGATCAAGTCCTTAATGGATTTATTATAGCGTTGTTTAAAGGTCCAACCCACAGATTGACCATGATCAGAGAGCACAAAAAGATTGTAAGGTCGTGGGGCAATATGTTGGATAGCATGGAGTACTCGGCGGATTTGTTTATCCAGTCCTCTTAGCGCCTTGAGAGCATCAGTGCTCATTGGACCTGAATGATGGGCAATTTCATCGTATCCTAAATATGTGGTATAGACTCCCGGTACACCACGAGCGATATTTTGGATAACCATAGATGTGGCAATGTCTCGCATGAAAATATTTGTAGCAGCACGTGTTCCAGGGTAGAATTTGTGGAAGCGATTCATTCGAGGTTTCCGGCGAGTAATGGTTTGTTTGATTATTTGACCAATTTCAACGAATAGATCCCAGATAGTATAGATGATGCTTCGGTTCATAGCCCAGGGATTTAGGAGATAGTAGTAGAGGTCTTTGCTACGACGTCGACCTGCTTCTGCGTCCATGTCAGTTAGTGTTGACATAGTGAAGAAGGAGTAGGTAGCATCTCCGCTGGTAAGGTTGCTCACACTCGACCCACCATTGCGAAGAATTCCCTGACCATCGGATGCGCGTTTATCAATGAAACGCGCGTCTGAATGTCTATTTGATGTCAACATACGATCCTCATCTTTAACAAACCAACGGAATGCAGGGATGTCATGGTTATTTCCATACATAATACCCGCTTGACAGGACGATGTCATAGAGGGAATACCGCAATTATAACCCGTTAATTGATGGCTACCTCGGTCGATTAAGTGTTGGAGAGTGGGCATGTATTCGCGTTTGAGTGCTTCCTGTATTACAGGGTAACTAAGTCCATCTATTTCTAAGGCAATAATACCTGGGGTTTGTGGGATGTCTTCTGCTTCAACTTCTTTCTTGATTTGTTTTGCTATGTATTGATTGAAGAAAGTACTATCATCGTCTAACCCTACGACATTGACTACAATCGCGTTAAGAGCCGAGAGAATGAGGCCTGCAAGAAGGGCTGCAAAGATATTGATAACAAAGAAACCAGGCATAAAAAGAGCTAGAACCCATATTATGAAACCATTGATAATGAACATTATAACAAAGGATACTGCAAAGCCCATCCACCATCGTGCTATCAGAGCTGCGATTTTAGTAAAAATGGGGCGGATGAGAATATTAATCAGAGCGATTAGAGCGACGATTATGAAACTAGTTCCCAATGCAGTGAGTATTCCACTCGTAAAGAGACCTTCTATTATAATTCCACGATAGAGCAAAGCTGTGACTAATAGGCATATGGCGTTCAAGTTCCAAGTGAGGATATAGCGAGCAACCTGAATTGTTTGGTAGGGTTGTTCATCGAGTTGCCAGATAAGGAAAGCACCCACGAACAAGACATTAAACATTAGGATTGCAAAGAACCAGCTTAAGGCATCAAGTAAAACGAGAGCTGGACCAACGGCTTCAAATGGTGTTAGATAGTGAAATGTATAGCTGATTATTCCTCCAATAATCGCAAGTATGGATACTCCCACCCCCACAGGAATAGCCCAGCGTTTCTTGGTTGCAGTTCCATATGCCAGTATCATACCCACAAACGAAACGGCAATAATTATGACCGATAAGGCATAAAGACCATTTACAAACATTGGGATGGTTAGTCTAATACTGGCCAAATAATCCACAAATAGCGCATATAATGTAGGATTGGTTATCTGAATCGTATTAATAGTTTCAACAACGGCATTCGTTTCAAAGAAACGATATATGCCAAGAAAAACAAATAACACCATAACGATAATATCGATGCCCGCAATAATTTTCACGATTCGAGGCGCACGCTTGGTTTTCGGTTTTAAGGGAATTTCCATACTGGTCCTTTCCTACACTAAATGTCTTTGAAGGTCTCTTCAATGACTTTCTATTCTAAAAAATTATGGTTTTTACATAACAACTGCAAGAGCCGTTGAAGGCGAAATTAAGGAAGCATATAAGCAAAAACGCTTGCTTGTCCACTTTTTCATGACTAATCGCTATTGGAGACGACTTAACGAGTGGTTTTTAGGGCGTGGTATCGACCATTCGTTTCCACACCAATGAGCGCTCCTCCAGTAGATGATACTAGTATCGTTGCCAACTGAGAGTCATAACTTTAGATCAGGTTTTGATGCAGGCTTACTCTGTGGTTCTGTTTGTGAATGGACGACTTGCACAAGTGCAAATGCGGCTTCAAATAGGAAGAACAAGAGGGCTGTTGTGTAGAAGGCGAGGTCTAGATGTGGAAACAAGCCCAGGATGGTTAGAATCAATAGGAAATGAAGTGGGACCTCGAGCAAGGCCCAAAAAAGCACTGATATAATGGGGCTGGTCTTTGTTTGGGTCTTCATGAGTTCTCTATTCACGGGATCTCGAAAAGACAAGATCATCACGAACCAGTTGAGAGAATAGAAGATGAGACTCGAAATAAGCCAGAGGGGGTGATCACTGACGCCGTAGAGGTTAATAGCGATTGGTATGAGGGCTGCGATAATTATGGTGAGCCCGACTGTGACAAGGCCTCGGATCCGCGCGAGTTGGGTCGCCTCGACTTCATCCGGGCGAATGAGGCTGATAAGAGCGCCGAAGCCGACAAAGACACCCGCGATTTCAGCTATTGCAATGAATAACCCCGTGTCTAGAGTCACATTTCCACCGGCTAACTTGTTAGTATAATGATGTGGGTTGTTCCCTGTATCTTTTCCATGCCGTTGAGCGTTATCCGCTTTTATGTATATCCTGTCATGTGAATGGACAGCGAATGCAGTTAAACAACTGTTTTTCTGGTGAGATGACACCAAAACAAGGAGGTTGATTTTACTAATTATTCCTCGCAAACCCTTTAGAAAGTTTATTTGGTATCGCCCGCAAGAACGCCTTCTTGGATGTAGTTAAGTCAAGATGGTTATCTTCACTCAACAGTTCTTCATTAGACCTAGCGGTTATCCTAAAAATTCTGAGTGAGGATCTGCAAAGAAAAATCGAAACTATTCCCAATACGCCTTTGCTTCTTCCTCAAGCTTTTCAAGTCTTTCATAATAGTCTGGAAACTCAATTAGATGCGCCCATGCAATCTTTCCAGTTAGAATTGGATCATCATCAGTGACATTAGTCCGCGGATCACGGCGGCCATGCTCCAACTCTACATCCATTCCTTTTCTAAATTGCTCGATATCGAACTTATCCCATTTAATGCCTAGTTTCTCCCCTATCTCTTTCGCCTCCTTTGCTGTAAAAGATTTCTTGGCAGTCATCCTTCTTAACTCCTTAAGGTTTAACCTGAATTTCCTAGCTCAGTGAGAATGCTTAATTGCATTTATAATTCAATCCGAAGGCGATTTAATCCTATCGTTTAGTTGCATTGCAAATATGGAAACTTGTTACTGTATCCTTTGAGTAGTAATTGGTGGATAGCCATTATTGTTGTCGAGCTTTGGTGGCTTCAATGGTGTGATGACAATTTGCATCCTTTTATCTAACAGAATGGGTTTCCTCGTTGTCATTCTTTCCGCTGTTAGACATCTCCGCTTCCAAATAAGCCAGGTACTCCCGTTCCTTCCGAATGTGTATCTCCTGCAACTGGTGTTTTTGTTCTCTCCACCTTTCACCGTGAAGAGGGAACTTCGTCATTGCGAGGATGCTAACAAGGAGGAAACATATGGGCACAACCGTAAACGCGAGGAAGACCCCATATGACACAGATATGGGTTGGGCTGACACCGGGAGGTTTGCATTATAGCCATATGCTACCATAATCGATAAGGTGACAAAATGAGCAATCGACACCGCGGGTTTAGTAATTAACGCATTAACTCCCGAATAAGTAGTTTCACGCCGTTTCCCGGTGCGTATCTCATCATAATCAATAGCTTCCCCTATCAAGGGTTGGTTGGTCATCACGAATGTCAGTAATCCAACGAACATTAACCCGAGCGCAACTCCGACGATCTCCACGGAGACTCTGGGGCCCCAGAACCACCCGATCACCAAGAGAAGGGCAAACCCGGTTAGCGCAAAGTAAGACGCCCTCAACATGGTCTTACGGAGCCCAAGAATGGAGATCTTGCTAAATATTTTCCATAGCACCCAACCAAACACGATCACGACTGGGACGATGGATACGATTGAGATCCAACCGTTGATGATCAAAACATAATCTATCAAGTAAACCAATCCGCTAAACACCGATTCTTGGAGTACCACGAAGGAAAAGATGGTGACCTCCATGACAAGAAACGGTTTGTTCTTGAAAGTTTCAATAAAGCTCTCTTTAAAGCCCAGTGTTTCTTCGATCACCGCGTAGCGATTTTCCTTGATGAAGTAGCTTCCTCCATACAGTAATAGTCCAGCAAGAATTGCGATTACTACCATCACGATCAAAAAGCTAGTTTTATTGGGGCTGTCTCCAGTGAGCAGCATAATCGGAAGAATCATCGGAAGGATTGAGCCAGGTATCCCCACAACCGTACTGAAGACTACAACATTTGTCCGTTCTTGTGCGGTGACAGCCATCTCCGCAGGAAGAATGTTACAAATCAAGCCAATCATGCTAAACAAGGTGTCGAAAATAAACAACACCATCAAATGGTTCCAAAACAGACCCATATCGATAGTGTCGATGCCCGGAAACCATTGGACAAACAAAGAATAACCGAATTGGGAATTATAAATGAAAGGAAACCAGACCAAAAGAAAAGAGAGTGTATACAAAACCGCCCCATAGCGTAAATAGGGAATCCGTCGCCCAAGCTTGGATCTCGTTTTATCTTGGATAATACCAATTAAGGGATCATTGACCGCGTTCCATACCATGAATATGATCCAAGAGATTGCGATGAGTCGGGGGTCCAAACTAAAAAA
Organism: Promethearchaeota archaeon; assembly: GCA_048938385.1. Classification (GTDB taxonomy): domain Archaea; phylum Asgardarchaeota; class Hermodarchaeia; order Hermodarchaeales; family Hermodarchaeaceae; genus Hermodarchaeum. The sequence goes on along the minus strand of JBHLMG010000016.1, from coordinate 37,848 downwards.
TTTGAGATAAAAAATATCAATACTCCCTAGAACCAAACCCGACAAGAGCACATTCGAGGTATTGGCTACACTAAACCCTAGTTTTGCCTTCACAGGCACCCGGTCGTCATAGGTTGAAGAGGAAAGAGGTTCGGAGACGGCCATTAAGTAGAACCTTCTCCTATTCCAACCTATAAATGAGGTACTGGTGTTAATGATAAGCTTCCTGCCATTCACTTTAGGCTAAATGCTTCGGTTAGTCTCATCGGCGGGTGATCGGTGTTGAAGGTTCATTGTTGAACTATTCTGACCTAGAAGTGGGTTCAGTATTCTCATCAAAACTGAGATCTTCTTGTCTGGCTCTTGTGTCAACGGTTTCAGAGGATTCTTGGACTTCATGATTGTTCTCGCTGTTTACTTCACCTGCTCTATGGATGGCAGTTTTAACGGCTAATGGTCCAAAGAGTTGAAAGATTAAGGTTGAGAGGCCAATCACTCCAACGATGATTGTGGCATATTGTGGGGCTCCTAATTGCGCCATGTAGTCTGCTATCACGACGCTTAATCCAACAGCTACACCGGCTTGGCTAAATAAACACAATCCCAGATATCGGACGACAGTAGGTGGGTTCTCACTGGCTTTAGCTGCCAGCCGCGTACTAAAATACTTGCCAACAGTGCGCGCAATCACATACAGAATCGCAGTAGTAACCACTAGGATGCCTCCAGTGATGAAAAGCGTGGGATCAATCATGCCTGCTCCAAAAAATACGAAGAAGAGGAGGATGAATGGGCTCAATATTTTTTCTGCTTCGTTGCCTAATTCTATTGATTCTTTGGGAACACGATTGCTGAGAACAATTCCAAACACCATGCATGTAAGTAGATAACTTGCCTGCAACAATTCTGCAATCCCAATGATTAAGAGAATGACGCTAATCAGAAGCAGAATGTAACGACCATGGTCCTTCACATTCTGTAAAAAATGAGCGAGAAGAAAACCAAATCCTGCACCAATAAGAAGCGAAACCCCAATATCGATGGCTGGGGTGGCGATTATTTGAAACAGAGTGACACTCAGCGGATTGAGGAACAATACGACAACGCTGATGGCTATACTGGTTAGGATTATTGCGATAACATCATCCATGATGAGAATAAACATGAGCGAATCTGTGACAGGTCCCTTGCTTTTGAACTCCCAGATAATGTCGGCTGTGGCAGCAGGCGCCGTCGCGGCAGCTAAACTCCCTAAAAGTATTGCTAGTAAGGGATCACGCAGCCAAAATAAAATAACAAAAAATACAAGGAAATAAGTCCCGATGGTCTCCGCTACCAGGATTGGAAGGAGTTTACGGGCTTCTTTTTTAACCGTTGAAATTCTGAATTCGTTTCCAATGTTATATCCAATGAAACCTAGCGCAATCGCAGTGATGATTGGGGAAAGCGTAAGGAGGGTTTCATCAATTAACCCGAAAAAAACAGGTCCTAATATTATCCCGATAATGATGAAACCGAGTACTTGTGGAATCCCCAACCGACGCTGAACTTCCCCGCTTATCACTGCTAAAACGATGATCAAACCGATTACTAAGAGCGGGTGGGGGATTAGATTTACTTGAATCATTGAAATCACTGGTGAAATCCTGTTTTGTTTTTTAGCTTTCAGCGGTATTGCTTTCTAGGTCTGTTCTCCTTTTTAGCAGTAAACGGCTATAACTATAGATAAAATATAAATAAATGCGTTATATGAATCCGACTCAGTAACTGTTGTAATTACCGTGATACCATTGAGACTAGACCAAAAGAACTTCGGACGGCTTACTGAAGGCTACCTCATCGTTATAGGAGTTGGGGTTGCCATCACGATAATAAGCATGATTGCCTTTGGATTTCTGTTAGCATTTAATGTACCATGGTTTTCTGTTCCACTTATTTTTGTCTTCTTAGGCGTGTGGATTGCTGCTAGTCAATGGAATGAATTAAGACGACTCCGAATCGTCGCTGGTTTCGTCTCTTCGATTACCCGCCTTACACGCATAACTAGCACAGCACTTATGCTCAATTTGAAAAAATATGACTTTGTTCACAATCTCAGCAAGCTAATCACCAGGGGGGTTATCGAAGTTGACATTTTCCCGGAGGTCGATGCCTTCGGACCAAAGGGAATAAAACACCCTGAATCCGTTCCCGAGGCCTACCAACCTGAAGATGCCACACGAATTAGTTCTCATCAACGATTCGCAACGAGCCTTCAATGGATTGGGCTTCTTGGTACTGTTATTGCTATTATCTACCATTTCATCGGGCTATTACGCTACCTTGGACTATTCTAGCCTCTAAGATAACCGACTTAACAACCCCTTTCCAATTCTCAAGAACTATGCTGAGTTTAGTCAAATAAAGGGGTTTTTCGCTTTTTCATCTTGTATGATGCTACGGTTAACCTCGATGCTTACAGGCACCAGTTTGACAGGGGGTGTCGTTTATTGTTCAAATCGCTACAACATCGTTAGAATCTAGCGGCAACTCGCAATAACCACCAAGTCGATGCCAAGGCACATTTCACGGCTTTAACTTACCGATGTCGGATAGACATAGACGAGTCCATCAAAGGATTGTAACAAACTGATGATGGCGACGCTATCGGTGAAATTGTTGCGTACATAATACCAGTGATTACCATAGGGATAGTGCACGCCATCCATCTGTAAATATACACGGTAAATGCAAGCAAGGGTGTAGTTATGAGATTCAGCATACAGGTATAGGGTTCGGCACATGACATCCCAAGGATCCGTACTTGATGCCCATTCGGGGGTATCCTCAGTGTACCAGGGCTGGTTAAACATAATAATTTCAGGATCCAACACGGCGAGGTAATCATTCGTCAATCCATAATGTGCAATTACGGGGTCGTTGAGACCAAAGGCATCAATGGTGTGCCAGTCTGCGTAAAAGGGAATGCCTCCGGCTTCTGAAACTACCATGGTGTAACCGTTGTTTCTGTAAGCGTGTAGGCTCTGTCCAACATATAAGGCATCGGGGTGTTCACCCCATGGTAAGGTCAGGCCACGATATACTGCTGGTTGCACAAAAGCAATAATGAGCAGGACCACGACTGCGATCGTTAGCCTATCCCGCTTGCCAAATTTGATTAATGACTCAGTTTTTACAAATAGTTGGGGCTGGAAAAACGCAAGGGCTTGTGCAAAGTAGATGAGTAAGATTGGAAGGGTAGGGAATTGAAAGCGTAATTCGATGTTCTGAATCTGATTGATCGCGAAATACGCTAGGGTATACAATAACGCAGGAATGGTCAGGATGAAAAGGCTTCGATACACTTGGCGGTCAACTGAATGGATCCACAATGCCACGATGGTAATTGGGGCGATGTAATGCAACATGAAAAATCCGAGAACTAAAATCGCACTGGGGTAGATGAGGAGGTCGCCGGTTTTTACATAGAAGGGATTGGGAAGCGGCCAGCCAAAATAGAAAATTGTCCAAGTGTAAAAGAGTGCAATTACAACAATATAGGGAAGAATAACGCGCAGGAAAAACATCAGGCGACTAAGGTCTCTACGGAGCCACATCACCACAACCAGCGTTGAAACGCTGACAAGCGCACCTTCGGGTCTTGTTAGTGAAAGCAAAATCGCAACGACGGATAACGCAGGTAAAGGAACTCCAGGATTCTTCGACCTGGAACCCAGCACCGCCCATAGGCTAACACCGAAAAGGAGCGTCATCATAAATGTGAACAAGAGCACATCAAATCCCATTAACGCTAGACTTACGAGTTGGCTTATGGCTAGGATACAACAGGAGGCGACCGAAGGAAAAGTTCCTAATCCGAGGATCTTTCGTTCAATACAAAAAACCAGAACAATCAATGAGATCCCTGTTATAATACCCAACACCGCCGAAGCCATTTCAGGGACCAATCCCGCTCGTATCATCGCTGCAAGGGTGACAGTGGTAAGCATGGAAGTACATCCCCAAACAGGTGCATCTCCCGGATTATACACCACACCAAATCCGTATGCAATATTTCGGGCATACCTCAACATGATGTAGCCATCTTCTAATATCCAGCACGGAAGCAAAGTGAGAAAAATTAAAAATACGCTGATGGGAACAAGAACCCACAACCACTCCTTGGAAAAGCTCAACCGTTGAACTATAGGGGATTTTTGGGTCATATAGGACTTCTCCCAACGGCATTCTGAGCGGAACATGGGTTTGAGTGTCAGTTGAGAACCCAGAAGCTAATGAGCTTAATTAACAAGCAACACTCTAGAATTCTTATAACCCTTGTGATGCGCAGAAATAATATAACCTCTAAGAACCAGGAGTTCTGCTAAAATTAGTTGCCCAAATGAGCTAGTTATGAAGGTGCAAGGTAGTTGTCTTTTCGCAACAGAGGTGAAATCTATTGGTGGATTCTCGTACTCCAATAAAATCTCACATTTTCGTGTCTCCTCCGACTTTGCGGGAGCTCCCCATTCTAGTGTTAAGTCTTATCCTTCTGCTCGTACCCGTTCGGGTTTCCCAAGCCCTTCGAAAATTCGCAGATGAAGTTTCGTTTCATGAATACCTCTACTATATTTGTAAGCGGCTTCATTTAGAAGGGTTGCTGCCAAAAATCGAATCCACCTTATTCAGGTTCCCAGGAACCTATGAGGGTGAATTAGCCACCTTCCTTGCCAAAACTAGTGGCAACCTCTTTGTAGATATCGGGGCTAATGTTGGTAGGTATACCGTGCTTCTAGGCAAAAGGTATGAACATGTTATCTCTATTGAACCCGCGCCGGGAACCTTCGCTTATTTGAAAGCTAATGTCACCCAAGCTAAGCTTCCGAATGTTCAATGCCTTCAATGCGCGATTTCTGATCAGGATGGATCCGCCTATCTACATCTAGCGGTAAGTGCTGAGAGTCACTCTCTCGTTGATACACATGCCAAGGGCCATCGATTACCCGGCACTGATCGAATTGTTGGCGCGCTCACAGGAAAAAAAATTAAGGTTCAAACCCAAACTCTTGCGTCTATTTTGAAAGACCGCTCTGCTGACTTGGTGAAAGTAGATGTTGAGGGGGCAGAATGGCTTGTTCTTGAAGGCGCAGAACCTGTCCTGGACCAGGTTCAGAGCTGGTGTGTAGAACTGCACAATTGGGAAGAAGAAGGTCAAAAAGAACAACTAGAAACCTGGTTTACCTCGCACGGATACGAGTGTGCCTGGTTACAACACAACCACATCTACGCCTACAAGACCTAAATTCTTGGGTTTACTCTCTCGACAGGTTATAGGTTTCACTCGATGAAAAGATGGATAGCCGGAGAAAGTCGAAAAGATAATAAGTTTGGCTTAGAAGGATTCCAGTGATAGGTGTAACGACAATGTCTGCTATTCGCCGATTTATGAATTGGCTAGGTGGCGGTCCTGACTTAAACAAGCTGATTTTCCGTCTGGATGTTTTTTGTCGAAAACTCGATTTACAGCGAAAGATGTTAGAAAAGGAAGCTAGTTCAAGCCGTCAACGCGCAAAGAAGTACCGGCTTTCCGGTAACATGGATGCCACTCGAATGTATCTACAACACCAATTACGCTTCCAGAAATGGGCGTTAAGTGTGGATGCTTATCGATTACGCATTGAAGGTCTTCAAGCTCAATTACGACAGAGCCAGGCAATCGGCGATGTTGCAAAAATCTTGGGACAACTGAATGCCGCATTAGGCGGGCTAAAGAACCAAGTCAAGGTACCCGAAGTTGCCCAACTGGTTGACCAGATTGAAGGAAACCTGCGACACTTCGAAATGACCCAAGAAGTAGCTGAGGCTGGCATTGAACGAATGGCGGTCTCCACCGAGGTCACCGATGGTGAAGTCAAAGACGCGTTGAAGGAATTAGACTCCGAAATCGAAATCGAAACCGGTACCTCCCTGCCAGAACCTGAAAAACGAGTCTCTGAGCTCGAAAAAGAAATTCAACGATTAAAGGAGGAGGGTTAGTCCATGGTAAAGTTCTGGGAAAAACTCTTTCCAAAAAAACCTGAACCAAAAGAAGACACCATTGCTCGGATTCACAAGGTCACGGACAAATTAGAGGTCCGTAGTCGCCAATACGAGACCAAGGCGAGTGATTCAAGAATCAAAGCTGTCCGAAATGTTCGTCGAGGTGACAGAAAAGCTGCTAAAATGCAACTCCGGCGGCGCCAACGATACTTACGTAAGGCTCGATTGCTTGAACAAGAAATCGACCTGATGGAACGCGGCGTTGAGGCCATTAACCAGGCCCGCAGTGAAACAGAAGTGATTTCTGCACTGAAGGGAATTGGCAATGAGCTCAATAATCTCCGCGAGACGGCTTCACCGGAGGTCGCCCGAGAAGTCATCCTCGAAACACAAGCACTCATCGAAGAGGCTGAAGCTACTGAAGAAATTCTCGGATTAGGTCTTGAAGATGAAGAACTTGATGCTGAAGTTGATGCTGAACTCGAAGATATCGAAACGATGATCGCTCTCGAAGAAGCTGGTCAGCTTCCCTCTGTCCCAGAAGGCGAAGCTGAAGTGTTAGAAACTTCTGAGGAGCGTCGTGAACGCACTCGTCGTGAACTCGAACGAATGAAGAAAGAAGTGCAAGAGTAGCTGGGATGAACCCCTACAACAGATAAGCTAAAATCGCGGCTCCTCAAGACCGCTTCGAGTTCGTCGCTTCCTTATCTGTGCCTCTACTAGGTAGAGTTCTTGAGTTAGTGCACGGTATTGTTTGAAGAATTTCTCATCAGACAGTTTCCCCTCTTCGAATTGCGTTTTCAATACCTCCATCGTTGACTCAATACTGAATTTCCGTTGCTCCAGTTGGAAGAGGGGGTTATGTTCTAGAGCATCTTCCCGCAACTCCTTTGAAAAAAACGAATCAGGGTAATATCCCTCATACCCCGGGTGGGATCGTCGTGGATCAAACTGATCTGCCTTCAGACCGTTTTCAGAAGCCATGGCATAATTGATGAGCTTGTCAACTTCGTCGCGCAGCGAGGAAACATCGACTTTCTCATTCAATATACGAAGCGAACCACTCTTGGTAACTAAACTATGCTGTGAAAAAGTTTCAGCTAGCGCGATTGCGTCGGGAATCGCTTCTAGTGTCTTGGAGGGTCCACCAATTTTAATTTCCTCTTCGTCAGCGATGACTTGCACGCGTCGACGAAGCCGTCCTTGTAGTTCAACATGAGTGACATTTTCTAAACGGATCGTGTGTACGACACGAGTTTCCTTAGTAAAGAATCCCTTCCGTCCCAGGAATAGGAGCCGTTGCGTCGTAATGAATAGGATGCCATTACTCATTCCCTCGCTCCTTTCGGATTTAGTCAAATTGACGGGTTGAATGGCCGCAACCGGGCGTTCGTTTTCAAGAATGGGAAGATATTCGATGTGATCATTGAAGAGTTTGTGCCATTCTGCCATTTGTGTTAACCGATCTTCAATAGTGGCAAGTTTCACATCTAATCCATTAACGAGATCACGACAATACGCTTGATAATCGGCGACATCTTCTTGGATCGCCTCAATAAGTCCTGCGAGTAGTGGAAAATCCGTGATGGTCCACCGTTCAGGCTGCATAAATCGGGTTTTACTGGCTTGGTGGCGTTCCACCACATTCCGTGCCCGAAAGAGGATGCGTTCTTGAACACTTGGTAACTCCGTCCTCATTAACTCCAAGAGTTCCTTTTCAACTTCTGGGTCATGAAGGAAACTAGCCATTCGAAGTTCACGGATTCGCCAGCGTAGGATGCGTAAGCGTGCAGCAAATCCTGCCAGGAGTTCATGGCCTGTTCGTAGCCGATAGTAAGTCGTTCGATACTGTCCAACTAAGTCTTGTCGCATATTGTGGATGGGCACGATTGCTTCAGATCCACAATTTGGACATAGGTAAACACGCCGAGTGGCACTCTGGGCTTCTTCTTCACACTCGGTACATTTCCACTCGCCATCTTCTTGTTCTTCGATGTGTTCAGGGCCACAACGAGCGCAGGTCAGAAACTCAACGAGCTCTTGACGTGCACATGGTAAACAAAAAACTTGACCGCATTCCTTGCAATACCGTTCAGCCATATTGATATGACAGGATGGGCAAAAACCACTGCTTTTTGTATCCACCGCTGGCTGGGACATGACCTTTTCGTCGATTTGACTACACATATACTTTTCGTGAATTTGCTTTAACGGGCTTAACTGCTGTTAGATGGGGATTTCCAACCGACTTTATTCTTAGATACGCGCGCAGTCACCATGTTTAAAATCTCTTTACAGGTGTCTTTAGTAGAACAATGGTGCGATTGAGGGGAAGCGAAACATTGTAGACAGGAACTTCATTGACCATCACTCTCCGGACCCCTCGGTGAGCATGACCATGAATAGCGAACATTGGCGTATGTTTAATGAGCAGCTCTTCAACTCGTTTACTTCCCATTTGGCCATAGACCCGTCGCGTTTCCCCTTTAAGAGTTCTAAAAGTAGGCGTATAATGTGTGAGTAGAATAGTCTGGGGGGTTTGGGCTTTAGCAGACGCTAGTAACGCATCAATTTTTGTTACTCGTTGAGTATACGCTTCGCGGATACCTGCTACATTGCGTGCTTGCCAATAGGTTGGCTGGTCTAACACACCCCGACTACCCACCACGGCTACATCATTGCCTCGGATAGTCAGAGTGGTCATCTCATCATCAAGGAAGATAATAGCGTCACGAGCGCTGGCTCGTAAGGACTCCTTCACAGAATCATAGTCGTCGTTTCCGAAGCAAGCAACAACTGGACATGAAATTTTATGTTCCACAAGCTTTTGAATAATCGCTGCCAACCCGCGGTAGCTGCCACGGTTAACAAGGTCTCCTGCTATTAACATGAGATCAAGTTTTGCAGGTAGTTGACGAAGTCCTTTGATGAAAAGTCCCTGGTAGTGGGGCCAGTGAATGTCGCTGGTGGCAGCTATTCGCAGTCCTTTTTCCTCCAAGATCAGGCAATTACAATAGTTCCAAGCAAGAAGTTAACGAGACCAAGGTATGCCCCTATTTTGTCAGCAAAACTTGCCCGAGTAGCCCTTTTTACTGGGTTTTGGACAATCACTACAGCGGAGTAAGCCACACACGATGCAGCGGGAATAAGTAGAATGAAGTACAGAAACCCCGTCCAGTTCCATCCGAGTATGTTTGCAATCCAAGGGAACACGAATCCAATAATCCCGATTACATTACAGATGGTGGCAAACATAGCGGCTTTCCGGATACCGTACTTGCGAGCAATTGTTTGAACATTCCGAACTGCATCCCCTTCGATATCTTCAATTCCCTTAATTGCTTCTCGTCCTTGCAGGACGCTAGCAGCAGTGATGAAATAGACGAAGATGATTGGTAGAATAACTGGAAAAACGATGAGGGAGCCATAAAAGAGGCCAAAGGCAAAACTGATGGCTACAGTGAAATTACCCCAAATTCCCATCACTTTACCCTTGGCTGCATACACGAGCCCAATCAGGGCAAATAGCCCCACAATTGCCACCGTCCAAATACCAATCGCAGAGTAGGGGATAGTCAGAATTGAAAATATCACTCCAATAACCACAAGGATCGCTGTCCAAGCCTTGGCTTGACCAATGCTAATCTGACCGCTAGGGAGGGGGCGATCGGGTCGGTTGATTTTATCGACTTCGATGTCAAAGATATCGTTTACAACATTTCCTGCAGCTGCAATGAAGATGTAGGTGAGCGCCGTTAAAAGAAGCACGATGACTAAATCCAGGAGAGTCCACTGGGTTATCATCAGATTAGTAAGTATGAACCGGTTTGTGGTGAGAACACCTATGATTGTGGTTAGGCTTCCGAACAAAGGATTTGCAGGTCGAGTAATAGTGATGAATGCTTTAAGGTTCATTGGCTTTTGCCTCGTTGACAAGGGGGGCATTGCACGCTTCTTGTTTAAATAGGAAACGGCAAATAGTAAATTCATTGTGGATTACTTTCAGTGACCTCTCTGTTCCATGTCTGTCTGTTCAAACAGACTATCACGAATATCTAAAAAAAGGTCAATAAACGCTTAGAAGCTAGGTTAACGACTTGTCGGATGAAAGTGCACACTTCAATGATGAGTCTTCACGACCTCAGGGTCTCCTTCGACTTGGGTACCTGATTCAAAACACCCGGGCTCACCCTTTCTCCCTGACTTTCCACGACTTGTCCAACCTCTTCATCATTGGAACACGGGCTGAAGATATTTACTATAATCTCTTCATCCAACTCTGTGACGACCACCGGATTCCAGTTCTAGTTCTAACAGGACGAAGGACTCCGGGATTTGAAGAACAAGTTTGTGAATGCCCCCTTTGGCACCTTGACCTATCAACAGACCGTGTGACCTTCAATATCTTTGACCTAGCCCAAGGGTTACACCCATTCAAACATATTTCAATTCTCATTGGTCTCTTTGAAGAATTCACACCTCTGTCTCCACTAGCACGAGATCTGCTGCAAGTAATTCTTTGGAATGTGATCCTCACTACTACGAACCCTACTGTGAAGTATCTTCAAAGCGTTCTGCCTGAATACCATAGCTACGGTTCAGCTTACCAGGAGATTCATCAGCTTCTTGAAGCTTTACCCCATCAACTCTTCACAACCAACTACGATAATATCTCTCTTACCCGACTCCAACATCTCCCCACGCTAATCACTGGATCCTCTCTTCCTGAATCAACCTTTATATTCAATCTCTTATTGCTTAAACTCTTAGCAAAGAGCGAAAAACAACTTCCGCCCCTCTTCCTCGTTGACCCTCCACCCTTGAATCCTCAGCTCTTTCACTGGCTCTGTACTTGCTATTCCCTCACTAAGAGCCCCTTGGTCATCATCGATACCCATGATGCCATTCCCACCCCCCAATCTTCCACTCAATTCAATTACATTCTCACCAATAGTCAAGGTTCCAATAGTACAGACCTGTGGCAACAATTAACCCCGGAGGAACAAGAGCTCTTAAATCAAAATTCTGACCACATAGCGGTCCGACTGCTGAGTGAACCAACGACTCGAATCATCAATATTTTCTAGCAGTCGTTACTCATCCAAGCTTTGCAGCCTTTTCATCAATTCGACCAACAAGTTCAGCGTTACCCAAGCGTTCATACATCGCTCGGGCCTGCGCGTAGAGCTCTTTGGCTTGAGGAGTTTCTCCAATTGCAGCATGGTGATCTGCTAGTTCTTCTAAGTTCTGTCCTTTTTTGAGGAAATAGGCCGTCATCTGGTCACTAGGTGATGACATCTAGTTCACCATTCTAAATATTACATGAATGTCCTCTTGAACTTTACCTGCGAACAAGTTTCTCAGACTTTGGTGTTTAAGGAACAAGCCTGGTACGGTCGCGAGGAAACAGGACGGCTTCACGAATGTTTTGATATCCAAGCATTTGCATCGTTAACCGCTCGATACCTATGGCTAATCCGCCGTGTGGTGGTGCACCGTACTTGAATGGCTCAATGTAGAACGCAAAGGTACTCGGATTCAGTCCTGTCTTCTTGATTTGGTTAACAAGCGAATCGTATTGGTGGATGCGTTGACTCCCAGTAGTTACTTCCATTCCACGGTACACAAGGTCAAAGCCATGTGTTAAGGTAGGATCGCTTTCTAATGGCATCGTATAGAACGGGCGAATTGCTGTAGGATACTGTGTGAGAAAGAAGAACTCTTCTCCAGTTTCCTTGAAGACGAGTTGAAAGAGTTTTTCTTCGCCTTCACTGGGGATATCAGAGTCTTGAGGTATATCGAACCCTTCTTTCTGCAGTATCCTAATAGCATCACGCACTTCGATCCGCTTAATAGGAAGCTTAGGCACTTTGATTTCAGCTTTTAGTTCCTTTAGCTCCTGAGCACAGGTTTTTCGCACGCTTGTGAACACTTCGTGGAGCATCTGCTCCTCAAGCCGCATTACATCTTCTTCACTTTGTATCCACGCCATCTCAAAATCAAAACTCGTGTACTCATTTAGGTGGCGAGGCGTGTTATGCTTCTCTGCACGATACACTGGGGCAACTTCGTACACACGATCGAAGCCACCCACTAAACAAAGCTGTTTATAAAATTGTGGGCTTTGTGCAAGGAAGGCCTTCCGTTCGAAGTACTTTACTTCAAACAAATCTGCTCCCCCTTCTGTAGCGGTAGCGACGATTTTTGGTGTGTGAATTTCACGGAAGTTGTGTGCTTCAAGGAATCGTCGCATCTGAGAAACTGTGAAATGTTGAATCTTAAACAAGCGTTGGACTTCACTGCGTCGTAAATCCATTACTCGGTTATCAAATCGGGTTCCGATATCTGCCTCCACCTTCCCTGAGGTATCTAGAGGCAGAGTAGTTGGAGCGGTATTTACTAGGATAATCTTTTCGGGAATAACTTCAACTCCTTGGCGGGCTTGTTTTTCCGCTTTCACATGTCCCCTGACAACAACTGCATACTCGTTGTCCAATTGATCCAGCTTCTTCAATAGTGCGGGGGCTGTACTAGCATGGGGAAAGGTACATTGGGTGATTCCTTCACGGTCGCGAACGAGTAAGAAGCTTATTTTACCCAACCGACGAATCCGCTGCACCCACCCAGTAATCGTCACTTGTTGCCCTGCTAGCTCTGGTCCTAATTCATTTGAGTAATGGGTTCGAAAAAGGGTAGCAGTTCCTTTGTCTGTGGGTGGTTTGGATTTTGGCACGATTGTGATGAACCTCCTGCCGGTTCCTCAGCAAGGACTCGTCTTAAAGATTTCTTCTACATGCTACTTGTAGCATAAAGTGTAGATTAGTCCTGGTTTCTGTGTGATAGGATTTGGCGTAAGTGGGTGAGTAACTCATCAATGACAGGCAATTCGAGGGTTTGCAACATACCTTCAGCGTTTACAAGAAATGGCGAAAAGAGCTCTACTGGGTACCCGCTCTTCACTAATAGGGCTGCGTGTATTAAGGTGGCAAGTTGGTCTGCGGCTTCTACTATCCTCGCGCTCAGAGAGTTCCCCTCGTGATATTCTTTCCATATCTTGGTAAGATATTCACGATGCACCCTGGGTAGATTGTTAAGAATTTGTAGCATTGCCTCATCTTCGGCTTTGTTTTTGGCAATTCGGAGGGCTGAGTTGGCAACTTGGGCGCTTCGCGGAATATCACCGATAAGGGCTTCAGGTAAATCATGGATGAGCGCCATTGTGAGAAGGCGTCCTAAATCTTGGTTCATTTCAGCTTGTGTTGCTAACAGAAGAGTAAGAATAGCGGTGGAGTGGGAATGGCTTGCTACATCTTCTGCCGTAGAGGCTGGGACTCCTCGCATGAGCCAGCCTGTTCGAGGTACACGTTTTAATGTATCACAAATAGAAAGAAATTTGAAAACTGTCATCCCGCTTTTTATGGGGACAGAGAGGAAAAATCCTCACTATTTTGCAAATAAAGCTGCAATTTCTCGTCCAAAGTGGCGAAATACGGATACAACATGACCTAGTGACTCGATTTTCACCCCTGCACCAATCAAAACGAGTGGTCCCGCATCAGTTACAACGATGATACCCTTTTCGCCTCGAACGATTAATTCAAACAAGGGATTAAACTCGAGTTTGGTAACGGCTTCAATTCCCGTTTGCAGTAAGACTGCTGAAATGGCGGATAGTAAGTCAGGATCAATATCGACGCCCTTGGTTGAGCTGAAAGCGACCCGACGGCCCGCCTTAGTGACAACCGCAAGAGTTTCTAGTTCTGTATACAGTGTAATTTCGCGTAAATACATTGCCAATTGCTTTGCTTCTTCTTCGCTCATCGCAAATTGTTGCATAAGATCCCCTCATGATTCTGTTGTTAGTTCTCATTTCGCTTTTCGGGAACTTTTTTCGCTTCTAGATGCCTCAATGAGATCCGTAATCTGTTGTGCCATTTGCTCTCGCATTGAGGGCGTTTCATGGAGGTATTCCTCTTCTTCTAGTTTTTTAAGGAATTCAATTGCGAGAACTTGTCCGTCTTTGATTACTACTCGAGGAGTATATCCTTGGGCAAAGATTGTGCCCTCTGGAAGTTTATCAATTCGCTGGAGTTTTCGGGTGATGGTTTTTTTACCTAACACAGTGGTGATTTCTTCTGTAGTGCCAAAGGCATCAAACCCAATTAGCACGAATTCCCGACGAAAGCCCGGAACGGCTTCTAGTTGCTGAACTTGTTCTATAATCTCTGAAGGTGGTCGAGGCGCTTGAACGGGTTGGCGTTCGGGTCTTCTTCTCGCTGCTACCACAGCCTCCGTGTAATCTTGAGGCGTAGGTTCAGGCATCGAAGTTGGTTGGGTGGGCTCGGCTGCGTGTATAGGGGAAGGCGGGGGCGAAGGTGGTTGATGAACGGCGGCGGCGACTTCATCGGGCTTTGTAGACAAGGGTTGCCCCATAGCTTCAAGGAAGGTTGAATCTTCTTGCCCTTCATCTTCAGACATGATCTTGTACACGAGACCGCGTTGGTCACGAATTCCAGAGGCGCGTCGAGCCGCAATGAATTTTCGACGAACGGGTGCATCACTGCCTTTCCATATCCAGATGAGGCGTGCGTCATCGTCAATGATTATCAGGACTTCATCTGCTTTCATATGAGTCTTCGCTGGAGCCCCGTCAGTTATTTGCACTGTTTCACCGGTATCAACGATACGGAGCATGACTAATTTATTGGGCACGCAGGTCACCAACTCCATCGGACAGGGTAACATATTGCTGAGTGTTAATAATTCTTTTTGGAGGGAGAAGGAAATATTGTGTTTTTTTCAGAGTTATTAATGCTGTCGAAGCACCGCATTTAAGCTCAACAACAACTTGCTCATCATTTCTTTTTCATATCTGCAGGAATGATGTATTTGTCTGGAGCGGTCTCAATCGGTTTTAGGTAGGCTAGGAGGGGTTTAGGAATGAGGATGCGTCCATCTGGTTGGAGGTTGTTTTCGAGTACTGCAGTAATGGAGCGTGTGGTCGCAATAACAGTAGAGTTCAGGGTATGAACGAATCCTTGTGTGGGGTGTCCCCGTTTTTCAGCGTACCGTGTGTTCAGTCGGTAAGATTGGTAGTCGGTGCAGTTGCTGCAAGAGACGAATTCTCGGTAGGTGCCTTGAGAAGGCATCCAGAGCTCTAGATCGTAGGTTTTGGCCGCTACGCGGCTAAAGTCTCCGCTGGGTAATGTGACGATGCGGAATGGAATACCTAAGGGAGTCCAAATTGCTTCTTCGATGGCGATCATTTTATCGATCCATGTCCAAGAGTCCTCTGGTAGGCAGAAGACGAACATTTCCACCTTGGAGAACTGATGAACGCGAAAGATTCCCTTAGTATCTTTTCCATGGGCTCCCGCCTCCTTCCGGTAACAAGGACTGTATCCTGCAATCTGAAGGGGAAGTTCATCGATTTCTAGCACTTCGTTCATGAATTGTGCAGCAATTGGGTGTTCAGAGGTCGCGATCAGGTACAAATCTTGGTCTTCTAGTTTGTAGAGCGAGTCCTCGAAGGCGGTTATGTCGATGACTCCGCTATAGGCTGCGTAGTTGAGCATGTGAGGAGGAATTATGGGTTTGAAGCCGTGCTTACTGATGTTATCTAACGCATATAGGGCTAAAGCCAAATCCAACCATACAATGTCATCTATAAGGTAATAAAAACGGGATCCAGCAACCTTCGCGGCGCGCGTTGTCTCAATAAGTCCTAATTGTTCGGAGATGTCATAATGGCTCATTGTTTGTTCTTCAACCACTTCATATTCGACCTTCATTCCTTTAGCCGCGTTGAGAAACTGGTCAACATAGTTCTTCCACACTCGCGGCTTGCCAACATACTTGACAGGACGGGCATCAGCTTCATCCATTCCATCAGGAACTGATTCGTGAACAATATTAGCAATATTACGCAACGCATCTGACCGGTTCTTTTCTAATTCAGAAAGTCTTTGTTCTCCCTTTGAAACCTGTTCAGAAAGCTCTTTGGACTTGCGAATAAGGTCTGCTTTCTTTGCCTTGTCTCTCGTTTTTCCGATTTGTTGAGCGATTTGATTGCGTTGTTGTTGTAGCTCCGCAAGGTCTGTACGATTTTTCCGCCATTCTGTGTCTAATTTGACAGCGTCGTTGACTATAGTAGTATTCAGTCCCCGACGGAGTTGGGATTTCCGGAGACTTTCGGGGTCTTCACGAACCGCTGCAAGTATGGACCATGTACTCAATTTTGATACCTCTGGAAGCACTCAATCGTTGACCCATTAAAAACCTTCCTTCAACTAGTTGTGCTTGCTTCCAGGCGATCTAGGAGGGAAAATAGGGCTAGAACCACTCAGCGCGTCGTGCGATGTAGATGAAGAGGACGACCACGATAATAATGATGGCGATGGCTAAAATCCACCAAGGAAAAACATATGGCTCATTACCAAACGGCTCTTGAAGTCGGGCGAGGGCATCAAGTAGTGCCAAGGTAGATATCGCTAAATTTGTCTGGGGTGAAAAGCCACTTGATCCAGGGGTATCAGCAAAACCGCCATCCGTGTTCTGAGTGCTCAGAACCCATGTGATAATTGCATCAGGTGTAAGCTGTGCTTCCGCTCCGAGGAGTAGTAAGGTTGCTACAGCATAATATGTTGCCCAATGAGTTGCTACGGGATCATCGGGTGTTGTACTAAAGCCACCAATAAACTGTGGATAATTCAAATCAGATCGGTAGTGGGGAAGAATATAGCTGATTGTCGCTGTTTGATTAATAACAGACAGGGCGTTGAGGAGCTCAAGACTTCGAATAGCCATAAAAGTGGACTGCAAATCTGCTGTGGTACTATTACGACCGTTAGCGAATCCCCCATAACTCGTTGAAGACGGCGAGCCTAGAAGCTGACTGGAGTTCAGCCAGCTGATGGCTAGGGACTGGTTGATGAGAGTAAGTTGGTCGTAAGTGTTCAGGATTTCAAGGGCATAGTAGGTCGCTGCAACCGTCGCTGAGCTGTTAAACGCTCTATCGGTAAATCCGCCTACAGTTTCAGGATGTTCGGTAGCGTTGGTTAGTTGAAGATTTATAATGAAATTAAGAAGACTTGTGTCATCAAGGGCATCGGTTTGAGCCAGAGCTGTCAAGGCTAGAACGGCGTAAAAACTACTCATTAATGTGGCGTTTGATGCACTTGAGTATGCTAAGATCCCACCATAATCAAGGGCATCACTATCGGTAACTTGGAGTTGCTCTATCCATGCTGTCATATTGTCCTTGAGAACGCGATCGGGCAGGAGGAGGTCTGCTCCCTCCCAAACACCCATTGTTTCAAAGACATTAGCGATGGCGAATGAATACGACATAGTAGCACCAATGGTGCTCGCTCCAGGGTGGAGTAGGCCGCCACCTGTGTCATCAAGGCAGCTAATCGAGAATAGGACAATCGAGTCTTGTCGGGAGGATGCAGCCATTGCTGTCAACGGACTCAGCATTACAAGTACGAATGCGCCAAGGATCAGAGCGGATTTTAACCTACGCACGCAATGTTCCTCCAGTGTCGGGTGTACGGACCTTCACGGCATGAAATCCCTTAAAACCTTGTGGTTCGATGCTTCTTCATTGGATAGGTCGCACACTGAGCCAATGAGTTACGGCTCTTACGGCGTCACCACAAGCACGAACAATTTGCCGGGGTTCACCCGTGATATCTCCTATCGCATAAACACCTGGGACATTGGTTTGCTGATGTTGATCCACAACGATATTGCCTCCCGCATCTAGTTCTATTCCCACAGGTTCACAAAAAGTGCTATTAGGGGAGCAACCCACTGCGATAAAAACACCATCAACTTTTTGCGTCCATTCACGCTCTGTTTTTTTGTTACGCAGCTTGACACTAGTAACGACTTCTTCACCCAACACCTCGAGTAAGATGGTGTCCCAAAGGATTTCGACATTTGGAAGGGCTTTTAGACGGTCGGCATAAATTTTATCGGCTCTGAGTTGATCACGACGGTGAACAAGATAGACTTTATCCACGAGATTGGCGAGAAAGAGCGTATCCATTGCCGCTGTATTTCCCCCTCCGATAACAACTACGGTTTTTCCCCGAAATAGGGGGCCATCACAGGTAGCACAATAACTAATACCTCTACCGTGATACTCGACCTCTCCTGGAACACCTAGTTCAACATCACATGCTCCCATTGCTAGGATCATGGCTGGTGCCTGAAATTCTTCCCCACCGCTCGTGACTGCTACTTTTTCAGAATCAGTAAATCGGAAGCTCTCCACGCGAGTCATCTCGTGAATTTCTACTCCTGCCTTCTCTGCTTGGGCTTTCATTTTCATGCTAAGTTCTCCACCGCTGATATTCTCATACCCAGGATAGTTTTCAATTTGCCAGGCATTCATCATACGACCACCACAAATGCCACTTTCTAGTATGACTGCCTTTAAGCCCATGCGCGCAGCGTAGAGTCCCGCGGTCATGCCGCCTGGTCCACATCCTACGACGATTAAATCGCGTTTTTCAACCATTGACAAGTTCGCCTCTGTCTTCGTGAAACATGCCGTCCGCTATATCTACATTTTGCCTTTCTGGTAGGTAATAGAGA
The DNA here is from genome assembly GCA_048938385.1 of Promethearchaeota archaeon. GTDB lineage: Archaea > Asgardarchaeota > Hermodarchaeia > Hermodarchaeales > Hermodarchaeaceae > Hermodarchaeum. The sequence continues at coordinate 19,248 of JBHLMG010000016.1, read as the reverse complement.
AGCGAGTGGTTTAAAGCTCATCGAGTTTGCCGCGTGCAACATCTTCTAAGCGTTCGACAGCTTCCTTGTATCCGCCGGCATAGATGATATCTCCGGGAAGTAATTTGAACCGGCCACGGGGATCATAGGTCCATTGATCGTTACGCTTGACTGCAAAGATACGGGTTCCATGGTCCTCTAATCGGAGCTGGCTTAGGGTTTTATTTGCGAGAATTGAGGTTGATTCGATAGTCTCCCGACTAACCCGTTCATCCGCTTCTTGAAGTGCGATTTTCATTAAGGGGTGGACTTCTACGCCACGAAGGACGATTTCGGCCATTTGGGCTGCGGCATCAGAGAGGTTTTCTGCAGCCACACCTAGGCGGATTAATCCTAAACGGCGTTTTTCTTCTCCATCTGGTAACTCCATTTTTAGTACTTCAAGTTCAAATTCGGTATGGAATTGGTCGAATTTCTCTTCTAATTCAAAGATGTCTTCAGCAATCTCTTTATTATTGGTGAGTAGTGCTGTATAGGCTAAGTTGATCTGGAGTTCGGAGGTGTCCTTTAACTGAATGAGCATTGCTAGAATGCGTTCTTCTAGCGTTTGCTCCCCTGCAGGTTTTTTAAGCAATCTCTTTAAGCTCACCGGCTGCTAGCCTCTGTAGTTTTCTTACGCCTTCGCTGGAGCCCCGTACAATGATTCGGTCTCCTTTATGCAATTTGAAGGTGTCTGGAGGGTGTATGGTCCAAGTATTTTTACGCTGAACAGCGATGATGTCACAACCAATTTCTTCTTCTAGATTAACATCAGCTAAGGTCTTTTCTAGTAACATGGATTTTCCAAGGAGGGTTGCTCGACCTACGATTTCATCGGCTTGACTTACTGCTAGCCATAGAATTCCGGGTATACCAATATCGTGAAGAACAAGTCCTGCGATATCTGCTGCAGCGTCGCTGATTTTGTTAGCAGATGATGCGGTTTTCATAATACTAACAATCTGCTCAGCATCGTCTTTGTCCCGGACTGCCAGAGAAGCGTTCATGAGGAGTAGGTACCCGAGGTAGTCGACCCGTTTCTCCATCTCCATCACTTCTTCTGCAAGATCCTTATCGTTAAACATGACGGCTGAGTAGGCTAAGTCAATCATGAGTTCACTAAGGTCTTTCATTTCGACTAGCAAACTACGGACGGGAATTGGTTGATATTCGATTTCACGGAGGTCCTCTTGCATAACGGTGTCACAGGCTCCCAGAAAAAGCGGAGTACCATCACTTCCTGTAGGGTATTTTCACAAATACTTACTTTTCAGTCTTTCGAGTTGTGCAAGAGTGATGATACTTATTAGGTGTAGCTATACACTGACTACCTACTCGTAGTGTCCTGGGATGGCTCATGGTTATTGGTCGAATTAAAAAGCAGTTTCAACGAGCTTTCGCTCCTATTGCACGATTCTTCGCTCGTAGTAAAATTTCACCCAACGCTGTTACCCTTTTGGGTCCTCTAATCGCAACCTTCGCGGCCTGGATGTATTACCAACAACAGTTGTTCGTAGCGTTACTTCTTTTGTTTCTTTCAGGTTTCGTGGATGCTCTCGATGGAGCAATAGCTCGTGCGACTGGAAAAACGAGCGCGTTTGGCGGCGTTCTTGATAGTATTTGTGACCGGTATAGTGACGCTATTCTGCTCTTTGGGATAGTATTAGGGGGATGGATATCTCCGTTTTGGGGCATCCTCGCAATTGTGGGAAGTTTACTTGTCAGTTATGCCCGGGCAAGAGCTGAAGCAGCTGGGGTAACCCAACTAGGCATCGGTCTGGCTGAACGTCCCGAACGATTGATCATCATCATGGTCGCAACGCTACTCCAATACCTAACAGTTCTTGGCCTCCTCATTAGTCCTCCTGTGCTGTTAGACCTAACTAATTGGCTAGCTTATGGGGTGATCCTCGTTGCGATTCTGGCCCATGTAACGGTGATTCAACGAACTATTGTAGCCTATCGCCAATTAGCTAAGTTGGTGGTGCCGCAAGGACCTTTACAAGAAGCTGAAGAAACTCCTTAGCGTCAGCAAGGCTTCGCCGTCCCATATCGGTGATACGGTAATACTTACGAGTTGGGCGATTCCCTTCTCGGCGCTTTTCACTTAGTTCAACCAAACCATCTCGCTGTAACTTATAGAAGAGAACATACCCTGTAACTGATGCCATTTCCACCCCAAAGCGTTCCTTCACAGCATTTCGAAGTTCATAGGCAAAATAGTTGCGTTCTTCTAGCAAAGTCAACACATACAACCAAAGATTTTCGGTTGTTGTCCTTCTGACTAAGCGTCTCATTGCTTTTGCAGAATGTTGGGTGTTGGTTTGAAGTGATTTTATAAAATCGGCATGTTTTGGCATAGTGTGTTGCTCCTATCTATTAGGCATCATTCCTTGGGGGGAGACATCTTGTTCCAATCGATTCGCGAACTCGAGTAGAAATAAACTAATGACTTGACTTCCCAAAAGACTTCGTGTTCCCATACTTACCCGTTGGACAGGGTGTTGAAGAATTACAGCTTCATGGTCGGATCGAAGACCCTTGTCATCTCCTAAAATCAGCAAGATGGGACGGCTTAAATCTAGGATTACCTGATCTAGTGGGTCTCCTTCTTCGACTAAATATAGACATTGAGGTGAAGAAGGCCAAATCTCTTTTAAGGTATCTTCAAAGTTTTTAGGATGAAGGCTGAATTCTGGCCATGGGGACACCTGGCTCACCTTTTTTGTACGGTATAAGAACAGGAGTGTTTTCATAATGAGTGCACAGGCTAGCTCGCTCTCAGGAACATACTCAACTTGGAGATTATTAACATGAAGCTGAAGTGGTGGGTTTGGTGATCCACCTAAAACCGCATAAAACTGGATGAAAGGAGCCAATCTCGGAACTGAGCGATAAGTGGAAATGAGTACACGGCAAACGACATCCAGTCGACCACTAGTGCCTGGAAGATCGCGAATAAGGAACTCGTCACTGGTTCGTGCGCGGGGAGCGTCAAGTAAAACCGTAAGTTGCATATTCGTCCTTCCATACGCTAGAACAAGGTTGAAAGGAGACCCCTTGATACGCTAGTGTTCTAGCCCTTTTTCCGGTCTTTTCGGCTCCGGATGTTGACCACTCCTCTGTGTACGGCACAACTAATACAAAACCACTTTGTTACTCTCCGACTGGGCAAATATGTACCTGAACGGCGGAGTTCCCGCGCCATCTGCGGGTCAACAAAAGAAGCACGCGATGTTCGTTTTTTCGCTTTGTCACGAGGGACTAGCTTTCCACACTGTGAACACTGGACTGTCGCTCCACGACCGGTCGCACCTTTAGTCCGACCACCACTTTTCCGTTTGGATGGCAAATTACAATCATCTCGAAGTATCACGGGTTCCGTTGTCAACTTTCAGTGAGCTGAGTCCACGGAAGCCTGTCTGGAGCATGCATCGTTGCTACAAAAATCTTATGCTCTCACGGAGGGCTAGTCAATTGTTCTCCCTGACTCCGAAAGAGGGTGCCCAAGGCATTCTAGTTTAAATGCTTTATACCATCCAAATGGTGTTCGGTCTACTGTGAATTCTCGTTTCTGTAATTCATTTGAGAGCGCTTGTAGCGTTTGAACAGCAAATTTTGGTCGACCCAGTTTGCGCGGAAAAATGTGTGCGTGAGGATACAAAATGATGTGTTTGACCTTCACTCGATCTGCTACGGTTTGTATTTCATCAGCAGCTTTCTGCACGATTTCTGATGGTTGTTCTTCGTCTGTGGCTTCGATCGCGCAAAACACTGTCATTACATTTTCGAAGGTTTTCCAAATGCCTTCCTCAGCATCTTCACGCACGCTGATTTTGACTGGCTCTGTTGCCATATAAGCTAGATTTCCATGAAAAATAAGCAACCGCATCATTACTCACTCCGGTGTCTATACTGCTTTTTTACATCTTCAAGTGCGTCCTTTACTACTCTTAACCCTTTGTTTGCCAGGTTCTTTGCTTGGTTCTGCGTGCTAGCTTCAGCGAAAATGCGAAAAATAGGCTCAGTTCCTGAGGGACGGAGGAGTATCCACCCTTCAGAGTATCGTAGTTTCACTCCGTCAAGCAGCTCACACTCAGCATCACTTGGAACCAGCAGTGATAGCATCTCAAGTAAGGGTTTTTTCAGTTCATTTTTGCAAGCGACGCTTTCTTTAATTTGAAAGTAGTTAGGAAAACGGTTATCGAGTTGTTCAAGGGTTTGATCCTCCTGTGCCATTAACTCAAGAATGAACAGTGCTGTCAGCATACCTTCGCGTGTCCAGGACCATCCCTGGTACACCACACCTCCATTTTCTTCACCACCAATCTGTGCCTTGCTTTCTTTCATTTTCGCTACGATATTTGGTTCACCAACACTAGTCGTGATTAGTCGAGCATCGACTTCCGACGCAACATTGTAAAGTACATCGCTGGTGGCTACTTGAGTGACAATGCATTTATTTTTCGTTTCTAAGTGTCGTAAGTGATGATATGCTGCTAAGGCAAAGGTTCGATCACCCATGAGGCAACGCCCGGTTTCCGTCACTAGCACAATTCGATCTGCATCTCCGTCCCAGGCCATTCCAATATCGGCGTCACACTCTGAAACCTTTGAAACCAGTTGAGTTAGATTTTTCGCCTTGGGTTCGGGGAGGCGGTTCTGAAAAAATCCGTCAGGTTCACAAAATAGTAGCTCAGATTGGGTTCCGAGGTATTCTAATAGGGAGGGTACAACCACTGATGCTGCACCTCCCCCACAATCTGCAACTATTCGAAATTGCTGTTTTTTTACGCGAGCAATATCAATTTGGTTTACAAGATGTTCTATGTATTGTGGACGAAAATCCTCTGAAGTAACCTGTTGTCCACAAGATTGCCATGATACCCCAGGCTGCTCAGGGGCAAAATAGTGTTCTTCTACTTGCTGCGTCATATCTTCTGTGTAGGATGCGCCGTCCGCTGCCCATAGTTTAAACCCATTGAATTGTGGGGGGTTATGGCTGGCTGTGACCATAACACCACCATCTAGACCTAAACGGGGAATCGCAAAGGATAGCAGGGGAGTGGGTACAAGACCTAATTGGTGAGTGTCACATCCTCCTTTCATTAATCCAGCACTAAAGGCAAGAGACAGCATCTCGCTGGAAATGCGCGTATCCCACCCAATTCCGACTGTTTTTCCTGGTCCGAGGTAGAATGCCATAGCTTGGCCAAGATCGTGTGCGATTGTTGTTGTTAATTCTTCGTTGACTATTCCACGAAATCCCTGCGTACCAAAAAGTCGGCCCATGGAAGAGTCCTCAGTAGATTCAAGATGAAGTGAAGAGGTATTAATATGTATGATTCGTTGGTTCAATGGACGGGGACTAAAACATATTAGCAGTGATGTTGGTTCGGGAGACCAGTGAACGGGTTTCTTCGATATGAGTGCCTATTTCTTTGCGAATTGCTTCGATTCGCTCAGATTCTAAATAGGGTTCCATCGTCCATAACAGTAGGCTGGTATACAGTTCTTTGGGATCGATTAGTTCCTCGATGTTTCGTATCGTTTTCAATCTGAATAAATACTCATCCTCGTACATGCAGACGATTTCACGGAGTTTCCGGCTCAGTGCATCAACATTTTCTACTAATTGGTGGATGCGTGGCTCTGCCGAACCTTCTGGGGTGAGGAGGCCTGCACCCCGCCGCTGTAATTTCGAAACTCGGTTTTCCATGAGTCGCATTTTTTGAATGGCACTTTCAAAATCAGAAGCGAGCACCAGTAACTTGGGTAAGACCTTATCGAGTAGTCCGAGGTTCTTGGTGAGGGCTCGATCGATGATCCCTTCAAAGGAGTTGAGTTTACCGAGATCCTCAATATTTCGAAGATAGTTGATTTTTGACAACGAACCTAAAATGACGCGGATTGGTCGAAGGGAACTACGGTGAGCTGATTCCCATCGGTTCATAGCATCATCTAACCCGCCAGTCACTTCTCGCATTGATCGACCGAATTCACGAATGACTGCTGCTAGATGATCTTCGTCCATTGTGACTGAATTCCCGAGAGTGCTTGCTGTTTTCATAACCCGCATCTATTCTCCTAAGTGTAGTCTGGGAATTTAACTTCTCCGCTTTATGCATTGTAGAAAAAACCAGTTGGCGAAATCTGTTTAAAAAGCGCGACCTTTAAAATGCTCGGAGGAGTCATGCAGAGTATGGCGTGGACTCCCTGTTTTGGGACCAGTGGTATTCGTGGTAATGTATCGACTGAATTAAATCCCCACATCGCTTGGCGGCTCGGGTTGAGTGTTGCCACAACCTTTGGTCGACAACCAATCCTTCTTTGTCATGATAACAGAACCAGCAGTCCACTCCTTTCTCATGCGATAGCGAGTGGTTTAATGGCAGGCGGTTCAACTGCGTTATACGGTGGAGAAGTGAGTACTCCGGCTGTGAGTTACTACACTCGTCACCGCCAGGTCCCAGGAGCGGTCTTAATTACTGGGAGTCATATTCCTGCCCATATGTCAGGTATCGAAGTATTAGGTCCTGATGGTGCTCCGGTTGATCGTGCAGTTGAAGAGAGCATAGAGCAGATTACCTTGCGGGCACCAAAGCCTATAGAATGGCAACAGCATGGCTCATTGCAGACGGTCTCAAATGTTGGGACCTTCTGGGTCAGCCAGGTCTTAGAGCATGCGGATCAGGGTTCGATTCGAAAACAGAGCTTTCGGGTTGTCCTCGACGCCGCGAATGGAACTGCTATCCCCTGGCTTTTTACCATTCTCAATCAGCTAGACTGCACAGTAACAGGCTTAAATGCCCGTCCTAGCCCGTTTTTCCCTGGGCGGTCACCGAATCTCCGTGTGAATCTTCTCGATAAAGCTGCACAACTCGTGAGGGATACTGGGGCAGATCTTGGAATAGCAGTTGACGGTGATGCGGATCGTGCCTTCTTCATTGATGATAAAGGGCGTGCTCTAATGGGTGATATCTCAGGAACCCTCCTGGCACTCATTGAGTTGGAACAACATGGTCACGGCACTATTGTCACACCCATCAACTCAAGTAACCTCGTAGAAGATGTCGTTTCTCAATACAACGGTAAGTTAGTGTATAGTCGAGTTGGACCCCCAGCAATTGTGGCGGCAGTTAAACAGCACAAAGCCCTGTTTGCTTTTGAAGAATCTGGGAAAGCCATCTATCCAACCCTCAATTTTTTATCCGATAGTGGACTTGCCTCAGCTCATCTTCTCGAATACCTCGCACAACAAGGGATCAAACTGAGTAAAATTATCGATGCTTTTCCCAAATACTATCAATTTAAGCGCGCGATCGATTGTCCAAATGAACTCAAAGAAGCTATAACGAATCACGCCCTTGAATCGGTGAAAGCCCATTATCCCCAAGCCAAGGTCAATATCCAAGATGGTGTAAAAATCATCTTTGATGATGGCTGGCTGCTGCTTCGTCCCTCGGGAACAGAACCCGTCTTTCGGTGCTTTGCTGAATCCCGCAAGAAAAAACGAGCCCAAGAGCTTCTCTCCCTAGGTCTTGACTGGATCGACGACATCCTCACCACCTCACCTGAAGAAAAAGCGTAGGTCGAATAAAATGCCTAAACACCAATCCCCCCAATCACTCTTTGGCAGTTCAGGAATACGCGGACGCGTCAACGAGCTCATCACAGCACCTTTGGCTATCCGTATAGGGTTAGCCACCGCTCACTACCTGCGAAACCTTCACAAATCGCCACAAATCATGGTGGGACACGATCACCGCACCACAGGACCTATGTTAACATCCGCCCTGATAGCAGGACTCCTTCAGGGTGGAATCCCCGTAGTGAAAACAGGCATGGCACCTACGCCGACTATTGCCTTTGCAGCTGGTAAAAGCAGGATGAACGCATCAATTATCGTTACGGCGAGCCACAATCCCCCTGAAGACAACGGCTTTAAGTTCCATAATCCCGATGGGGCTGGGTTCGCGACAGAACAACAAAAAGAAATCGCGCGCTTACTTAAAGAATCAATACCCGCTTCCTGGCAGGATTTTACTCAATCCAGTGAGGCTGAACCGATCCCTGTGCATATCGCTGCTTTGCTTGATGCCTCCGAGGTACACGCGGCTCATCGAGTAGTCCTAGATGCTGCACTTGGTGTTGGTGGTCTCGTGACGCCAATTGCCTTGCGCCAACTCAATGCTGATCTAACGACCCTAAACATTCCCCCAGATGGGCAAAATTATGCACGACACTGTGGTCCTTCTAAAATTCAAAGTGCCGCTGCCGCTGAATGGCAACACTTCGTCGGTCTAGACAACCTGAGCGCAATAGTGCAATCTACCAAAGCTGAAGTAGGTCTTGCCCACGATGGCGACGCGGATCGGGTCTTAGCAGTCGATGATAAAGGGCGCGTACTCGCAGGGGATGTGCTCCTAGCCCTTATCGCAGACTACTATCTAGCAACCCGTGGCGGCAAAGTAATTGCCACAACAGTTTCTAGCTCAAGTGCCATCGATCACATCGCGCAAAAACACAATGCACGGGTTGAACGCTGCCAAGTCGGAGATGTGTTTGTCTCAAATCTGGTCAAAGCGCATGATGCCTTGTTAGGGGCAGAACCTTCAGGCCCTTTCATCTTTCCCGAAGTCCATCTCTGCCCGGATGGCCCACTGGCAGCCTGTAAAATTCTCGAATTACTCGACTGGGCAAAACAACCCCTAAGTGCCCTCGTAGATGCGCTCCCCTCTACCTATCTACTACGCGCCTCAGTAAGGTGTCCAAACGCACACAAAATTCAAGCGATGAGTAAGATTACAGATTCTGTCCAAGGATGGGCAGATATCGAATCCTTGAACCGCTTAGATGGATTGCGAGCAAGTTTTCACGACTCGAGCTGGGTATTAATTCGCCCCTCAGGCACCGAAGCCGTCATTCGCGTCACAGTTGAAGCCCTCTCAGCAAACCGAGCCAAAGCACTACTCAACCAAGCAAAAAACACAGTTGCCAGTGCGGTTAAGTAGAGGGACGCCGTGTCTCCTCGCGAAAAGATTGCTGTAATTTCAGATGGGTGTTATCGGGTACATCCCGATTCACCACAATACCTGGATCGATCCATGAATTGTAGCCAATCGTTCGTCCCGGCAACACAACAGCACCACAGCCAATCTTCACTTGGTCACCCAGAACCGCACCAAACTTGTCAGTATGCGTCGAGACGAGGTTCCCACGGAGCATTACATGCACCGCCTCTCCATCAAACCGGTAATTCGATAACACCACGCTTGCCCCAAGATCCGCATCATAGCCTAAAATACTGTCTCCGACAAAGGCTAGGTGACCAATTCGGCTGCGAGGCATCATTACCGTATTGCGGACTTCACACGAGAATCCCACGCTCACGTTTGCCTCCAAAACAGTATGGTCACGAATTAGGCAGTTATTTCCTACAATCGCTTCAGGACCTAGGAACACTGGACCAACTAGGGTGGCGCCTGGAAATATTCGTGCACGCGCACCAATCCACACATCTCCGAGGAGATGAGCTGCCTCGCTCACCGTAGCGGAGGAATCGATCCTTTTCTCCTTCGATTGGCGAAGTCGTTCAAACAATAAAGGGGAGGCTTCCAAGATGTTCCAAGTACGCCCCACATCCACCCAGGGATCTTTTGAGTGGCTTCCATGGAAGGTGTGGCCAGCATCGATGAGATGTTGTATGCCTACTTCTAGATCTCTCGTTTTTCGGAGTGCATCAAATATCGCCGGAGTAAAGATGTACACGCCCGCTACAGCAAGGTCGCTTGGTTCGGTCCCGGGTGCGGGCTTTTCAACAATCGTGGTTATGGTATTACCATCCAGTTCCACCACGCCGAACTGCGAAGGATTCGGTACGGCGAAGAGGGATAAGGCCATATCGCTGGTTCTTGCAGCTTTCATGGTATCTTTGAATCGATTGGCCGTCGTGATGATGTCACAATCCGTCATCAAAAACCGGTCTACACCCTCTAAGGCTTTCTCTGCAGCTAAGACGGCATCATATTCGCCCTTAGGTTCTGCTTGCACGGCATAGGAGAGCTGAACGCCAAAGTTCTCTCCATCGCCGAAATAGGCCTCGATTTGGTCACGATAATGTCCTACAACCAGTACAATCTCTGTTATTCCCGCGGCTTTGATAGTGTCAATAACATGATCGAGCATAGGCTTTCCCAGGAGGGGAAGCATGGCTTTGGGACGAAATTGCGTCAAGGGATGTAATCGAGTACCATATCCCGCTGCAAGAATCAAGGCCTTCATTACTTGGTCACCTTCCAGGTAGTGCCGGTTTTTCCATCCTCAAGGAGGATACCGAGGGTTTTCAGGTTATCCCGGATGCGATCGGCGGTCGCAAAATCCTTGTGTTTTCGTGCACTATTGCGCAAATCAATGAGGAGTTGTACAAGGTCATCAACTCGCGAGGATGCCGCCGCATCAGAGATCATCGTTGCCATCCGATTCCGATACAATCCAAAGACTTCGCCAATTTCGTCGAGGAGTTCTACGGTTTTCTGTAGGGTTCCTGCAGTGATTGTCTGGGCTGTGGCAAGCTGAGTATTTAGGGTAGAAAGAAAGGTGCTCAAACTAGCCAACGCAACGGGCGTGTTGAAATCCTCATCCATTGCGGTTTCAAACTCACTCCGAAGAACTTCTAGAGCTTGCCATAATTTGGTATCCGCCTCTGACGGCTTCACTGGGTCCTGGGCCTCCTCTGTTAGAGCATCACGCAGTCGTCGCAGCAGTAAATCAATTGAATTATGAATCCGCGTGAGCCGGGCTTGAGCTTCCTCAAGCTGCGCATCGCTGAAATCAATGGGACTACGATAATGGGATGAAATCAAAAAGAGCCGCACAACCTCAGGATCGTACCGTGCAGTAATTTCTTGAATTGTGAAGAAGTTACCCAGCGACTTGGACATTTTCTCTTTATTCACTGTAAGAAATCCATTGTGCATCCAATATCGCACAAAGGGCTTCCCGCTCAGCGCTTCTGACTGAGCGATTTCATTTTCGTGATGAGGAAATACCAAGTCTAACCCGCCACCATGGATATCAATGGGCTCACCCAGATACTTCGCTGCCATAACGGAGCATTCAATGTGCCAACCTGGTCGTCCTTTCCCCCAGGGAGATTCCCAATAAGGTTCTTGGGGCTTCATCGCCTTCCACAGGGCAAAATCAGCAGGATTCTCCTTTTCGCTAGTTTTGGCTTCATCTGCATCCATTGCTGCCTGTTCTTGAGGTTCCTGTCGTGATAATTTCCCATAGCCCCTAAACTTAGGCACTCGAAAATAGACGCTACCTTCTGCTTCATACGCGAAGCCTTTCTTAACGAGTTTCTGAATGTATTCGATCATATCGTCGATGTGTTGCGTCGCCTTAGGAAAAGCTGTAGCTCGTTTCACCCCGAGTTTATCGAAATCTTCGAAGTATTCTTGGATGTATTTTGTTGCTAATTCCGACACAGACACGCCTTGTTCATGTGCACGTTGAATCATTTTATCGTCAATATCTGTAAAATTTTGAATGAACCGCACATCCAAGTCCTTATACTCTAGATAACGACGAATGACATCGAACGCCACGATGGAACGAGCGTGCCCGAGATGGCTGGAATCGTAAACGGTGGGACCACAGACATACATCCGGACTTTCCCCTCATGTAAGGGTTTGAATGGCTCCTTTTTGCGTGACAGTGTGTTATAGATCTCCAGCATCGTACATCCCGCCTGAATCAGCCGTTTGTCCACTATAAAAATGCGTTTCTTTCTACGAAGAATCCTTTACCTGCGTCGCTGCTTCAAATACGGTCTGGGCTAGCTGTCGCTTTCGGTCCTGCGAGGTCATCAGCGTGTTGTCCACCACTACATGAATTCCCAGCTTTTCGATGCCGGATCTCAGTTTAACATCCTTCTGATCAATAATCAAAGCATCAAGAAAATCTTGATACAGCTCTGCCACGCCTTTAGCTGACACTTCAACCCCCTTGCCCTCCATGAGCTTATCTGCAGGTCCTTTGACCGGCTTTCCCCCAATAATCGGTGAGATCCCTACGCAAGGCGCCTTCATCTTCTTCACTGCATCACGGATCCCAGGGACAGCCAAAATCGGACCAATGCTTACAATAGGGTTACTTGGGCATACAATCAGGATCTCAGCCGCTTCAATGGCTTCTAACACACCTGGAGCAGGCTCAGCTTGGTCGATACCATCAAAAATTACATCCTCCACGGCATCCTGGCACCTTCGTTTCACCATGTATTCTTCGAAATGGATCAACCCCACCTCCGTCAAAATCCGTGTCGGCACCCATCGATCTGTCATGGGCAGAAGGTGACAACGCACCCCTAGCGACTGGCTAATCGCCTTCGTCGCTTTTGTAAGGGACCATCCTTGTTGGAGCATCGCTGTTCGTGCTAGATGCGTACCCAAGTCCCGATCACCAAGTTGAAACCAAGTCTCAAAGCCCAGTTGTTGTAACATCTCGAGTCCATAGAAGGTATCGTTGCGAATCCCCCAACCTTTCTTCGGGTTGACAATACCGGCCAAGGTATAGGTGATGATGTCTAGGTCTGGTGAGATGTACAGACCCATGAAATTCGCCATGTCATCACCCGTGTTTACGATGACCGTCACTTCTTCGGGAACAACCACTTGGACTAATCCTTGTAGAAACCGTGCCGCGCCCACACCACCAGCCAACGCCACAATCGTCATCCCATCCACCCTCCTGGTTCCTCCTCAAAGAATTTTACAACTTCTTGGAGTGCTAACCTCTCTGGAGGCGGTGGAGTCTCAGCAGGATAGCCCATTGTGATTACCGCTTGAGGAATCCAGTCTTTAGGTAAAGACACAACATCTCGAACCTCTGCCTGGCAGAATAACGGAGCACAAAACCAACAACTCGCTAATCCCTCGGCCTGCGTAGCTAACAAAATGCTCTGTATCGCTGCTGCCACGCTCTGCACGGCCATGGTCTGTTCTGCCTGTTGCCGACCCTTATCAGGATACACATCCATCTCCTGCATCGTCAAACTAACCAGCACAATAACCGGTGAATCAGTAAACCGGTTAATCGATGCCCTGACCTCCCTAGCAATGTCTTCAGGATCCCCCCCATCCTTTTCCCTATCCTGTCGCAAGGCTTCACCCATCGTTTTAGCCAACTTCAACTTAGCAGCCCTTGATTGTAACACCAGGAACCGCCACGGTTGACTATTATGCGCAGAGGGCGCCCATCTTCCCGCATCCAACACGCGCTTCAGCTTCTCCTCTGGAATTTCTTTCCTTCGATAGCACCGGATGCTACGCCGATTCATGAGCACATCGTAAAACTCTTGCAACGGCATTCACACCAACACGCACACTTACCCTCTAATCGCCTTATAGCCTTCTCCCCATGCGGTTGCTTAATATTCAATCCTTTTTCTTCTACATCCTATCTAGGCAAATGCTTTTTAGCGTGAATTCCGCGGCACTATGTAGACTCCTGGGAGGAACCAGCCCTCTCCAGGAACCTCGAGTATGCAATTGCGGCTCCATATTCGTCTACGCTCAGGTGGTCATCATGAAGCAGAAAGGTGTCTTCGCATTATTATTGCTCGCTGTCTTGTTCTTCCCCCTTCTCCCTTTCCCAACCCAAGTACCGCTCTTGGTAACTAAAGAAGCGACTTCCGCTTCTTCTTCATGGACCTCGAAGGCCTCTACCTCGGATGAAGCTCGTTCACCAAATCCCTATGAACATCTACTCGGTTCGGTTCCAACTCCTGATGTACCCATTCCCGAGCTCGATCCAAAATCTCAAGGACTTGGTTATGAACGCCTCGTCCAACCACAATGGCACCTCAATGAAACCATCCTCGGCGCAAATCAAGATGATGACTTTTCAGTGGCCATTGAAAGAGGGTTCCTGTATAGCGAATTCTTAACTTTCACTCGGTTTGGTGCTCCGAGCATCCCCACCATGATTTGGGGTGAAGATTTACCACCAGACGAAACCCTGTTTTTCTATTCAATTGGAGTGGATGAAATTCTTTTTGTGTCCTTTAACGCTACTTGGTTCACACCCACGATTCTACAAGGGTTCTGGCTGAACTTTTGGGATGCGTCTAATGGACCAGTTCAGCTGACGGTTTTCGGAGCAAAATATAACGCAACATCCGGTTTCAACACGGCACCAGATTTGAACAACAAAATTTCCCAATCATTGGTTTTTGACTTTGGTCCAACTAACAAATCAACTGAGGAGTGGGTGTATTTTGATTTTCTCCCCATCGAGCCAGTGATCCTCGATCCTTCGAGAACTTATGGTAATACATTTTATCTGGCTATTTACGGGATGCCTTCAGGAAAGTGCAATTTGAATATTGTTGATGACTTGGTTTATCCTGACTTAGAAGATGAAGCAGATGTCTGGTTTGCGGTTGGAGGTCCCCCCCTCTATTTTCAGCCAATTGATATCCATCTCAATGTATCAGTCATACGTCACCCCTATCCTACCGAAATCAACCTGCAAGTGAACTCGACCAATGTACAAAATGTCAACTACTATCCCGGAACAGGTTTCCTTGACGCGGGAACCTTCCCTGGCATCAACTGCACCAAAACAGACCGCTTCTTCAATGTCACATCCACGGAACTGAGCCTTACCTTTGATGTCAGTTGGACGGGCTGGTTCTACGAACGCCAATGGCCTTTCCCAATCTACACAGCGTATGCGAACGAAACCTATGTCGATTGGTCCATTGATGCGTTTGTAACCTATCCAAGCCGCGCTTATGATGCTGTTCTCTACATTTCGATAGAGAAGGGTTGGACCATCATTGATGTACTCCGGGATGGCATCGGCTACCCAGACTGGACGCGCATTGATTTCTCAACTATTAGTTATGTGCAAATAAACCACGCCGATGATGCCGACTGGACAGTTCTTCTCCAATCGGCGAATCTCGTCGTCGATGTTGAGGTCTTAGATACCATGTGGACGCCAATTACCGAAGCTAATGCCACGGATTGGGTGTATGTGCGTGGCTACTTGCAAAACCCGGGGGGCAGTCCAGTGGTAACAGGGATCGGTAATTTCTCCGCCTATGATCCAAACGATGTGCTAAATTGGACCGATTGGAATTACATCAATGTGGGGTATGTTCAATTCACCTGGGACTTTTGGTGGTCTGTACAACTTTGTGAAATACCCAGCGTGTTTACTCTCCAGGTTTTCTGGTCAAATGGAACCGCAGCCGGAATGAATCAAACGCTTCTCACGATTAATCCAGGGAGTCAAATGTTTGTTTTAGGGGGAACCACCGAACCTGGTTCCGAAGTCATTCAAGGATCTGACTTCCAAATCGTGGTCTTTTACTGCGACCACGCTTGGAACGGGTTGGGCAATGCGACGCTTTCTTTACGTAACGATTTAACCAATACTACATGGCACCCTTGGAGCTATGTGAACTTGAAAGAAGCGTATCAGAACGATACTTGGGCAGGATATTATGTCATATGGGCACACACTAACGAATCCGCAATTGATGTGCTCCATCAAATTACGCTAACCGTCTTTGAAGGCTTGTACCCTGCACAGAGTTACACCACTAACTTCATCATCGTTGTAGCTCCTGAACTAATTATCAAATTCGTTTCTGGGCAAGGAACGAGGTGGGATAGTTCTGCGCATCAATGGCGCACATCCCCTGATCCCTACATCAACCAGAGTGGTGTAGAATTCACCATTCAGGTATTAGGGAGAAATAACACACCGATCACGGACGCAAAGCTATATCCAATTCTTTCGTGGTTAGGTCGCTCTAAGTTGTTACTCTGGGAAATAGTTCCAGGACTACCTGGGCATTACAATGTTAGTATTGATATGACACCGATTCATGGAATCAGTTTCCATGTGGGAGACATACCTGTCATTCAAATTTTTGCTGAACGGTTCGGGTACAAACCAGGGGCTTCTGATCTCCTATATATCCATCCCCGGGCACGCCCCTCCTACATCGATGTACCCAATCCGCCTGCTGCCCTCTATCCTAATTGGACCTATCTTAATCCTCTCCGAGTTGTTCTTCGTGATAGCTTAACCGGACAGGATGTACACCATGGCACAGTTAAAGCCTTCATCCCTTACCTTAATAATGGAGAAAACATCACCTTAGTCTTGGCTACTCCCGGAATTGGGCTTTACGAAATTACGGAGCTCGATACAGGAGGGATTCCTCCCGGGAACCACACCGTAACCATCTATGCTGAAGCCAGCGATTACCAGTCTTCAACTATAACTGGTACCCTCACAATTTTGGAAAAACAAACCATTAGTTGCCAATTAATCGAACAATCCTATCCACAGCAGTTCTATGGTCCATTATATGTCACAATTGAATTTAGTTTAAGCAATGATATTACTCAGCAGAAATCTACGAGCGCCTCGATGAACAATCCTCTCCCTGATGGAACGAAGGTCACCCTCGAAGCTCGCGGACTCGCGGGCAATCTCCCCTCTGATTCACAGTATATTGAAGATGGGCGTGCCACCTTCGTTGTTGATGTCAACCACGATGATACCTACACATTTTTCGTAACCATTGATGGAGCCGAGTATTACTGGGGACTTGATGAAGCTCCTCTTTTAGATGGGCCAGGTGTCTATCATCAATGGACCTATATTCATCCCATGACTACGCTAATCTCGTCTCTTCCCTGGGTAGCTATCATTCTTTTCATCATCATTGGAAGCGTTTTCTTTTTCCGACAACGCGTAGTTCTTCCGAAACGCCGACGCCGTCTAGCGAAATACCAAGTTATCGCTGATACTTTCAGTGATGTTGCCAATCTTAATCGACTACTGGTTCTCCACAAGGAAAGCGGTATATGCGTCTTTGATCCCTTTGCTGAAGAAAGTCAAGACGCAACCCTCGTGGCAGGCTTCCTCCAAGCGATTTCCACCTTCGGACATGACCTCGCTGACAGCCCTGGGTTAACCAACGGTGAAAAAGGGGAAGCCACAGCGCTCCGTGAGCTCCAATACGAAGGCTTCCGCATCCTCATCCACGATGGCCAGTTCGTCCGCAACGCCATCGTTCTCGGTGGCACTCCTAGTGACCAACTCCGTGAACGCCTCGAAAACTTCACCAAGGCCTTCGAAGCCCGTTATCATGGCGATTTTGAACACTGGGAAGGGCGCGTGGATCAATTCAACAGCGCGGCAGATTTAGTTGAAGAAATCTTTTTGATTTCGCTCCGCCATCCTCACACTGTCGCAGCGAGCAAACCACGTGGCACTCAACTTACCTCACTAGAATCTGATATCTACACGCTCTCTCAAGAACTCACGAAAGACCGAGAATATGTGTTCCTTGGGCAAATCCTGAGCACATACCTCGCTGCAGGCAAGGCTAGTAAACTCGAAGCCTTGATGGCAATTTATCAACTCCGCATGAAGGGCCTCTTTGAACCTATTCACCTTGCTCCTATCGTGTCACCAGATCAAAAAGCTGGTTAGCTTCATCCAACTGCTCGAAGAGTTCTTCGCGGTTCGCTTCAAAAAACAGAGTGATAATTAGAAGTGGAGCCGAGGGTGGGATTTGAACCCACATAGAACAGCTCTGCAGGCTGTCGCGTGGCCACTCCGCCACCTCGGCACGAAAAGGGGCCATCTCTTTGTTCCCCTTTCCTCTTTTTTGCTGTTTCGGTAATAACCGTAGGTTTTTATGGCTGGAGGAGAGACCTCCACCCAGGGGCTCGACTCAGCGATGCCATCAGAAAAAGCAATCCTCATTGTAAGCGATGGGCTAGGCGATCGACCCATCTCCGCTTTCAAGGGCAAAACACCCTTAGAAGCGGCGACCAAACCCACCTTAGACGCTCTTGCTAAGAAAGGAGCCACTGGTTTACTACATGTCCTTTCACCCGGCATCCCCCCTGGCAGTGATACCGGACATCTAGCCCTCTTTGGGTACAATCCTCATAATTGCTACACGGGCCGTGGCCCCTTTGAAGCCCTCGGTGCAGGGCTTGAACTCCTACCCACTGATGTAGCGTTTCGTGGCAACTTCGCCACGGTCAAACCGAGCACAGGGACCAGCTTCCGCGTTATTGATCGGCGGGCTGGCAGACAACTGCCCGAAGGTGACCAGCTCGCTCAACTCATCAATGGAATCAAAATTCCAAAGCATCCAGATGTCAAAGTCATCGTCGGTCATACTGTTGAGCATCGTTGTGCCATCGTATTACGAGGTAAAGGACTCTCTCCTGCAATTACAGATACAGATCCACATGGTCATGGAGACTCTATGCTGGATGCCTTACCCCTTGACGAAACACCTGAAGCCCTAAAAACTGCTGCTGTCGTCAACGAGATGACTCGGCAATTCCATTCAACGCTCTCCCGTAGTCCACTTAACACTCAACGCCAAGAAGCAGGACAACCTGAAGCGAACATTCTGCTCCTCCGCGGGGCTGGCGTCCTACCCGTTATCCCATCGCTTAGCGATATTTTCGATGTCTCTGCGGCCTGTGTCGCTGGAGGTGCCCTATACAAAGGGGTTGCCCGTAGCGTGGGTATGAAGGTCCTTTCGGTCCCTGGTGCTACAGCGAGTTATGACACTGATGTGGAAGCCAAAGCACGGGCTACTGGCAAGGCTTTAGAGAGCCACGACTTTGTGTTCCTGCATTTCAAGCCCACAGATAGCGCTGCTCATGATAAAAACCCAGAGAAGAAGAAGGCCATGGTCGAAAAGCTCGACCACATGGTCACCACACTCCTTGAACTCATTGACCCTGACCATACCCACATTGCTCTTACTAGTGACCACACAACGGCGAGTACGATAGGTAAACATACTGGTGACCCGGTACCGCTCTTACTCGTTGGTCCGGCAGTACGAAATGATCGCGTCAAGGAATTCCATGAACGCGCCTGTGCAGAAGGCGGTTTAGGGCATCTACACGGTGTTGCCCTGATGCCCTTGCTACTGAGTTTCCTAGATAAGACCCCAATGTACGGTGCGTAAGAATTGACCCCGCTTTTTTTGGAAACGGGTTTCATTTACAGAGCATAAGGCTTTAAGCTAACGGATGAAATTTCCGCATCTTTTTGGTAAGCTTCATATTTTGCCGAACGGCTCAACCCTCATAGGGATAGCAATGGCACGAATACCTAAAGATTCAGGAAAAGTGTACGTGAAGGATGGACTCTTGTTGGTC
>JBHLMG010000048.1:0-3309 GCA_048938385.1 Promethearchaeota archaeon | reverse complement strand
CCCCCCGATCAAAAAAGCCATGTCAAGGCTTCCACCTACAAGTTATTTCTCGGAACCGTATTCAAGGTCCGAGGATTACGCGTTGAAATATTGCATGATGAAATGAGATGTAAGAATCACCACTTCAGGAGATAGTTTCGGTTAGCTTTTGGCAAGTCTAACACCTTGGACATATTATTTAAATTTATGATTGTGGCCTTAAGGCAAAAAAACGTAATCTTTATTCTTAACTCACCATAATGTCAATTGGCGTTCTTGCTCCGACCCTCACTGATGTTTTTGTCCGGCGTCAACATTCCCACATTTAAGGCAAGGTCATGCACCATTTTCATAAAGTCCTCTTTGTTCGTTCGATAGTCGTTGAATCCACTAGGTATAGCCGTCTGTTTCGGTTTGCGCCCATAGAAAACCTCATCGACGAAGACCATGAATCTGTGGGAGCTTGGATTTTTTGCAACTATCCCGGCAATGGTCTGATGGAAGGCAGTGTGTGGTTTGCTCCAAGGACAGACAGAGACACACCGAATGCAAGCCTGCCACTTCATGGGATCTTTTCGCCAGTACCGATAGCATGCCAAGTCGTCAGCTTTCCATTTCAGCACTCCCCTGACCTCCGTCTTGCCTTTCGCTGCAATGGCTCCTGAAGGACACTTCGTTACACACTTCCTACAAATTTCACAAAAGTGACCCACATTGAGGTCAATAGGATGGTCAACCTCTAAAGGAAGGTCCGTCACCACAGTGCACAATCGTACCCTTGGACCGTATTTCTTCGTGATCATGATGCCGATGCGGCTCAGCTCGCCAAGGCCCGCATAAACAGCATGGGGAACATGCATGACAACATCATTTCCGGCACAGCTTGCACGCGCGGCGTAGCCCAGCTGTGTGATGTAAATGGCGAGCTGAGTCGCTAAAATGGCGCATTCCTGATATGTCTGCCCGTCTTCAATATGCGCAAACCAGCTGGGTGTGGTACGGACTCTCTCGTAGTCCATTTCCCTTGCCATAACGACTGCGTATTTGTATGAAGCAAGGTCAATCGGCTCTGCATTTCGATCGTCCGCGAAAGCAAAGGCCTCATAAAGGTCGGCGATTCCCACCAAGTCCGCCCCAAGATATTTTGCTGTCTCCTTGATGTGTGCACTCATCTTCTTTGCATCCGTAACGTTTACCTTCCATGGAAGAGGCTTTGGCTCACAAACTTTCCAGAGATGTGCCCGAAGCATAAAAGGGCCGAAAACAGTACGGTCGAGAGGGTGAGGAGGTGGGGTTGTGGGGTTGATTTCCTTATTATCCACTTCTACTTCACCCCGCGCCACCCGAAATGTGATTTGGTCGGTCTGTTTGAACTGTGTAAGGGGGCGAGGCGTAGAGAAGGTAGGATGTTTTACGAAATCTTCGATCCTAGGAAGAGGTTCGGTGAGAGGCTTCATGTGAACTCCTTTCGTTTTGTGGGTCCTGAGTGCTATTGTGATTATTCTAGGTCGGACTAAGTCAACTTTTTTAAAGGCTAGCTCTAGTCTTTTTTCTGGGTGCTTTGAACAGCCAACTAATAACTCAGAATTCTAACCAGTCATCTACTCCCCACTATTATATCATTCATAACTGAAAGAAACCTGCACCCTTTGGCAGAATTTTTCAAAAGTAGAAGTAGTCAACCTCTGGAACCAAACCCCGCACACTGATATGAACTGGATCAGGAATTGATGTTTTTACCATTACACCTTTTTTCAACGCTTGCATCCATGACCCGTGGCCATTTTCATCTGCTTTATCTCATCTCCGAGCCACGAGAACCACCCCTCCAGCCCATCACCCGTTTTGCAGGAGACTGGATAAATCCTGGCTTTGGGGTTCAACCCGATAACAGCTTGGGTGAAAGCAGCAGTATTGAAATCAAGATAAGGCAATAGATCTATCTTGTTAATCAGCACTACATTGGCCTCGGTAAACACTAAGGGGTACTTGTATGGTTTGTCATCTCCTTCAGGCACGCTTAAAAGCATTACCTTCTTATGTTCACCGAGGTCAAACTCAGCCGGGCAAATGAGATTGCCTACGTTTTCGATAATGAGCAGGTCAATCTCCTCAAGGGGTAGATGATTCAGTGCATTTTCGGTCATGTTGGCATCAAGGTGACAGCCACCGGGAATATTTATCTGGACTACCGGTGCTCCCTGCTCGTGGACTTTATCGGCGTCGACTCTGGAGGCAACATCACCCTCAATGACGGCGACTCTGGTTTTTGGCTCCAGTCGGTTTATTGTTTGAAGGATGAGACTGGTCTTGCCGGCCCCAGGGGACGACATTACATTGATGGTCAGAATACCATATTTATCCAGCCGTTCTTGGTTCTTTCTAGCCTGTTCCTCATTTGCACCGAGTATACTCTCTTGAACAGTCAGTACCTTTACTTCCATTTATTGCACCTCTATGCTTTCAACGTTGCATTCGCGCCCCGATACTATCTCCACTTTCTTTTCACGGCAATTGGGACAGACCCAGCTAAGGTTATCAGGCGAGAAAATGGCAGAGCAATTTCGGCAACGTAACTTAGTTGGTGGTCGGTTAAAGAAAAGGATGGCTTCAGCAGCGATAGTATCTTTGCTTATAATATCAAAATAGAACTGAACACATTCATCAACGACACCTGCTAGCTCACCAATGGTTAGGGTGATCTTGGTAATCTTGTTTGCCTGCGCTGTATTAGCATGCTTCATTGCAATAGACAAAATACTCTGAGTAATAGAAAGTTCGTGCATGCCGGTAGGAAGCCCAATTGTTAAAAAGCTGGTAATTAATCCTCCAACAGGATTATAGGTGATTCTGCTGTTGTATTCAAGGCAGTTCTCTAATTCATATGATTCGTGACACTTTTCATCTGTTGCAGATGCTTTCTGCCACTCATGGAACTTCGGAGTGTTCAGGTAGCCCGAACAAAATACTACAAAAAACGATACTGAAATTAAGGAATAAGCAAATATGGAGGAGATTGATATAATGACTTACAGCATTTTAGATGAAGTTGGGGGGATTACTTCTCGATATGGAATAAGCAGACTCCACGACATTCCAGATTCTTCTTGGCCACGATACAAGAATGATCTTAAAGCGTTCTTTTTACAAAACTATGAGCTTGCCGAAAAGTTGTCTAAAGACTGTGAAGCAATAGAAAGTCAAGATTGGAAATATGCTTTGCACCCTGGCCTACTGTACTCCGGCCTACCTTACTTGCTGTTTATCAGTCGTCATGTAAAAATTGACTACGTGTGCGATGAAAAAGAAGCAGAATTTGCGGCTATCACG
>JBHLMG010000035.1:0-13737 GCA_048938385.1 Promethearchaeota archaeon | reverse complement strand
TTGTTTAACTTTCGATACAACGCCTCTCTTTCTTACACCTTCGAGGGGGTCCCGAGCTTTCAAGTCACAGAGGGAAACCCAGCTGACTGGAACATTACCACCGCAGTGTCATACCCCAGCATTGGAGCAAACGCCAATAGCCGTACTCTCAATTTCACCTTACCAGATCGCTGGACAGTCACCGGGGCCTTTAAGGGAGGGCTGCCGGCTACATATACCGCTGACGACGGTAAGAGCACACCGGGCTGGGTGTTTATCGATGAGCTGGGAGGTGCAGGCAACAGCACTCTCTGGCTGATCACCGCCTCAGATGCAAACTACATCCAAAATGTTGTAATCTACCGGAACGGGCTAGATGTCACAGGGCAAGTAATCGACATTACCGATTCGCTCTACATTAGTAGTCAGGTAAATGTGTTCACAAACGGGGAAGGCCGTTTCACGCCCTATGATGAAAGTGGAACAGCCTTCGGTGAGACAGCAGATGTTCCTGACATAAGCGGATTGCTGAACTTTACTCCATTCACGCCATTAGGCATCGGAATAGGCAACGAAACCATGCGTTGTGAAGTGGTCTGGAATAACACCTATCATGTCGGTGTAGGAGTCAGCAGCGTTTCCCTCGTATATCCAACTACCGTTACAGACGACCTTGGTCCTTACACGAGCCTCATTGGAGATAATGTCATCATCCGAGTCTATTACGAAGATGCCCACAATACAGTTGGGATAGAAAACGCTGAAGTCAATGTCACCTTTGAGGGTACCACTTACAGTCTCAGCGATGTAAATGGAGGGTATTATGAAAGCGCGTTGGATACTTTGGCTATGAATCTTGATCGAGGTGTCCATATAGGGACGGTGAGCGCTGATCGCGCTGGATATAGGAATGCCTCCACAACGGTGTCGCTCACCTTATGGTCCAAGACGCAGCTCGTAGCCAATTGGACGACGCTTACCATTAACTACACCGAAGCTGTGACCTTAGAGGTCAACTATTCGATTTGGACTCCACTGGGAGGAGGTATTGCGGATGCAATAGTGAACATCACAGGTCCGAGTTTCTTTAGTCCCCTCACTCAAATCGGGGGCGGGAACTATTCGGTGCTCTTGGAGGGCACCGTTCTGGATGTGGGTATTCACATTCTCATCGTCAATGCCTCCAAACCGGGTTTTTACTTGCAAAACTACACTTTGAAAATTACGCTCATCGTGCAAGGTGAACCGACGACGATTAGCGGGAGCAACCCGTCTCCCGTTGATGGGGGAGCCGCCTTCAACATCACGATAACCTATGAGATGGTCTCCGGTGGGACAGGGATCACGGGGGCGGAATTTTCATGCTTGCAGAATGGAACGCCCTTAACACCGATCTTCACTTTTGACTTGAACAATGGAACCTACAAGCTGCAGTTTATGTTAAATGTGAGCGGAAGCTCATCCTTCTTCAACATCACCATTACCGTCTCCCGTCCTGGGTATAACCCGCAGACCTATCAGACCGATATCGAGGTGTTGATACGGCCTGCTACGGTGAATGTGGTGATTCAATCAGCGTCACCGCTACTTTACGATGACGCGTTTATCCTGCTGGTAACCTATTCGGATTTATCTGCTCAGGGTCTCGTTGGCGCCCAAATCGAAGGCAATTGGACCCTCATCAGTCCCGTAGATAACGGGGACGGAACCTATACCGTTCAGTGCATCACCACAGGGGCTAGCGTCGGTTACTGGACGATCAGCTTCAATATCAGCGTCGAAAATTACCTGCCCCAAGTCTTTTCTGAGAGCTTTCATCTAGTGTGGCCAACTTCACTCACGCCGGAAAACGATGACTATACGCCGAGTGAATACCAAAACGAAACCTTGACTTTAGATGTAACCTTTACTAACACGGAAACCAGTTCGGGAATTCCTTCGGCAACGGTGTGGGCAGTCTTTCAGAGCACCATATATCCCCTCGTATCAGTTGGAGGAGGTGTCTACCAGTTGACCTTGGACCTCACTGGTATCACACCAACCACCTATAGTCTCGATATTTACGCGCAACGCACCCACCATGAGAACCAAACGATCACTCTTAGCTTAACGGTGCTGGCGAAACTCAACCCAACCCTCACGGTGTACATTCCAGCAAATATTCAACCCGCCCAAGAAATTCCCATTACTGTACAGCTCACCTTTCCAAACGGGACGGCTATTGTGGGAGCAGATGTTGATGTAGTCGTGTGGATGCATCACGCCAATGGCACTGATGTGACGCTAGTGTCAGAGACGGTGACGACTGACGCCACGGGGATGCGGATTCTGATTGTCCTACTTCCATCGTACCCTGACGAGGCGTTGGGAGATGGATCAAACGCGCCCCAAGTGTGGGCCAACGCCACCTATTTTGGGTCCCGTGAACTGGCGTATACTACCGTGAGCACCTTCTCGACCTTAAGTCCACCCAGTCCGCTCCCCTGGTGGGTTGAACTCCTGCTCGCGCTCCTACCCTTCATCGTCCTAGTTGTCCTTGTAGCAATCATTGCACGAGTGCTGTATATCAAGCGGGTACGACCGAAGAAACTCGCCAAACAAATGGCGGTTGAAGAGGCGGGAGGAGTTTGGGCTCAACGCATGATGGGGTTGATGGACCTTCGCACGCTTTTCGTCATGTACGCTAAAACAGGGCTTCCAATTTTCACTTACAACTTCACCGGGGGTGAAATTCCCAGTGCCTTGTTGTCAGGGTTTATTGCCGCAGTGAATTCCTTCTACAGCGAGTTGTCCGGAGAGCTGGATCGAGAATCCCAGCTTCGTGACATTGATTACAAAGATTTGCACCTCAGTCTTCGGGAGGGGCAGTCTGTCGTGAGCGTGTTAATCCTCGACGCATCCCCGAGTGAAGAAGTCACGGATTCGCTAGCACGGTTCACAACGGAGTTTGAAACCCAGTTTAGCTCCCAGCTTGCCAGCTTTGATGGACGCATTGATATCTTTGACCCCGCCCACACCATCGTTGAAGAGAGTTTCCACAGCGAGCTCCTCCTCTCCTATGAATGCGTGCATTCACCATCCCGAGGATTTGCCCGGAAAGTGTATGACCTCGCTTTGAAACTAGCGGATACCGAGGGTCGCGTTTTCTTGCCGCAACTATTCATTGCCGCCATCGAGAAATTCGGGCAAGACAAGAAATTCGCCGTTGCCAACGCCCTCGAGCAGTTGCACACTGAGGGATGCCTCGAACCATCGCAACGAGATGTTCCTTCCCCTGCGAGCCCCACTGAGGGAGCAGTGGATCCGTTCACCGAGGGTTAAGCTGCGCGAGGTCTTGATTTAGCTAGACCATTTATGGAGAAGCGCGCTTTGAAGAAGTTTTATGAAGAAAACGCAGTAATGAAAAGGGGAAGATAGGAGTTCGATACACTATGTCATTCAAACGTGCTACGGCTGCACGGGTCGCCATCCAAGATATTCAAGAAGGAGAACTCGTTGCCAATGAAGCAGGCAATGTCGTAGCCGTTGACACATTTTTGGGTCAAGTTAGTCGTGTGAATGTGATTGCCACTGTGGTCGATCGCTTTGAAGCCACCCAAGAACGATTAGGAGAAGAAGGAAGAGGCTTTGCCACGGTAACCCTAGATGATGGGACTGGGGTTATTCGAGTGAAAATGTGGGGAGAGTTGAGTGCGAAACTCAGCCAGTTACAAGTCGGTGATTTAATTCTGGTCGTAGGACGGGTTCGAAGCTTTCAAGGGGAAACTTACATCAACGGTGAAATTGTTCGCCGGTTAGATGACCCTAACTGGGAAACTGTGCGTCTTTTAGAACTTGCTACATCTCGAAGTGCCCCTCATCGTCTCGAAGACCAATTTTCACTTACCGGACCAGACTTCGGTTCCCTTCAAGACGAAACCCCCGTAACAACGCAACGAGAAATCGAAGGGGGCGTCTGGCACAACGCCACAGATACCTTAGAGCAACCACCTGACAAGGATGAGGAACTACCAGTACCACCAGAAGTGCGTCGATTAGTTTTGGAAACGATCAAGAAGTATGACGCAGAGGGGGGTGCTCGATTCGAACAAATCCTTGAAGCGACCTCTGGAATCGACGAAGAGGCGGTCGAACAAGTCTTAATCGATTTGCTCAGTGAAGGCGAAGTGTACGAACCCGAAATCCACCGGTATAAGAAATCTTAAGCGAAACCAAAGGCTTTTGTGGGATTCTTGTATCAGCTCAAAATAGTCCTAGACATTCAGGAGCCTTCATTTGGTACTTGACTCGTTGCGTTAATCAGATGCTTTATGAGGTTCCAATCCTACAGTTGAATGCTAGATTTCGAGGCGATATGCCGTGCCCCCAAAAACGACGAAGAAAACCACTAAAAGCGAGAAAGCCACGCCCAAGGCTAAAGCTCCTGCAAAGAAGAAACCTGCGTCCGCTAAGGCTCAACCCCGTGCAAAAAAAGCTACTCAACCTAAAACGCCTGCAAGCAAAGCCAAACCTAAAGCTACACCGAAAAAGACGGCCGCAACATCCAAAGCGAAGGCGCCAGCGAAGGTATCGAGCACCTTGGATTATGATGCCCTTCTCCATCGTGCGCGTGAGCAGATTCCGCCTGAGGTCTTTGACCAACCCAGGTTTCAAGTTCCGGAAGTAGATTCCTTCATTCAGGGGACTCGAACAGTGATTCGAAACTTCAAAGACCTTACTGACACGCTGCGACGTGATCCCAAACACCTTATTCGATTCCTCTCCCATGAATTAGCAACCGCTGGAGAAGTCAGTGGCACGCAAGCGTTCTTTAACGGGCGATTCACTTCACGCGCTTTAGAGGAACTCGTTGCCAAGTATACCGAGGAATTCGTCGTGTGTCCAATTTGCCATCGTCCAGACACTGAGATGCGGCGTGAAGATCGCCTCCTTATGCTAGTATGTAGTGCGTGTGGTGGGCGTAAGCCGTTGAAGGGATAGAGAGGTTTCGGCGTGGAGTGTGAGTGTATATGCAAGTATACATGAACCAGATACAGCGTGAAGGCGAATACATCGTCGCCATCTGTGACCAAGAACTTCTTGGACAGTTCTTCGAAGAAGGGGACCGTTGCATCCATGTCAGTGAAGCCTTCTACAAAGGTAAACTCGTGTCCCTCGAAGAGAGCATCATCGCGATGCAACAGGCTACTATTGCAAATATCGTAGGTGAGCGCATTGTTCAAGAAGCTCTCAAGGCTGCGCTAATCCACGAACGCGGAATCATTCGTATTCAGAACATCCCCCATGCGCAAGTAGTAGTGAC
This sequence comes from Promethearchaeota archaeon, assembly GCA_048938385.1. Classification (GTDB taxonomy): domain Archaea; phylum Asgardarchaeota; class Hermodarchaeia; order Hermodarchaeales; family Hermodarchaeaceae; genus Hermodarchaeum. The sequence goes on along the minus strand of JBHLMG010000035.1, from coordinate 8,456 downwards.
GAAATGAACCACGATGACACGAAGTTGTCCCAAGTGCGGTCAAGAACCCGCTGAATCACGACCCTTTGTGAAAGGCTTTTGCGCACCGTGTTACTTCGAACAGCATCCCCTCATTGTTCTCCGCCGATCACCAGAAGCCAAGGTGTGTCCACGCTGCCAAGCCTACTATACGAGTGGGCATTGGATTCGACAAGGATCAACCTCGCGGGCCGAGCATACCTATTCGATGGTGTGTGATTTACTGGACCCGCTTTTTACTCCGAGCGAACCGGCGACCTTTGAGGTGGAACTCGCCGACCCTGCCCCAACTACACTGTCGAAGACCAAGCGTATCAAGGCGCAGGTCACCGCTCGAATTGAGAGCCTCCACTACCAAGAAACTGGGACCGTCGACATTCCTATCACACCCGTTCTTTGCACGCATTGTCGACAAACCGCGGGTGGCTACTTCGAAGCAATAATCCAAATCCGAACCTCAGCCGGTCGACTCACCCCTGACCAAACTGAGGAAATATTCACCCACCTTAACCAACGCCTAGAAAACCAAGATTTACCCCCTTCAGCGTTTAGGATTAAAGAAACGCGAGGAGGATTTGATGTCAAGTGTGTGTCCGGGCGCCTGTGCAAAAGTCTAGCCAAACACCTTGCTGACACCTTTGGATTAATCCTCGGAATTTCCAGCAAAGTCGCTGGCCGAGCCCGAGATGGAAAACCCCTGCGACGGGACACCTACTCTCTCCGGTTTCCACCCCTCCAAGTGGGTGATGTTTTCATCTTCAAGGACCATCCCCACATGATCACCGGTCTTCGAAACGGTCGCTACACACTCATCAACTTAGAGTCCCACTCCCGTCAATCACTCAGCCCCAAAGAACTCGCGGATATTGATACACAGCATCTAACCGATCAAGTCCATTCATTTCAAGTGATATCACTGGTTGATGGGGTATACCAATTAATGGACCAAGAAGATTACACAGTTTATGACCTGCCCCACCCTGGTACGGACTTGCCTTTGGGTTCAACGGTGGCAGCCCTCGAATGGAACGATGGCTTAATCCTCCTTCCCGACCGTGAGGAGTAACTTTACCCGAGAAATACTTGGTTGCTGCGCAGTTTTAAATAGTGGTCGTCCCCTTTGTAGCGCATCTGAACAAGGAGTTTGAACATGTCTAAACCCCGAAAAAAAAGTAAATCCGGTAGCAGGAGGCGTACCTTCAAAGGTCAATCTAGCCAAGAAGGTGAAGTGATTCGCGTCCGCATCCCCCGCGAAGGCGAAGTACTAGGCATAGCCGTGCAACTGCTCGGATATGACCGAGTCCGCGTAAAATGCGCCGATGGGAAATCTCGGCTCTGCCGGATTCGTGGAACAATGAAAAAACGCGTATGGATTCGTGAGGGCGATGTCGTGCTCGTCGCCCCCTGGGATTTTCAAACCGATCAACGAGGCGATATCATCTTTCGGTATTCCCAAGGTGAAGCAGGCTGGCTTGAACGACGCGGATTTCTCAAAATTGACTAGCGCTCCGCGAGTAATCTCTTCTCTGTGTCGCGAAAGGGTGACCCCTTTATGTTATTGCTCGGACTGGTGGAAACGAGCTTAGAGTTAGTTTCGGAGGAGATGGTTCAGCATTCCTCTGTTCTTCGCACCGCGAAGGCGCGGGGAAAAGAACCGGCACACCTTCTCCTCGATGAAGCCGTATTTCCCAAGGTAGTACAAGCCCTCTCCACCTCAGAAAAGCGTGGACGCCCGGACATTGCTCACCGAAGCCTCCTCATCGCCTTAGATAGTGTTCTAGCACAGAACGAGCAATTACAGGTCTTCGTCCACACGATTGCTGACCAAGTGATTCAAATCCGACCGGGAACACGGTTACCACGCCGGGAAGCGCGGTTCGTTGGACTCATCGAACAGCTACTCCAAGCAGGGCGTGTCCCCCAATCTGGTTCGCCACTCCTTGAACTGTATGCAGGAACCTTAGAGAAGTACCTGAACGAGCTCACTCCATCCCGGACTATTGTCCTTACCCCAACAGGTACGCCCATGACGCCACTAGCCTTGGCAAAAACACTGGTATCCGAAGCGCGACCCCTAGTATTAGTTGGTGGCTTTGCGCATGGTGAACTGTCAACCCGGATAACGGATCTTGCTAATGAAACAGTGAGTCTGCATCCGGAGTTCTTGCCAACCTCAACAATTGTCGGGATGATCATCCATAACCTGGAAACTGCCTTGAACCTGGAAACAGATCAGACCAAAGGACCTGAATGACAGGTGAGGCGAGGGAACAACAACCTTTATCAGGTCCGGATTGGCGCTTTCCACGCCGCACCGTGATTACTATGTTAATGCTGAAGTCGTGTGTAGGAGGTGACCTCCCTGTCAGATAAACTCGATCGGATCGATGATCGCATAGCGGACGCGAGAATGCGGATAAAACGATCTGAGGATCGACAGGTCATTGAATCGGTTTTTGATACGAAAACCCTCCTCACCCTGTATCAGATGTTCAACAAAGGCATCATCGATGTTGTAAATGGAGTCGTTTCGACGGGGAAAGAAGCGAATGTGTACTGGGGCGTTCGATCCGACGGCAAGGATGTCGCTATCAAGATCTATCGCATCGCTACCTTCAATTTCAAACGAATCACTTTGTATTTGGAGGGCGATCCCCGTTTTCAGCGGATTCCCAAGTCCCGAGCGGGACTCATTACCGCTTGGGCTTCAAAGGAATACAAGAACCTACTGCGCGCTCACGAAGCCAAGGTGCGGGTGCCACGGCCCTTCCATGTGCAACGAAATATCCTTATAATGGAGTTCATTGGGAAAAACGGGTTACCCGCTCCCACGATGCAACAACAGGCGCCGAAAAAACCCAAACGCGCGCGTAAAGAAATCCTCAAAGCGATTTCCAGGTTGTATCACAATGCACAGCTAGTGCACGCGGACTTGAGTGAATACAACATCATGCTGCTGAAGAAACCCGTCATCATCGATATTTCACAGGCCGTGGTGCGAGATCACCCTCACAGTGAAGCCTTCTTTGAGCGGGATGTCCGGAATATACTGGCCTACTTTGACCAGTTTGACATTCCTCACCTTGAGTTCGAAGACATCTTAGAACAAATTCGCCAGAGGAAAATAAAATGAAAGCTGACGCACGCATCAGAATTCCGAAAAACCGTATCGCGGTGCTTATTGGTCCTAACGGGGGAATTAAGCGTGAGCTGGAAAAAATCACGCACACCATCATCACGGTTGATAGTGACGATGGCTTAGTCGTCGTCGAATCCCTTGACGATGCCGAGGATCCTCTAGCGGTCTGGAAGGCCCGTGACATCACTCAAGCCATTGGCCGGGGGTTCAGTCCCCAACGAGCTTTTGCCTTACTCGATGATGATGTGTACCTGCGGATTGTGGACCTCGAAGAGTTTGGTAGCACGCCCAACCAAATCCGTCGCTTAAAGGGGCGCGTCATTGGCAAAGGGGGCAAGACTCGGCGTACCATTGAGGAGCTCACCGACACCTACATCGCGGTGATGGGTAACACGATTGGAGTGATCGGAGAGGTGGAAAACCAGCAAGTCGCGGTGAACGCGATTGTCCGCTTACTTCGTGGCGCTGAACATTCCACCATCAACCGCTACCTCACTTCGCAACGCCGACAGCTAAAGCGCCGCCGCGCCCTCGAATTGTGGCATCCTCTCGGTCCAGATGCGACAGACTAGCCTCGTTGACGCACCCGCTAGTGGGGATTTGGTGGTCGGAGGCATCGAAAGAGTTTAAAATCAGCAATGAAAAGGAGCAGCCACTCTTCCGCCGCGGTGGCTTAGTCCGGTTAGAGCGGGAGTCTGTACCCACCTCCATGGTGGGCATCCTGAAGCTGTTAACCTCTAGGTCAGCAGTTCGAATCTGCTCCGCGGCGCCATTCCACGATTTACTGCCCTTTTGTTTTGCTAGCCGTACATGGCATGCCGCTCAGGATACCGTTTCAAACTCATTGAATTGACTGCCGTTGCGAGCTCTCGGTCCAACTGCTCCTGCCGATCCGACATGACCAGGCGCAACCGGGAGGCCGAGTCATCAGAATAGCGTTGCATCCCCTGAGCAATGACCAGCCCCTTGCGCTGGGGAGCTATGAGTTGAAAAAAGAAAGGTTTCCCTTGTTGCATGATCTGGTTGTGCAGCCCCTCGTCCACACGGTGATGCGTCGTGCCTACACCGATCACCTCGAAAGGATTTACGGGTTCGGATTTCATCTGCCATAACCGGTCTCGGTGAAGAATGAAGGTGTCGTAGAGCCCGTGGTCCGCCCGCCCAGAGAGGACACGCCAGCCGTAGCGGTCCTTGTCGTAGCGCTTTTTGATCTCCATGAGCAGGTCGCCGATGGGTTTGACGCTCACCAGCGGTTCACCACCCTCTAAACACGACTCCGCGCATTAAGAACCCTTTGGTTTCTCCTGGTGAAAGTGGTGCGGGAGCTGGGACTTTCCGCCGTTCCAACCTAGGCGGAGACGGCTTTTGAACCCAGGAACGCCTACACGACAGGGGCCTAAGCCCTGCACCGTTGACCGTGCTTGGTTACTCCCGCCTTTGAAGGTGTGGTGCCCCGGCCGGGATTCGAACCCGGGTCCACGGGGCGAAAGCCCATGATGATTGACCGGACTACACTACCGGGGCAATGGGGGGAGCGTCGGGTTGGTGAGTTAAAAATCTTTGCTCCTTCTGGAATCGCCTTTTGGCGCGATGGTGGAGTGTGGTGGAGCGGCCGGGATTTGAACCCGGGCCCTCGTGTGTGCAAGACACGCGATCTACCACTGATCTACCGCCCCGGGGTATGAGTGTTGGCTGTTCAGCGAGAGAGGGAGCTAAAAAGTGTTACGCCAGGCGATGATATGGGTTTTTTAGTGTGGCGAACAAGTCTTAAGTGATAATGCGTCTACCATTGGGGAAAGGCGATGGGTGAACTAGCGTGAGCTTACCAGGTTTAGACTCTCCCCGTATCCGGAATGCGGTACACCGCGTCTTAGACCCCCGCGGTGCCTTAGCCCACTATCTATGGGAGAGCATCCCCGTGTACGGAACCTATTTTGACGAGGTAGAGATTCGCCCCGATATGCGCATCCTCGATGTCGGGTGTGGCGTGGGCCGCACGACCCTCGAACTAGCCAACATGGTGCCGAAGGGCGAAGTCGTGGGCATCGACATCAACCCCGCGTTAACCGCGTGTGCCAACCAGCTGGCCCTGTTGTTCGAGTTTGGCGACCGGATTCGCTTCTTCGCTGGTGACATCGTCGAAAAGGGCACCTTACCCAAGGAGGAGATGTTCGACCTCATCTACAGCCGCCACGTCATCTCCGATTTGAAACAAGAAGGCCTCCGCGAGCTGGTTCGCCACCTCGAATCCGAAGGCACCTTCGTGGCCCTGGAACCGGATTACTCGATGTGCCGGGTGTACGGCCTTCCCCACTTGGACGCCCATTACCGGCGCGAAGGCGAGCTCGGGATTCAATCCGGCTTAGCCGGTGGCAACCTCCGCCACCTATTCCAAGAAGTTCGGCTGAAAGTACAATCCTTTGATCCCCGATACCACATCTTCACCGAAAAAGACGCTGACTGGGTGACCTTTGCGAAAAAACGGCTCGCCTCCGCCTATGAGGAGGAAATTCCCCGCGTCGAAGCCATGCGGTTCCGCCGAGGATCCCACTGGGTGGATGAACGCATCACCCGGCTCAAAGAGCAGGTGACGGAGCTCGAACAGCTGACGCGGCGTCACCGGTTTACGCATATCTTCACGCAGTTCTTATCCCAAGCGACCAAATAAAAAGAAAGGGACACCTACTCCCCCCGATTACCGATTAACCGGGAGCAGTAGGAGTCGTGGAGCGTCGCCGCGTCCAGAGGGCTGCAGCAATGGCGATACAGGCCAGCGCGCCCGCGCCGATCACGATGAGGGTCGGGAGCAGGGTGTTGGGGATGAAGACTGGCTCGATGCCGATGATGGGGTCATGGACGAGCACTTCGTCGCCAAAGTAGGGATAGACGAGGTAGAACTTGGTTTTGTCCGGAGCGTCTTCGTAGCAGCTGGTCACAGTAGCGGTGTCGTTGCCGACATTCGCAGAGTTTCTGTAGGAGAAGTAGGCGCCATCAAAGGAGTAGGTTCGGTTTTCGTAGCGGTGTTGGTAGGCGTGGCGGTAGGTGTGGGTGCCGGGGGTTTGCACCATGAGATCCCAGCGCAGGGCGAGGGAGCTATCGGTGTGCATCCATGGCCAGCCACTGATGAGGATGTCGAATTTGAGTTCGTTGTCGTTGGTGATGTTGATGTGGCAGCGCAGTTCCATGTACAGATCCGGATAGGTGGGTCCGGTGCCTTGGACTTCGCTGAGGGTGTAGTTGAAGTGCACAGCTGTGGTGACGCCCTCGGATTCCTCGGTTTGAAATCCGCTAAAGTCCCAAACGATGCGACCCAGCCCGAGGACGGGATCATAGACGAAGTCCGTCCCGTTATCGTAGGCTAGGTTGTCGTTGGTGTCGTTGAATTCGAAGAGCTGGTAGAACTGGACATGGTAGATCGTGCGGAGGCTGGGGTTGAGAGCTGGGCTCCAGAACATGAAGTGGGGCACGGCACTCCCGGCGCTGACACGAATCACCACGGTGGGAGTCGTGAGGGTCACTTGCTTGTCGCCGATTTGGTACTGGTAGAGGATTCCTTCAGGGGTTTGGGCCGCTGCCAAGGGCAGGGTGGAGAGCATGAGGACGCTGAGGGCAATGGCGATGAGGGCGAGCGTTGATCGAGGTGTCATATTCTTGGGCATTTTTCGTTCACAGATTTTGGTTGTTTTGGTTGGCGCACAGATTGTGCGCTACCCCCCCTTACCTTAAACGAACATATATACTTTCAGTTCGTCTATTATAGAAATGGCGAGTTCGACTCTACTCGAACTCCCAATCCACAACAATTTTCAACCCCAACCGCCCCCTCATCACCTATGCCGACCAAGAAAGCCCCCGCACCTCCCACCCCTGCCACGGAGGTAGACACCGAATCTCCCGCCGAAGCCGCCCTCTTTCGCAGCCTCGGACACCCCCTCCGCCGGCGAGTCATCCGCTTCGTCAACGACCGCGGATCCGTCAGCTACAGCGACCTCCGCGACGCCTTCCACATCGAACCGGGAACCTTATACTTCCACCTCGAACAACTCATGACCTCAGATGCCCCCCTCCTCGTGCAGAGCAAGGAAAAAACCTACGACATCACCCCCCTCGGCCGCCTCGCCGCCACCTTCCTGACCCAAGCCACCGACATCACTCCCAGCATCGCTCCCCCCAGCAGCACCGTCCAGCACCCCCGGCTCCGCCAACTCGCCTACTACCTCGGATTCGCCCCCCTGTTCCGCTACCTCACCCGCCGCGACGACCGCCTCGTCCTCGAATCCGTCATCACCCTCGCCGCCTTGACCTACCTCTTTACCGTCGTGCCCCTCCTGTTCATCGGCTTTCTCCCCTTAGACTTCCTCACCACCTGGCTCTACCTCCCCGCCCTCAGCTTCCTCACCTCCTGGGCCCTCACGACCCTGGCCACGGAGCTAATCACCCGCTACCGCTACCACGCCACGGACGGGCACTGGTCTTTATCGGCGGCCACCGTCTACGCCTGGCTGCCCTTCGGCGTGTACGCCCTCATCCGCGTCGTCGCCGCCCCCATCCTCGCCGCCTGGCCCCTCCTCACCTTCAGCCTCCTGTTTTTGTGCATCACCTGGACCCTGTGGATCTACACCCAAGCCGTAGTCCACGCCAAACGCCTCGCCATCCGCAAAGCCGCCCTCACCACCATCATCCTCACCAACATCGCCCTCCTCGGCACAATCCTACTGCTCATCCGCATGATGTTCCCCTAACCACCCCCGACGCAGCGCCCCCGCTCCTAAGCAACCCGACACATTTTTAAACCACTGATTGCCCTTAAGCTTCTTTGGCGCGAGATTGCGTGTCCACTACTCGCTTCTCACAGCAACCTTGGGCACACAACACCTCCGTCACCGCAGAACCCACTGGCATACTAATCCCGAGCAAGGGGCATCGCTGCCCCATCGATGAAAGATTGGATTCAGTCTGCGGCACACCCAGATGCGGACCCGAGCCAACCAGCCAGCCCCCAGGGCCCTGGACTCTTGGGTCGAAGATACGTCCACCTCAACAGACAGGCAACACTAACTATTCCAACTAGTGCACCCAACTTCACACCCACCGCCAACCGTCCCAACAACACGGGACCCGTTGCAACCTACGCAACCCAAGCGACCACCCCCAACACTGGTTGATCCTGCCAGACCCGACTGCTATAGGGATAGGACTAAGATATGCAAGTCGCACGCCTGTAACCACGTACAGGAGTGGCGAACCGCTCAGTAACACGTTGACAACCTACCCTCCGGACGGGGCCAACTACGGGAAA
>JBHLMG010000015.1:0-59997 GCA_048938385.1 Promethearchaeota archaeon | reverse complement strand
ATCAGCGTAGAGTTGGGCACCCGTTGTGGAACTGCCCTCTAAAGCTCCAACCCCTTCGTTTGCGAGGCCATCGGTCAAGAGGATAACGCGTCCACCGCGGTCTTTCATGATGACATAGGCGGCGACCATTGCTGGGCCTAGTGCAGTCATGTCGAGACTGCGAAGTTTAGTGATGTTCTGTATCCACTTGGATTTGTTTTTCTCCAAAGGTTGCAGCTCAATCTGCTTCAGGTGTTTTTCCACGGTCTTGGTGATTTCTTCGACACTGTAGCGCATGTCACCGGAGAGGGTGAAGATTTTCTTCATGTTTTCATCGTAGCAGTAGACCTCGGTATGAAATGCGAGGAGTCCAAAGGTGGTTTTCGGTGCATTGACACCCAAATCAGTAACAGTGCGGATGAGGGATTCTTTAACCGCTGCAAGTTTACCGCCTCCCATCGATCCTGATATATCAATCACGGAAAGGAGGGTATCTTCGGTGATGGGCTTTGCAGTGGTGAGTTGACCAAGCATGAATTCTGACAGGTCGGTACCAGGCATGAGGTCCTTTGGAATGACATTCAGGGTGCCACAGAATTCACAATTGAATGTCTTCCCCTTGGACAGATCATCTTTTATTAAATCTGGATTAGTCAAAGCAGCACCGCAATTTGAGCACATAATTGGTCGAGTGCTGATTTCCTTGACTTTGTCTTTAATGTCAATAAAAGAGACACGTCCGACCCAGGGCATATCTTTAAGGATTTTAGATTCGGCTGGGAAATATTCTGAACTTGTCTTAAACATTGCGCTCGATTCCCCGATTATAGGTAGTTACAAGCACATGCAAATTTGGGCTCATAAGCTTGTCGCAAAATTGCTGTTTTCTAACTTCGCTTTAAACTAAGGGATTCATCTAAAGCCTGTAAAACACATTCCGCAAACGCTTCAAAAATCTGCTGTGAAGTTGTCTTTTACTCAATGACACCTGTGATTCGTGCAAGCCGTTCAGCTGCTTTTTCAGTGAGTCCTCGGTCACCTAAAATTGTGTACCGGGTTGGATTAATGGCATGCGCTGTGGTCAAGGCTTCAATGATGTGTTCAGCCTTAAACCCTAATTGGGAGGCTTTAGTTGGGGCTCCGATTGTCGCTAGAGCTGTGCGGATTTCATCCCAATCGATTGCATGTAGATAAGCCATCATAATAGTTCCAAGTCCACATTGTTCACCATGCAACGCGGGTTTACTGGCAATTTGATCGAGGGCATGACTAAATTTATGTTCGGAACCGCTTGCTGGTCGACTGGATCCTGCAATCCCCATAGCGATGCCGCTAGCAATTAGGGCTTCTAGTACCAACCGAACGCTTTGTTCATCATTTGGTTTCACGGTGTGGGCATTCTCCATAATGATGTTCGCTCCCATGAGTGAGAGAGAGGCTGCATATTCTCCGTAATATTCATACCCTAAGGTATGAGCCAGTTTCCAATCTCTAACAGCAGTAATCTTTGAAATTAAATCTCCACATCCAGCTGCCGTGAACCGAAAAGGGGCTTGAGCGACGATGTGGGTATCCGCAACGATGGCTATCGGAGATTGTCCCTGAACCGAAACCGAGGTATTTTCTTTTTTAATAGAGGCTCGCGGGCTAGAAATCCCATCATGGGCTGCAGAGGTTGGAACGCTTATGAAGGATTGTTTTTCAGTGGTAGAACAAAGCTTTGCAGTATCAATAACAGATCCTCCACCAACTGCAACAACAACTCCCGCACTATGTTTTCGAAGGTCGTCACAAGATTTTTCGACGGCTTCCTCAGTAGCTAATCCGATGTAAACGACTTCAACGCTGAAATTACTTTTTTCCAAGGCAGCGATGGCATCGTTTCCCACGATTTTCATCAAGTCTTTGTTCGTAATCATGATTGCGCGTCGAGAGGGTACCACTCGTTGGGCAACTTCACCGAGTTGATGTACAACACCGGAACCAATCACGACTTCTCCTGGTAAGGACATGCGGTGCGCCCTGGGTTCTACTGGCATCAGATTTTCACCCTTAAGCTTGTTTTGCGTAGTTGAGTTTTAAATCTGTTAACCTAGCCTCAAAAGCTTGCCTGGTCTCTTGTTCAAGCTGCTTACTCACTTGACCTAGCAGGTATTCGTAAGCGTCAATAGCCAGGTGAGCTTGTTCTAAGTCCTTTTCTATCTCCTGTGATGTAGGGTTTACAACGAGTCCTATCTTCTGCCACGCAACTCGGTCGAGAATGCCCATAAAAAAGGGAATAATCTGCCAGATGGGGAGGGAAGCGATGTCAATCATCTTCGGGGCTTCGGAGGCTTCTTTGTCTTCCTCTTGGTCCTCGTTTTGTTTTTGATCTTTCGACATGGCCACATCATCCTTCGATATTCTACTTGTGTGAGGTGAGTATACAAAAAAAGTGTTGCTAGGACCTAGAATTAGCATGTCACTTTCATCATGCGCCAAGTTCGATAATCGACAAGGACTCGCAAGTACTTACTAAGTATCTTATCAACTTCAGGGTCTCCAGTGTCGATGTGCAGACCCCGGTCTGCCAGACTATTTACCTTACTATGTGTGGCTATGATGAGTATTTGTTCAGGAGGAATTCGCTTGATGATGTTTGGGCTAATCTGTTGATTACCACGACCTAAAATCATGCCTTGATTGCCAATAGGTGAGATAACAACCCAGGTGTGGAGAAAATCTGGAATCAGCTCGATAAGTTGCGATTCATTGAGATCCAAGTGAACCTTACCATCCCGATAAAGGTCCACTCCCAACAGGGTTTTTTCAACACCTAATTCCTCAGCGACGACACGGACCGTAGATCCTGGTCCGAGAATATAGTAGTCACCTTCTATCATATCTTCAACGATTGTTCGTGCAATGGCTTCCTGATTTTCTCTTTCATTCACGGTTTCTGGTGAAGAAAGCTTCGCGCCTTGCATGCGGGCTGGTACGAGTGGACCTCGAAGATATCCGTAGAGTTTAATGGAAAATTGATCTTGACGAATAGCAGTCTCATCAGCGTCCATGATTTCAAAGGGCTCTTCTAAAGTGTCACCGGTCAACCAATCCATGACTACCCCTGCTGCTGCTTCTGGGGAAAAGGCAAAGATACCACTGTACATTTTCACTCCTGCAGGAACCCCCATCACCAACACTTGATGCCTCTCGTCTAACGCATCAAGTATATCCCGAGCTGTCCCATCTCCACCAACAAACACAATTAACTGAACTTCACGTTCACATAACAGTTTAACGGCTTTTTTCGTATCCTCTGCGTCTGTTTCAAAATTGAGATCCATCGGTATGACTTCGGGAGTGATTCCGACTTCAATTAAGACCCTTGCTCCCATAGGTTCTGGACAGGTCACCCATTCAATTGGGAAATTCTTCGTATTGAGCCGTAAAAACGCGTTCAAGAATTGAGTAGCTCGAAATGCCGTTATTGGTTGTGCTCCACGACGCCTTGCTTCGTCAACTACTCCATCCGTTCCCTTGAGTCCTACACGCCCCCCCATTCCAGCAATAGGGTTGATTAAAAAACCAATACGGTGGGGGGTTGCAGCAGAGTTAGGCATCATCCTTCTTCTCCATTCTGAAGCCCTCCTTGCCAGAAATAACCTTTGCTCTCCATCAAAGCACCATGGCCAAGGGAAACGGCAAATTCATTCCAGTCAGAAATCTAAAGTATTTATCGAAATATCCTAATCTCTTCTTAAACTCACGGTTTCAGGCTGATTCGAACACGATTTAGCATATAGGCTGTAAGCAAAACTGCGGGTTCAATAAGTACAGCATGCCAGAAATCGAAGGCTGCAAGTCCTGGGGATAGTATAAGAATACTATAGTAAAAGGGAATGTAGAAGCTCTCCCTGAAGAACATCATCGTTAGAAGGGGCACAGAGATCAGGAGTATATGTGCTACGATTAGGAACAAAGCACTTGCCCATTTCGCAGCACTAGATGATCGCATTTGTTTCCGCACAGACAAGAGGGCAACAGGCCATAAAATAAACAGAATTCCAATCAATGCACTACCAATTGTAAAGAGGATGTGATAAATTGGTGCTAGTGGCCCAATGTCGTAAGAAAAGTAATACGGACCTCCATTGGGGATAAACACTAACCCTGAAAAAATTAAGAGCTGTGAGATCGTGATGATCCAAGGGCTGACGATGGTAAAGAACCCGATGTATTCTCCTAACCGGAAGTTAAAGTAATTCTTGAATTCACCAATAGCTAATCCAGTTAAACTTATTCCAGTCGCAACAATTGTAAAACCCAAGGCTCGAGGGAGAAAAAGGTCAACAAATGTTGGGTTAGGCGGGAATACCAAGAGCGGTCCTAACCAAATGATATGAATGCTAACTGCAATCATAAGAAGCCCGACGATGCCGAGAACGAAATATCGTCGGCTCATTGGGGTCACTGGTCCAGTGGGAGTGGGGAGTTGGTCTTCTAGATCTTGAATATGCGTAGGAGGCGGTTTAATGCGTCCTGCATCCAAACAAGGTTGACAATAGGAGATGCCTGCAATACCAATACGGCAATCAACGCATAGTCCATTACCACAGGATTGACAGTACGCGATGGCATCCTTATCCTGGTGTGTGTAGCATTTCATTCGAACACCATTCCTGCTCTCTTTTCGTTCCAACTCGGCTATATTTGTTTGTTAAGCGGAAAGGTGTTCTCAAGAATTTCCCTATGAATTCAGAGTAATTAGTGGCTCAGTATTTGATGGCTATATGATTTCTTGTTCGTCACTCAACTAGTTCCTCGTTTTCAGGTCGCCAATACGGATCTACAATGCATAAAAATACGATATCGGTTTCGCCAGTGTTCTTAAGGTACTGAGTGGCATTAGGTGGAATGTAAATCAAAGATCCTGGACCCACATTGAAGCGTTGCTCATCAATACACATAATTCCGTTGCCTTGCAAGAGATAGTAGACTTCAGAGGATTGCCTTAATCGATGGGGAAGTGAAGCTGTTCCCGGTTTTAATACGGCGTGAGCAATACTATAACGCAGCTTAAACTCGGGCCCATCATGAAAAGGGTTAATCAATTCGCGAAGAATAGTACCATCCAGGGCAATGATAACCCCACAGTCATTGAGATTTCGAACAGACATTGAATGTTACTCCGCTCTGACTGATGAGTTGTGACTACTACGATTTCTGCACAAAAACCTCGCGTTTCGTCACTGAGCGGTACTGTTTTAATAACCGCTCATTTCTCTCTGATGAGTTGTGCAAACTATGTCCAAGAAGAGCGACTGGACTAAAGAGGAAATTCAGCGCAATTATGTAGACACGATGATTGCTCAAACACTTCCGGTTAATATGAAAGTAGAGGGGCAAACACGCATCCACGATTTCAGTCAGGCAGAATCGCTTCTCAGAGATGCGAAATTGATTAGCTTAGCCATTTGTGATTGTCGAGAAAAGGTCCAAGGGTGTGGCAATCCGCTTGATGTGTGTATTGGTATAGATCGAGAAGCTGAGGTGTTGATTGCGGAAGGACAGGCTCGGCAAGTCAATCTAGAAGAAGCGTTAGCGGCACTTCACCAGTCTCATGAAGCAGGATTAGTGCACATATCCTACACAGACAAAGGTGATCCAAAGCCATTCATTATTTGCTCGTGTTGTGCCTGCTGTTGTCATTCGTTAGCAGGATTAATGCGCTTTGAAATTCCTGAAGCAGTGGTTGCTGCTGATTTTGTAGCCGTTCAAGATGACGAAACATGTATTCACTGTGGAACTTGCATCGATCGGTGCCATTTTCAAGCCCGCCGCTTTGAGGACGGAGTGCTAGTCTTTAATTCATCGAAATGCTTTGGCTGTGGTGTCTGTACTAGCACTTGTCCAACGGGGGCAATATCCATGGAAGAACGGTCCAAAGTTGAATTACAGAAAGATTAATTCCAAAAAATGAAAGGCGGAGTAAAAACCTCTGAGGGGGTAAAAGTTGAGTAAAAGCGAAGCCAATACGGTACTCAAAGAAATCGAAGCCTCTAATAACCACTTCATCATAGGGCCAATCCGTGGACGGATTCTTGAAAAAATCGCTCGCGAATTTCACCCTCAACGCATCCTTGAAATCGGAACCAATGTCGGTTACTCAACCATTCTTATGGGCAAAGAACTCCCTAAGTATTCAAGAATCACCACTATTGAACTTAATCCGAAATTTGCTAAACAAGCCAAAGAGAACATTAAACGCGCTGCCATCAAACCCACAATCGAAGTCTTAGTAGGTGATGCCCTCGAAATACTCCCCACCCTCAAAGAGGAGTTCGACTTTGTGTTCATTGATGCCAACAAGACACAATACTACGCCTACTTAAAAGCCCTTGAACCCCATTTATTCCGAGGAAGTATGGTGGTAGCTGATAATGTCGGTCAGTACCAAGAGCAAATGAAAGATTACTTGGAACATGTCCGAGAATCTGGCGCCTACACCAGCCGCTTCATCATGGTTGGCAATGATGGCGTGGAGCTAAGCATCAAACGCTAATTGAACCGCTTTTAACAACTTTGAAAATTATTCAACACAAAGAAACAAATACCACACTCGAACTTACATCGAGTGAAGATGGTCGTCATGGAAGCATTTCTGAAGACGAAACCTGAACCCGGCGTAGAACGCAGAATTGTTGATAATCCAAAGATCTCAGAGACTGATGTACTCGTAGAAGTGAAAGGTTCCGCCATTTGTGGTACGGATGTACACATCTTTGAATGGGACCAATGGGCAGCTGATCGTATCAAACCACCTATTATTGTAGGGCATGAAATGTCTGGGAAAGTTATCGAAGTCGGGAAAAAAGTATCCCACATTAATGTGGGAGACATGGTGTCTGCTGAAACCCATATCGTTGACAGAACTTGTCTTCAATGCTTAACTGGCCGTGAACATGTTTGCCAAAACATGACAATACTCGGCGTCGACCGAGATGGCGTCTTCGCTGAATATGTTGCTATCCCTGCCCATAATGCCTGGAAAAACGATCCCGATTTAGATCCCATCATTGGTGCAATTCAAGAGCCATTAGGAAACGCTGTACAAACCCTCCTACCCATGAGTAACATCGAAGATATCGCAGGTCGAAATGTACTGATTGTTGGCATGGGACCAATCGGATTACTCGCCGTAGCGGTAGCCAAAGAACTCGGCGCAGACAAAGTCTTCGCCACAGCTGGAGGGCGAAATAAAACCCGCATGGAACTCGCTAAAAGCATGGGCGCTGATGAAGTCTACAGTGCAAGTGAATTCGGACGCGACACTATCATCCAAACCATCTATGATGCAACCGATGGTAACGGCGTCGATGTCGCTGCAGAAATGAGCGGTCACCCTGATGGACTCATAACTTCCTTTGAAGCCCTTACAAAAGGTGGACGCATCAGCCTTTTAGGGGTCTTTCCCAAACCGTTCGAAATCGATCTGAATCGCCTCATGATCTTTAAGGCTGCAACCATCTATGGTATCAGTGGGCGATTGATGTACCGTACATGGTTCCAAGTCCGAGGTCTTCTCCGTCGCCCACAGCTCCGTAAAAAAATAAACAAGGTTATCACTCATCGTCTCCCTATTCGCGATCTCGAAAAGGGCTATGAACTTATTCTATCTAAGAAAGCTGCGAAGGTGGGTTTAACACCTGATTGGTGACGCAAACGAATCTAGCTTTTACTCATTCGCAAATCATGCGCACAGCCCGGACAGTAGCGTTCATCACTAAACAATCCATGTCCGCATACCAGATATCGCGGCTGAGTACCTTTCGGACTGGTATAAGTGGGGTCTACGGTTCGGATTAGAGGTTCAACTCCGTATCCTCCCGGAGCCACTTCCCATAGTCCCACTAAGGCTGCGACAATAATACAAAGGATTCCGCCTACGATGTGAGGGAGAAATGGAATGGTTCCGATTGAAGTAAATACGGTGGCGAGCATTTCAGGTCCACCAATTATTATGGGAATCATCGTAACCACACCAATCGCGAAGTAGTAAACGAGGGCAGCGGTTCGCCTTTGCCTCTGAATCAGCTGAATTCCAGAGAAAATCGTCTTTACATGTACAGTAACAAATTCTTTAGATGATTATTAGGTTGTTTGCTTCGATTCACGCCCATATAATGCAGAACCTACAAATGCTTTTTTAAACTCGTTCTATGAGAGATTACATAGACAATAGTCTAAATTGAGGTATAGTGTAGAAATGGGAAACCAAGATACAGCACAGGTTTTGACAATATTAGGTATCCTTTACAATGGTTTCACCCTCTTCTTCAAATTCTTAATGGCATTCTTTGGTTGGCCTTTCATGGCTATGATTAACGCATTAATAGATACGCTCATTTGGTTCGTTGTAGGTATCATCCTCCCAATTATTACCTACAATGATATTCCCAAAGGATCTAGGGGTACCGCAGGTTTCTTACTAATCCTCGCAGGTATTATTAGCTTCATTTTCATCTTTTTTATCGGTGGTGTACTACTAATCGTTGCAGGAGCCTTAGTCGCCTCTCGGCACCCTACTCAACTTCACAAAAGTCGCAATAACTGCGAGAGTACGAGCATATTTTCCAAAAAAGTTGCGAAATGTTAAGGATTCTCCTGCCAAGGATAATTCACCTCCCCCTTCAACCTCTAGAATCGTAAGATGGGTTTGCCTCTTAGATTATCCAAAAAAAGTTTATGATTTACAAGCGAAATTCAGTTTTCCAATTTTCGATTATTCACTAAAAGCATAGAGCAGTTCAGCTTTACAGGTAATGGTTTCGATATCGTCTAGTCGTTTAAATTGGCTTGTAGCTGCGGTGTGCACATATTGCATCAGTTGACGATGAATTACATCAGGAAGATTTTCCCACATTGATGAATAGACTCTGCGTTCTAATGCCGATAATGTTTCTTGTAAGGTTACCTCCGTTATGGCGGAAAACTCGTGAGTTTCAACTCGGAAACCTTGGGATTCCAGTTCGACAACGATTTCTGAGGAATGAGGTCCAGGATGATCATATCGGAATCCAAGTTCTTCCCGTCGTTGTCGGTACAACTGGTCCAGAACAGACCCAAAATGCCTTCCCTGTACATACCCTAGGAGTAGTATACCACCAGGTTGGAGCACGCGTAGAGCTTCAGCAAGTACTTCCTGCCAATCAACGAGTAAATGAAACAGATGAATAGCTAGCGTACAAAAGAATTGACCTTGATGAAAAGGCAACATTACAGCATCACTAGCCAAAAGATTTGAGCGAAAAAACTTGGGCGATTGTTGATTACGATACGCTTTATCAAGCATCCTTGACGAAATGTCTAGCCCAATGACGGGCACCTTACGAGTTGCTAACTCACGGAGATATCGACCTGCCCCACAGCCTAGATCAAGGACTAAAGTCGTCTGAGTGAGATTACAGGTGGTCAAAATATCTTCTGTTAGTGTTTTCATGAGTGTTGGTGGAAAACCTCGTGTGACTTCATAATCTTCTGCCACGCGCCCAAAGTCGATGCGTAGGGGTGAAGATTCCACTGGATCACTCATATCTGTCAAGTTAAGAAGTCTTGTTTCCCATCTAAAGCCTTATGCTCTTAGCCTTTTAGTATCTGAAATTCTTGTTTTTCTCTGAGAAAAATCATCTTTATGGCATAGCTCCGAGTAATCGTGTTTTGCTGGATCAATCTAAATTCATTGGTTGGTTTTCCACATTCCGGTAACCATTTAAAAGCTCCTAAGTAGATTTGCACTGAAGGTGAGTTCCGAAATGACTCGCGATCCAACAGCCTTTCTCAAAGACGAATATGAAGAGCTGGTCAAACAAGCCC
Source organism: Promethearchaeota archaeon (assembly GCA_048938385.1). Classification (GTDB taxonomy): domain Archaea; phylum Asgardarchaeota; class Hermodarchaeia; order Hermodarchaeales; family Hermodarchaeaceae; genus Hermodarchaeum. The sequence goes on along the minus strand of JBHLMG010000015.1, from coordinate 50,163 downwards.
TAGATTGGAGGCTCCGAGAACTCCAGGGTCCCAGCTCCCCCAGAGCTATCGTTGATGGCAAAGAAGTCATCATGCTCTGCAGTAATAACTACCTTGGATTGAGTAACCATCCCAAACTAAAACAAGCTGCTATCGACGCCATCAAGACCCATGGCGTAGGGAGTGGAAGCGTCCGACCAATCGCTGGTAATATGGACCTCCACGAAGAACTCGAACGCCGCCTTGCGAAATTTAAAGGTGCGGAAGCAAGTTTAGTGTACCAAACAGGTTTTGCAGCGAACGCTGGCCTGATTCCTCAACTCGTAGGGAAAGGCGACCTTATCGTCAGTGATGAATTGAACCACGGTTCTATCATTGATGGCGTCCGATTAACCCGAGCGGATCGAGCCATCTATAAACACAATAACGCCAGTGATCTCGGACGAGTTCTCGATGAAGCTGAAAAACACAAACCCGAATACCGTCGCATCCTCGTCATTACTGATGGAGTCTTCAGTATGGATGGCGATATTGCCCCACTCAATCAGATAGTCAAGATGAGTAAACCTCATGGGGCAATGATCTATGTCGATGACGCCCACGGTGAAGCCGTTCTTGGTGAAGGCGGTCGAGGAATCGTTTCCCATTATAACCTCACCCATAACGATGTTCATGTCGAAATGGGCACCTTCAGTAAAGCCTTCGGAGTCGTTGGCGGACATGTCTCTGGCAGTCTATGGCTCCGAAAATACGCTCTGAATAAATCCCGTACCTGGCTACTAAGCGGTTCGCATCCACCACCTGTTGCTGCGGCTTGCATCGCCGCCATCGATATTCTCGAAAGAGAACCCCGGCATGTGAAGAACCTATGGAAGAATACAGATTATTTCAAAAGGTCTCTCAATGACTTAGGATTCAATACCGGGATGAGCGAAACTCCCATTACACCGGTCATTATCGGTGAGAGTGATGAGGCGCAGAAATTCAGCGAACGCCTCTTTGAAGAAGGCGTCTTCGCTCTTCCAATTGTTTATCCCATGGTCGCCCGGGGTACGGCTCGAATTAGAACGATGATGAATGCTGCATTGAACATGGAAGATCTCAACGACGCTATCACTGCCTTCGACAAGGTGGGCAAAGAACTCAATGTGATCTAACAGATCTTTTGCATGGCTGGTTGTTCGAGGCACTCAAGAATTCATGTTAGCTGGAGCATAATGAACTGATTCAAGGGAAGATTAAAAACGCATATTCGAGTTCGTTCTAGCGTAGAAGCTGTGGACTGAACCTTGTTTACAACGGGGTTCATACTGGTGGAATGAATTATGGCTGATTTTGAAAAGTACCATATCCAACGCGGTCGTGTTCTTCGGGTTCCTGCTAATATGGCTAACGACTTCGGCGATGGTGACTGCTATCTCGTTGATACGGGATCCATCATCTACTTGTGGTGTGGCAGCAAAGCCACAGTTGACGAACGCTTTATCGGTGCCATCACTTCCGTGTGGCGGGATCAAGCCCGGGAAGGGGTCGCAAGATTAGTGACTGTTGAAGCCCGAAACGAACCGCCAGCCTTTTTAGAGCTTTTTAGTGGTAAACTCAATATCACTGATCAAGACACTGAAGGTATTTTGAAAAAAGTGATGCTCGAAAAACACGAGTATAAGTTATTCCGACTTAACATCGTTGGTGGCGTCCATCTATTTGTCGAGGTGCCCAAGTCCCAGGAGAGCCTTAAATCCGATGATGTGTACATACTCGATACTTTTGACAAGATATACATTTGGCGCGGTAATGCATCCACAGGACGAGAAAAATTCCATGCAATGCTCATTGCTCGACGATACGACTACGAACGCGCAGGAGCCCAAGACATTATCCTTATAGAAGAGGGTGAAGAAACTCGGGAGTTTCTACAAGCTCTCGAATAGTTCGTAAAATAGTTGTTACTTTGACCAAAAGGCGGTTTGGTTAACATATGATCTAGTTAGTATGTAAGTATGGTTTAACCTAGCTTGGTGTTTATTTAACTTCAACTAAAATGCTGTCAAATAGAAAACTCTTATGATAAAATTTGCCGTTAGCCAATAACTGTTAATTCTAAAAGAAACTATGTTGGGCATAAAAAACAATGATTGAATTATATTTTTTTGTGTGATGAAAATTATATTGTTTTTATTATAAGTAGATAAAATGCAAAAATTTTAGTTTTTCTTAAAGGAATTTTTAAGAGTGTTTGAATTATTATCCATTCATTATATCTTATCGTGGTTATCAATTAGGTTTCGTAGGTATTTTTATGCTGCCAATCGGTATCTTTCCACCTCACTGATCCGTGTTGGTTGAGTTGTAATGGTGGATTCACAACGACAGCTAGAAGGTTTTGTTGCAGATGTCCTGCTCCCTAGGATAGATGAAGTTATGGTTGCAGCGACAAATGGTGTAGCGGAGTCACAGCTGCGTCGTCTGTTTATGGATAACATCTCCAATGCCCTCAAATTTTTCTATGACCGGTGGACACCGGTGTATCTCAACTTGCATGGGCAAAAAAAGACAACTCATGCCAGCAACACTTTGGACCAACTCGTCGAAGATGTGAGTGTGGTTCCTTCAGACCAATTTCAAGCAACTTTGGTGAAGGCTCTTTGGTACTTGTTGTCAATTAGCTTAGAGGATATGGATGCTGTTCCTGTATTTCCTGATGAGCTCACTATATCTGAACTCGAATCTGCTATCCGGAACGCAACCACGCGGATTTCTTAGAATTCTTAAACTTCTAGTTTCTAGTCTCAATTCTTTATTGGACCAACATATTTTTTTAGGAACTTCACTTGTTGACGATAGAAATCGGAGTCGTCTAACCATGAGTTTTCTGAGAGAAAAGAATTGGGAGGATCCTGCTTTACAACGAATTCTTCTTCCTCTTCAGGGATTTCCGGCTGAAGTTCATGCAATGAACTTGGCTTTTTCCCTCGCCGAACCAAGTAAAGCGAATATTATCTTACTGCACTGTCGAGAGCGAGGTACGCGCTCGAAAAAAGTCATGATTGACCGATTAACTACTCATGCGAAATCCCTCTCGAAAAAATTGAGTATTCCTTTTTCCTTTACTTCAGTGGCTCGAATTCGTGCATCGGATGCCATTCTAAAGGCAGAACAAGATGAAGCTGTTGATCTCATCATTTTGGGCGCTGCTAGAAATCCTAAACACAAGCACTTACTTGGATCTACAGCTCGTCGAGTAACCCGGAAGAGTAAATCTCCAAACCTCGTTGTGTCCTCTTGGTTGGATGATTTAAAGAAACCCTCCAAGCCTTTGGTACAGAAAATTTTGCTTCCGATTCGGAAAGTGAGCAAGGACATCGCTGCGCTTAACTTAGCCACTGCCCTAAAAAAGAGTTCAGCCGCGAAGGATGCAGAAATAATTGCGTTAAATTTGACCCCATTTCTTCTGGTTACAAAAGAAACCGCTTCAGAAACACCTGAGGCTGAGTTAGCGCGGGAACTGTTTATGGATGACTTGGCGATTTTCACAGAGGAAACTGGCTTACAAATAACGCCAAAACATGTGGCAACACGGAATGTTGGTGAAGGGGCATTAGAGGTGGCTGAGCAAGAGAAGGTTGATTTAATCATTTTAGGTTCTACTCGAAAACCTGGTCGATTTGGTGCTATCCTTGGACGGATTTCCTTTCAAATAGCCCTTAACGCAAGCGCTAGTGTTGTGATTCCATTTACCCGTACAGGCCCTGAGAAAAACGAGCATAATGTGGTTGACAAACCAACCGATTAGTTTCTCACATGGTGTTACTTTTTACACTTTTGATGAATTCTTCTACTTCCCGTGTTGTAGGGAGCCCGTCACGCGCACCCAGCTGCATGATTTGTATAGCGGCACAAGCGGTTGCCCGTTTTGCTGCCTCTTTGAGTGATAGCTGCTTATGATAAAAGTGGATGAATCCTGCAGCAAAAGCATCTCCTGCCCCCGTGGTATCAATTGCTTTTACCTTGAACGCTGAAGTACTGAATACTGTATCATTAGTTGCAGTGATTGAGCCTCTATCACCCAGTGTCACATTTAACACTTCAAGCTGTTGACTTATTTCCGATTGTACATTGTCAATGGTTGGTTTTTCCTCGAAGATGCGTTCGAAGACTAGCTCGTTCATAAACACAATAGAATACCTGCAGATCATTTTACGCACTGCCTTGATCGATTGGGCGATGAGATCTTCTCCAACATCGATAGCTGATCGAATCCCAGCATTGCTGCAAGTTTTTGCGAGTTTTTCTGCCAAAGGAATGGAAACGCTGGCTGCATAAGCGATTTCAATATCTTCTAGTAGGGCAGGTGTGATGTCGTTAGGTGAGAGGCGGGCATTGGCTCCGTGGTACCGGAGTTTCATGGATTGACCCTTATCTCCGATAAGGATGATGACGAATCCTGTAGCCAGGTTCTTTTCACGGATTATTCGTACAGTATCGACATGTTCGTTATTTAGTGCTTGTAAGGCTTCGAGCCCTTCTGCATCATTTCCAATGTGACCGAAAACCGCAACTTCGGATCCAAGTCGTGCAAGGCTGACAGCGAAGTTACTGGCTGCACCTCCTGGGAAGATATCGAGTTTTTTGATGTTTACCTTTTCATCAGGTGCAGGTAGATGAGGTAGGGTGCAAATCCAGTCGAGGTTAATATTACCAATTGCTAGAATCATCGTCTCGCCTTTATTGTCGCTAGTTGGGTTTGAAGCTATTATGAAGTTGTCCTCAAATAACTGCTTGGTTCAGTGTTAAGCTCATACTTGCTAAAAGCTATCTTTTCGCCTAGTTATGGTGAGGGTTTTCACCGAAGCATCATCAAGAAATTCGCAGTAATCTTCTTCGATTGCAAACCTATCTTTGATTGTTGGTAAAAGTTGGGTGTCGATTTCATAGCCTACGCTGTGTCGGTGCGTATCCATGGCGACCTTCATAGTGGTTCCAGAACCCAGGAAGGGATCAACTACTGTATCTCCAATGATTGAGAACATTCGGATAAGACGGTAGGCTATTTCCTCCGGAAATGCTGCTATTCGCCGCGCGATGTGAGAATTTTCTTGGCGTGCTCCTGGTAATTTCCAAATTTGTGTGAACCAGGCATTTCGCTCAGCGAGCGTATAATAGCTTGCGTATCGGTACAGATCTTTAGGGGGAAAGGGTCGAGGGTGGCCTTTTCTGAAAATTAAGATGAATTCACAATCCTGCGTAATGTACGCGTTAGGTGGGATGAGTCCAGAACCTAGGAAAGCATTGGGGCGTTTTGTGGGTTTTTTCCAAAGAATGTAGGGTAAACTAGTGAACCCGATGGCTTCGCAATGTTCAATTACTTTAACATGGTTGGGAAAAAGTTGGAAGTTGCTGTTCAACTTTCGGAGTGCATCACCAATATTAATGCAGGCGATTCCTCCTTCAACTAGGATGCGGTAACATTCTTGCCATACCTCTGCCAGGTACTTATGCATAGCTTCAAAGGAATCACAACCCACTGACAAAAACAGGTCATCCCAAAGTTCAATCATGGGATAAGGTGGAGAGGTTACCACTAAGTGAACAGAGGCGTCATTGAGTTCGGACATTTGACGCCCATCACCAATAACAATCTGGTGATGTGTTTCAGGAAATTCTAGCGACTGGTCCTTAAGCATGAGGGCAAGCTGTCTTTCAGGATAGGATTTTCGCTTTTTACTATCCTGATGTGGTTTTTTCTCTAACTCAGTCTGCAAGGTTCCTCAATCCACTCCCCAATAGAAGGAGGTTACAGGCTAAATTATTTGCCCTTTGAAGTGAAACGGTAAGAGCCTAAAGCATTACTTTTAAGCGCGCCATATCGGAGCTTGTCAATTCGAGGATTCCTTTAGCTTCCATTTCTTTCAGAACCCTAGTAGTAATAGCTGGGGGAGTTTTCGCGAATCGCTTTATCTCAGAAACTGGAACTTCCTTTTGATGGATGAGAATCGCAAGTATATCGAGTTCTGGGGGTTCTATGCCTTCTGTCAGAAGATAATCAGCCACTGGGTTACTCGCCTGGATTCGAGTTGTTTGTTCATGCGCTTTTGTTAAGGTAGCTTCAAAGGAGGCTAATTCTTCTTTCTTCTCTGCTTCTCGACGCCCAAGTTCTTGTTGTAATTCATCTAATTGAGTCTGTTTTCCGTCTCGTTGGGCTTGTCGTTGAGTGCGCTGGGTTTCTAGGGTTTCTAGTTTTCCTTTAGTTTCCATTAATGCAGCGTTCAAGCTGCTGATTTGCTGTTGTTGCTCACTCAAATCACTGTAGGTATTAGCAATCTTTGCCTCAATGGCTCTACCTGCTTCCCGCAATTCTGTCAGTTGGTCTTGATTATGACTGATTCTTTCACGATATTCTTGTATTCGTATATCTGAATCCTGAAATTCGCGCTCAATTTTACTCAAAGTCTGAAGGGCACTAGCTATTTCATTGGCTAACGCAGACATCTGACTGCGAAAGGATTCACGCAAGGCTTTCATGCGGGCTTGGTTTTGCTCCATGATTTGTTGAAGTTGTTTCATTTCAGACATTACGCTTCCACTCCGCTAGAGGTCAATCGGCTTAAGGATTTTCACCTCACCTGATCTCGTATCCAACTGCACAATTCCACGAGTGGCTAACTGCTCAAGAATTTCTTTCACCTTGATTAGCCCGATAAATGTGGTTTTAGAGAGATGATCAATCGTGGTCGTTTCTCTATCTTTGAGTTCAGCTGCAACCTTGGCTTCGGGCATAGTGATAATTTTTTCCTGCAACAGATAGCGAAGAGCCTTATACTTTGCCTCAAGGAGTCCAGCTTTTTCGCTTGCCGCTGTAGCTTCAGCTTGGAGTTCCTTAATCTTGTCTGCGTTTCTTTCGTCAACAACTTTGAGCTTCGCATCACATTCCCCAAGTTCCACATCCTTCTGACGTAATACCCGATCAAGAGATCGAATCTCATCTTCGAGGCCTTCAAGGCGCTTTTTTTCAACTGTTACTTCTTCTTGGAGTCTTGCTAATTCAGCCTTTGCGTCCATCAACGCCTGGGATTGAATGGTGTCAGTGGATTCTAATTTTGTTTTTTCACGGCTCTCTGCAGCCAGTTCGCCTTCTAACGCAGCTGCTTCATGGTTTAATTCTTCACCTGTGGCTTGCTGATTTTCCCACTTCTCCTGAATTTGTGCAGCTAATTGGAGAAGCTGTTCAGTTTCGCTGAAGATGATGGCTAACTCCTTTTGGGTACTAGCAGCTAGTTCTTCTAGAACGGATGCATTTTTCTTAAGAGAGCCAATAAGAGCTGGAATTCCTGTCATCACTATTACCTTCAACTAATCAATTGGTCAATTCATCTATAATAAACAGGTCTGAAGACTTAAAATCTCAAAGGTGGGAACTGACAAAAGGGTTTTGCTCCTGAGATTTCTAGGATAATCCAATTACAGAGGTTTGAGGAATTGGATAGTGTCATTGAAATGGAGACAAATCAGATATCTACTACTTTTTTGACACTGGGCTTGCTTCAAACGAGTATAGCCTAACTCATCCACTGATACCTGTGGGGTACTGTTTTTGTAAGACTCTTTTGGCAGTAAGAGAGTAACTAATAATATTTGCTAACGCTTTGGCTCCCCGCTCAGGTGAAGCAAAAACTGGTATTCCACTAGCCTCGAGAATGGCCTTTTCTGGGGGTGGATGACTTGTTGGGGAATTCAGGACTGAAATAATTGGTTTCTTTACCTCTTGCATAACTTCAAGTAAGCCCTCAGTTGGTGTACCTCCCCCGATGTCTTCTTGAAAATTCGGAGAAAAAATCGTAAGAAACGCATCGTATTGATCACTGAGGGCCGTTAATCGAAGGGCCTTAGCAAAGATTTCGGGACGGGCCCAGCCTAAGGCTAGGAGATCAATTGGGTTGTCGATAGGCAGATCAATTGGTAACCCCATTACCTGTTGTATACCCCGAACCGTTTCAGGCTTGGGTTGAGGAAGTTCAATACCGTGGCTTTCAAGAATTTCAGCTGCAATGATGGTTGGACCAAGAGTGTGAGTAACACAAGCGACTCTTTTTCCGTGGGGTAAATATGGAAGGATGGATATTGCTTTGGCAGTATCGATGAGCTCGGATACTCCTGTAACTTCTTGGATACCGGCTTGACGAAAGGCGGAACTATACAATTCTCCTCGTCCAGCAAGTGAGCCTGTGTGTGAAATGGTTGCTCGTTGCGCTACAGGCGTTTTTCCTACCTTATAGGCAAGAATAGGTTTTGCAACTGTAACTTGGTGAGCGGTGTCAATGAGTCGTCTGGCGTCCTCTGTTCCTTCAATGAATAAACATATGACTTCAGTGTCTGGGTCATCTTTGAAGTATTGTAAGAAATCAGCGAAATCTAGATTGACGCGGTTTCCTATGCTAGCAAATTTCGCAATTCCAAGTTGGGTGTCTACTGCTGCATAAAGCATCAATCCAGCGACGCCACCACTTTGACTAACCAATGATACCTTCCCGGGACTAATTGGCGTGGGATAAGGAAAGAATGTAGCGTTCAAGTGCCGCGGAATATTCCCCACTCCCAGGCAATTCGGTCCCACAATACCGATGTGTGCGTCATTTGCTATCCTTGCGATTTCATCTTCCAGGGCTTTTCCTTGTAGACCTAATTCTTTGAATCCCGCTGAGAAGATAACAGCACCATGAATTGCTTTCTCAGCGCAATCAGTTAGCACTTGTGGAACATGTGGGTTTTGCACAGCGATCAGTGCGAGGTCTATGTCATCTGGAATATCTTGTACTCGTGAATAAACTGGTTCGTCTTTGAGTTTCTTCAAGGTCGGATGCACTAGGTAAATGGTCCCAGGAAACTGTGAGGCCTGCAAGGCTCTAAGGGTGAGACTTCCTAGTTTTCGTGGTTTATCCGATGCACCAATGATGGCTATCGTTTTGGGTTCGAAAATGGCTTGCAGCGCTTTGGTTTTCCAGGTAATGACCATGCTCTTCGCCTCTTAAAGCTGAAGTGGTCGATAAACCCAAAAGTCTGCTGGTGTTTGCCTCTAATGTTAACGCTTATTTCGATAAGAGTTTCTCCACACCAGACTTGGCTAGAAAGATTTCGAACACTCCCTTTTTTCGATCCGAATCAGGAGTACGACCAATTATGAGTTTCCCGCCAAGAATGGCAACATTTCGGATAGGAGGACCACCTTGCTCGGTGTAGAGATCGAAGAAAAAGGGAAGAAAAGCGAGTTCACTATAAGCCTCAAGGAGTTGTGCTACAGTCTGGTTTTCCAATTGAAGGAAGCTGGTAATTATTTGACGAGTGGGTACTGGTCCCTCCAAATTTTCAAAATGGTAAGGAACCTTTCCTAGCTCAATATACTCCTGGGCTTGAATACTACCTTCCCCTGGGAGAATTATACGTCCATCTTCGAGAGTGAAAAAGGAGGCACTCACCGTGAGGTCCTCTATCCGGGGAGAAGCCGAACCTTGTATGTGGCTAGCGGGTTTGCGTCGGAACAAGACATTGCGAATCGCGTTCCGGACTTCTAGGGGAACATTCATCTCTGACAAAAGTTCTGATACAGTTAAGATTTGTCGCCCTTTTACTGATTGGCGGTGGAGAACTATAGGTTCAGAGCGAGTTGAGATTTTAATAACAATTGTGGCAAACCGCTTTCGGATAATTTCATCCACGGCTTCGACATAGGGTTTGGTCGCTTTTACGAATAATGTCACACTCTCTTTGGGATCCTTTCCGTGAGGAAGGGTGAGTTGATCATTGGTTATCACAAGAAAGCTATCCAGGATTTTCAAAGCTTTAACATAATATAACCGATCCTGATAAACAAAGGGTCCTTCGCGGTCTAGGAGCTTGGGATGTATGGCCACAGGCTGAGTAAAGCACACTTGAACTCCTGCGGTTGTGGCAATAGCGATGGCACAGTCTCGGTGGTTTACTGCAAATTCGTATGTCTTTGAGAACACATAGTTGAGCGGAAAAATTGATCGAGATAAAACTTCCAATCTTTTTGAAATTACTTCATCAATCGTGTCAGCCATGAGGAATCCCCAGCATAGTAGCTCTTTCAAACTAGCACTGCAGGATTATAAGGTTCGTGGACGATGCGTAAAAACTCCGCAGCCGTTGAACCGTCATGATAAAAAGCTTCTCAGTTGTAGATTGAGAGAGCAGTTACCCTCTCTAGGAGCGTCTCATTGCTGACTCGTAATCTAGTCATGACAGGAAAGAAGAATACTTGGATTCTAGGAATGGGCAATGCGGCTGTTGCACGTGGTGCCCTGGAAGGCAATATCCAAGTCGCTACTTCTTATCCGGGGACACCAGCGTCTGAAATCCTCCAAAATCTAGCTGATATCGCTCAAGATTGGAACATACTAGTTGAATGGAGTACAAATGAAAAAGTCGCGTTTGAGGTTGCACTGGCTGCGGCTTGGAGCGGATTAAGGGCTGTTACTTCCATGAAACAAAATGGCCTTTTTGTTTTGCTCGATTCCCTAGTAAATGTAGCCTATACTGGACACGGTACTGGTAGTTTGATCGTGATTGTCGCTGATGACCCCCAGGCTCATAGTTCAACGACTGAAGCCGACACTCGTTCACTAGGACATTACGCTAGTATTCCTGTCATTGAACCTTCCACGCATCAAGAAGCTAAAGACATGGTTCCCTACGCTCTTGACCTAGCGGAACGCTTCGGTATTCCTTTCATGATTCGAATCACCACTCGATTAGCCCATAGCCAACAACCTTTTCAATTGGGTCCAATACTCCGCGAAGCTCGGCGGGCTACTTTCAACCATGACCAACCACTGCTCAATATTCCCTTTCCGACTCATCATCACGAAAAACTTTTAGATCGTCTTAAACTCATTCGCGCCCGATTTGAAGTCTCACCATGGAATCGTTACTCTGGCCCTGAAAAACCCGAATTGATTATTCTCACAACAGGTACTGGTTGGCTAATTGCCAATGAAGCACTTCAATTACTTGAGATCTCTGACCGTGTAGGAATCCTCCGAATAGCGACGATCTCACCGCTACCAATAGATTTCATTCGTAATTCCCTCCGAATTTCTCCCAAAGTGCTGGTCATAGAAGAACTTGATCCCTTTTTAGAATCACAAATTCGAACCGACATGTATCCCCTTTTAGCTGATCAGCACTCCAGCATATATGGAAAACTCACGGGACATATTCCTCGTGTGGGTGAACTCACTATCGACATCGCTTTACAGGCAATTACTAACCTCTTAGGGCTTGCATATGAACCAGTTCCCGAAACATACCACAACACCATCACTGAATTCACTCAAGATCTCCCCCCAAGAACCCTAACATTCTGCCCCGGCTGTCCTCATCGTGCTTCTTACTTAGCCATACATCGAGCTATTAAACGAAACCAAAATCAGGGGTTTGTTACTGGTGATATCGGTTGTTACTCCCTTGGCGCTTTCTATCATGATCTGATGCGTAACCAACACGCAATGGGAACGAGTGTTGGACTCGCTAGTGGGTTTGGGCGCTTAGACAAGCACGGGCTAGAGGAACCTGTAATTGCCGTGATTGGTGATTCAACCCTCTTTCATGCAGGAATCCCTGCTCTGGTGAATATTACCCACCACCAAGCCAATGCAACGATCTGCATCCTTGATAACCAAACTACAGCCATGACGAGCTTCCAACCACATCCAGGCTCGGATCATGATGCTCTTGGCATATCTCGTCCTGTCATCCACATCGAAGAGCTACTTCACAGCATTGGTTTCACTAATGTCAGTATCATCGATCCCTTCGAAATTAAGACAGCAACAGATCGCGTCTACAAGGCGATTACATCCCCCGGAAGTCATGCCATTATCTTTCGCCGTCCGTGTCCCTTATCAATTAGGAGCCCGACTATGGTGCATGATGTTCCATCTGTCGATATCGCGTCTGAGAAGTGTCAAGGAAGTAAATGCCAAATTTGTGTAACAGATCTCAATTGCCCAGCACTCATTTGGAATGCGAAGCTCGACATGGTAAAAGTGGATCCAGTTCTGTGCGTAGGCTGTAATGTTTGCCTACAAATCTGTCCTCATGGAGCCATCCACCCCTCAACCTCACCTGATCAGGAGGTGAAGCCTGGATGAATACCTCACTAAAGGACGAATCTCTTGAGAATCGTCCCCTGAATCTTATTGTGGCAGGAGTGGGTGGGCAAGGAATTCTTCTCACCGCTCGTATTATCGCAACTGCAGCAATGAATCAAGGTATATGGGTTAGTATTGGGGAAACTTTTGGAGCTTCTCGTCGAGGTGGTACGGTGCTTTCACACATCCGATTAAGTTCCCTTAAAGCACGGACAACTGTTAAACAACACCCTTTGCTGATGGGTCCGCTCGTTCCTCATAATCAAGTGGATTTGCTCATTGGCTTGGAACCCCTTGAAGCCCTACGGGCTGCACCATATTTGAATCCCCGTAGCGTTGTTCTTCTAAATGAGTATTTACAACCACCTGTCAAGGTTTTAGCCGACCAGACCCAGTTACCTACATTTTCAGCAATATGTCAACGCCTTACTCAGTTAGTGGCACGATTACATACTGTTGATGCGCTTCAACTAGCGCAACAAGCAGGGGAAATTCGCACAGCCAACACAGTAATGCTTGGCGCTCTTGCCAGTCTACAATTGACTCCTATTAATCCCGCCGCCTTTGAAACAGCAATTGCTGAGCAATTTACGAATGATAAGGTTCGCAAGTTGAACCTGAATGCATACCGGTTAGGGTTTCAACACTTCAGGTCAACCAATTAGCTGCTTTTTTTTCTGGGGACCTTTGTGGTTTGTGCTCTTTTTTTATGTATTTTCCTTGAAGGGGGCTTCATCGTTTTCCACGCTTCTGCTCCCACCCTTAACGAAGAAGGTGAAGTCGTAGTAATCACACAATTGGTTTCTACAATATTCTCTGGAATTGGGCGCTGTAATTGTTCATAAATTAGGGCGCGCGTTGCTGCAATACAATCGCGAGGATGACACAACGCCAATCGTAATCCCAGCTCTTCTTCCACATAAGTTGGCACCCATGATCTACCGGCTCGCGGGAGATCGTAAAACGGATACACAAAAAGGATGGCAGGAAACTCAGCTCTTTGCGCCTTCACAGAATTGTACAAAACCCGAGCAAACAACCATTTCCTTGAACGCTCGAACTCTACAGACAGTAATCGTTGAGCTCCTTTAGTAATGGCAAAATCAATTCGCGTCTGATCGGAGGTTCGGAACTCATGCCACCCTTCAATATTTAATTCGTTTACTAGCTCCTGTAGCCCAGCAATTAAGGCTTTTACACGCATCTAGTTACACCTGTACACAGAGCACTGCATCCTCTGCTTTCATTAACCTTATATCTCCGTTTACTAAAGATACTATTGGAGGCGAAAGGCATCAATCATACCTTGCCTAATAACAACAAGAAACTAAATCGCCGATCCTGGGACGCGTATATCAGTGCGATGCGTGGACCTTTAAGTAGCATGCCGGCTGATCCGCATAAAGAGGAAGCACAATTTGCGCGCAAACGAGCAGAAGCGCGCTTCTTTCAAGGGCGTAATCAATACTCTGCAAACCGTTCGGCCTTCCATCTGACGAAGATGTTGAAGCGGCAATGCGGCTAGATTAAGGAAGGGTTGCCCAAGCAAATCAAAAAATAGGATACTGTTTATTTTCAGTTTTTACTCAAAACCTAGAGCTAATTATACCTGTATCCTATCATCGGTGTGGTTCCACCCTGACTAGCAATGAATGATATCCTTCTGGGAGGTATGTCATAGCCGACAGCTTCAAAAAGATACCTTGCTATAGCTGAGGGTATATCTGCAGAGAAGGTTCAAGTCAGGATAGTGAAAACATGTCGGATTTTGTCAATGCCTCTGCTCCCTCTAAGGACAAATGGACCGCTATCGGTATAACCGTTAATACAAAAAAGCGTTTTATTGCGATGAAAAGAGCTTTCGAGAAAGGTCTGGGTAAGGGTTCTCAAACCTGGGATTTTTTTTTAAACGCTCTATTGGATTTAGGGCCTTTGACTTGGAACTTTCTGATCAAAGAATCCGTGAAAGGTATTCAGGCCTCTCTTACATCTTGTTCCTTTCCTGGAAATCAAACAAACGAACGGTAAGAAACGCAGGGAACTTCGCGTAAACGCCATTAATTCCCTACAACAACACTTTGCAGAAAATAGTCTTGTAGCAGCAGCACTGAAGGGAACCATGGTTCCAATCGAATCTATCTGTCTGAATTACTTTTCTTCGGAAAATATGGGTGTACCATATTTGGGGTCACAGCGACGCGCCTTGTAAACATCTAATAACTGCTTGGTTATTGGACCTGGCGTATCTGTTCCGATAGATTGTCCATTGATGCTGCGGACCGGGGTAATTTCACCCATCGTTCCGCAAAGAAATACTTCTTCTGCCATAAGTAGCTGATAAGGAGTCATGTCTTCTTCATGAACTTTGAATCCAAGTTCCTTTGCCATGCTAATCACGAATCTGCGTGTAAGACTGTCGAGAATGCTGGCTGTTAATGGGGGAGCATGTAACTCTCCATTCCTAATTGCAATCAATGTGGTTCCGGTCGCTTCTGCAACGAAACCACGATGGTCTAACAGGATGGCATCATCTGCACCCTGCCTATTCGCTTCAATAATTGCCAGGATGCTATTCAGATAATTTAATGACTTGATTTCGTGTGAAGTGGAATCAGGTGTTTGTCGGCGAGTGTAAGAAATAATCGTTGTAATTCCTTTTTGGGCTGCAGCTTCTCCATGCATTGGAGATACGGGCATGTTTATGATGATAATCGATGCCTTCGGACACTTCTTGGGGTTAAGGCCTAAATCGCCTTTTCCACGGGTTACGACCAAACGTATGTATGAATCCTTGTATCCATTCTCACGTAGCGTTTCCAAAACTGCTTTCTTTAATGCTGCTTTATCAAGAGGGATTGTTAGCTTCATTGCTTTAGCACTGTGATACAAACGGTCAAGGTGAGCATCTAGCAAGAAGACCACTCCACTATAAACTCGGATGCCTTCAAAGATGCCATCACCATATAGGAGTCCATGGTCGAAAACTGAAATTTTTGCTTCCTGGCTGGGAACTAGGTCGCCATCAATGTAAACGAGAGGATCTTTTCCCATGAGAATCCACCATTTCTATATAAGTGGTAAACAGAAACCGCCTGAAATAAGGGTTAAAGAAACGGTACACACTATGTGTTTAAAAGTATAGAGTGAGAACGCGCTAGAAATGAGGACCTTAGGTGTGGTTTTCTTGCCAGCCTGAGTCCTCCTTAAAATGTTGTGGATGCGGAACAATGTCTCTTTTCAAAGTTGATGAAACTGATCGACGAATTCTAAGGCATCTCCTTCGGGATGCGCGACAATCTATGGCCGCTCTAGCCCGCAGGCTCGGTTTATCTGAATCAGCCATCCGACGCCGAATAGATGCTTTGATTGATAATGAAATAATCAAGCGCTTTTCTGTTGCGCTAGATTATGGTAAAGTCGGATATCCAATCACCGTGCTTGTTGGTGTAAATGTCGGTAAGATGAATCAGCTCGATGTTGCCAAGAAACTTCAGGATATCGAAAACATCGTTGATGTGTATACAGTTACAGGTGAGTTTGATTTAGTTCTTCGAATTATCTGTAAGGATATTCAATGTTTTGAAGGAATCATCGAAAAAGTGCGTAACCAACCTTATATCGAAAAAACTCGGTCATTTGTAGTCCTGAATAAGATTCGTGATGGCTATTACGATGATATTATTGAGTTATCTCAATGAGTCCATTTAGAATCCAGGGTGGCTAACGATAGTGATGTCTTCATCGCATGTAGCACCGATTTTTAGGTCGGCAGCGTGTTTGATTTGAGGAAGTTCCCAAACAGACATGTTGAGTTTGTTTTTCTCATTATAGCTCTGGAGTATTTGTACGCCCACCACATCAATGGCAACCATGTCATGGCTAGCGAGGATTAGATTTGGCGTAGCCAGTTTGCCTTTCATTGGTCCCTTCGTGACAAAGACTGATCGGGCATCCATTACGATGAGGCTCGGGTTGAAGTAAGAGGCAAGATCGGCGATCTTTGGCTCTAACCGTCGAATGTGCATTTTCAGACGATCTTCGCGTTTTAACAATCCCATTAACAGTTTCATGCTTGCAGTGAAGCGTGCAAATGCGTGGGTTTTGAGACATGGGGCGAGAATGAGTTTTCCCATGTTGAGGGCGGGCTCGCCAATGTGTCCTCGTTTCAAAAAACGGGCTCTTGGAAATTCCTGTTTAATCCATGGATATTCGTCCAAAGAGATGAATTCTGCATCAAGGTCTATTGCAACATCACAAAGGCCAATTTTTTCCCCTACATCGCGCGTGCAAACACGTTGGGTTGCCGCATCCATTATCTGGAGTTTACTAGCACCAGCATCAAGGAGGAGTTCACCAAGGGCTTTGATGAATGTTGCATCGCTAGATGCCGGGTAGGGATCTGCAGTGTTCATATTGGGTTTTATGGTCACAAGGTCATTAGGTTGAATTAGTTCTTCAAACCCGCCAATTAGATTCACTGCCATTTGAATATCGGCTTTGAGATTATGGCTTGCTTGGATCCGACTTACCTTGGATGGTGCAGGGTTTGATCTAAGCTGTGCTGAACTCTCGGATGTCATGGTGAATTCTAATTTCTAATCTGTGAATTGCATCTAATTAAGTTCCATGGCTTTGCGAATAATTGAAAGAAACTGGCATTACTAAGCCAAGAAGTCAACTGAACTAAATTCCATCTTATCCCAGTCCACACTTTGCTCCAAGCTCAATCGGATTATGTCCAACGCTTTATCACGATCATTGGGATCAATAGCCGTAAGTCCATAAGTTTTGACGCCTAAAAGTCGTTGAACTAGGTATGGTTGTAAAGCACCAGAAAGATCTTGTTTATTCGCAATCGCCACAATTTCACCTATTACGCCCTCTTGATGCAAGAAGGTGATGATATCCTTACTCTGCAGCACATTCTCGAGGGTGGAATCAGTGACTAGGAAGATGATTCGACTTCGAGAAAACAAGGCTTTCCAAAGTTTACGGAATCGATCTTGTCCTGCGAAGTCCCAGAGGAGGATTTCATAAGTTCCAATGCGGACTCCTTCGACTTTTTGGATGTCTAACCCGATGGTGGGAATATAGGAGGTGGGAAGTTCGCCCCCATTGAGTAAATGGACGATTGTCGTTTTTCCTACGCCACCGTACCCGAGGATGCTTACCTTGAGCTTAGTAACGATGTAGTTTTCTAGTTTGCGCATAAACTCATCAAAATCTTCTTGATAACTGATGACAAGACGAAATTCATCAGTTACTCGTTCAAGTTTCTCAAGTAGCGTCGAGTCTTCGTCTATAGGTTCAGCGCACAAAACCACAACCCCGCGACCGAGGGGTTGTCCAATGTATTTCGTGTCTCCTCGCTGTTCGATGAGAAGTCGCTTAGCTTCCCTTACTCCTCGGGCGAAATCTTGAACTTCAATTGAGTTCACATTGATGATCCAAAACTTCTTCTCCACCACGATTTCCTCACGCGCATCGATGATGAAGACATGATGAATCATTGGATCAACCTATTCTTGTTTTGTAGGTTATTCATTCGTCAATGCACTTAAGAACGCGTCTCTTTGAGACAAATTAGCAATCTCTGCGTTATTTTCTCCCAACTTTTGTTTTTGACCCCATTTCATGTTTTTCTTCAAACAGAAAAAAAGTAGATTTTTGTCTAATTTCAACTAAAAGGAGTGAGATTACAATTGGCTGGTGCTCGATTAGGATAAGAAGGAGTTGAGAAATCCACTGGCGCGGATTTTTAGGTGTTAAAGATTCGCTTATACTTGACCGTTAGGTAATTAATGAACGGTTTTGCGTTTAGTCCTTCACCAGTAATTAGCTTAATAAGATCTTCAGGGTTGTACAGGTTCCCGTGTTTGTGAACATTGTCAACCATCCACTGCTTGATTGATGCGAATTTACCGACAGCTACTTGATCAAGCCAATCAGGAAGCTCTTGCTCCATTTTTGCCAGAAGCTGACCACCGTAAATGTTACCTAACGCATACGAGGGGAAGTAGCCGTGATACCCGGAAGCCCAGTGGGTGTCCTGCATGACCCCTTCTGAGTCGTGTTTGATTTTGACACCGAGATATTTATCATACTTTTCGTTCCACACACTTGGGAGTTCTGAGATTTGTACTTTGTTTGCGAAGAGGGCTTGTTCGATTTCAAAACGAATAATCACATGCAACGAGTATGTGACTTCATCAGCTTCAATCCGGATCTTAGAGCGTTTGACTTGGTTCACCGCCTTCGTAAACTGATCAACACCAATATCCTTGAAGGTGTTATTCGTGAGTTTATTCAGCTTCGGAAGGAAATACATGGTAAATTCCTTGGAACGTCCAAGCATGTTTTCTACAAACCGGGATTGAGATTCGTGAATTCCATAACTTGAGGCATCGCCCCATGGCTGAAAAATTGAGGTAGGATCATGATTTTGCCCATACAGGGCGTGTCCGCCTTCATGCAATACTGAATACATCGAAGATGCGAAATTTTCCTCATAGTAGTGAGTAGTGATTCGGACATCTTGGAAGTATCCTGTACTGAATGGGTGTTCGGTTTCATCTATACGGCCTCCTGCCTTGTCACTGGTGGTATCGTAGAGAATAAAATCACAAAGAGCCGTGGCGATTTTACGTTGAGCTTCGATTGGGATTTTCCGTTTTAGAAAAGAAGTGTCTACTTTTTTAGAGACTTCACTGTATTTATCGACCAGGGGAATGAGATCATTACGGAGATCTGTAAAGACTTGGTTGATGGTAGTTTGATTCATTCGGGGTTCAAAGATGTCAATGAGGGCATCGTAAGGCGTTGGTGTATCACGCACTTTCATGAGGATGTCTGCGCGTTTAACTACTAAGTCAAAGAGAGCTTGGAGTTCGGGTTCAAACATTTTCCAGTCCTTTTTCGCTTTCGCCCGTTTCCAGATTTGAACGGTTTTGGTTTGTTGTTTGGCATAAGCTGCAACGAGTTCTTCAGGCATTTTGACCATTGCGTCATATTCTCTGCGAATGAGATCGATGTTTCGTTGTTGGACCTCGTTTAGAGAACCGTAGATCGTTTTACTTTCTGCTTTGTCGAGGAGCTTACCAATTTCTGGGCTTGAATACATACGATGACGAAGCTGCCCTAAAAGGGCCATTTGTTCGCCTCGGAGGGGAAAGCCATTTGGAGGAATATAGACTTCGGTATCCCATCCCATGATGGCGCCAACCGTTTCTAAGAGCACAATTTCTTTGAATTTTCCCATTAATTCATCGTAGGCTGCTATTTCCTTCGTCATAGGTGCGTGTAGCGTGATTTATCTTTAAAAGCCAGACGGTTTCATCAAAAAACCTGTTCAAGAAGGTTTTTCAGTACAACCATTGCCTTTAAGACTCTACATTAAAGAGGACCTTATCCTCGCATCAGAAAGTTGGAGTTGAACTTCTCATGGGAGACATCGCACATTTGCTCAAGTCACAAGTTCTCGAAGCTACTCCTTATAATCCTACAGCCCTCTTACGCATGCTTTATGAGACCCGATCTGATTATGCGCGATTGATGGGGAATGAACTCCCCTTTGGGATTTCACCCAAAGCTCGGTTAGCTATTATTGACGAACTGGATAACGCTCATCTCTATCCGGATTCCTCCTATTATGATCTCAAAAAAGCTCTAGCCCAGTATACGGAATTTCCAGAGACTTACATCGTTGTTGCCAATGGATCTACGCAATTTATCGATGCTTTTTATTATGGGTTTTTGAATCCAGGTGACGCTGTACTTTTTGTTCCACCAGATTATGGTCCCTATCGAATTCGATTAGACATCTTTGGAGGGATAAGCCAACTCGCGCCCCGACCTCCCCCTAACTATGAATGGACCATCGATCAAGTCTTCGATACTATAACACCTCAAACTAAAGAAATCATTTTAGTGAGCCCAAATAACCCTGTAGGTAATTGTATCCCTGAAACTGCAATGCGAAAACTTCTCGATCTCGATTTGCTTATAGTTTTGGATGAAGCCTATTTTGAGTTCGCTGATTCAACATTGGTTCACTTGGTTTATGAGTATCCTAACTTAGTCATCACACGCACCATGGCCAAGGCCTTTGGGTTTGCAGGTTTGAGGCTTGGTTACGCCTTAACTAACCCCAATTTGGCGGCTTATCTTGCTAAAGTCCTGCATCACTTTCCAGTTAATCGACTTACAGCTGCAGCCGCTATTGCTGCATTAAACGACAGGGATTACTTGGATTATGTCAAGCGAGAAATCAGAAAAGGGCGAGAGTATCTGGAGAGCGCCCTCAATGGACTTCCTGATGTAAAGACATTTCCTTCAAAAACTAATTTCGTGTTAACTCAATTCACTGGAACAGATGTAGACTCTTATGATATTGCTCAGCATTTGCTCCAAGAGGGGATTATTGTCCGTGATTATTCCGGCAAGGCAGCCCTGGATGGCCAGTTTATCCGAATTACAGTTGGAACCCAGGAGCAGAATCAAGCTTGTGTTAAGGCTGTTAAAATGGCTTTAGAGCTCTAGACTATTACACCTTTTTCTGTGTGAACGCCAATATCAGTAAGCCTTTATTCAGGTTGCCCTCCATTACTGGTGGAGGGTTGTTCGTGTCTGATAAATACATTTTAGCGTGTGACCTAGGAACAAGCACCACAAAATCCAGCCTCGTGAATTTGCAAGGACGAGTACTTGGCACAACACACCATGCTTATCAAGTAGAATACCCACAAGAACGTTGGGCGGAACAAGACCCCCTCATCTATTGGGAGGCCGTGACCAAAACCTCCCGTGAAGTCATCGCTCGGACGAAAACTAATCCCAAGGATATCGTTGCTTTCACCGTCGATGCAATGATGTCATCTGTTATTCCTGTTGATGCGACGGGAAACGCACTCCGGAAAACTATTCTCTGGCACGATGTCCGATCTGTAGATTATGTTACTCCTTTAATGAATCTGTTCCCTATTCCTGACATGTTGGCAAAGAACATCATCCCAGTAGCTTCTGCTAAGGATCCCTTGCCCAAGGTTCTGTGGGTCAAGAATGAGGAACCCCAAATCTTTAAGAAAGCCGCTAAATTCGTCGATGTCAAGGATTGGATTTTATTCAAATGTGGACTAGATGATTTTTACACAGACTGGAGCCACGCTTGTCTCTGGAACTACTTTCGGGTTGATAAGCACGAGCCTGAACCAGAAATTATCAAGGAAGGGCTGGGGCTTTCCTTGGATAACCTTTCAACAATTGTCAAAACCACAGACATCCTTGGTACTCCCTCTCCCGAAGCTGCTGATAAATTAGGATTAAGCACAAACACCCAGATTGTCTGTGGATGCGGTGACTTGGTTGCCGTTCCCATTGGGTCTGGTGCAATAACTCTAGGTAAACCACACTTGTATATTGGTTCCTCTGGATGGATTTCCCAACACCAAGACACACCTCAATTTGACCTAAGTGGTGCAGGAACCGTGGAAAGTGCAATTCCTGGTCGTCTCCTCCTAACTGGACATACGGAAAGCGCTGGATCCTGCCTCGCCTGGCTGGTAGAAAATGTTTGCACGCAAGAACTCAAAGAAGCTTCAGAAAAGAATGTAGATGTATATGATCTGATTACTGATAACGCGAAATCTATTCCGCCGGGTAGTCGAAATCTTCTCTACCTACCTTGGCCCGTTGGTGAGCGTTGTCCCTTCATTAACCCTTTCGTTCGAAGCGCCTTTCTGAACCTCAGTTTCGATCACACACGTGCCCATATGGTTCGTGCTGTCCTCGAAGGGGTCGCCTACAACCTCCGATGGGTCAAAGAAGTCATCGAATCACTGGGACATACAATTTCAAGCTTGAACATCTGTGGTGGAGGTGCAAAAAGCGATTTATGGGTTCGGATTTTTGCCGATGTCCTCAATGTGCCTCTTCGACGCACCATGACCCTTCAGGATGCAGGGGCTGTAGGTGTTGCCTTGGTTGCCGCAGTAGCACTAGGTGAATTCAAATCCTTCGATGAGTTAGAATCTATTTTTACCTATGATTTTCAAGTCACACCGGATCCTAAACGCGTAGTCACTTACGACAAACTTTACAAGGCTTTCCGAGATATCTTCGATCAGTTTAGTGGTCTTTGCTACCAATTGAATGTCTAACATCAATTCTATGAAAAACTAGAATATATGCTATCCATTGGACTTTTAAGATGAGACGCTGAGAACAGTGAACACTCGGGGTTTTGAAAATGACTGTGAAAGCAAAACCGTGGGACCTCTCCCCTCTCGTCCCTTCAACTAAACTGGATGATATCAAAGCTTTGATGGATAAAGCCGTCAAAGATGCGGAAGAACACGCGGCAAAGTATAAAGGCAAAATCACAGACATGGATGCTAAGGCACTGAACAATTATATCAAACGCGGGGAAAAACTCTGGTTGGCTAGGGAAGGCCCTTTCCGATACGCTTCCTTAAGTTATTCTGCAAATTCATTGGATGAAACTGCGAAAAAACTCGCTGATCTTGCCCGACGACTAGGTACAAAAATCGCTCAAATCCTGGCCTATGAGGACATTGAATTATCTAAGCTCGTTGCTGCGAAGCCAGAGCTAATTGAACACCCCGACCTTGTTGAGTACAGCCACACTTTGGAGCGCTATAAGCGCCGGGCACCGCATATGTTAAGTGAAATCGAAGAGCAATGGATTCTGCAAAAGGACCGCTTTGGCATTAACGCTTGGCAGCAGCTGCAAGGAGACTGGCTCTCAACACGCATGTTCCATATCGAAATTGATGGTAAAATGAGAGAGATGCCCTATGGTGAAATCATTGCCTTATACGAACATCCTAATCGTGAGCTTCGGAAAGCTGCCAATAGCGTGGTATATACTAACCTTGGAGAGGATGAAATCGTTTGGGCTAGCGCTCTCCGAGCCATCGTGGGTGACCACATTGAAGTGAGTAAATGTCGCAAATGGCTAGAACCCCGCAGTCAAAGTCTTATTGATAATGATGTCGACAGCGAAACCATTGATGCCCTCATGTCGACAATCGAAGACAATGCAGATCTCTATCGGCGATACCTTAATGTTAAAGCCAAAATTATGGGGCTTCCTAAGCTCGGGAACTGGGATATTGTTGCTCCACTCCCTGGTATGCCTGAACGAAATTTCACTTGGGAAGAGGCTAAGAGACTTGTCGTGGATGTTTACAAGACTATCGATGATCAACTCGCTGATATTGTCATTGACATGTTTAAGAAAAACCGTATTGATGGAGAAGTGCGTAAGGGTAAACGCTCTGGAGCCTTCTTTTCTAGATGGCACGGAGGAAAAAGCGGTTTTATCCTGTGTAGCTTTAATGGCAACCTTGGTGATGTCTTTACACTCGCTCACGAAAACGGGCACGCTGTTCACGGTACTCTTATGTTTCGAGATCTTTCACCACTCAATACAGACATTAGCTATGGCATCGCTGAGGTTGGTAGTACCTTTGGTGAACTGCTTCTTGCAGATAATTTAATTTCAGCCGCGACAACTGACAAGGAGAAAATTGAAGTTTTAGCACGCATTCTAGACGAGTTCGGCATGGCTACATTTCAAGTGAGTGCACGATACTTCTTCGAAACCTATCTCTATGAAGCGTTTGAACAAGGGGAGTATCTAGATGGTGAAACTATCGCAAAGTACTGGGTTAAAGGTCGCGATAAAATCTACGGTAATGCCATCGAGTGGCTTCCAGAAATGAAGTGGGAGTGGACCATGAAACAACATTACTACCTCGCCAACTTCCGCTACTACAACTGGCCCTATGTGTTTGCCCAACTCTTTGTATTTGCCTTATATCGGTTATACAAAGAAGAAGGGAAAACCTTTGCCTTGAAGCTTAAACGGATCCTCTCTTCTGGGTCCACGATCTCTCCTCGAGCTTTAGCCGCTGAACTAGGATTTGATATTACGAAAAAAGAGTTCTGGACAAAAGGAATGGAACAAGCGAAGGATTTCATCGAACAAATCGAAGCTCTCTCTTAGACCTAACACCGAGCTTAACTGAGAGAGAAAATCCGAAGCTAAATAATAGTTCTCTAGAGAAGAGAAGCTTACAATCCATCTCACTTTTATCCTAATCGCTCACAGAATGTGTCCAGGCGAATAATCATGACCACCCAAGGTCAGGCATGGGACCTCTCTCCCTTGGTTCCATCAACAAAACTTGATGATATCAAGAAGCTTATCGAACAACACGTTGAGGCTGCAGAACAGCTTGCAAAGGAGTACAAAGGCAAGATTGCGTCTTTGAGTGCCAAGGAATTGAGAGTTCATTTCGCTAAAAGCGAGGAGTTTTACATTGAGTTAGAAGGCACATACAAATTCATGAAACTGAGCTATGATGCCGACTCTTTGGACCCTGTAGCTAAACAGGTAGGAGATCTTGCTCGGCGGATGTACATGAAAATCAATCAGATTCTAGCGTTTCAAGAAATCGAATTATCTCATTTAGTTGCCGCAAAACCTAGCCTCATTAATCATCCGGAGTTAGCAGAATATAAGCATGCCCTCGAACGAGCAAAGCGCAAAGCTCCCCACATGCTTAGTGATGTCGAAGAGCAACTGATTCTGCAAAAGGACCGATTTGGTATTGACAGTTGGGCTCAATTCCAAAGTGACTGGTTATCTACGCGAACATATGATATAGATATTGAGGGAGAACAAAAAACCATAACCTTTGCTGAAATGTATAGCTTAGCTGAGCATCCGAATCGGGATATTCGGAAATCTACACGCAGTTTGGAATACTTGAGTTTAGGGGAGGATGAGATTCTTTGGGCTAGCGCCCTGCGATCTGTCGTGGGGGATCACATCGAAACGAGCAAAATGCGGAAATATCCTTCTCCTCGTGCTCAAAGCTTAATTGATAATGATGTAGATGATGAGACCATCGATGCTCTCATGAATACCGTCGAGGATAATGTGAAACTTTTCCACCGCTATCTCCGCTCTAAGGCGAAAATAATGGGTATCAAGAAACTTGGAGGGTGGGATCTCGTCGCTCCTCTTCCCAATATGCCTGATATGAAATACGATTGGAAAACTATAAGGCAGACAGTGATTGCCACTTATCAGAACTTTGACGCTGACTTAGCCAAGATTGTTCAAGAGATGTTCGATAAACGCCATATTGATAGTGAAGTTCGGAAAGGAAAAACCGGTGGGGCCTTCTTCTCCCCTTGGTACAAGGGAAAACTCGGGTATATTCTCCAAAGCTTCACTGGAACTCTTGGAGATCTATATACCATGATTCATGAAAATGGTCACGCGGTTCATAGTTACCTCATGGCTACAAACCAAACGCAAGTGAACACGGAAATTGGTATGTGTATCGCAGAGGTTGGAAGCGTTTTTGGCGAACTCCTCCTCACTGATAAGCTCCTTTCTGAAGCGAAGACAAAACAGGAACAACTGACGATATTAAGCCGCGTCCTTGATGGCTTCACTTTGTCAGTTTTCCAAATTAGTGCATACTATTTCTTTGAAGAAGATCTTTACGATGCTTTCAACAAAGGCGAGTATTTAGATGGTGAAACTATAGCGAAATACTGGGAACAGAGTCGAGACCGTATTTTCGCTAACGAAGTTGAATGGCTTCCAGAAAGCAAATGGAAATGGACCTATGTTCCACATTATTATTTACCGAACTTTCGGTTCTACAATTATCCATACATCTTTGCCCAACTACTCGTTTACGCTCTCTACCGCCTTTACAAGGAAGAAGGCAAGGAATTTGTGCCTAAACTTAAACGCATATTATCTTCAGGAAGTCGCTACTCCCCGCGTGAACTTGCCGCAGAATTGGGTTTTGATATTGCGTCTCCAAAGTTTTGGGAGTTAGGTATGAAACAAGCTGAAGAATTCATCCAAGAATACGAAGCACTTACAAAGGACTAATCTACTGGATTTAACGGATTATTATCTGGTTTCCGATGATTGGTCGTATTTCCTCCACAGTTCGGACAAAATCGAGCTCCAGGCGGATACGCTTCACCACACTCGGAACAATCCATTTGGTTAATGGATTCTTTACTCAGAGCGGACGGATTTTCAGCGATTTGTTCCTGGGTAGTTCGTCTTCGTTGCCGTTGTGACAACACATACAGCCATACACGCCGCAACACTAGATATAAGAAAACCACGAGAATGGCGATCCCGATAATCGTTGCTGCTAATAGTACAAAGATGATGGGATTAATCCCTGTGCTTGGAGTCAAGGTGAGGCGGCAAGCACCTATCCCAAATGTTACATCTTTACTCGGATAGGAATGTACACGAATGTAATAGGTTTGGCCTTGAATGACGGCATATTGAATTATCTCAGTTGAAGATATATCGACTGATTGATCCAGAAGGTTCATGTTCGCATCGTAGAGGTACAAGTCAAAATCCTCATCACCAGTTTGATAAGCCGTGAGTTGAAGGGTGTGAACTACTGAAGCCTGGGCAATCCATCTGAAGTATACAGAATCATTTGCTCCATCTAAATAGCCGTTGATCTGCCCTGATTGGGGAAAAATTGGGCCGCTTGCGGGCGTTTCACCAATGGCGTGGAATGCTTGGATGAACTCTTCGAAATGAGTGTCGTTTAGCAAACTCAAAGATGCTAACCCGTGTTCTGCTAAGAAGACGCTCAGTCCACTAGCTCCGGTGGCATCAGACATATGTCGTTCATAGATCACGGCATTCAGAATGTCTAAGGTAAGGTTGTATCCTAATGAACCAGTCACTAATAGGGGAAGCTGTTGGGCAATTTGGTAACCAAAGGCTCCGAGGTCAATCACTTGGGGTAGGGCGAATTGTAGAGTGTTTCCTCTCGCTCCACTAATTGCTGAATATTGTTCTAGGAGTGTGTTCGAGGTAAGGAGGGTGTTGAGTAGGCGGGTAAACCAGGTCATCACGCCTACCAAACGGGTGGTGTTGACAACGGATATACACAAATTCGTGGGCGGAATAAGGTAGTTGCCATAGTAGGTACCACCAAATGAATAAGCTTCAATATAGCGGAAACCAATTTCTACAGCTAATGCCTGAGGGGGACTGTCTGGATAGAGACTAAGACTATATAGAAACGCTTGATAAGGGAAATGTTCCTTTGGAATAGTGGTTTCTGAGGAAAGTAGAAGATTCGTACTGTCACGAAGTTCATACACAACTTCAAGCTGTCCCATGAATGATGCATCAAATGCGACAATATCGATGGGCTCAACAGTTGAATTCTCAAAAACGGTTGTAATTTCAAAGGGCAATAGCCAATCATCATTTCCTTCATCATAACAGACTCCCTCATAACCTGCTCCCAGACCCCAAAGGATGAGGAGATAGTGATCAGCTACTGAATAGTGTTGCCCGAACACAATGAAGTTTAACAGGGTCAGAGGATCTCCCATATTGGGATAACTTGCGAGTGGTGTAATCAAGGGAGGGGATAGAATAGCGTTACCTTCAGGGTCGCCATTTTGGGTGATATTATATGTTGAGGCTCCGAGGTTAACACCAGTAGTGTTGGATTCAAAATCAACATACACGAGAATGTTGATTTGATTATTTCCGCCAATTTGTTCCATTTCCTTAATATCAGCGATGGCTGCAGTTTCTGATCCGCTATCTGCTGCCATATAGATGAGAATTGTCCACTTGCGGGCTGTACTGCCCTGCAATGGGTTTTTCATTAATGTGATGAAATCTAATACTTCAGTAGGGTTTGTAACTGGAATAGGGTCTTGCCAAACAGGTGTGGAAATCTTTTGTGGAAATGGAATCTCAGGTGGTGCGACAAAGAGGAGTAATGAGAACAATAAAAGAAATAGTTGATGCGCCCCTTTCATATTCTGTACCCTCTGTATGGTCCAAAGAGAATTTCTCCAGATAAGTTTATCCACACCCAAAAAAGAATGCTATCCTATAGATGATGTGTGAGGCTTTAAAAGGTCACACAGCATCGGTATGCTCCAAGCGATCAAAGGATGTGACCCTCGTGCCTACTAACTCTATTTCAACTGAAGGTCGGGGCAAGCTTCATTTCATCGAATTACTCACCGTCGACATTGATGGCGTACCCAAAGGAATGACTGTTCCCATCAAACCCGTGGACACAATCGCATCGTTGCAAAAGGGAACAACACCAGTTCCTAGTTGTGGTATCGATGGCTCTTCAGTGAAAGGTCTTACATCGATTTCAACTTCTGATTTGCGCCTAGTTCCAGATCTTTCCACACTCCAAGAACTGCCAAATAGTCAACCACGCAGGGCGGTTGTTATTTCAGATGTTTTTCAACGGGCTTCAAACGGTCGTCTTGAACTTCATCCTCTTTCTCCACGAACTATCCTTAACCGTGCTATTGATCGCCTGGCAGCAAAAGGAATGGAACTCCGTGTCAAACTAGAACCCGAATTCTACTTGCTGACCCAAGATGGAGTTCCCTTAGACGACGCAGTTTACGCTGACATTTTTCCCGAGAATCAAGGGGCTGACATTTTATTAGAGGCTGCCTTGGATCTCCGGGCAGTTGGCATAGAGGCAGCATGGTTACATTCTGAGCATGGTCCAAGCCAACAGGAAATTGAACTTGAATTCACTGAAGTTAAACGAGCAGCTGATAACTTCACTCTATTCAAACTGTTGTTGCGTCGGTGTGCAGCATTATATGATGTTGAAGTTAGTTTTATGCCTAAGCCATTTCCGGATCAGGCTGGGAGCGGTCTCCATTGTCACCTCCAGCTTTGGCAGGGGAAACAGAATCTTCTTGGCGAGTCCGATGGTACACTCACCCCCACTGGAAGCCACTTTGTTGCAGGGCTTCTTCAACACGCTCCTGCTATCACGGCCTTGGCAAATCCGACTGTGAATTCGTTTAAGCGCCTCGTTCCTGGATTTGAAGCGCCAGTTTACATCGCATGGGGTTATATGAATCGGTCCGC
The DNA here is from genome assembly GCA_048938385.1 of Promethearchaeota archaeon. Classification (GTDB taxonomy): domain Archaea; phylum Asgardarchaeota; class Hermodarchaeia; order Hermodarchaeales; family Hermodarchaeaceae; genus Hermodarchaeum. The sequence continues at coordinate 21,054 of JBHLMG010000015.1, read as the reverse complement.
TTTAGTACGTATTCCCCTCTTTACCACGAGTGATAAAGCAGCGGCAGAATTTCGTTCACCTGACCCCTTGGCGAATCCATATCTTCTTCTTGCCGCTTTATTGGGGGCAGGTCTGGATGGTATCGAACGGCAGCTAGAACCCCCACCTCCTGCAACTATCGATGTTTATCATGTCTCCACAGAGCGTTTAGAGAAACTGAACATTGAACATCTGCCTGATTCATTACGAGGGGCTCTCCAGGCACTTAGAAGCGATGCAGTGATCACCGAGATATTGGGAGAAGAATTCACCCAACTCTATCAAAGAATACGAGAGGCTGAATGGTATGAGTATACACGGAAAGTCGTTACAGATAGAGAATGGGAGTGGTATTTACATCGTTAATGTTAAAGAGTTCAACAGCATCTAAAAGTAAAAGGGATACTCGAAATGACTGAAATAAGTGAGAGCATTGAAATTCATGCACCCCTTGAGAAAGTGTTTAAATACGCTGTGAGCTATCGCAACGCCTCGCAATTCATTGCATCAGTCACTAGCTATGATCCCACCACTGAAGCTCTTTGGGGTGTCGGTGCCCGTTTTGCTATGAGAGTTAGCATTCTTGACTTCCGGTTCACTCAAGAGCTGGAAGTGGTTGAGCTGCAGATGGGTCGAACTCTACATGTTCGTTCTCTCTCTGGTCAACCATTCCAAGATGCAAAGTGGTTCTTTGAACATACTGCAAGCGGCACGCGAGTAACTTATGAACTAGCTTATAACCTACCTCAAGAGTTCCTCGGTCGGAAAATTGATGAAGCCATCCGAAAAAAGCTCGATGATCAGATACGCACAGATGCTCGTCAAACACTGCAGAATTTGAAGCAACAGATTGAAACCGAAATTCCCTAAACCTTCTGACTAGACAATTCATCATTGTTTTAGTCTTTTCTAAACCTAAATGAGATTTCAGGAGTTTAGTATTACATAAGCTTTTTGTGCAGAAATAATACAATCACCGCTCCTGTACACTCAATAGGAGGCGTGCCATGGATCCACCAAAAAATGGCACTAAAATTGTGCTTACGGCTTCAGAAATTGAAATGAGCCATTTCAAAGATAATCCATTCGGGGCTTTCGCTGGTTCCTTCCTGCTCATCCCTGGATTCCTTAAACCGTTATACATGCCAAAAGAAGATGATCTACCGAATAAACGAGCTACACTTGCCCCCTATGGGCTCAGAAAGGCAGAAGCGATCCTTTTGGACAATGGCTTTGATGAAAACGAAGTTGCCGTAGTCCACCCAAGCAACCTCAAACACTTCATCGGTGCCAAAACCAAGGCCGTTGGCGTTTCCAGTATGGATCCACTAGGCATTGCTTATGTAAGTCTCACCTACTCAGAAATGTTCGCCTTGGGCTTTGAACCGCGAAATCGTCGTGAGTTTCGTCGCTTACTCCGTAACAGCCCAATTGCGAAGGCGCATGATCGAGGGCAGGCTAAGGTAATTGTGGGTGGTGCAGGAGCTTGGCAGGTTGCAGGAAAAGATGCCCGAGACGCCTTGGGCATTGACTGTGTTATTACTCGTGAAGTTGGTCCGAAAGTCGTAGACCTTTTTCATCAGGCTGTCAACGGGGAATCTATACCTCCCACCATCGTAGGGGAACAGATCTCTTCCATCGAAGACATTCCCGCCATCCGAGGCGGAACATTACACGGTACTGTCGAAATCACACGGGGATGTGGCAGAGGTTGCCAATTTTGTTCACCCACACACCGCCGCCGATTCTCTCTCCCCTTAGAACACATCCTGAAGGAAGTGCATATTAACGCAGCCGCAGGCGATGAAATGGTTATCCTCGCCACAGAGGATCTGTTTCTCTATGGCATGAATTCCTCAAAATTCATCCCCAATCGCAAAGCTGTTGTCAATCTCATTAAACGCTTAGTTGCTGTTCAAGGAATCAGGTATGTTCAACCAGCCCACATTGCACTTGCACCGGTTGTTGCTGATCCAAAATGTACAGAAGAAGTAGCTGAACTTCTCGTAGAGAAAGGGCGCTACGAACATGGCGGTAAGTCGTATGTTACTGCTGAGGCTGGTGTTGAGACGGGAAGCGTTCGTTTGTTCAAACAACGGATGGCGGGTAAGGCACTTCCATATAAACCTGAAGAATGGCCTCAAATCGTCAAACAGGCTATTGGAATCCTCAATGATAATCGATGGTTTCCTCTTACTACTTGGTTGGTTGGATTACCGGGAGAGGAAGAAGAAGATGTGAATGCAACTCTTGAGTTACTTGACGACCTCAAAGGTATGAAACTCTTTGTCACCCCTCTTCTGTGGGTTCCGCTTCATCCAGCTATCTTGAGCAAGGGAAGTCGACCAGAAATTGAAGCCTTAACAGACTTGCAATGGGAGGTTTTTACTCGCTCTTGGGAGTTCAACCTCGATGTCTGGCGGCCTCCACTGCGAATCAATTCATGGAAAAACTTCGTCAGTAGCTTCTTTGTACCAATCTTCGGCGGACTCGTCTACTTCCTATATGGCCGGGGTAATCCTGCTGCACCCATGGTAAAACGCTTGCTATTTCACTCCTTCAACAAAGGCTTCTTTGAATCCGCCTAACGCATTTCTCGAAGCGAAGTTAATCGTCTGAGCATTTCTTAAAAATCTGCTTTGGTTGATATGATTGTGGGTGATAGAGGGGATGAGCGGTGCATGCGGTGATTCCTTCAAGTAGTTTCTGTCGATGCCATGATGGTGGTCGCGCGTCTCTCTTCATTGGCATCCACATTAGGTGTATTTCAAAAGGAGTTTCTTTGCGCTTTGTTTGATGAGTCACTCTCACAGAATTCAATGAGTTAAACCCAAGCCTTTCAAACTGCTCCTTTTTGAACCACGGGCTCCAATGGCCTGTTAACGCAATAGTCGATATACCATGGGCTTCCCTTTTACTCTCAATCAGATCCGCAATCAACATTCGACCAAAGTTGTAGCCTTTTGCTTTCCTTAATACCCAAATACAATTCATCACAATTAGGTTGTCTCCGATTATCGGATAATAGGAGACTTCTGGTGGTGAATATTCAATGGTCCCTACCACAGTTTCTTTGAAAAGTAGAAGCTTTTTACAGAAACCCTTTGGAATCGCTTCTTCTATGTATGCTATCCGTTTCTTATAACGCTTTGAAGGTGGACCTACAAGACATCTGTGTAGATAGTTCTCATAATGTCCGGATTGAGTAATATCAAGAATCCTGACATCAGGAACAGCTTTCATATGCAAATTCTCGGTCACAACCGTATAAGAATTTTTAAAAAAGCCGCTTGAATACTGTTTCAGGAATGTGAATTCCTCTCATAAGATGATTCGGATTGTTTTGAAAACCTAAATTTAAAAAAAGTTTATACTCGTAGACCAGAGTGACTGATGCAATGATGCGAGGGTTGTATTGTGACAGACAGTGGCTTCTCTTCCAGACGGTTTCGGAAGATTGACAAAAAATATTGGTTAGCAGTACTAACCGCCTTTTTCGTCACAATACTTTGGTCTTCTTCTTTTGTAATAATAAAATTTGGACTCAACGAGATTCCTCCGCTGTTATTCGCTGGTCTTCGATATTCTTTCGCTGCTCTAATTATATTGAGTGCGGCTTTAGTTATGCCCTCGCACCGTCAAGAGATTCGTGCACTTGACAAAACTTGGTTGCTTCGCCTATTCATATATGGTCTTGTATACTATTCAATTACTATGGGTACTCAATTCGTTGGTTTAGCTTTGTTACCTGCTCTTACAGTGAGTTTCATTCTTAACTTTACGACTATACTCGTTGTGATTTTTGCTTTCTTCTTCTTGAATGAAAAGCCCAACAAATGGCAAATGATCCTTGTTCTCGTCGCATTGTTGGGGGCTTACTTTTACTTCTGGCCAATTGAGATCTTGACAAGCTCTCTTTTGGGCATTTTCGTTGTTTTGATTAGTTTGGTCGCAAATGCCTTCTCTGCGATTATTGGACGAGGAATCAATCGATCACGAGAGGTATCAGCTCTCGTTGTGACAGCGATTAGTATGGTTATTGGGGCAATATTTCTCATAATTAGTGGTTATCTTACTACGCCAGTCTTTTTCTTATCACCTTGGGGGTTTGTAACCGTTCTTTGGCTTGCCGTTGTCAACACTGCCCTTGCTTTTACCTTGTGGAATTGGTCCATGCGAAAGTTGACAGCGTTAGAAATGACAATAATTAACAGCACAATGCTTGCTCAAATTGCAATTCTTGCGTTTTTCTTCCTTGGAGAGATTCCTTCGCCTATTGATTGGATCGGCTTAGTGTTGGTCATGGTTGCAGCCATGCTTATACCCCTCCTTCGTACTCGTTCCGATAACCTTGAGGTTGAGAACCGGGTTTAATCAATGGCTGCTCCACAGTGGAAACAGAAGTTGTCTTTACCTCGGATTTTTTTACCACATTGGGGGCAAAACTGAGCTTCTTGTGTTGACGCTGGGACGACTTCAAGGGTCTGTGACGAAGGTTCTTTTGTTACTGGGCTTGGTGGTGGGGCCTCTTTAGGGATAGGTTGAGGTGATCGGCGGCGTTGTATTTCGGAAAGAAGGCGACGGTGAAGGACGCTCCAAACGGTGCGAGTGTTGTTCTGTGTTCCATGGATTGGGCAATTCAGTGTAAAGGTTGTGGTAACTTCAGAGGAGCTTGTTTTAGTTCCTGGTAATAACTCTCGTCCGCAAATTGCGCATCGATAGAGGTGATCTGCAACAACAGGTGCCCAGAGGTCGAGGGCGGAATGGTCGAGAATGATGTGTTGTCCGAGTTGGTGGCGTGGACAGGTCAATAGTGTATCTACCTTATCGTTGGGTGCTGGGTCTAACGCCATGACGATCATGGGGGTTCCACAGCCACAGGTGAAGTTTGTTTCGATCGCTGCTAGTACCATTGGAATTAACATCCTCCAGAGTATTAGTTTCCTGTTGTGAAATATCCCACTACTGTGGGTGAAGGTGTCGTCTGATGGCGTATAAAGAATACGCCAATTAAAAGATTCACTATCTTGGCATATAGGCATTTGAGAATTTGAATCGGTGAATTTGAGAAGTGGACTATTTAGGGTGCTGCAGTTGATGTCCAAGGGACCAGTATTGTCCGACTAGGGGATTGTAGGTTAGGAGATTTAATTTCCCTAAATCTACTCGTCCCTTCTCGTTGAGAACATCTTTGTTAATGTGGATCTTCAAGACATCGGCGATGAATAGATGGTGTGAACCCAGCTCGATTACCTTCCAAGTTTTGCATTCGATATTTAATGGACATTCAGCGATTATTGGAGAGGCGATTTCTGTTGAGGCTTGGGGAGTGAATCCGGTAGCTTTGAATTTGTCTACGGTCTTCCCTGATTTAGTTCCACATAATATAACTGCTCCCAACTGATCTGTAGCTGGGATGTTAATGGCAAAGTCACCAGTCCGCTGTAAAAGCGCATAGCTGTGACGGTCTGGACGAACGCTAATTACCACGCGAGGAGGATTTGAACAGACATTTGCGGCCCAAGAAATCGTGATGATGTTGGTTTCTTCCTTATCACCAACGCTTACTAAGACAGCGGGGCAGGGCACCATCGCCGTTGTTGGTTTTATTTCGTGTTTCATCAAATTCACCTTGAAGAAAGATACTTCTTTCTCCTCTCATCCCTCTAAAACCTTATATAACCCCTATCTACAAACGCGCCTTTAATACAGGTGTCTTACCATGACAGAGCAATCAACTGTCAATGCCTCATCTTTTGGGGCAATTGGATTTGGTTTGGCGATTGTGCTTCTTGCCCTTTATTTTGCCCAGATTATGGATAGCAATGGATTAGGAGTTGTACTCAGCACAGCGTTCTTCGCTGGTGGCTTTTTTCCTTTTATTGCCGGGTTATGGTCGCTGAAAACAGGGGATTCCTTTACCGCGGTAGCCTTCCTCTTAGGGTCAATGTTTTGGTTCTCTTACACCTTTTTCTACTTCCTCCCCGCCCTCGGAGTCACCTCTCCTATTGTGGAACCTGCTCTTGGCATGTGGGTGCAGGTACCCTTTTTCTTTCTTTGGGGCATCATCGCTTTCTGGCTGTTCCTTGGTTCTTTAAAGACCAATCGTGTCCTTCAGCTCTTCTTCTTCATGTTAGCGCTTTTCTTCTGGCTAGTGGCTTTTGGACATTGGTATGCTTGGGATACCTGGCATAACACAACGATTATGAATAACACCCTTAACATCTTAGCTGGGTATGAAGGAATTATCTGCGGATTCACTGGTATTTATTATGGCCTCGCAAGAATGTTCAACGATGCATTTAGCCGAGAACTCATGCCACTTGGACGAATTCCAAGCAAACCTTAATTGAACTACCTCTTTCCAAACAATAAAAGGCATCATCTGTGGTCAAGGAAGGACCTATGTATGAGGGATTCACAGAGTTACCGCAACACGAAGCCTATACTGAATTACGCCGAATCCTCTTAGACATGAAATGCCAGCTTATTATCACAGTTCCTCCAGATGCTTTAGAAGTCCGACAAGGCTCATGGTTCGGGCTCACCCCTGTGACCATGGCGAAACACCTGCGCTTTCGATTTTTTACTCAAGATGCTGGTACTCGAATTTTAAGCCAAGCATTTTGGCCTACGGTTTTAGTAGCTTCGCTCATAATGTTTTACACAACCTGCGTAACCCTCCTTGTGATTGCCGCCACTATCACCACTCGCTTTTGGACTGTCCCCTTACTTGCCAATCCTCTTAGCTTTGTAATTCTTGCCCTTATCAGCCTTATCGGCCTTTTAGCATTGCTCCATTTGTATGGCTATCTGCGTCGAAAGAACGCGGTTCATAAAGTTCTAAGATTACTCAAAGCCCGTGGATCACCTCTTCATCGCAGCATCAAAGCTGCTCGGCTGCAAAAAAGTAAGCATTGAACAACCAAAGAATTGGATTTTAAAAGAACGAATCGTTAATCTTGAGTTATGCAGATTGTAGTTGGAACACAGAATCCTGTTAAGCTTACTGCTACCAAACAAGCTTTCACAAAATATTACAGGGATGTCGAAATTCATCCTGTTTCTGTCACTTCTGGTGTAAACCCGTTCCCAATGACACAACAGGAAACTCTGATAGGAGCCCTAAATCGGGCTCAGGCAGCATCGAAGGCCTTTCCCACGGCGAAATTTGCGGTTGGCATCGAATCGGGTGTATACACATTGAGCGAATGTATCCTTGTCCAAGCCTTTGCAGCAGTTAAGCAAAACGCAATTATTGGAGTAGGCGCTTCGGTGGGCTTTGAAGTGTCAAAGGATCTAATCGCCCTGCTCGATCCCACTAGCGATCTGAGCAAATCCACAATTAATTCCCTTCTAGGGCGTAAGCATCTATTTGAAAATGAAGGCCTAGTTGGGGTATTAACGCAAAACCGGTTGAATCGCACTGAAATTCTGCGTGATGCTGTAATCTGCGCGCTACCCAGGTTCTTAACACCTCAACACTTCTCTCAAAGCCATCTTTAACGCGTCTCTTCGAGCTATAATTGTGCTAATGTTTTTTGAATTCGCGTCCAATGCCGTCCTTGCCAATAGACTTTCAGACAGGTTTTATTCTCACATTGCCAAAAAGTATCATGGCGATGTAACGATTTCGAAGGAACAAGACCTATTACCTCGTTGTGACCCACAACCTTTATGGAGGAATTACATTCTGGGCAGCGGCTCTTCATTGGGTCTGCAACGAATTGTAGCCCAAGTTCTTCCTGTAGCTTTTGAAGCATTGAACGGATGGATCTGTATCCAGGATTAACTACGGTGCAACCCCGGTGTAATGCTCTGTGAATTAACTCTTTGTCGCGTGTGAGAAGCACTCGACTATTGACGCGGTCCAGGATTTCATCATCGGTTTGGGTTGCACAGAACCATGTATCAAATCCGAGGAACCGAAGCCATCTGCTCAACGAGCCTAACATAGCATCAACGATGAATTTTATCTCAGTTTGTCTCTGGGCGGTCATTGGCGTTCACCTAACATGTGCCCTTCCACTTTCTTTATATCTTAGCTCATCGTCTATGGCGACCTAATACTTTCAGAGCCTTTTTCCATTACGATGTGACGACCATGATAGACAAGCTCCAAAAAGCTGCTGAATACGGGCAAACCCTAGGGGCAACCTATGTCGAACTCCGCGCAGAATCATCAACTCAGAGTAACACTCAATACGAGGATGGACGAGTACGCGGTATTAGCCAACGCATCGAAGAAGGCGTTGCAATCCGTGTCCTAGCTAATGGGACATGGGGCTTTGTATCGGCAAGTGATTTGTCTTCTGACAAATTAAAAAAATCTGTCAAAGATGCTTACTCGCTAGCCAAGAGTGCTAGTAAGTCTCGGAAGGATCCCATTACTCTCGCAGACATCAAAGCTGTTCATGATACTGTTCCAATCAAGTTTGAACAAAATCCTACTGAGGTTGATCCACAAGATAAAATCAATTACTTTGATACGCTATGGAAGGAATGCCAAAGGTTAGACTCACGAATCTCTGCTATCACAATTCGGCAACAAGATGGAATTGGTACTAAATATATTGTAACCAATGAGGGTACACAACTGGAGCTTGGCTGTGGGCATGTTTACCTCTTTGTCCGGCTTACTGGGAAAGAAAACAGTCACCTGACTGGAGCCCGAAATGCATTCGGATCCACGGCTCAGGGATGGGAGATTTATGAAAAGAAGTATACCCCCTCGATGGTAGCTGAGCATATGACCGCTTTGGTTCAAAAACAGCTTGATGGTGTTACACCAAAGCCTGGTAGCTTCACTTGTGTTCTAGGTCCTCATGTTGTGGGGACCTTAGCCCATGAAGCATTAGGACACTTGGCTGAAGCTGATCTCTTTCTCCAAAGCGCGTTTGCAGGAAAAGTAGGTTTGGAAGTTGCTCCCAAGGGTGTAACAATGATCGATGATGGAACCCTGACGGGAGCCATTGGTTCAAGTAAGTATGATGATGAAGGCGTACTCACAAGCCGTGTAGAGATTATCAAGGATGGTTTGCTCAACGCATTACTGACAAACAGAGAGTATGCAATGAAAACAGAATCTCAAACCTCGGGGAGCGCCCGGGCTCAAGATTACCGTTTTATGCCAATAATTCGGATGAGAAATACTTTCTTTGATCGCGGAGATTGGAAGGACGAAGAACTTTTCGAAGGGATAGATTTTGGTTACTACTGTCTCATCGTAGGAGGGGGGCAAGCAGAGATGAACGCTAGCTTCCAAGTGGGCATTCAGGAAGCCTACGAAATCGTAAACGGTGAAATAGGTAACTCGGTAACGAACATGTCTATCTCGGGCATCGCTACCGATGCCTTATTTAAAATTGAGGGCGTTGGAAATGGAGCATTTGACTTTGAGGTAGGACGCTGCGGAAAGGGGCAGGCTGCCTTCGTAAGTGATGGGGGGCCTCTCATCCGCTTCGGAAATGGTTCAATAACCTTTGGAGGAAAAGACTAATTCATAGACGGTGTATGAAAATGAAAAACCAAGAAAATAAACTTCAAACGCTAGCTGAAAAAACCATAGCTTATGGAACACAAAAAGCAGATCATATTGAAGTTTTGATTCAAAATAGCTTCGAGATTGGATGTGAGATTAACCTCGGTCAAATGAACAAAGCAATGAAATCCCAGGATGGCGGGGCTTCCGTACGTTGTGTATTGGGAAAACGGCAAGGCTCCGCATTCACAAATAGAATCAATGAATTAACATTGCAAGAAACCGTCAAACGGGCACTGGCGGCAGCTAAAGCAAGTACATCTGACAAAACTTGGAAAGGGTTTCCTGAAAAATCCAAGTACACGCCCATTTCCGGAACTTGGGATGAAACTATTCCGGAAACTGATCCCAGCGTGTTCGTTGATATGACAACAGAAATGGGGAAGAAAGTTGTGGCACATGATTCAAGTATTATTCTCGCTGAAGCTGGGACAGGCAGTTTCTTTGGCTGGTCTGCTTATGCCAATTCAAATGGTATAGCGATCGCTGATCGAGGTACTGGTGTCTTTGCTTACACCGCTCTTGTAGCACCTACTCCTTCTGGAATGACGCCTCAAGTATGGACAGCTGATGTAAATCGAACTTTCAAACTTGATATCGACTTTGTAGTTGATACAACTGTTCGAGATGTCTTGCTAGCGAAAAAAACAGCGAAGGGTGAATCAGGGAAGGGAACGACCCTATTCGGGGGATTTGCTTTAGGTGATCTATTGATTCATGCAGCACTCCCTTCAATGATGGGAAATAACATTGTGCGAAAAAAATCTCGTCTTATAGACAAAAAAGGGCAAAATATCGCTTCCAAGATCCTTTCTTTATATGATGATGGTCGCTACCCTAACGGCTATGCTTCAGGGCTGTTTGACGGTGAAGGGGTTCCTCGACAGACTACAACAATGATTGAAAAAGGAAAACTCCACTCGTTCTTATGGGATACCTACTGGGGACAACGACATGATCAACCTAGTACTGGGAATGCCAGTCGTCAACTGCGGGAGGGACTCGTTGCCATCGGGATAACCAATATGGTCATTCCTGCTGGGAAAAACTCCTTAGAAGACATGGTCAGTGATATCTCCACAGGCTACCTCGTTAAAGGGCTTCAAGGTGCCCACTCCTCGAACGAGGCCACAGGCGATTTCAGTGTCGTAGCCAATCCGGCTTTTCGTATCGAAGGAGGTGTACTCGTTGGTGCCGTTCATGGATTAATGTTGGCTGGCAACGCATTTGACCTCCTCAAAAAGGTAGAAGAAATCGGTAACGATGTCCGACCCTATTTTGTGGGGGGTGTAGGAGCCTTGATTACTCCGACGCTTAAATTCAAGGACATCCAAATCGTTGCAAAAGCGAATTAGTATCCCTTTTTAGGGCTTACAAATCCAGTTCTTTAGCAAGTTGTTCCAAAAGCTCTCGTTGCTCTTTCTTTAACCGTGTAGGAACTTTCACCTTTACTCGTACTAACAGGTCACCATTGCCACGGTATCGTGCTCGAGGCATCCCTTGACCACGCAACCGAAGGAGCGTATCAGGCTGTGTTCCTGGTGGGACTTTTAGTTTTGCTTGCGATGTTAATGTGGGAATTTCGATCTCTGCTCCAAGCGCAGCTTGCGTGATTGTTATTTCTAATTCAAGGAGAAGATCATCACCGACCCGCTGAAATGTTTTATCCGGTTTAATATATACTACGACATACAGGTCACCAGGAGGGCTACCGTTTTGTGAGGCACCTTGATTTTTCAATCTAAGCATCGTCCCATCCTCAATTCCTGGTGGAATTTGGACTTGCAGTGAGCGTTTTTCACGGACTGTTCGTTTGCCCTTACAAACACTACAAGCTGTCTCTGCTGTCTGTCCACGACCATAGCAGAATGGACATGTACCCACCCGTATTACTTGGCCAAACATGGTTTGCTGGACTTGGCGGAGTTCACCTCGACCCTGACATTGGGGGCAAGTATTTAACGGAGTGCCCGGCTCAGCTCCGGACCCCTGGCAATGGAGGCAGAGTTCATCTCGTGTAAATTTAATTTCCTTTTCCACACCTGTGGCGGCTTCTTTCAGGTTAATCTGTACATCATATCGCAAGTCGATGGCTGAGGGGCGTTGAGTTGCCATTCGACTTGATCCGCCTGTGAAAAAGTCGAAAATACTTCCAAAACCTCCCAATCCACCTCCAAGTCCAAAACTACGTAGAATTTCCTCGAAGTTGATGCCTCCGAATATATCTTCAGTGCTCCAGCGACCTGCTACTCCTGCATGGCCAAACTGGTCATATTGACGCCGCTTGGCGTCATCAGAAAGAATCGCGTAGGCTTCTGAGATTTCTTTAAACTTCTCAGCTGCGTTAGGTTCCTTATTACGGTCGGGATGGTATTTGAGTGCAAGTTTTCGGTATGCCCGTTTGATTTCCTCTTTTGTGGCTTGGCGTGAGATCCCGAGGATTTCATAATAATCACGTTTCTGGTTACTGCTGTAACTCACGCTAGCTCACCGCATCTGCGCTACAGGAAACAGGATTGACCTTTTATTTCTTCTGTGTCATGAGTGTGGGTAGTTTTAAGTCAGTTTCTAGAAAGTTTGCTTGTCTACTTATCTTCGTCATCAACTACTTTATAGTCGGCATCAACCACTTTCTCTTTTTTCTTCTTCTTTTCTTTGCCCTCAGACTTGTCTGGCGCTCCAGCTTGAGCTTCTCGTTTCGCCTGCTCCTCTGCAACCTGTTGGTAAACAGCAGCTCCTAAACCCTGAAGCACATCCGTGAGAGTCTCCATTTCTTGTTTTACAGTAGTCAAGTCTTTTTCTAGGATGGCTTTTTCAAGTTTTTCAGCTGACTCTTCTACTTTCTTACGGTCTGCTTCACTTACTTTTTCACCTAATTCTTTCAGGGTTTTACGGGCGGTATAGACCATGGATTCTGCCTTATTTAGTTCTTGGACTTCTTCAAATCGGCGTTGATCTTCCTCGTCATACTTTTCAGCATCGGCAACCATCTTCTCTTTCTGATCATCGGTTAGTTTAGTTGATGCAGAAATCGTGATCTTCTGCTCATTGCCAGTTCCCAAATCCTTAGCTGAAACATGGAGGATACCATTCACATCAATGTCAAAGGCAACCTCAATTTTTGGAACACCCATAGGAGCAGGAGGGATTCCGGTGAGGTTGAATTGCCCTAAGGATATGTTATCCTCTGCCATTCGTCGTTCCCCTTGCAAGACATGAATTGTGACAACAGTTTGCATGTCACTAGCAGTACTGAAAATATCACTCTTCGTTGTAGGAATAGATGTATTCTTTTCGATGATTCTTGTCATTACTCCGCCTTTTGTTTCTACTCCTAACGAAAGGGGCGTAACATCAAGGAGCAGAAGTTCTTGCACATCTCCTGAGATCACACCTGCTTGGATGGCAGCACCAAGAGCTACTGCCTCCATGGGGTCCACGCCTCGTTCTGCTTTCTTTCCAATGAATTTTTCAACATATTGTCGCACTATCGGCATCCGAGTGGGACCACCGATTAAGATTATTTTGTCAATGTCATTGGGTCGAAGCTTAGCGTCCGCAATGGCGGTGCGCATTGGTCCATCACAGCGATCGATAATGTCTCGGATTAAATCCTCGAGTTTCGCACGGCTTAATTTTAGGTTCAGATGCTTCGGACCGGTTTTATCTGCAGTAAGATAAGGAAGGTTGATCTCTGTTTCTAAAACATTTGATAATTCGATCTTAGCTTTTTCTGCAGCTTCTAGAACACGCCGCCATGCCGTCGCGTCCTGGTGAATATCCATGTCCTGTTCACTCTTGAACTCACCCGCCAGCCATTCAGCTATGGCGAGGTCCATATCCGTACCACCGAGTTGAGTATCGCCTGCAGTTGACACGACTTGAAACAGCCCACTTCCTGTGTCTGGATCAGGTCCGAACTCCATGATAGTAACATCCAATGTTCCGCCACCTAAGTCAAATACAAGAATTCGGAGTTCTTTGTCTAGCTTGTCGATACCATAGGCTAGCGAGGCAGCTGTAGGCTCGTTAATGAGGCGTACTACTTCAAGGCCTGCAAGCTCACCAGCATCTTTGGTGGCTTGCCGCTGGTTATCATTGAAGTACGCAGGAACCGTTATGACGGCTTGAGTAACCTCTCCTTCGAGAAACGCTTCTGAATCCTTCTTAATTTTTCGTAAAATAAACGAGGAAATTTCTTCTGGCGTAAAAGTCTTGTCACGAATTTTTATTTTTTGACGAGTACCCATTTTTCGCTTGACAGCAGTTATAGTGCCTTCTGGGTTAGCTACAGCTTGTCGTCGAGCTGGTTCTCCGACGAGCCTTGTTCCATCTTCTGTGATAGCTACAAAAGAAGGAAAAGCCTTCCCTGATACCGTGGGACCCTCAGCACTAGGCACTATCACTGGGCGATCTCCACGCATCACCGCAGCTGCTGAATTGCTTGTTCCTAAATCAATACCAATAATTTTTGCCATGTTATTTCAACACCTTATGTTCAATCAGGATTTTTCCCCTTGTTTTGAGAACTTTTATTTTCTGAAAGTGCAGACGCCTTTTCTGTCGGCGTGGGTTTGGGGGCGATAGCGATTTTCACCATGGCTGGACGTAACAACTCACCTTTTAATAGATACCCTTTTCGCAATTCTTCCAGAACAGTGTTCGGAGGATTATCAGTGGATTCCTCTCGTACTACCGCTTCATGGCGTAGCGGATCAAAGGGTTGACCTTTACAGATAATCCGTGTTACTCCCGCATCGGTGAATGTAGATTTAAGATTCTCAACAACCATTTGAAGCCCCCTGATGAAGGGCTCATTTGCTTCAATATGTGGTATCATAATTTGCGCCCGTTCCAAATCATCGAGTATGGGTAGCAACCGTAAGATTAAATCACGATTGGCTTGCAACCGCAATTGAGTTTCACGTTTTTCCATGGATTTTACATAGTTCTGATGTTCGGCTTGCATGTAAGCAAGCTTCACTTTGTAGTTTTCAACTTCATTTTTCGCTTCAGAGATCGTTTGTTCCAGCCTATCAGCTGAAACCTCAGAACGCACTTCCATCGATGGCTTTCCTGCTTTTTCTTCTTTAACTTGCTCTTTTGGTTTATCCTTCTTCGTGGGAGTTCCACTCCGTTTCTTAGGTGTTGGAGACACGAGTTAAAACCTCCTCTGGCATTCTAAAACTCATTATCGGTTTTAGAATAATGAAGGACGCAAGCATTTTCCTGGTTCCCACATCCAACCTTGCACTGTTAACAACGATGCCAGGTATACTACGGGTGCTCCAGCTAGTCAGAAAAAATAATATCGAAATAAAAAATTTTCGGACCTGCTTAATCAAATTCCTAATTGGTGTAGATTTCATCTCCTCAAAAAAGGGAGTTCGGCGTATGGATTCAAAGAAATGTATCCAACGCCACTTTCAACGGTTGGTATCCAACTCCGCCGACGATGCGATGTACCATTTGACCGTCTTTAAAGATCCCGAAGGTTGGAACACCTTGGATGCCAAAGCGCATCGCAATTTCGATATTATGGTCGACATCCACCTTGGCGACCTTAGCTCGTCCCGCGTACTCCTTTGCCAATCGCTCGATGATAGGAGTCATCATCTGGCAGGGTCCGCACCAAACCGCAAAAAAGTCGACGAGCGTTAATCCGTTATTTATGGCTTCATCAAAATCGCTGGTTGATAAATGAAGCACTTCACCTTGAGGGGTTGGGGGGTTTTGAGTTTCTGTTGTCATGAGGTTTTTCATCTCTTGGAGTTTTTTTTCGCGTAAGCGTTTCAGTTCCGGATCGGTAGATTCACTCATTTCGTGGCTCCTCTCCAGAGTTCTGAGTGGGTCGACTTGGACCTGATGTGTGGCAACTGTCTCCACTCAACATGTTTGGAACGATGTAAGCAGCGAGAAGAATAACAAGCCCGATAATGGCTAACCATGGTAGTGTTAGAATTCCGCTCCCTATCACAAAAGCTAGTCCAGTGATAACCATGGTGATACCAACTTTGTTGCAAAATGGGCAGCCTATCTTTGCCAACTCACTTTCACCGTTCTTTTTGCTTCCCGGATGTGTTTTTTCCCGTGTTGCACTTATCGGTTGTTTTCTTCGGTACGCCATAAAAGGGTATCGATAGTGCCACAACAGCGAACAACCGTTTTGAACTCACTGAACCGATTCCGCCCAATACCGATCCAAGAAATCAACGATTTGATGGTAGAATGCGTCAAGTGCTTCCTTGATGAGGTCCTTTAGCGTACCAAGGCTGACAGCTTCGTAAACATAAACATAACCGCCCTTGCGGAGTGTACGGGTGCGACGGTGGGCAAATCCGCGTTGGACGAGGTTCTGAATAGCTCGTTGGATCGTGCTACGGTTTCGACTAAGGGCTTGTGACACTTCCTTCACAGTGGCCTGTCCTTTGAGGAGGTAGAAATACACATCAATTTCTAGTGTCCGTAACCCGAGGAAGCAATGCATGACATCACTTGCTTCGACTGGCTGTCCGGACATTATTTGCCGAAAACCCAACAATGCCATTGAAGCTCACAACCGTTCGCGAGTTTGTAATCAAGATATTTGGAGGTTACAAAGGTGTTGTGTTCGATTGTCCAATAACCATACACAACTGTATTAAATCCCAAGCAGATTCCTAATCCTTTATACTTTTCTCAAAAAGGAAGACGGGGTTAAACTACAGGTAACTCCAAATGCAAAGAGGAACAAGTTTCACCTATCAGTCTAAGTAGGTGTTAAGTTTGTGACGATTCACCATGAAACCCTCTGCCTTACTCAACCCTTTGATTTAGATGTCACGGTTGATAGTTGGATATACCCGGATATCCAACCCGTTCCCGAAGTGAAAACACCTAGTCGATGGACACGGTGCTTGACAATCAATTCGCTGATGATTCCTGTGCGAGTTCATCAGATAAAGTGGGGAGCACCTACTGAACTCAAGGTAAGCTATGCAGACCAAAAAGGTGTACTATCTCAAGAGGTTATTAGCGCTGTAGGTTGGTTATTGGGGTGGGATATTGATACTCGTCCTGTACTCCAAGCCATCAAGGCGGATCCGGTTATTGCTCATCTTGCAGAGCCTCTTGTGGGATTACGCCCCTATAGCCAACCCACGCTATTAGAGGCATTGGTGAAAGCAATTCTACAACAACAAGTTAGTTTTCGTTCAGCTAATCAGGTTACGCGTAAGCTTGTGTTGGCTTACGGAAATAAGCAGCAGTTGGAGGAAACGGATGTGTTTGGGTTTCCTTCGTTAGAGGTGCTTGCTGGCCTTTCCGAAACAGATCTTCGCACTTGTAAACTCGGCTATAAAGCACCATACCTTGTGAATCTTTTTCGCCAAATAACCGAAGGTTCGCTCCGACTAGAAGATCTTGGCGACCTCGACTCTTTCTCTGCAATTGCGCGACTTGATGAGTTGCGGGGAATTGGTCCTTGGACGGCAGAACTCGCTGTTTTAACCGGACTACGACGCTTTGAGGTATTTCCTTTCGGCGATCTCGGCATTCGGACAATTATTTCACAGCTCTATCTAAAAGGGAAACCAGCGAAGCGTCGGGATGTCGAACGGGTTGCGGGACGCTGGGGGGAGGTAAGGGCGCTTGTTTTGTATTTTCTAATGTGCGCTCAAGTGCTCAGTTTAGTATGATTGGGTTTGGATATAAACAAACAATAGTCTTAAATTTAGGTATGCCTAAAATAATATTATGAGTCCAGAACCATCTCAAGACACAAAACCCACCGAAGCGAGCCCAACGGAACCAACCACGCGTTCATCCACCTTACCCTCCACGGGTATGGAAGAGTATCTCGAAGCTATTTATCGACTACTAAAGGATGAGGATCGGTATGTCAAAACTGGTGAACTAGCGGAAGCTTTGAAAGTCCAGCCCGGGAGCGTCACTGAGATGGTGAAGAAACTCACAGAGAAAAAGTATCTCAAGTATCAGAAGAATCGAGGGTTTCGGTTAACCCGAAAGGGGCGGAATATAGCTTTAGATGTACTTCGACGTCATCGAGTTGCTGAAAGATTACTCGTAGATCTACTAGGGGTAAGTTGGGAGGAAGCCCATGATGTTGCATGTCAATGGGAACATATGCTTTCTCCCGAAATGTGTGACCAAGTATTAGATCGACTCAATGGTCCCGCAACCTGTCCACATGGAAATCCGATTCCCGAATCGAATGGTTTCTTGACCCCCCTCCCTGAATTATCGCTCGCTGATTTAGAACAAGGGGAACAAGCCGTCATCGACTGTATTAGCGACGAAAATGTCGACCTTCTCCGGATGATGTCCTCTATGGGTATGCTCCCTGGTGAAACTGTCCGCGTCCTCCAAGTCTCCCCGATTGGGGACACGCTTCTAATTGAAGTGGGTACTGCTCAATTTGCGCTAAGCTGCAAGCTAGCACAAAGGGTACTAGTACACCGTGAAGATGACGAAGACTGAAGCGTGATCGAATTGCGAGGACATCAAAAGAAAAGACAATGGAAATGGAAAGACCGCTCCCAGCCGAGAGCGAAAGCCCGAGTTGCACTTGTGGGACAACCTAATGTTGGGAAAAGTGTCATTTTCAACCATTGGACAGGTCTAGGGGCTATTGTTTCGAATTATCCAGGAACCACAGTTGAGTTACTCAAAGGCGAGGTTTATTTATCTTATCACGATGTTTACGCCCCCAAGTGGCACCCTGGAATTAAAGACTGGGAAACAGAAGCAGCACCTAGAAAAAGACGAAGGTTCAGACGAGACCCAGATCGCGACGATGAATGGTATTTTCGAGGTTGGGGTCGTAGGCGGTCCCAAACAAAGCATAAGCGTTATCAGCAGAGGGGGTATTTTGATCCAGAACAGGGTATCCGCCTTGAAATTGTGGATTTACCCGGCTCTTACACTATTGTGAGCCCATCCACGGAAGATGAAAAGGTCACTCTTCATTATTTACAGCAGGAAAAACCTGATGTCATTATCAATATTGTTGATGCTACTAACCTTCCCCGAAATCTACTTCTGACTATATCGCTTCTTGAGTTCGACATTCCAATGGTGATCTGTTTAAACCAAATTGATTTGGCACGCCGTATGGGCATTAAAATCGATTTGAAAGCGTTAGAAAACTTGTTGGGTGTTCCAGTAATTCCTACTATCGCTATAGAAGGATATAATCTCAGGCTTTTGTTACGAACTGCGGCAAAAATGGTGGTCCAACCCTTCGGTGATTACAACCCCCGTCGTATGCTCTTTCCAAATGGCATTGAGGCTAAATTACGGATGCTAGAGCAACGCCTTGCACAAATGCAGCTCTGTCCACTTAAGTTACCCCTTCGAATAGTCTCCCAGCAACTCTTGGAAGAGTACGCTGAATGCTCTCAATGTGTAGAATCTCGACTTGATCAAGAAGATGCAGTGAGTCTTGTAACTAAAATCAGAGAAGACATAGAGCGGGAATTTGAAGCTGATATCGTGCTAGTACTCGGAGAAAAACGCCTTGATTACACCAACTACATCACCGAAAAGGTCCAAAAGGGAGAAGGAAAACGCGTTCCTCTAAACGAACGCATATCCGCCATTCTGACTCACCGGATCTATGGGCTCCCAATCGCCATACTTGTGATGATAGGTTCACTATTACTCATTTTCCTTATGGGTGCGCTTTTCGAAGCTACGGTTGGACAATACTGGGATATCTTAATTGATCCTACCGCCTCCTCACTCATCTTTGGATCTCCTCTTCCTGAACTTTTGCAATTCATCATTTATTACGGGTTCGTCCTCGGATTACAAGGCTGGCTCTTCATTGCTGTTCCATTTGTCGCAACCTTTTATGTTATACTCTCCGTTATGGAAGACTCAGGCTATCTTGCCCGCATTGCATTCCTCCTCGATGCTTTCATGCACCGCGTTGGTCTTCATGGTCGTGCCATCATCCCCATGCTCACCGGTATGGGTTGTAATGTTCCTGCAGTACTCGGTACACGAATTCTAAATAGCCGGCGTGAACGCCTCATTGCGGGCTTCCTTATTGTTCTCATTCCCTGTTCTGCTCAACTCGCTGTTATTCTTGGGACCGTAGCCCTCTATGGCCATCTCCTCTTTGCCTTCATCATCTACGCCATTGTGGTGGGGCTCATTATCGGGCTAGGTGCTCTTCTCCAACACACTCTCCCTGGAGCATCATATGGCCTTGTCATGGAAGTCCCCCCTCTCCGATTACCGCGAGCAAAGCCAATTTTAAAAAAGACTTGGATTCGCTTCAAAGAATTTGTCTACATTGCGCTTCCCATGATTATTATCGGTGGTGCAATCCTTGGCATCCTTCTTGAATACGGCTACCTCCATCTGATTATGGTTCCTCTGAGTCCCCTTGTCGTTGGGTGGCTTGGACTACCAATGGAAACGGGCGCTGCCTTCATTTATGGGATCTTACGCAAAGAACTTACTGTCGAGCTCCTTGTAATCCTCGCTCCTGGGGGGAGTATCGCAAGCTTTATGACTATCCGACAGATGTTTGTCTTTGCCTTAGTTACTACCATCTACATTCCGTGTATAGCGACTATTGCAGTACTAGCCCGGGAATACGGGTGGAAGTACACGCTGCTCCTGGCATCAACAACAGTGGGTCTCGCCTTCTTCTTTGGGGGGTTAGCCAACTTTCTGTTGCTAGGATTAGGCATCCCATAAGCTTATAAACCGAACACAAGAACAATAGAATTATTATCTAATTAAAGAAAAAAAGGAGGTACAACGAACCATGGCCTACCAATGTCCAATGTGCGGAAACCGCTTCGAAAAAGCACAAGCCAGTGGCTGCATGGGCTGTATGATGGCCCGGTCCTGTGGTGCAATTGCCTGTCCGAATTGTGGATACGAGTTCCCCGCTGTGTCTGAGGAAGCGGAAGCTCCTGAACAATCACGCTAAATTATTTTTTTCAGAGAGATCTCTGGATTATGACAAGGGAGGAATCCTCCCTTCTTGTTCCTTTTCTTAAGAAATTCTATTGGCAGTATAGTAGTTTTCTTCCTGTTTAGATTTAACCTGTTATTTGGTTTTCTAAACTTGTTATTTGATATTTTGAACTGTAGTAAAATTAAATCTGGGTTAAATTAATATTTGTTTGAAGATGTTAATGTATTTCTATTTGTCTTTCCAAAATTATTCTGGAGGACCTCGTTCAATTATCTTTTGAATTTCTTTCAAAGAACACCGTTCCGACCAGAAAGCCTCTAATAGCCAATTAACACCAATGTCCATGAAATCATGGATATAAGCATCTTCCTCTCTGTCTCCAACGGTTACTATACTTTTTATAAAATCAAATGAGTCCAGAGATTTCCTATACTTTTCAATATAGCTCATAATTTCTTGATAATCTTGAGGATATATTGAAGGATCAGATCCAGCTTTCAATGGAAAAATTCCATCATATTTCGCAGCCCGTCGAAATGGTTTTTTGTTTGGCCATTC
>JBHLMG010000014.1:0-61124 GCA_048938385.1 Promethearchaeota archaeon | reverse complement strand
ATGGCGATGCGGATTAAAGTGTTGAATCACCTCGGTGAGATGACGCAAGTCATTCAGAACTTCGTAGAATAATTATTCGGGCTGGTGTAGGGTCGGTTGTTCGCTTCGTTTGTTACGAATGCATTTATTGTGCTAGATGGTGTTTTGGTGTAGGTGTTGTTAATTAGGTGATGTAAATGGTGAAGCAGAAGATGGTAAAAGGGCAAGGGCTGTATGTATGTGAGGTGTGTGGGTTGGGGTATTTGGATCAGAAAACGGCGCAGGATTGTGAAGATTGGTGTCGTGCAACGGGGACATGTTCTGTGAAGATAACACGGAAAGCGGTGTATTTTCCGAATCTCTTTGGTCCCAAGCCTTGATGTGCCTTCAACTGTGAATGAAGTTGGCAATGCATATCAAGGTGCTGAACCATCTAGGTGAGACGACGCAGGTGATTCAGAACTTCCAAGAATAGCCTCAGGGTCTAATCAAACACCATTTCAGGCTTTGGTGTCTCTGGTTCTTTTTTAGGTGCAGCGAGTTTCATCGCTTCTGTGATGATTTTCATGGCGGTGGCTGGGTCTCCGGATCTCACTTCGCCTTCGGTAAGTCCCAGTGCTTTGATGCCAAGAAAGCGTTGCACGAGATTGAGAGATAAAGCCCCTGGCCGATCTTGTCTGTAGGCAATGGCTAAGACTTGGGCTGCAATGTTTTTACGGCGTATGAAGTCGATGATGTTTTTGCTCTTCTGCACATTTTCTAGCGTCGAATCGGTGACGAGGAGGATGATTCGGCTACCTCGGAAGTAGAGTTCCCAGAGTTTTCGGAACCGAGCTAGGCTAGGGAAATCCCAAGTAGAGATTTCTAATGTACCGATGCGAAAATCTTCGATTCTCTGGATGTCAATAGCAATCGTAGGTGTATACTCAGTTGGTGGGACACCGCCATTGAGGAGGGTGACGATGTCGGTTTTGCCGACGCCACCATAGCCGATGATGCTGATTTTGCATGTGGTGGTGACATAGTCATCGACTCTATCAATGAAGTCGTCGTATGCAATTTCGTGGCTGATGACGCGGCGGAACTCGTAGGTGACGCGGTCGAGTTTTTCGCGGAGCGTGGCGTCACCTGCAGCACTGTCAGCACTCAAGACAACTATCCCTCGACCCAAGGGCTTCCCGATGAGCTTTGTGCCGTTAATTTCCTCGATGAGGGTGTCTTGGGCATCTTTAACACACTCAGCAAAGTCTGTAATCCAAGCCTCTTCAACTGTAATGTTCCAGAATTCTTCGTTAACCACGAATTCGCCCCTCGCGTCTATGATGTAAGCGTGGTGAATCATGCCAGCCAACGGTGTACCTGGAGGAAGGGGCTCAGTTGGCGGTATTGGTATTATTCGTGGAGGTGCGGGGATTACAGGTGGTAGGTATGGTTCGGAAATGGGGAGTGCTTCATCAGGGAGTAGGGCGATTTCTTTGATGAGGAATTCACGAAACCGGGTAGCCATTGCTCCTTCCAAGCGTTTGAGAGGATCAGGATGGAATCGTGGTGTTGGATGAGTAGTTTCACACAACTTGATTTTAATAACGAACCGGGGGAGTTGGACCCCGCACTGTGGACAGAACTGATCCTCGTCTAGCTTGACGGGTGCACCGCAGTTCCAGCACTCCGCCTCCATAGCATCACAATCCCTAGATATTTGTGGAAGATGTTCATCATCACCCTCCACCCGCTAGAAGAGACCAACTATTGGCTTTAAACCTTGGGAGCATTGTCTTTCTTGTGCTGTGTACGCTGTGAATAGGCACATGGCGACGCGCATTGAGGTCGTAACCATCTGGGTGAGACGACGCAGGGGCTGCAGAACTTCAAGGAATAAGTTCTCGATAAGTTAAAATTAGTGAATTTTTGAGTACCCCGCGGAGGGATTTCCTTTCACGATGGATGGTTTGGAATCAGAAGAACCGTTGATGGAAGACTCGTCTTTGATTGAGCCGCAGGTGAAATGGACAAAGCGCACGACATGGATGGTGGTTGTTGACTTGGTGGTGAAGCCGGCCTTCGTGCTGTTCATCGTGGCGAGCATCTTGTTTTACTACTGGCGCATTGTCCCGGGTGATTCCATCGCGCTGTTTATTTCAGGAAGCATGGCTGCAAACCAGCAGGAGCTGTCTGCTTTCATCAGGGCGCTCTGGGGATTCGACTCCCCCTTACCGATCCAATACGGGATTTTTCTCTTCAACATCTTTTCAGGACGGCTTTTGCAAACTGCTTCTTTTATTGAAGGCTACCGTCCCGTCGGAGAGCCAATCAGTGCTCAGTTCCCGAATACCCTACTGCTAGTCCTTATACCGTTCCTCATCGTGTCATTTATTTTCGTCGTGTTCTATTGGTTTCGGCGCAGAGCGACAACCCCACTCGACGGGATGAAACGACACCTGTACAACATCGTGTTCTCAAAATTTCTGTGGATACTGCTTGCCTTCGCCTTTTTCTGGGGGGCTCTCCAGTTAGGTCTCCTCGGCTTACTCCCGCTCGGGGGCACCTATAGCTTTCCTCTCCCCTTGAATCCACTTGCAGGACTGCTAGATCGTGGCTGGCACCTCATTGCACCAGCAACGCTCACTACCCTCCTTTCTGTCGCGGTGGCAACGCACTACTTCTATCAACCACCCGGTGATGAGCTGCCACCGCTCTCCCACGGTCTTCCACGATTGCTGGTTTGGACGGTTTCCATTTCCGTCCCCGTTGAAATCTACTACAACTGGTATGGGATTGGGCGAGCACTTTTAGCCTATATTTTCATGATGAATTTCCCAGGACTCTTGGCGATTCTTGTGACCTACATTCTTACCTTTGGATTAGCTGCCATCCTCCTCGAAGGGATCCTGCGATGGACTATCTACCGGAACCCAGTCGAACTCCACGGACAACAGGTGATCCCACCAGAAAAATCAACGCTTCACCGACCCCACATCATTGTTGGCATCGTCCTCGTCTGCAGCCTCGTCGCATTAGCTATCGCCGGACAGTTCTCCTTTACCGCGCAACCCTGGCCCCGGTCTGCTCCCCTGGAATACTCGTTAATGAGCCTGCTTCCTCTGCTCATGGAGAGCGTACAGATTAGCCTCATCGCCACGGTGGTTGGAGGGCTCATCGGGTTAGGGGCGTACTATGCCCTTCGAACCAAGCTTTCCTGGCCCCTCAACTATCTGCTAGCCTTCCCATTTTCAGTCATCGTGCTCACCTTGTGCATTTTACCCGTGGTTCCAGCCCTCTACATCAGCACTTTTGGACGAATGACTTTCATAGTAGGTGTACTCCTTTCAGCCGGAGTAATCCGGAAAATCAGCAACTCGAATCTTGGGAAGAGTGCCAGTATACCACGCGAATGGGCTAAGTCCTTGATTCCCTTGTTTGTCCTTTACTGTTTGGTGGGTGGAGCAATCGCCTTTGTGGCGGGATTCCTGGGATTCGGTTTCTCGTGGAACCTCGGCTGGGTGGTTCAAGACCTCCTGTTCGGTGGTGTTTTCTTTACGAATCCTCTGGTCCTCTTCATACCTGGCACGCTCTTGTTGTTCTTCGTCTTTGCCTTTGACTTTCTGTGGAATGGACTCCGCTATTCACCTGCAACACCTGGCAAGCCTCTTCCACTTGGAACGACTCCTTCCACTGACTGGGAGTGACTCGCAAACAAATTCCCATTTTAAAGATGCTAGAGAATTCACTTGAATAAGATGTCTTTCCTGTGCAGTTCACGCGGTTAACGGACAGATGGCGATGCAAATTAAATGCTCAATAATCTTGGTGAGAAAACGCAGGCGATTCAGAACTTCGAGGATTAGTTCCTTTTTGCTAGTCGTTGTTACGCCAGCCTCTGGTAGAGGGTGTCGATGAGTTCTTTCCAAGTGGCGCATCGTAGCTTGGCTTTCAGCTCGACGAGTTTCCAGTAGCTGGGTTCGGGGAGGCTGATTTTCTTCACGGTGTCGCTCCCTTTGCTCCGTTTACCGCGGTACACTTATATTATCCGCTATATATCCATTTTTCTGGAGGTTTTATGGATGCCTGAAGTACGCGTCGTCGTTTCCACCGAACTGGACCGGTTCATGGACACCGTCGTCCAGAAAGGCATGTTCAGCAGTAAAGCCGAACTCATCCGTGCCGCCCTAATCCGGTACTTTGAAACCCTGCCGATTCGGATGCCCAGCGGCTACGATGATACCACGCTGTTTTCCCCGGATGGGCGCATCTTCCAAATCGAGTACGCCATGGAATCCCCACCGCGGGGGGTCACGATTGTGGGGCTGCGATATGATAAGGGGGTTATCCTCGCCAAAGAGCGGGTTCGCGAGGCTGCGAACGATGACCTGTCCTTCGTGGTCCATCATCCCTGGGAAAATTATCGGGTTGTCAATCACATCGGGATGGTGCCCACGGGATTATCGGGTGATTTTAATTTGTTGAAGAATCATGCGATTTCCCTTGCGAACGCCTTTAAAGCAGAGACCAAGGCACCAATTTTCGTTGAAGAGCTAGCTAACCAGTTGGCGTTGTTCATCCATTCGTATACGACGAAAAAAGAAAGTCGACCCTTAGGAATCGTGACATTGCTTGGGGGCGTTGACGATACGGGAAGTCACCTGTTTGTGCTGGATCCTAGTGGCACCTATCGGGAGGTTCTCGCCTGGGCTGAGGGGCAACATCGCAAAGCAGCTAAGGAGCTGTTGAAGGTAGGAGTCAAACCAGATTTACCTTTTAAACAAGCCCTGGCACTGGTCGTGAAATCTCTTCTCCGTGATAAAACTCGGAAACCCGGTGAAGTGAATGTCACAGTCATCGATGAGCAAACGAAAACCCAACGACAGCTGACTGAATCTGAAATACAAGCGATTTGGTCTGTTGCATTTAGTTAACTGCTGCAGACCTTTGAAAATTAGTGTCCATCATTTGGTTCGTCCTGTGAGTAGCGCTGCGGTACCTCCGATACCAGCGAGGAGGGCTGCCATGAGGAGTTCAAGTCCGAGACCTTGGATTCTGAAGGGGAAAAGGAGGGTGAGCGTGGCACTGGCAAGGCTTCCTACGAGGAGGAAGCAGCCTGCAGGTTGGGGGGCTTTGAAGATTAGCGTCGTACTGATGAAGAAGATCAAAAGGGAAGGGATGCTGATAGGGAGGATGAGCGGGTAGTACATCCAGCCAGGCATGAGGTAGAAGTTGATGGATGCGAGAAATGCTTCAAAGCTCCCCATATAACCAAAAACTAATCCAATGATTTTTCTAGAGGATATGGCGTCCTTTTCCTGCAAATTCATCCCTCTGAAGTGGCTTTCTTGACTGTTGTCTTAATATTTTTCTGAAGACGATTGCCATGCACACCATGAGTGGGAACATGATATTGTGTATGACGGTGAAGAATCACTTGGGTGAGACGACGCAGGTGATTCAGAACTTCCAAGAATAGGCTTAGTTGTTAATCGAAGACCGTTTTGGGTTTTGGATTAGACGATGTTATTCTTTTCTCATCTTCTGAATTTGCAGGTGCTGCGCACGATTTAGAATCATGGTAATCGTTTTGTCGACTATTCAATTGCTTCGAGCACGAGTTGACGTTTGGCTAAGAGGTACGAGCCGACGATGATCAAGATGATTCCGATAACGAACAATACTGGGGAAATGATGGTAGTTAGGGGAAGCAAGAATACCAGTAAATAGACAAGCCCTGGTATGATTTGAATGGGTACCTGTTGAATTGGAATCATTAAGCTGGCTTGTCCTGTTTTAAACGCATTTTGTATTGTTGTGGTCCCGAAGATATTGGTAAGGATAAGGATTATCGAGGCAATACTGAAGAGGCCTAGCTCTGAAAGAATGAAGGTACCAGCAAACACATGTACGAAGGTTGCCAGCAAGGGGCTAATCCAATAATTCGAGATTGCGAACAGTAATCCTGAAGTGACTGCTTGGGATATCGCATAAAGCTGAACCCATTTCCATTGAAGAATTTGAAAAATCACTACGATTCCCGTCAGGGCAGTAGTAAATAGTCCAATTCTTATCAGGAAACTGAGTGTTAGAAAGTCGTAACCGGGAATGTCAATGACTAATCCACTAAAGGTGAATGTAATAATTGCCAATCCAATCATCAGTAATCCAAGTAGTTCTGGGAGTTTGAGGGATTCCCCAATTAATTTCACAGACCCGATTGCGAGGATGATTAATCCCGCCGCCATTAAGCCGGGGATTAACGCAGGACCGATCATGACCTGAGCTAACATGAAAAGGATAGTTCCAACTACAAACTGTAAAGCCAACCCAAAAAGCCAAAGGGGCGTCTTGACGAGGGTGCGAAGAAATTTTGTTTGTTTTGCTACTGTTGGCAAATCATTAACTACTTTCTTCTGCGCCAAAGTCCCAAGATTACTACTGATGCCTGAAAAGATTGCAAGGAGAATCCCAATCCAATATGACATTAAAGATCAGACTCGTATTGATTTTGACCTTTACTCCTTAAGATTATCAGCTGTCTGTACTCTTGAGTTTTAATCAGTTTTCATATTCAAGGAGCGCGTCGTTGATTAAGAAGCGGATAAAGCTGATCAGAATCCACTAGGCGGGCTCTATCCACTTCGATTTCAGCAGGATGCAAAAGAAAAGGAGCAGTCTGTAATCCCCCGAGTCCACCATGACTCCCAACGAGTTCCTCAAATGCAGCTACTGTGCCATCCGAATAAATTTGACTGTTTAAAATAAGGTCGCCGCTACTAGGAAACTCAGCAAGGCGCTGGAGCTGTTGGATTCGTAAATCTTCTTTCCCATAAGCGGTAAGGGGGTTCGCACCTCGGACAAGGCCAGTACGCAGAATGACTGCGCCTTCTTCCCCAAGGAGAACAGGACCATCATCAGCGTCCGTCACGATGACGAAGCCAATTCCTTCATGTGCGACAAGACGAGTTAGGAACCCTGGGTATTTTGCCTCTAGCTCTTCTAAGGTGACACGCCCCACTTTATGCGTGAAATAGATGTGAGCAAGATTACCTGATGGACAGACGATGACATCATCTGTAAGCTGCGACATCTCTGAATGATCCACGGTTTTTTCGCCTTCAATGTCCCCTTGGTGAGGTATTGTTACATTATAGTTTGATTCTTTGAAATCAGCAATGAGCCCTCCGACAAATGTATCAGGGAGTTCATGGCTATCGATTTCGCTGACTCGTGCCTTCCCTCCTAATAGGTTGAAAATTGTATCTTGGAGTGAATGACGATACCGTTGTCGAAAGGTCAAGCCAAAAGATTGGCCATGATCCGCCAGCATAAAGAACTCGTAAGGTCGGGGAGCATATTTTCGGATGACATACAAGAGGCGACGAACCTGCTTGTCGATGCCAGATAACGCCCTGAACGCGGTGGTTGAGAATGTTCCCGCATAATGGGCAATCTCATCATAGCCATAGTAGGTGGCATAAATTGCGGGGGACCCTCGAGAGATGTTCAGACTGACAATATTCGTGACAATATCTCGCAGTAGTATGTTGGTGCCCGGTCGATAAAAAATGTAATTTCTTCGAGGTTGGACCATTCGTGGTTTTCGATGGAATATCCACCATTTAACCAGATGTGTACAAGCCATAATCACGTCCCAAAAAGTTAGGACTATTGTTCGCATGAGTGCGTAAGGGTGGAGAAGATAATAGTAGAGGTCTTCGCGGCGGTGCTTACTGGTTTGAGCATCTTGTTTAGTGAGTTTGGCCATGGTAAAGAAGCTATAGGCTGCATCGCCACTGAAGACATTCCCAACACTTGTTCCTCCCCGAATCAGACCTTTTCCAGTCGTTTGGTCCTTCTCGATATCTCCTGCATCTCGGGGACGGTTGAAGACAAGCAACCGGTCCTCTTTTTTCCGATACCAACAGAAGCCTGGAATGTCATTGTTGTGACCATGCATGATACCAGCAAGGCAACAAGGAGTTGTTGAGGGAAGCCCGCAATCCCACTGAATGGCTTTATAATTCCCAGAGTCGATCAGCGACTTGACCGTAGGCATATAACCTCGTTGAATGGCTTCTTGTAAAGCGGGATAACTTAATCCATCGATTTGGATGCAAAGTAGCCCCGGTGTTTGGGATACACCACGATGACTCGCCTTGGTAAAGAGATGATGATATACTCGGTTTTGGAAGAATGAGGTACTATCGTCCAAGTCTATGATACCAATATAAAGGGCGTTAATTGCCGTAAAACAAAGGCTAGCGAGAAACGCCATAGGAAGGCCAAGTACAATGAAGCCGGGTGTAATCAACGGAACAAGGCGAATAATCGCTGAATTGAGAAGAACAATCAGAATAAAAGTGATTGAAAAGCCGAGGGCCCATCGGGCTGTTTGAATGATCAGGCGGGTTATGAGGGGGCGGAATAATAGATTAATTACGCTGATGATGGCGACAATTGTATAAACAATCCCGAACAGCACTACTGTATCGACGGTGAATACGACGAGTCCTGGAATGATCCAGATTGTCCACAATAAACTGACAGCATCAAGATTCCAGATGAAAATGAAGCGGTGAAGCGGAGCGATGGTATTAGAATACTCATTGAAATACCAGAGAAAAAGAGGAATCGAGAGAAACACCAGCGGTAAAAACCCATTAACGAGGGCTCGAAATAATACAAAAATTTCCTCCAGTGGATTGAAAAGAAAAGACGCAATGAGAATGTAGCTTATTATGCTACCACTGATACTGATGGTACAGATGATACTACCCAGTAGCAGAGCCTGTGATCTGCGATAAATGATCATTACTGTAATTACGATCCCTACCACTCCAATGCATATGTAGGAAAAACCTAGGATAACAGGATAGGTTAACAGCGTTGTTAAAGGAAGCCCAAATAACGCTAAAACCGGGTTTACTATCGCATCTACCACTATGAGAAGTGTTGGATCAATTATTAAACTGATTAGGATTGGGTTAAGCAGTAGCTTGAGTAAACTGAAGGTTATGAGTAGGAAAATAAAGCAGTTGAACCCTGCAATTATTCGTATTATGAGAGGCGTCGGTGCTGCCTCAGCTTTGTCCTCCATCAACATGGCCACATTCGCAATAACCCAAGCTAGGTTTGCTACCTAAAGATAAGTGTAACAGACTGGGAAATTTTACCACTTATAAACAACCATCAACCGAAGTAGATTGGATTCTTGGATGCTTTGATGATCTTACGAAAAAACACAGAGGGAGAACCAAGTCCTCGCCTCTCTATTTTCAATGGAAATTTTACGAGGAATTCGTGAGTTAACATTCTTCCACAGGTTTCATTTAGCTAATCACATTGTCGGCTTTTGGATTGTGCGTTTTATCAGTCCTATACTCTTTTAAGATGCACTTGATGGTAAAAGGTACTTAGGTGTAGGGTATGCAAGTTGAGCTGGTGGCGTATGCGTCGGTGATTGTTGCGTCAATTGGGTTAGTGGGGGCTGTGATCTACTATGTGAAGGATCACCAAAATCAAGCGCGGATGCGGAAAACGGACCTGATCATGCGGTTGTATGCTACATTCATGTCAAAGGAGTTTCAAGAAGCCGATGTGAAGGTCATGATGCTTGATGTCCAAACTTATGCGGAGTATCAAGCCAAGTATGGTCCCTATCCCGGTGAGCACCCTATGCACATTGCGTTTCGCCAGGTTGCCGCGTTTTTCGAGGCCGTTGGTATTCTGCTAAAGAACAACCTCATCGATATCAAACTTGCCTACAAAATATTTGTTGTCCAACAACGGTGGGAGAAACTCTGGCCGATAGTCCGTGATTTGCGTAAAGAACTTGATTTTCCCGAATACATGGATAACTTTGAATACCTCTATCATGAAACACAAAAATACGGACGCTATTTAGTGGTGAACCGCTAATCTTCTGTGCATGCGGTGCATGAGGGGTTCGCGCTGTTATGCATAGGCCTGTTGTGCGACTCGGTCATGGGGTGATGAGAATGTGGCTCAAGTGTTTAAATACGAAGATGAGTGAACCCTGACAATTCATTGTTTCTCGGATTAGAGCCCTTTTGGTCTGCTCTTGTTGTAGGCCAGTCTGTCTTTTTTGTTAGGATTATAGATGAAAGCATCCTGATTCAAATCGGGTTACTAATCCGGTTCCCGAGCTCGTAGTAGTTGTAGTCGCCGCCTGTGGCCCAAATGATGGGGTGAACCTTTCGCATATCGAGTTTGCCCTCCGTGAGGCATTCTGGGTTGACATATGATTTGACGACGCGTCCTATGATGCCGTCGTTTTGTCCGTAATCTAAAATTTCTGCGACTTCACATTCAATATTGATGGGGCATTGGTGAATCATTGGTGCGGTTTTCAGCTCGCCAAAAAACACTGTGAAAAGCAAGCTTTTATCGATGTCGCGTCCAGATTTGCTACCACAGATAGTAACCTCTTTGATGAGGTTTTTGGAGGGTACATTTACGCTAAAAGTACGGTGTTCGTGGATGCCAATGCGAGTATGCCGTTTCTTGTATAAACTGAAGAACAGGTATCGTCCAAAATCAAAGGGGCAAATATATCCGATTACTAGGTAGTTGGGCACATCGTTGACGAGGGCTCCAACTAAGGCAATGGGGAGCGGGCTGAACATATTCTTTTCAAAAGCTTCTTTTTGCTGGCTTTGGTTGCTCATCAGGATGATCACCCACTTTTGAATTGTCAATATGCCATGGTTGCTCTAGATTTGATTGGGTGGTCATGGGTGAAATTGCGATTAGGGTTTTATGGCTTCGATTTTTGCGCTGGTGGCAATGTTAAATGAAGCTTCGCTGACAATACGCACATCCGTGAATCCGGCGTGACGAATGAGTTGCAGATACTCTTCTTTGAGGATTGCGCCACCAAGACAGCCAGTATACGAAGCCACCTCGTCCCTGATATTCTGGGGCAGGGAGGCTTCTAAGACGATATCAGAAATGAGCATTCGCCCCCCTGAGCGGAGGACTCGGAAGGCTTCTTCAAACACTTTGCCTTTATCGGGTGCAAGATTAATGACACAATTGCTAATGACGACATCAACAGACTCATCATCTACGGGCAAGGCTTCTATATCGCCAAACCGAAATTCGACATTCTTCACTCCCAGTTTTTCAGCGTTATCGTTCGCTTTATCAATCATGGCCGGCGTCATGTCGATACCGATCACACTCCCCGTTGGTCCAACTTGGCGGGCTGCCATGAATGCATCCAGCCCTGCACCGCTACCTAAATCCAACACGACCTCGCCTTCTTTCAGGCTTGCGAGAGCTACGGGATTTCCACATCCGGCAAAGGATTCGGTCACTGAGTCTGGAAGCCCGTCCACTGAATACCCTAGGTTTTTGGCATAATTGCTCCTGGTGCCTGATCCGCAACAGGAGCTTGTAGGTTGGGCTACCTTGGTGTAGGCTTTTCGTACTTCTTTTTTAATTTCTTCATCGCTCATTTTGGTTATGCGTTTCGTTTCGGTCATTTCGCGTCACTTTATTATTGGATGACCAATATATGGGGTGAGTAAAGAAACAAACACATTTAAATGTATCGGGTGCCCAATAAATACTATGCCTGACGAAAAACAAACCGACGAATGCTGCCCTCCTGACTGCTGCGATATGCGGGGTATGCTGTCCTTTCAGATTCTCTGGGAGCTGAGTAAAAAACCTATGAATGGCCAAGAACTCGCTGAGCAGATTGGACTGCGACGAGGTAGCAAACCCACTCCTGGCACCATATATCCCGCCCTCAAAGAGCTCGCGCAAAAGAAACTTGTTCGCCGGGCACGAGAGGGGAGGCAAGTGATCTTTTCTTTAACGGAGGAGGGACGATCGGGGTTAAATGAGGCCACACGGTACTTTTTCCGGGTGTTCGATGATATTATCGAGGCGCGCAAGCCCTCAACCTAATTGTGGATGGTCCTTAGCCACCGCGGGTCAGGCTCGTGTTTTTCTACATGGGGTTTTCACGGAATTAGGGTGAAGGTATAGGGTGCCCAATACATTTAAATATAGGGTGCCCAATAATAGGTATTGGGCATCCAATAAATAGAAAGGTGCTGAAAAATGGCATGCAGTAAATGTGGAAAACAAATTTACTTGACCCAGCTTCGAACGGCGAGTTACAACACTTACCTTGCCAAAGCACTCATGCTCTCAAAAATTAAAGGGGTAACTCGATGAACGCCAAGGACTACTTCGATCATATAGCTCCTGATTGGGACCACCTACAATCAATGTTTTTTTCACCTGCCGTACGCGAAAAGGCATTCATCCTCGCGGGCGTAAAAAAGGGTCAACTGGCTGCTGATGTTGGAGCAGGAACGGGGTATGTCACCACAGGGTTGCTTGAGCATGGCCTCCAAGTCATCGCGGTGGACCAATCCAGCGCCATGCTCGATGTGATGCGCGAAAAATTCGCTGGCAATCAAGATGTGGAGTTCCGGAAAGGCGATGTGCTCCAATTACCGATCGAGGATAATTCAATCGATTATGTCTTTGCTAATATGGTGCTGCACCACCTCCCCCAACCATTAATGGGTCTTCGAGAAATGATCCGTATCCTAAAACCCAGTGGAAAATTAGTTATTACCGATATAGACAAGCATGATCTCGAATTTCTCCGCCATGAACAACATGATGTGTGGTTAGGATTTGAACGGGATGATATCCACGCCTGGTTTGCTGAAACTGGATTACAACAAGTTCGTGTAGAATCAACAGGGGAGCAATGTAGTTCCGAATCATGTACAGGCGGAGAGAAAGCCCAGATTAGTATTTTCGTAGCAATTGGTGAGAAGGCGTAAAGTAAATTGTGTATCAAAAAGAGGGATGAAAATGATGAAAAAAGAACCAACTCGTTCAACGGTTAAAGCCTTAGTTAATAGACGCGGCCACCTGTCTCTCCTTGCCCAAACATGCATACAATATGCAGCAGTGGGAGCGTTAAACCGTGGAGTGTGAGAAATAGCCATGGTGAAACAAACATCATCGAATAATTCCATTCTTGAACCAACAAAGAATTTCTTCGAGGTCTTGCAAAAACGGCGTAGTATCCGGCGCTACAAACCTTATGCTGTTCCGGATTCTGATTTAGAAAAAATCCTTCAAGCAGCGCAACTTGCCCCATCGACGAATAACAGCCAATCCTGGCGATTCATCGTCGTAAGAGATCCTCAAACCATACAGCTCTTAGCGCAACCTTCACAGCAACGATTCATTGCGAATGCAAATGCCATTATTGTTGTTTTGGGAAAACGGGAGAACGCATGCTGTCCAGGAAACCAGGCTCGATGGCATCTCCAAGACCCGATGATAGCAGCCGACCATCTCGTTTTAGCGGCAACGGCACTGGGGTATGGTACTTGCTGGATTGCCACCTATGAATCGCGATCGGTTGAATTCATCCAACAAGTCAAAAAACAACTTGACATCCCTGAGGATGTCGATCTCGTCGTATTAGTAGCGCTTGGGGTACCTGATGAACATCCTCCAGCTCGTCCCCGAAAGGCTTTAGACGAAATTGCATTCGATGGAAAATACGGAAAACCTTGGGGCTCAATAAAACCTGAAATTTGAATTAAACTCGTGTGATAAACAAGCAAATGGATACTCGTTGAAGGTCATAATCGCCTTGATAAGACCACACCAGTGATTCAAAAATTTCGAGGAATAATTTCTCGTTCAGCTTTCTGGAGTAGAAGGCGTCAATCGGAAGGGGTTGATGGTTCCACACTGAGTACATGTGTTGTCCTTTGACAAGTGGATGAAGGCTACATCATAACCGGTTCGCCGGATGAGCTGGGCATGGCAAGTCTTACAGTAGCTGTGCTCTGCTGGGTGCCCAAACACATTGCCAACATAGACAAAGTGGAGCCCTGCTTTTTTCCCGAGGGTGTGAGCCCGTTCGAGAGTTGACACTGGCGTGGGAGTGGCCAATCCATGTTTTGTTGCGCGATACGCCGGGTGAAAGGCGCTTACATGCCACGGTACTTCAGCTCCTAGCTCCTGGTGGATTCGATGTGCAATACTCGACAGACAGCGCGTAGTATCATTCATGCCTGGAATCACCAGTGTCGTGATCTCCACCCAGATACCCAAATCTAGGGCCTGTCGGGCTGTCTGCCAGACCTTATTTACATCAATCCCACAGTATTTGCGAACGGCAGCGTGACACCCCTTGATGTCAATATTCATCGCATCTAGCCCAGCGGCTGCTAACCATCTCAGCGTCTCCTCGGTCATGTAGCCGTTGGTGACATAGGTGTTGTAGAAGCCGCGGTCACGGGCTTGGGGCATGACATCCAAGGAATATTCGAAGAAGGCGGTAGTGGGCTCGTTTAACGAAAAGCTCGTTCCCTGGCAGTGTCGCTGTGGGATGGTATCGACGAAATCGTATGGTGCCAAATAATTACTGTGAAAAGGATCGGGGGCTCGTTTAGTGATTCGCCAGTTTTGACACCAGACACAATCAAAGTTACAGCCCCAGCTCCCAATCGTTAAGGCTCGGGTTCCTGGAAACACATGGTGCAAGGGCTTCTTTTCGATGGGGTTCGCGCTCATCGAGCTGATATCCCCGTAAGTTAGGACATACAATCGCCCCGCGATGTTCGCACGGGCTTGACAATGCCCGCGTTTGCCTAGTGGGATGATACAGCGGCGGTTGCACACACCACACTGCACCTTTTCCTGTGGGAGTTGTTCAAAGAGGAGGGCTTCGCGGATACACGGATTCTCCTTTACCATCGAGACATCGAGCGTCATTCTGCCATGACCTGCGCAATCATCAAATTTGAGCCTTTGGTCATATCCATCTTGGGGAGTGCGTCCTCTTCTCAAACCTGTTAGGCTCTAAGAATCGATTAACTGTGATGAGATTTTGGTACAATGTTGATCAAGTCTAAAGGTAGCCTTGTAAGTCTGCGATGCTGGTAATCGGTGGGAGCTGTTGGTCGTCGACTACGAATTGTGGGGTGTGCTTAATGCCTTGACGACGCAGCTTCAATCGTTGCCAAAAGCTCTCTGAGAAGTCAATGATTTCAATATCGATGCCTTGCGTGGTGTGGCAACTTTGAGCAAGAGTTATTGCGTACCAATCTTTGTCTGAGAAAACGCGACCAAATAATTGGGATGTTCCTTTTAGGCTCTCAAAGGGCTTCGATCCTGCCTTCGCGCAAGCATGGACAGCACTCTCGCGGTCAACATAGTAGCCTTCTGAAATTTTAAATGAGCTGACATACAGTGTAACCTTGGGGGTTCTAGACTTACCCAAAATTTTCCCTCCTTTCTAAACTGAAAAACCCCCGTTTTTCTGAATTATGAAAGCGGCATCCTCACTTTGTGTGGTGACCATCGTGACGGTTTAGGTGTTATACTCTATCAATCGTACTGAGTGTAGGTGACCCGTTGAATTTTTACCGTATGAGAATAAATAAGAGAAAACTTTGGGTAGCTGCCGATGCCTGTAGACCTCATAGATAAACAGATAATCTTCGCGCTTTGCACTAATCCTCGCATGTCATTCCGGGCGTTGGCGCGTCGCCTTGAGTTATCCGTTACTGCTGTGCGAAACCGGGTTGTGAAGCTTGAGGATACAAGCGTCATTCGCCGATACTTCATCTTTCCTAGTTTCGCCATGCTGAATGCTGAATTTTTCTTAACCATCTTAAAAGTCAAGCATCCTCCTCCGAGCGAGGCCTTCCGAGATCGCCTCGGCGCCTACAAAATGATTGACCATGTAAACTTACTTGCCGATGGGAATGTGCTGTGCTGGGGCAAGTATGTAGGTTCATGTGAGTTGGATGAACTCACTCAATTCCTCTATGGCTTGGAACCGGTAAGCGATGTGGAATTTCACACACTGCTGGTTGAGCGGGGCAAAAAGTGTCCTCTCAACTCGATGCATGTACAAGTGCTGCGTTGTCTCCGCAAGGATGTGCGGATGCCAGTAAGTGAAATTGCCCAATCCACTGGACTGACCCGGCGACGCGTTCGTAAACTTTTAGTTGACCTAATCGGACCAGATGGGTCTGCTGATGAATACTGGTTCCACGAGAGAGGAGTTGGTGATTATCGCACCTCTCAGCAGTGTTTTCATACTCGAGTGGACTGTGATATTGCCGAAGGTGGCGATACGCGGTTTTTCGCATACATCACCTACAACGGGGGAGATGAGCAGCGACGATATATCGTCAAAGTGCTTGCAGACGAATATCCAATAGAGTACTGGCGTTCGATTGCCAGTGCCTCCGCGCCGGTGCTCTTCAGTATGTTCCTCGTTAAAATCGCTAATCTGTCACCTCAAATCATAAATCGCATTAAAGAACTCGATGGAGTGGAATCAGTGAAACCAGTCATCTATTTCTCCCATCATTTTTATTCGGGTCTCTTTGATCGGTTCTGGGACCGACTGCTTGGAACAGCAGAAGCGTCCAATCAACAATTTACTACAGAGACTTCGCAAGAATACTAGCTATTTTTCAGAGAATTCCCTGCAACTAAGGTGAGTTGACAAAGCCGCATCTTGCCTTTTATAGGACATACCATTTGTAAACCCCTCACTTCACGCCAGCTAATATCGAACATTGCCATATTCCCTATCGCAGCTTTCCTTTTGCTCTGGGAAATCAAGCAAACGGAGGAATGCTATTGTACAATCCTGTTCTATTTGAAAAGTTGGAGGGAATCAAACAATGAACTATTCGGATTTTGTGAAGGCATATGAACAGTTTGTCGCTGACGACGGTCCTAATTTGATTAGAGATTCTTTCGAAAAGGTAGAACTGGTCTATGAAACTGAATGGGTTCAGATTCTTCTTGTTCGCGAAATTCCAAGTAATGCTGAAATAAAACTCGTCGTCGAAGTCTCATACCCAACTTGGATGCAAACCTTAAGCTTAACCCAAAGCACCAATGAGGCAGAAAGAGACCATACCAGCCGTCTATGCTCCGTCTTGCACGAACTGATACTCCACCTCGAATACCTCCTCAAACTGTCTGAAGCAGGATTCCGACTAGGCGTAATCGTTGAAGAAGGATTTTGGACAGCATGGACTTATCTTTCCACTCGCCCTTTGCAACAATTATTCGCTGCTCTCTTTCCAGTGAGAACCCCTTAATCGCTTTAATAGTTGAAACTATCATAAACCTGCTAAGATGTGCCTGTAAGCGCTGCTCAGTCGATTAACGATTCCTTTTTACCAATGCCATGAACATGTGGGTGCAAAGCATAGCAAGTGAGGGCACCGGTTGGCGACTTGACAGTGCTTCAAAGGATGGATCAAATGATGAATAAAATGGTACAAAACTAAACCCCTCGGGTCAGCTTGAACCACGGTTACCTTGAATTGCACCGGTTCTTTCAATAAATCGCCGATTTTCAGCACATTCGCGTTTGCGTTCAATTACGGTCCTTCCAGGTTCTGGTATTTTCTCTCCTGCTTTGCTATTGTTTTGGTATCCATCTCGACGCAATGGCAGTAAACTAGTAGAAGGCGATGGCTTGTAAGTAACTACAACAATCTTCGATTATTTCGATTTGAGGTGAGTGATGAGGGGAGGAATGATTCGGAGGCCAACGATGATGCCTAGGGCGTAGAGCAGTCCCACATAGAGGACTGGAAGCAAATCGCGCATTATTCCCATAAAGGAGAGCAGCAACGCGTAAATATACGGTGCTGACACCCCAATTACCACGGAGGTTAACCCGTAGGCATACCCTTCCTCTGGACTGGTTCTTTGTGCTCGACGAAGGAAGTACCAGGTAAGATACAAGCCCAGGGTTGAATAAAACACCACGAGAAAGAGGGCGATCAGGTTGGCGATGCTATCCACGAAGAGGAGGGTCACCTGTACTGTGCCCCCTCGCAGATACACTAAGAACGCCGTGAGCAGTACATAAGCTAGAAAGGACAAGTACAAAATCCACAGGACCAAGACTCGTCCACGCAGCCGAAGCGAGTTAGCTTTCACTTCTGACATGCGGGTTCTATACTTATGCTCTTACAAAACTGTGACGCTACTTTTCCGACTTTTGGACGCGTTTGGTTTTAGCTCGTTGTTTCCGTTGGTAGTATTGGTATCGTTTCAAGAAAAAGGCACTAACGCTGATGACGAAGAGCGCATTCATGATGATGAGGATGCCTAGGTTCTGGAAGTCAGTGCCGAAGAGGTTGCCGTGCGCGATGACGAAGGTGAGTACGATGTACATGAGGGCATGAAAGTAACGCCAGTATTTAGGAATCATCGACCGTAGTAATGCCGCGATGGCGGCGATGTAGAGGATGTAGAGCGCTGGGCGTCCTGCAAGTTCCCAGAAAATTTGCCAAGAATCAAACCGGGGCAGGAACACAGTGAGATCCATCTGGGAGATGGCGAAGGAAACGGGGTGCAAAGTTGCGAACACAAGACCTGAGATGGCGAACAGGTGATGGATCTTAAGAAAGGAGCGACCAAGGGCTTGAGTGATTTCTTTGAGAAAGGGCGTCATCGAGGTGGCGATAGCTAGAGCGGTGAAGCCATATAGGGCAAACAACCGGATCGCTAGACTCAAGGGGTCAGTATACGCGGTCAGGACTGCCAAAATCGTGACTAGGATGAATAAGACCGCAACGCTGAGGAGAAATAGCCAGCCTTTTTTTGTAATTGCTATGGGGTTCACTTCGTGTTAGATGTAGCTTACCAGGCACTATAAAGAAGTGTCCTTCTCATGGATTATTCCTCATGTTTAGCGCCTTCTTCCCGGATTCCTGTGTTCTAAAATTT
This sequence comes from Promethearchaeota archaeon, assembly GCA_048938385.1. GTDB lineage: Archaea > Asgardarchaeota > Hermodarchaeia > Hermodarchaeales > Hermodarchaeaceae > Hermodarchaeum. The sequence continues at coordinate 42,371 of JBHLMG010000014.1, read as the reverse complement.
AGGTTTATAACATCGTACTCATTGTGAATGTACTAGTCGATTTAGGTTGGAGGTGTAAACTCTGACAACATTACAGAAACTTAGGGACGGCATCCTGAAAGGGGCGGGCTATCTCCTCCTCCTCATCCAACAGATCCCTTCATTAGGAGTGTATGTTGGACTGATGTCTCTTCCCGTAGTGTTATTTTTGATTCTGTTGTTCACTCAGTATCCCGCAGGTCTCATCTTAGAAGTGGCAGGGTTCGTTCGAGCGAGTCTAATGTCCTTAGGCGGGGTGATCTCATATGTACTAATCATTACGGGAGGCAGTTTTGCCATCTATTCGATTATTTACCTTTGGCGTCACCGGAAGGAAGGGTTAGTGACCTCCGGTCCATACGGGTTCGTACGTCATCCTCAGTATACTGGTTTCCTCTTGTTGACGCTGGGCTTCACGGGATTGACTTACTGGTGGTTGAATAGCACCTTTGGGGTTGGTTGGCTAAGCAAGGAAGCGACCGTCGCTCTCTGGCTTGCTCAACTTGGGGCCTACATCGTGCTTGGATTGATCGAAGATTCCTACTTGGCGAAGACCTTCGGAGATGAATACATCGCCTATAGACGGCGGGTTGCGAGCCTGATTCCCTTTGGACGGACCAATTGGCTGGATATTCCCTTGGGAGTTGGGTTCTTAGGTGCCTTGTTGGCCGCTGTCATCCTGTTGCAGACCGTGATGCTTGGCGGCGTGTTGCTCGCGTAATTCTTCGTATGAAGTTGGTCACTGCCTGAAGAGTTCAGGTCTATTGGTTGACAGGTGATGGGGTTCGGGTTAGCCATTTTTGGATTATTACCAAAGCGAAAGAGTTAATATTACCATGTGCGAATGGTTTCGCACAAACTGAGAATGGGTGCCCGTGTTGACCGAGACTTCAGGAAGTACCTTGAATGGGTATTGGCATCGAATTCGGCATTTCAGCCTAAACGCCAAACAGTACATTATCGCTAATACGATTCTCGGATTCGCCTATGGCACCTCTGGTGCAATTTACAACCTCTTCCTCCTCTCCTTGGGATACTCGAACACCTTCTTGGGCGGCATCCTCTCCATCAGTTATGTCTCTATTGCTATTAGCGCGCTCTTCGTCGGTCCGCTCTGTACTCGAATTGGTGCTGCGCGGACGACAATCTTAGGTGTGGTGATTCTCACAGCCTCCGCGATGTGGAGGGTGCTCAATCCTGTACCAGAAGTACTCATCCTCGGTGAGGTTATCGGCGGGGTAGGGATCTCGCTGACATGGGTGGCGTTCTCGCCTTTTCTATCTGAATATAGTACTGCTTATGAACGGACGCATTTGTTTGGGACGACCCAGTCGTTAAATATCATCAGCATGTTCCTTGGGAGTACTTTAGCAGGACTGCTGCCTGTATGGTTTGCTGTAGCGTTATCGCTCCCCATTGATAGTGCGCCTACTTTTCAACTTGCCTTGGTTTCATGGGTTATCCCTCTTCTCCTAGCGGTTATTCCATTGCTTTTGATCCGGGAACAAAACCGTTTTCGAAAGCAAAAGCTTGAAACCGCTGTCAAGCAGCCCGAACAGACGACAGTTCAAAATGAACCAAAGGGCAATTTCGGAATTGTGGCATGGTTTGCCCTGTTGTATGTGATTCTTGGGATCGGTGCAGGATTTATTGTACCGTTTCTGAATGTGTTCTTTTGGAACTTTTACAATTTACCAACTCCTGCTGTGGGATTAATTCAGGGACTGGGCTCAGCTAGCATGGCCTTGGGCACTTTCCTCGCTCCGGTTCTATCCTCACGGATCGGAAAAGTTCGTGCGATCATTGTTGTCCAAACGCTCTCTCTTCCCTTTTTAGTAACACTGGCGGTGATCGTCGATCCCTTCATCGCTAGTATCGGCTATATCTTTCGTCAAGTCTTCATGACGGCGTCGATTCCGATTGATGGGGCGCTACAAATGGAACTTGTTCCTCAGTCGTGGCGAACGCATCTTAGTGCAGTAATCACTTTCTTCTTCAACGCCGCTCTAGCTATCAGCGCTCAAATTACTGGACAACTGTATGACCTTGGGCTCTATCTGTTGCCTTTCTGGTTTACGCTCATCTGTTACAGCATTGCAACGGCTCTGTACGGGTTCCTATACAAACCTGAAAAACGTCTTTTAACGAATTAACCGGTTGAAGATTGGGTCAGCGATTTGCGGAAGCGGAGTTCGTCGCGAATTGGGATGTTGCTGATGCCTAGTTGAAGGCTTCCTAATTTTTGTGCTATCACATCCGGGGCGACTTCAAAAAGCTGGAATCCCTGTTGTTGGTAGAAAGCCAGAGCAGGAAGGTTATCGTTCGAGGTGACAACGAGCAGCTCCTGTTTAGCTTCATTTCTAGCGTAATCTTCGACTTGCTGTAGCAACGCACGACCAATGCCTCTTCCTTGAAACGGGGCGAGAACGCCTAATGCCACAATGAGCACAGCAGCTTCTTGAAAAGGGGTGTAGAAAATGAACCCAACGATTTTATTATCACTTTTCGCCACAATCGCTGGCTGCTTGCTAACCCTGAAGCGTTGATCAAACATCAGCTGTTCCGGGTCGCCCCAAAAGCGCACCACCAATTCTTCGAGTGGCTCCACATCAGCACAGCTTGCTTGCCCTATTGTGTATTTACCCGGCTCCTGAAGAGCAATTGCGAGTTCCACGCAAGCCGTGCAGAGGATTCGGATTCGTCCATGCTTTCCGCAGATGTGTCGGTTGCATTCTGTGCACGCGAATTCGACTGGGTTCTGACACAAGTAGCACCCAGTGTTCTGGTTGGGCATTATCATTCAGCTCCAGACATCTATTCACACACGACAATAAGAGGTTTAAGAAAAAGAGAAAAGACGGGACTCGTGCCCATTTCCGCCCGAGCCCCCTGAAGCCAGGGCACATCCGGAACGATCCAACTTGCCGTTTTAGTTGCGGCAGGTAAACCAGACCAAGTTTCGGGTATAATCGCGTCCTGTGCCCCTGTTCATATCATGAGTGTTGTTCATTTTTTGCAACGGTTGTCACCGAAGAAAGCATGAGGCTGCGGCTTATATAAGGCGGACTCACCATTTGGGCTCACTTTCAGAGGTCACATAATGTAACTATACTCACATCTTGTAAAATAGTGAAAATAGGATAAACCGATAACCTTCAGGGTTATTCTAACCAAAATTCCTTGAGAAAGACCCGACCCTTTTCTATCACTAGAATCACTTGTAGTAATAATCATTTTCAAAGAGGAGGAATGACAACCAACCTGTCCTGTTGGCTCATTAATCTTCATTTAGATGGGAGTGCGATTGATGAATGCGAGAATCTGCTGGGCGATTTCCTCTCCTTTGTCTTCTTGAAGAAAATGTCCAGCACCTTTGATGATGATTTCAGGCTGCTCTTTTGCTGTGGGAATTAATTCACGGAAGAATTTGTACGACCTGCCTGTAACCGGGTCACTATCTGAAAACATCACAAGTGCAGGTTTACTCCATTTCGCAAGCTGTTCTCGAGCTTCACGCATTTCAGGAACAAGCAGATCATCCGGGCTGATAGGCACCATTAATGGCAATACTTTTGCCCCCGTTTTATAGGAGGCGTCGGGAAAAGGCGCTTCATATGCCGCGATTACTTCTGGAGGAAGCTTGTCACCTTGCACTGTTCCCATGCGTATGATTTGCCCTATGGGAAGATCTTGTACACTCTCAACGAACTGACGCCAGTTAAGAAAACCGCGTCCTACATGTTTTCCTGTGGATAATCCTGTATTCATGATTACAAGTCTGGCGAACCGTTCTGGAATTTCAGTAGCAACCCGTAATCCAACCATCCCACCCCAATCCTGTACAACTAGTGTCAGATCCAGTAAGTCGAGGTTATAGATGAAGCCTTTAAGGGTGTCTTTGAGCATTTGATAAGTGTACTCGGCGTGAGTAGTAAATTTGTCAGACCGTCCAAATCCAATGAAGTCGAATGCTAACATCCGGTGATTAGCTGATAGGGCAGGAACCATTTTACGATACAAATAGGACCATGTTGGCTCACCATGCAGACACAGAATCGGGTGACCTTTGCCCTCATCTATGTAATGAACGCGGAGTCCATTGACTTCCATGTATCGTGACATGTACGGGAAATCTTGGATAATTTCGAATCGCTTCTCCGGTGTACGAATAACTGGCATGAGGAATTCCAACTAATTGTGCTAAGTGTTCATCCATACCCTTTACAGTGCTTTAAATGCAATATTTGTGAACAACTCCTTCTTTTATCCGCTTCTTCAAGTGCGAGTCCTATCACTATACGACCAAAAAATCGGTAATCGGGATATTCAGGCTGTGTCATGTCATATAGTCATACAAAAAGTAGTCATCGAGGACATACAGCGTGTCCTATCATATACCGAGTACAAAATTGGTCATTTGGGACTTATACAATGTGAGTAAATGTAGGTGTTGAGGTCACATATTGTAACGAGGCTCGCAAGCAGGAAAATGATGAAGAGTGCCGTGTCTGGTGTTCTTTGGAAGCATTGGAATCCGGTTCTCCTTTTACAATTCAATTCCGATCGAAAAATGGCCTTGACGCCTAGTTTTTACTGAATTGGGTGTCGGGCTGTGTCGGGCTAGATGCGGTAACAGCTTCGCATGTAGCCTGAATTGGCTCCTGCTGCTATACAAAAGTTTATAAATGTTTACTAATTTATAGTAAACATGTGGCAAAATCTTGTCCAAAGGAAAAGATAGGAATTTGCCATGTACAAACGAGAAAACGAGGAAAAACGCGATGAGACTTCTCTCTCCCGATGAAGAGATCGTGTGGCAGCAGTTCCAAAAAGGACACTCAACCAGCGATATCGCCAGCGCTAGCAAAAAGGAGAGTTGGTCTGTGTCGTATGTATCTCGTGTGTTAAATCGTGCAAGAAAAAAGATTGCGAAGGTACTGCAGGAACATGCCCGGAGTCATCGCTTGGATGTCGAAAGTTTGCTTGATTACAAAGGACTTTTGATAGGATTCGACTATCAAGCCAACACCCAAGTCTACATCGTCTTCACAATCAAAATGGGCATGGTCGTCTGGTACAAACACCAGTCATATGCAGGTAAGCTTTGCCAAGACTGTCCCAAACAATATGAATGTCGACAAACTCTCAATGCGATCATAGAAGAATATGGTATAACCCTGCGCCCAGATGAAACAAGACTTCCCATGACACAGCAGTCCATAGCAATTTTCAATAAACTTGCCGCAAAAGAGATACCACGGTATCAACGGAGTGTGGAATAATTGGGTAAGGAATTTGAAGAAGCTCGGGTGATTAAACCTCCTGGCAAAAAGATCACTAGCGGTCGGGTGTTTAAGCCTTCTAAGGCTTTGCGAAATAAGAATTGGCTTGAGCAAATTGTTGTAGCCCTAGTCTTTTATGGTCTGTTCCTATTATTTGTTGAAGGAATTGGTCCCCTCATTGCTTTAGAAGATCCGGATGCATTAGTGTGGCTTACAACCTGGCGGCTGTCGCTGAATATTGGGATGTGGATTTTTAACCTGATTTGGTTGATTCCGGCCTGGATCCTAACACCCCTCTATGTCAGAAGTATTGAATATTCGGTTATCGCTGAGTCGGGCGAAACAATGCCTGAAGTGTATGTACGGAAAGGAATTATTCGAATTACGCGAAAGCATGTACCTTTTCGGACCATCACCAACATTAGCACCACCGCAGGACCCTTTGACCGGCTCTTCGGTATTGGTAATGTTAATATCGAAACCGCGGGGTATTCTGGGAAACAATCAGGCCCCGAAGAAAAATTAGAGGGTTTTGAATTCTACGAGGAGCTACGCGACTTCATTCTCCAAGAACTACGAACGTTCCGAGCACCCTATGCCACGGGGACAGAAGTCGTGTCACGCCACGAAGAACCCGTTCCAAGGCTTCCTGACACTTTAGACGATGAGATTCTTCTCACCCTTCGGGAAATGCGGGAGATCCTCCAAGAAATCGCCCAAAAACTTGGAAAAATTCAGAGCAGCTAGTTCTGAACTCGAGGAAGGGCTTGCTCTTCCTCGCCTTTTCCTTTTTTGATGAAAGCTTGAATCTAAGGTGCGTTTTCTGAGCGTGAAAAAAAGTGAACTTGGTGGTTCGCGTTTAGTACCTTTAGAGCCAAACTTTTGAGGATTTCCTAACCGTCCGGTTCCCGTGAATATATGAGCCTGCGCTGCTATCCTTCCCTCAGAGCAACCATCGATATGGTGAACAAAAGTGGCTCTTGGAAAGAAGAAAGGAAAGAAAGTACACTTCGACAAGGTTACTGTCGGAGAACGCGCAGCCCTCGGCTGCCACAACCCCCATCCCACACGGGGTTTTCAACAAGCATACAAGATCGTGACATCACGCAAAGGCGAAAGATGGTAGCAAATTACCACTGTTTGCTACAAACAATGATTACTGTGGGGATGGGTAGGTCCCCATCATCATTCGCTCGTTGTGGACGCACAGCGGGCGAATGATATGTTTATTTTTTGACCCCTTTTTCTAGGAATCACCAATTTGGTAATCTATTTACTGATGTATTTGCACTCAGACCACATCGAAACACTTCTGCTGATTACTTAATCGTAGGTTGGACGGTATGACGAATCAACTGAACCTGGAGATTATTGAAGGTTATCGGAAAGATTTAGCAGCACCAATGGCTGCGATGTTTAATGCGTGGGATGAACTTTGGCCTGGTAGCTTTACGCAAGGGGTTCCTTATACCCCGGAACGGGTTAATCGAGATTTTGGATCCCAGAGAGTTATTGCACACCTGATTGCTTGGGATAAGACGACAAAGGAAACGGTTGGATATTGTTCGCTCCTACAGCATTGGCGAGATTCCGAAGCAGCGTATATTGGTCTTTTAGGAGTCTCTAAAAGAGTTCTTGGAAAGAAGGTGGGCAAGCGTCTACTATTACGCGGTTTAGCGATAGCCACCCAAAAGGGCTTTCATCGCGTCGACCTTTACACATGGGCAGGTAATCTTCGAGCAGTGCCTTTGTACAAAAAAATGGGATTAATGTGGGATCCTGAAGGCGAGGGCGTGCTCATGCGCGGCTTCATACCTGCCATCCTCCAGCACCCCTTATGTGCTCCCTTCTTCTTGGTCCACGATGACCCACTGGGGTGGTATACCTTTCAGCAACGAGAGCTTACACAAGCACCTGACGATATGCAGCAGGACGGTATGAAAGTATACACGTATTCGTTTCAAGCCGGTTCTGACAAATTACAGGTCATTGTTGACCGATATGCCAATGCCATATCAGGAGTCGACTACACTGTTGAAGGACGCCGGTTGCAAGTAAATGCCCGAGTCAAGGATCATGTCGTCTTCTGCGGAATCCCTTCTGAATACATCCTTGAAGTGAAAAACGAATCAAACGAGGCCTGCTCCTTTTCTGTCGAGCTCAAAGGCTTTGCTGGGCTTCACTTCGATGGCAACACCAATCATTCCTTAACCCTCCCTCCTCATGGAGGAACCTCCATCAGGATTCCCTTCTCCCTCGATTCAACTGCCCCACTATTTCGGAAGGACTTCAAAAGCCCCATGATTACTGCCAACTTGCACATCAACGGAAAACAAGCACAGCTATACACGGGAATGAAGATTCAGCCAGTAGCAGAAATCCAGATGCAATTTGGGCATTGTCGTCTCGTCCCAAGAGGAAAGATTACCCTTCCAGTGACCATTAGAAATAACACCTCACTCCCTTTCGAGGGAATAATCCGATTTCATCTCCCAGAAGTTCCCCTCACCATTGATTCACCTGAAATGAACCTAAAAATGAAATCAAAGGGATTTACAGGAGCCACAATAGAAATAGCCGCAGATAAAAACCTCCCACCAGGCACCTATGATATCTGGGCATCGCTGCAACTCAACACAACAAAGGGTAATGAAATCTCGGTTACGACCCGCAGGTTTCGAATTCCAATCTTTAACATCACGGATGGATATGTAGCTATTGGAGAAGATGATCGACGACGCCGCATTCTTGCCATTACTAAGGATTATACTGTTCATCTAGCCCGTGAAGGTGGTACGGTCACTTTCTCCTACCCTTTCGCGATCGGAAGTTCACTGTTCCTTCGCCGTGAAATTGGACCACCCTTTGGACTCAGTCCTTTCAGATATGCTGAACAAGAAGTCCAAATTGAACACACTGAATCTTCCACGGTGGTCTCTCTTAGTGCGCAACACTTTGAACGACCACTTCTTGTTGAAACACGAGTTATTTTTGATCATCACTCACCGGTTGTCCAACAAGAAATTTGGGTCACCAACATTGGATCAGAAAATCACACCTTCCAACTACGGTTAGATGGACCAGGGGGAATATCGCTTGAGGGAGGAAAAGTGATAATTCCTCTTCAATCCGGAATCCTTGAAGACCGCTTGTCAAGTCTTCTCTCCACTTATCCAGCGATACCTGGCGACCCGAAGAACTTTAGAGAAACCTGGGTAGCTGCAGAATTACCCTCATTGACGCGAGGTCAAGTTTGGAACCCACAAAATGTAGAAGAAATTCAAATTGCATTAGGTCGAATCACGAGGCTGAGCTACTGCTCAATAACCCTTGCACCTCAGGAAAAACAGTGCCTAAGCCAAGTATGGCAAATTACAAAAGCCGCAAGTAGGGAGGCGATCCGGCGAACCTGGCAGGAAAAGGTTCTCCATCAAATTCTCTCTGAACGGGAAGAACACCTTCTTCTACCAACTACTCCCATCATGAAAATCGCCCCCCCACCGCTTATCATTCCGTACAGAAGCACCATACACCAGAAATATCAGCTTCAATATGTCGCTGCCATGCCCCAATCCGGTCAACTAACCATTAATCCGCCATCAGGTTGGACGGCTACCATTTGTTCTGGAAAGGAAGGAAAAGCCAGCTCATCATTACTGTTAGAAAACATTACCAAATCGAATAACCCCCAGCTTCATCTCACTCTTAAACCAGACCAAACAATTCCGAACACCTTTGCGATTTACAAAGGATATGTGAATTGGAAAATTCCTATTGAAGAACGCCAATCGTTTCCGATAGTCCAATTGGGGTCATCAAGAAAATCTGTTAAAATCCTTGAAGAAGAAGATCAGGGGTTACTAAGTTATCAGATCTCGAATGGTGTACTCCAATTCAAAGTCTCACCTCAATATGGGGGGACGCTCTACTCACTTAGAAACTCGTTTGGAACTGAACTTCTAAATTCCGCATTTCCCACACCCACACCAAAGATCTTTTTACAAAATTATTTCGGGGGATGGCAATCTTTTGTATCAACTGTCGATGAAGAGATCTTCCAAGCGAACACCAATCAAGAAAAGATGCGAGCGAAAAGCTGTCAAGTCGGTGAACTTTGGCGGGGTGTAGAAATTCAATGGAAAGGTAAGTTACAGGACTGCTGTCGTGGAGTCGATTTCCGGCTCCAATATCTAACGGCCGCTGGCAGTCCTTTAATCTTATCTAACTGGAAAATCCGAAATGCCACTAAAGCCCCTCTTCAATTAATGTTCTTGCAAGGCTTGGATGCTGCATTTAATGGCGATCTCTCTAACGCGCTTCTCCAAGCACAATGGGGTGGTACTTCAACAACGCTTCATGGCAGTCCAATTCCTGCTGCATTCCGCCCCGATATCAACCTCGCTTGGCTCCGTCGCAATACATCGGAAACCACCACCTCAGAGGGGATCGCTTTTCTGACCGCGTCAACCCAGTCAAATATGCTAATCTTCTCCACCCATGAAGTTAGCTGGTTCTTCGCACTCAATCTCCTCTACCTTCATCCTAAAGAAGAGCAAACGATTCGATCTGCGCTGTTCATAAATCCACCTAATCAAACGCAACTTGAAGACCTTCAACGGCTCCTCAACAATTTACTTTAGTCCAGCCGAGAACGCGTTTTCATCTGAGTTCAGAAATTCAATAAAGGATAACAAAAATATTAAGGGCGTTACTCGGATTTTTTCGCCGCTTTGGTTTTAGGCTTCGCTTTCGTGGTGGGTTGCTTCGCTGGCTGTTCTTCCATTTGCACGATGACTTTATGAAGTACCGCTAACCGTAGCACATCGCCTTCTTTCAGACCAGCGCTTTCCACGAGCCATTCAGGGAGCTGAACCTTGTTTCCTTTGGTAACATGCGCGTTGAACTCGATCATTCCAACATCACCAAGAACAAACCTTTCCTCCTACCCTTGGATTTGAACTATATAAAGCGCTCTTGCCTTGAAGCAATACCACTATTGGGTTTTGCATTAGGCAATTACCATTCTCCCCAATTTACCATTCGTGCCAGTTCAGAACGATTTTTGGTTTCACCGCTATGGAAAAGCTCTTCCCCCTCATCTGAGTACATTTCCCCGATGGTGAAGTTAATGCTTATGCTCCCTTATGTACAGACTAGTGTGTTTGTAGATGATCGTCATGCGTTTGGCGGTAATCAGCTAGCTACTTTCTGGAAGAAGGATATGAACGCTCAAATCAACACGGAAATCATGCAAGGCATCGCCTTAGAAATGAATTTCTCAGAAACGACATTCATCGAAACCTCTAAACTAAAAGATTGTGCAGCGCGGGTACGCATCTTTACTCCTGCGAATGAAATTGCCTTTGCGGGTCATCCAACCCTCGGTACCGCTTTTGTCTTGCGTCACAAAAAACTTCTCCCCGAGGAAATGACTCAAGCAACCTTAGAATTAGGAATCGGCGCTATTCCAGTTGAATTTGGCCCAGCAGATGTCATCCGGATGAACCAGCCACAGCCAAAGTACCTCGATAAATTCACAGATTACGAGGGAATTGCACAGAGTGTGGGTTTGGCATCTAATGCCATCTCTGATGAACTTCCCATGCTTTTTGTCGCAACGGGGCATCCTTTTCTCATCGTCCCAATAACATCTCTTGCGGCGATACAACGAGCCCAACCTAACGGGTCGCTCATCCTCCAAATTCTCGCCAACCAAACCTCATCAAACATTGTCCTCCTCACGACGGAAACTGTCCACTCTGAATCGGATGTGCATGTACGCATGTTTGCTCCAGATGTGGGCGTGTTAGAGGATCCAGCCACAGGAAGTGCAGCAGGTCCTATCGCAGCGTACTTGGAATATCATGATGTTTTGAAACGAGCGAAACAAGGAGAGCCTATCATCATTGAACAAGGTTATGAAATTCGCCGACCCAGCCAGCTTATAGCTGAAGTCGTCGGGGGGGATACCCCTCAAAGCGTCTATGTATCTGGAAAAGTGAAACTCATCGCAGAAGGAAACTTTTACATTAATCCCGGTTAGTCCCTATGCTAGAGCTGACTAACTGTGATTAAGGCTGGGATCCCACTACCCAAGGAATCTCAATTTAGCGCTGAGTTGCAACAATATTTCATTGACCTCTTTGGCGAAGAGCGAACCCACCGATTAGCCACCGCACTTAGGCAGCCAGGATCTCATTTTTTCCTTCGAACCAATACCTTGCGCATAACCAGCGAAGCCCTCATCACGCAGTTGGAAAAAGAGGGAATATCTGCGATAATCGCTAATGAAGAACTCAACGCCGTAGCTCTTCGCATAGATCCCGCTGGTCCAGTTCCTCACCATAAACACCTCATCGTGGCAGATAAAGTCAGCAGTGAAAATGTTCTACTGGGAAGTCATCTCTTCTGTCCGGGGGTCAAACGCACTGATCGATTTGAAAAAGGTGCAAAGGTTACGGTTGTGAATCCTCGGGGTCATATCGTTGGCAGCGGTAAAGCCCAAATCGCCAGTAATAAAATACAGGCTCAAAAACATGGTATTGCGGTGAAAATTACCGATACTTTTTACACCCTTCCAAGCATCTCCGATCTTGATGCCTACCAAAGGGGACTCTTTTACTCGCAATCTCTTCCGGCGATGTTAGTAGCACCCATTTTGAATCCCCAACCGGAAGACACTATCATTGATTTCTGCGCTGCTCCCGGTGGTAAATCAACGCATATTGCTCAACTTCTCGACAATCAAGGTCGAGTAATTGCAGTTGACCGTTCTCTTCGGCGAATTGAACGCCTCGTGTCGGAAACAGCTCGCTTAGGCATCACTTGCATCACCCCCTTTGTCGGTCGCGCTAAGGAATTTATAACGCAACACCCCAAGCTTCAAGCCGATCGTGTTCTAGTAGACCCACCTTGCACTGCCTTAGGGGTTCGTCCGAAACTCTATGATGATACGACCGTTGCCCGAATTCATAGTACGGCATCCTATCAACGCGACATTCTGGAATCGGCTGTGAAAGCCCTCCGACCTGGAGGAATTCTTGTTTACTCTACATGTACTCTAACGGTGGAAGAAAACGAAGATAACATAAGGTATTTGATGGATTCATTGAATTTCTCCTTGGAACCCCATACGCCTTATCAGGGAACCATTGGTCTCGTGGGAAATCCACAATTTTGCCGCCGCGTCCAACGTATCTATCCTGATATTCACGACCTCCCTGGACATTTTATTGCAAAACTTCGGAAACCAGAAAACTAACAGCGATTAAGACCAGCCCTCTTCGCCAATTAATGGTACAAACGCCACAGACATCAACTGCTTTTCTTTCACCTTACCCGTTTTGCTCTTCGAGACCAGTAGCAGATCCTGCCAAAACTGGTGTCTTCCAACCGGGATCAAGAGAATTCCTTCGGGTTTCAACTGATCAATCAGCGGTTGCGGGATATGTGGAGCCGCGGCTGCCACCATGATTCGGTCAAAGGGGGCTTGCTCAAGATAGCCTTTAGTACCATCGCCTAAAATCACCGTAACACGATCTGCATAGCCGGATCGCTTAAGGTTCTTTTTCGCATCTTCGACCAAAGTAGGTTTACGTTCAATAGTAAATACATGACCAGAAGCAGGTTTTCCGGTAGGGGACACCACTTCTGCTACTAAGGCCGCATGATAGCCAGAGCCACCTCCGACTTCTAAAACCTTCATTCCTTCCTCTAGTTGGAGGTACTCAAGGTAAATTAGGCACATGTGAATCGCAGAGATCGTCTGCCCCTCTCCGATTGGCAGGGGCGTATCCAAATAAGCGTCCTGAACCAAGTGATCGGGTAAGAATAATTCCCGTGGCACAGCTCGATACGCTCGAATGGTCTCCTCCTTCTCAACGGTGCCAGATTTGATGAGCCGTTGCAGGGTGGCTTCTTTTCTGTTGGCCTTACGATCGGTCTCCTCCAGAGACATATGAATACCTGCCCGGGAATCAAGTGCTCATTAGCTATCTATTTGTAACATCCCTACTAAATAATCAACTATGGCGCCACAACCTCCCTCCACTTTCACTCTAACTGCGCAGGGTCATACCAATATTCGCGCATCCCACCGTTCAACCTTTGAAGTGACGACGGATTCCCATCTGACCCTGCGTGGTGATTGCATCATCGGTGTCAAAGCAACTCACTCCGCTCGAACCCTCAACGCCCTTCTTGGAAACCTCCTTCGAAAACCACTGTGCCAAATTTACACAACATTGAGAGTGGGTACTGTTTCAGAAACTATACACGGGTGGGGTTCTCCTAAGCTATTGCTCACCGCTTCTTCTTCCGTAGTTTGGCGAACGAGCAGTCACATTGATGACCGTACTATTGCCGTTCGTTGTGATAAAGCTGCGCAAGATTTAGATCGGAGGTTAGTCGAATTGATGCAAAATCCAAAGACTTCTCTTCAAGTGGAACTCGTTATCGACTGTGAAACTTGAAGGTCTAACACGACCTGGAATTCATGGGGTGCTGAAGGGCGGACATTCCGGGCGTGTATGACTTCTCCGCTGCGTTTACAACGAGAAATTTTCGTAAGAACGGTGTCGATCAGGGCGTCTAAGGGGTAGTCTTCTGTGGTTATCCCGTAATAATGAACGATACCCCCCGTTGGTTTCAAGGCGTGAATCGCTGCATCCAGAAATTCGAGGGCGCCATGGGGCAGATTCATTATCACCCGATCAGCTTTTCCTATTAAGGATTGGTCAATGATATTTCGGGCATCGCCAACAAGGGAAATCACTTGACCTTCAAGGCGATTCAATTCAAGACTTTTTTGTAGGCATTGAATTGCTCGCTTGTTAATGTCGATGGCATACACCTTCACACGATGGCGTTTTGCAAAAAGGAGGGCGAAGGGTCCAACACCTGTAAACATATCCACAATGATCTCGCCCGGCTGGACAAGCTGCGCTACCCGATCATGTTCAGTGCTCAGACGGGGACTGAAATAAGTCTTCGTGACATCTACTGCAATTTGTAGCCCATATTCTGTGTGAATGGTGGTAGTCTGGGCTTTTCCCGCAAGTAGACGGAGGGGACGAACACGATATTCCCCTTCAACTCCGCCTTCCTTAGCGTATACTGTTTTAACTCGTGAATTCACCGTCATGATGGCTTGGCCAATGAGGTTCTCGTACTGTGAGAGGTGGGAATTAAGCTCAACGACAGCGACATCGCCAATAATGTCGAATGAATGGGGGAGTGCATCAAGCAGTGATTCAGGGAGTTTTCCTACAAGTGCTGTCACTAGGTCCGAAGGTTTACGGGTCAGGGGGATGAGCTCTTTGGTTACAATGGTTAAATCGCCAATCAACGCGTGCAGTGTCTTGCGGTCTTCCTCTGATAAAGAGTGCTGAAGTGGAAAGAACAAGTGGCTATTTTCTTTGTTGATGGGAAACGCAGTATCTAGGAGTTCATGCTTCATTAAATGCCTTCGTACTCGTTCTCCCAGGTGTTGGGGGACCTGGATACACACCTTTCTCATGGTGGGCGTCCTGCTCAGGTTGTAGTGGAGGTCTCCGAACCTGGTTCTTTAGGGGGCGAGTCCCGGAAAATCTTTACACGGCTCGGAGCAAGGATGATGTAGCGATTACCTAATTGGGCAATATCTCCGTCAACACTAATACAGACCGCTCGTAGCTGCTCAACAGCCCGCTTAAGCTGCAGCTGCAATTCAGTTCCGGATTGCACAAGTGGCGAGACATCCATCACTATTAGATTCCCTTTCCGCACTTCTTCAGAAATTGGGGTAACATCCATTAATCCCGTTAACTCCATGAATCGAACATACATGGATGCTGCGTCAATGCTCGTGCTTGGCGTAGCTCCAGTGGCTGCATCAGCTTTGTCCTTCTTCTTTCGTCGTCCTAATGGGCTCAAACCGCGGCATCCTCCGTATTATTTTAATTCAACGATGAAGGTGAACTGTAAAAAACCCTTCGCCCATTCACTCGGAGAGCTCTTTGACAAGGTTCCAGACTGCGTCACCAATATAGTGGAGGGTTTCAATGGCGCGTCCTCTCCGGGTTTCCAACACCGTCGCAGCATCCATCAGCATGCGACCTACTGCTAAGGGCATCAGATTCTTTTGGTCAATCACAACGGCTAACATACCTTCAGTCAGAGTGCGGTCTAACTCGAAGATACCGGGCGCCATCACATCTGCACCATTAATGATATGCGCTACTGCTCCCATGTCCACCACTACTTGGGGGAGCTGCACTGTTCCTTCAAGCAAGGCTGGTAAACCTGGAAACAGGAGGTTGGATTTTACAACGAGCCATAAGGTTCCTTGTACGAAATAGAGTTCGGTTTTGTCTGCAAGTAATACCCGTTCCACAGTCCCTTTGATCCCCGCTGGGTCCTTGAGCGTCTGATGAATAATGCTTGGATACTTCTCAAGCTCTCCAAGTAGCACTCGGAGTTCCTTTACTCGGAGAAGCGTTCGATGTTTAACGCGCATAGTTAGCACCACCTACTAAAATGTAGCAAACTTTAATAAGGACTCATATGTTTCCCAACTGCAGTTAGCTGGCAGGAGCTTTCACCGTGACAGAAAATCGACCAATGGATTTACTTAGCCGCTCACTGAACTCCCAAGTCCTTGTTAAACTGAAAGGTGACAGGGAACTTCGAGGGCGCCTCAGGGGCTATGACCAACATCTGAATCTAATTCTAGACGATGCAGAAGATCTCTCTGAGAATCCAGTTCAAGAATTGGGAACGGTGATTCTACGCGGTGATAATGTCATTTTCCTGTCACCGTCTAAACCCCTCGCAAAAAAGACCGAGAAAAAGAACAAGTGATGAACGATGGGCAAGGGCACTCCCTCTTTTGGAAAAAAGAACAAAAAAACTCACATTCGCTGTCGCCGCTGTGGACGTCGCTCTTACCATATCCGGAAGAAGCGATGTGCAGCTTGTGGTTTCGGTCGATCCAGTCGAATTCGGAATTTCAGCTGGGCGAGTAAAGATTTAACCCGCACCCGCCTTGTCTAACCGACATCTGTGGGCCGGTAGATCAGCGGTAGATCGCCGTCTTGGCATACATCATCCGATTCAAGGGATGTACCAAACTGGCGGAGGCCCCGGGTTCAAATCCCGGCCGGTCCACCATTTTTGCTATCAAGTCGAGACCGTCTGAGACGAAAACATTAATACAGACAAAGCTAACCCGTTGCTTCACACCCTAACCTATCTCGAGGTGCCACTCATGTCGCAGGCTTATTTCTGGAATACGGTAGAAGACGGGGCTTTCCTTCTCATTGTCTTCGGCCTCTTTGGAGCCCTCCAAATCTTCCTCTCCTATACTGGTGCCTACATCTACTTCATTGTCTCCCCCATTCTTCTCGCTATGGTTCCTCTTGGGGTCGTCTTGGCTCAAGCTACCGCCACCGCTGTGTTGGCGAATTTCTTTGCAGTTCGGATTTTCCCCTACCGTCCGCGTCGAGGCGTTCCTGAACCAAGTCCTCTCCGTCAATATCTCCGACGATTCGGCATCTTTCTCCTAGCCTTCCTCGTAATCCTAATCATCTGGGCTGGGTTCTATGTCCTCATCTTCTTCTACTCGCCTTGGGCTCAACTCGCCTACCTTGTTGGCTACATCATCGCCAACACTGCAGGGGCCCTCATCGCTCTGTCCCTCGCGGTTCTCTTTGACTGGCTTTTTCGCACTTAATCGGTGATGCTGCCCACTAATAGCTGGTTTGAGAAAAAAATGGTGCCGACGGCGTGATTTGAACACGCGACAACGGGATCTCGTGCGCTTTGCCTGAAGCGCAAAACGCCTTCAGTCCCGCGCTTTCGGATAGCAGCACACAACTCGTAAGTCGGGCTACTCCCGGGCTAAGCTACGTCGGCAGATGGTGGGCCGGCCGTGATTTGAACACGGGACCTCCGCCGTGTCAGGACGGCGTCATAACCAACTAGACCACCGGCCCAAAGCGTGCTAATTCGAAAGCACACGCTCTGGTGTGTCAAGATTCGCGCCTTAATATTGTTTTCGTTCCGTTGGTGATAAACGCTCGCTACCGTAATGTCCGGATCCATTCGTCATGCAAGGAAGGCTGCTCCGGCGCACCTGGTACGGCATGAAATTCGGTTTCCAGTTCACGAACGACATGGGCTAGCTGCTCTTCGTTCGCTACACAATCGAAGACGCCTTCTTCATAATCTAGGGCTTTTGATGGAAATTCAATGCGATGCATCATGGTCATGAAGCTTCCGTTGAGCTTTACGCCAATTGCGTAGATGCGGAGGGCACGGAGCCACTGCGCTGGTACGCCGATTACATCGCTTTCGAAGGGTGCTACATAATACACTGGCTCGAAGGTCACAATTACGGCTTCTCGAGCATAAGCTAGGAACTGTCGGTAATCGTGGATTTCCACAGGGGGAATGTATTGCGTTTGTTTTGTTGCCATGAAGCTCTACCTCCATGTAGGTGAGCTCTCCCTCCCCATTGTTTCCATTGGAGCCTGCTAGGCTCGTTGCTCGTGGGGAGAACGGGAAACATATGCTCTAAACTATACTATACAACAATCACTTATAAAATTTACTATTACCCTAAACTTATAAGAAAATATCGAACATTTTCGATTTAAAGAAAGAAAACGAAGCCTCACCGCTTCTCCCCCTTTTCCATACAAATTAGGTGCCAGTTTTCACCGAAGGTGCTGCAAAAAATAAGAGTGGTGCGGTCGCCGGGAGTCTCGCGCTGACGCAATGCGCGTTGCAGCCTTCGAACCCGGGTATTCGGCGTGGAAGGCCAAAATCATAACCACTAGACCACGACCGCCTAGCCCGCAGGAGTAGCGTGCCGTTGTTTAAGTGTTTCCTTTAACCATGCAATTGCAGCTCAGACCTTGAAAGCAGAGAGAGCCAAAACCAATAAAAGGAGTGACGGATTGGAATAGCTCCGTGCGCTGTTGGTCTAGTGGCATGACTCCAGCCTGCCACGCTGGGTACCCGGGTTCGAATCCCGGACAGCGCACCATTCTTCCAAGTTTTTGGTGTTAATTGTGAGTGTTCGTGGGAGCCGTCGGTGGCGTGCAATGGTGATGCAGCACCTGCGCAATCTCGTTCAGTTCGCCGAGGAAGTAGCACCTAAGGATCCGAAACTGGCTCGTCGGTATGTGCAGATGGCTCGACGTATTGTCATGCGAACGCGGGTCCGATTGCCACGCGAGTGGCGGCATCGGTACTGTCATCGCTGCGATCAGTTCCTGCGACCAGGCATAAATGCCCGAGTGCGAACCCGGACGGCAGGTCGCAATGGATCTGTAGTCATCACTTGTCTGTCCTGTGGGTATCGGCGTAAGGTTCTTTGGACACGACACCGGAAACTCCCTCAACCTACAACTGTTAAACGGACCATGCAGGGAGGAACAGAATAAGGTATGCCAACTAAGGGTGATTTGGCACGGATCTGGGCAGATAAGAAGCCAGCGGTCCGTGTTGGGAAATCCAGATTAGAATCCGGAGTTGTTGAAGAGATAATCCGGCAGCTCAAGAAACAGAAGATCATTAAGGTGCGGTTTCTTCGAACCGCAACTGCTGAAGTGAATGTGGATACGCTCGCTGCAGCGCTAGCTGATCAGACGGCAAGTGAAGTCTTGGGTCGTCGTGGCTCCGTAGTAGTCTTAGCGTTGCGACAGCGATGAGGTAGCAAGGAAACTACGAAGGATTTTTATAGCTTTCATCGAACACTTCTGCCGACTCGTCGACGGGTCAATTTCTGCTTGCCCCGTGAGGTCTTTATCGTGTCTACTGTATATGATGTTCCGGCAGAGGAGCTGATTCCGCGAATCGCCGAAGAACTCAAAAAGGCAAAGGAAGTCCAACCTCCTGAATGGACAAACTTCGTGAAGACGGGAGTCCATAAGGAGCGACCACCTACTGATCCAGATTGGTGGTATTTACGGTGTGCTTCAATTCTTCGACGGCTCTATGTCAAAGGCCCAACTGGAGTTTCACGACTCCGGACGGCATACGGAGGTCGAAATCGGCGTGGATCTCGCCCTGATCATTTTGCGAAGGGAAGCGGCTCAATTGTCCGAAAGGCATTACAGCAACTGGAATCAGCAGGCCTCGTTGAACACGACAAAGGTACGGGGCGACAGCTGACAAGTCAAGGGCGATCCTTCCTTGATAAACTGGCGCATATAATGAAGACAAAAGATGGAGAATAAATCCGCGGAGGAAACAAGATCATGAGTGAGGATGAACTAGAAGAGCTGCGACGGCGAAAAATGGCAGAATTGCAGCAGCAGGCTGCCTTAGAACAACAAGCCGCAGCTCAAGAGGCGGAAATCCGTGCGCAACGCGCTGCCATTCTCCGTCAAATACTCACTCCCAAAGCACGCGAAAGACTCGCCAACCTACGAATGGTTAGACGCGGATTTGCTGAACAGCTAGAAAACGAGCTTATTCGACTTGCCCAAGTCAACCGGTTACCTGAAGTACCGATTAGCGATAAAACGCTGAAAACCATGCTTTCGCAAGTGAAATCACGTCAGCGAGAGACCAAAATCGAGTTCAGATAGGCATGAAAATGTGATGAATTATGGCACGTAACAAACCTTTAGCCAAAAAACTTCGGCTTGGACGCCAGCTCAAATCCAATGTAGGAGTTCCTGCCTGGATTATGGTGAAAACTAACGGGAAGGTTCGAACCCATCCAAAACGCCGTAACTGGCGGCAATCAAAACTAAAACCCTAACCCTGTAAGGAGTGTGCCCAGGAATGGCTGAAAAAGATGAAAGTATTACAGATACTACTGCGCGTCCTGAAGTGACAGAAGAAATCGTTGTTGAGCGACTCTATACGATTCCCCTGGGTAAAGCCTATGAGGCGATCCGAAAGAAACGGACTAAACGCGCGGTCACCTTAGTCAAAACCTTCATCACCAGGCATATGAAGGTCGAAAATGAGGATGACCTTGCGATCGATCCTGCACTAAATGACTACCTGTGGACTCGCAGCATTGAAAAACCTCCCCGGCGTGTCCGTGTTCGTGCTACAAAGGATCGGGATGGGTTAGTCAAAGTCTTTTTAGTTGAAGGGCAGTAATCATTCGTTCACACACTATAACGCCAATAAACCGCAGGATGTCCTTCATGACAGGAAAGATTCAACGCTTAGCATTTGATGGTAGCTCCAATATTGGGGCTTTTAGCCGAGTAACCGATACTTGGCTGTTACAAGCTCCCAGTGATCCCACAACAACCAGAGATCTTTCCTCCCTTTTCAACATGGAATCCGTTTGCACCACAATTGGTCATAGTACCCTTGTAGGTATCTTAACTGCCGGAAATCAAAACGGAATATTAGTTCCGCATATCGTCCTCGATGAAGAAACTGAAGCACTCGAATCTAAACTAGACCTTCCGGTGTACCCGTTGAAATCCAAACTGACAGCGTTAGGAAACCTCATCCTCTCTAACGATCATGCAGCTTTAGTAAGCCCCGAGTTTAACAAAACAGATCTTCGCGCAATCCAAGATGCCTTAGGTGTTGAAATTGAATCGAAACTCCTCGCAGATTCAGGTTTAGTAGGATCCCATGGAGTAGTCACCAACAAAGGTTTACTTGCGCATACCTCACTTTCCGACGAAGAGCAAGAGTGGTTAGCTAGTTTCTTTTCCGTGGGTGTCGAGGTAGGCACGATTAACTGTGGAGTTCCCTACATCTCCATCGGTCTCCTCGCTAGTA
Source organism: Promethearchaeota archaeon (assembly GCA_048938385.1). Classification (GTDB taxonomy): domain Archaea; phylum Asgardarchaeota; class Hermodarchaeia; order Hermodarchaeales; family Hermodarchaeaceae; genus Hermodarchaeum. The sequence continues at coordinate 21,327 of JBHLMG010000014.1, read as the reverse complement.
GCCAAGCGGCGGCCGCAGGCTTTGAGACCACCGGACCCGAACTCATGCGCATCACAGAGGCGTTTTTCTAACCCCTGGTGTTTACAGGGCTCTCACCACTCATATTCCCTAATACCCTTGGTTGTATCGACGGAAACGCTGCAAAAATGTCTTCTTATCATCCTTAGATGAGTATCGAATGGATGGTAGGAACTATGTTTCTAGTCACCGATTTTAAGAAAGCCTGGAATGTAATGGCGCACCCAAAACGAACCTTCGACGAGGAACGCGAAATTACTGGGTATTGGCCAGTTCTTCGCTGGTTTTTACTCCTCAACCGGCATTGCGTAGATCTTTCACATTGACATCTAAGCTATTGTAAAAACCAGGATTGCGGAGTGGAAAGAGTTAAAATAGCGATGGCTATTCGATGGGTGACTGCAAACGGTAAAGAGCTGGTTAGAATGTCTGTACAGGTATACCGTGTAGAAGGAACCTATCGGCGTTTAAGACGGCAGTTCCGGTTTTCCCAGGAAATTCGGGCAACCACTGAGGATGATGCTCGAGAACAACTCTACAGCATCTTGGGGTCATGTCATCGTGTCAAGCGTCGAGCCGTCGTTATTGAGCAGATTGAGATAATTCCGCCAGAAGAGGCAGAAAATACATTAATCCGAAAGTTGAGTGGTGTAGAATAGGCGCAGTACAGGGTTCAGTAATTTTGAAGGGGTTATGTGAAAATGAAGCAACCATCCCTTAATCCTGAGGAAGCAGCCCAGCAATTCATTTTAGCCATTCAAGCATTGGAAGAGGAAATAGTTCGAGGTCAAAACAACTTACAAATGATTGAATTGCAAATCCAACGGTTAATAGAAACTGCAGTGGCAGTTCGAGAATTAAAGAATCACCAACCAGGAGACGAAATCATGATTAACATTGGCTCTGGAACTCATCTGTATGTGAAGCTCACAGAGACAAAGCAGGTCGTCACCTCAATTGGTGCTGGTTTCGCCGTTGAACGAACCATAGACGAAGCCCTCAAGCGGTACGAAGAACAACAAGAGAAACTCGCTGAACTAGCCAAACAACAACAAGAACAGATGCGAGCTAACCAGGAACGAATCGAGGATTATCGCAACCAGCTTAATCAACTCATCCAGGCTACGCAACAGCAATCAACACAACCAGGATAGTTGTATCGTTTTTGGAGGGCGCTTGAGTGTTTGAAAAACTCCGTAAAGCAGTGGATGGTTTCGTCCAGAAAGTGACTCATAAAGCCATCAGTGAAAAGAACCTTGATGACGCCTTCAGTGACCTTCAAATGGCGCTCCTTTCAAACGATGTAGCCTATGAAGCCGCAGAACGAATCAATGAACGCGTTAAAGAACTTTTAGAAGGAGAGCAAATCAGTCGGTTACAAAGTAAAAAGGACACGATTCGCAAAGCATTGGCTACTGCCATATTAGATGCTCTAACTCCTGAAACCCCCATTGATCTCTTCGCCCTCTTGGAGCAGCGGAAAAAAGAGCAAGAGCCGCTCAAAATAATGTTTCTTGGGGTCAACGGGACTGGTAAAACTACCACCATCGCGAAATTCACGCACATGCTACAAACTAAAGGATACTCGGTGGTTCTTGCCTGTGCTGACACTTTCCGCGCCGGAAGTGCGGAACAGCTCCAAACCCACGGCAATCGCCTGAAGGTTCGAGTGATGAGTCGACCTTATGGATCTGATCCAGCTTCTGTCGCCTTTGACGCAATCAACCATGCCCGCGCTCGAAAAATTGATGTTGTGCTAATCGACACGGCAGGTCGGATGCAGACAGACAAAAACCTCATGGCCGAACTAGCTAAAATCCACCGCGTTGCTGAACCGGATCTTGTAATCTTTGTCGGTGACGCATTAGCGGGCAACGATGCCATTGAACAAGCAAAGACCTTCAATGAAAAAATAGGCATCGATGCCGCTGTCTTAACCAAAGTCGATGCAGATGCTAAAGGTGGTGCAGCTCTTTCTATCGCAGTGGCCACTGGAAAACCCATCATCTTTGTTGGTGTCGGACAGAAATATCCAGACTTAGAAGCGTTCAATCCCGAATGGTTCACTCAGAAAATTGCTCCCTAAACCCTAGTTTTTATACAGTCCACTCTGAGCCAAACATTATAAAGTCATGGCGCTTGCAGGATTCATCGCAGCATTTACACTCAAGGTGTTGATTCAATGAACCTTGCAGGGCGTCACTTGTTGTCGCTTAAAGACTTTAGTAGAGAAGAAATTCAACTTTTTCTCGATACAGCCGCTGATTTGAAACGGCAACGCTATCGAGGTGAACTGGGCACAAGCCTTCTAGGCCGTTCAGTGGGCATGGTTTTCGAACGCCCTTCCACACGCACTCGAGTCAGCTTCGAAGTCGCGATTAACGAACTATCGGGTGATCCGCTATTTCTCAGTGCACAAGAGCTCCAACTCAGCCGAGGTGAACCCATCGCAGATACTGCTCGAGTCCTCAGTCGGTATGTGCACGGCATCGTCATACGAGCCACCGACCATGGGCATGTAGTTGAACTAGCCGAACATAGCACAATTCCCGTAATCAATGCGCTCACCCCCATGTACCATCCTTGCCAGATTCTCGCAGATCTCCTCACCATTCATGAAAAACTCCACGATTTGGAAGGTCTCAAACTCGCGTATGTGGGAGATGGCAATAATGTCTGCCATTCTCTTATGATTGGTTGTGCAACCATGGGGTTGGAAGTAGCCGTAGCCACCCCTTCAGGGTATGAACCTAACGCGGATGTCACTAAGATCGCCCGTGAACGAGCAGAAGCGAACATGAGCAGCATCGAAGTTACCACTGATCCCAAAGCCGCTGCCAATGATGCGGATGTCTTGTATACCGATGTCTTCGTTTCTATGGGTCAAGACAAGGAACGTGAAAAACGACTTGCAGCTTTTGTGCCGAAGTTTCAACTTAATGAAGCGTTATTAGAGGCCGCAGCTCCTCATAGCATCGTCATGCACTGTCTTCCTGCTCATCGTGACGAAGAAATCACAGACGCTGTCATTGAAGGTTTCCAGAGCGTGGTCTGGGACCAAGCTGAAAACCGTCTACATACCGCGAAAGCTGTATTGGCGCTTCTCCTGTGAGCTTCTTACGGGGAGTCGTGCTGTGTCAGTTGTCTGTTTCTGCTCCTCGAAGGATTTGGCTGCCCAGACCATCAAACAGTGTCTTCTCGATCAATATCCTTTCACTGACACAGGAAATACCTTCGACTCCTTTCCCGTTTATCAATTTGAGCAATTATCCTTGGTAACCTTACAGCAGGATAGTGTCCATGCAGAGAACCTCGATGAGAACTTCACCGCGGATCTCTTCATCTTTGCATCTCGGCACAAATCCGCCGCTTTTCGACCCGCACTCCTCACACATGTACCAGGGAATTGGGGCAACGCAGACCTTGGTGGGAAAGCTTCCACTCTCTGTTATGCTCCGCCAATCGCCCTCAAAGTTGCCCTCCAAGTATTAAACTCTGAAAAAGCTCAATTCGGCCTATCCGAATGGGCTTGTGGATTAGAGGTCACCCACCATGGTCCCTTCGTTGAATCGACCCCAACACTCTTCATTGAAATCGGAAGCACTGAACAAGAATGGCAACATGTGCCTGCAGCAAAACTCGTTGCCCGCTGCATCCTCTCCGTTGCTCAACGCTTCCAGGAGTCCTACCCAGTCGTTCTCGGTATTGGCGGTCCTCATTACTGTCCCGCTTTTACTCGACTTTGCCTTGAATCCTCATACGCCATTGGACACATTATCCCCAAGTATTATCTCGATGAACTTGCCGAAAACCTTCTCCAACAAGCTATAACTCGCTCAAGCCCTCCGCCAATTTTTGCAGCTTTGGATTGGAAGGGGATGAAGGGGGATCAACGAAAACGAGTAATTTCACTCCTAGACTCCTTAGAGCTTGAAGTCAAACGCGTAAACTCACTGCTTCATCCGTCCTCAAAGTGAAGTGCGAATGCGAAAAGACTTATTAGGGGATGACGGTGAGACAGCTCAAGACCTCTAGTCGACTTTAGGTGAAAAAAATGTCAAGTCAGGCTTCGACCTTCTGGGAAAACACAAAACGCATCTACAAACTAGCTAAACGCCCAACCCGTCAAGAAATCTGGATGCAATTCAAAATCAGCATGCTAGGTCTCTTCGTAGTTGGCGCTGTCGGTTTCTTCATTCGCTTAATCATGACCGTCATCACAGCCTCACCAGTTTTCGCGCAAACTTGAATAACCAGCAAAAAACACCTGTCTCGAGGGACATGACATGTCAGCAACGCCTTCCAACATATACATTGTGCGTACCACAATCGGACAAGAGAAGGGTATAGCGCATGTCATCTGGGGCCGAGTCCGAAAACGCACAGGAGATTTTCAGACCATCAAAGCGATTCTAGTCCCTGAACCTCTCAAAGGTTACATCTTCGTTGAAGCCCGCAGTTCTCGGGATGTGGAACTCGCCATCGCTGGAATCCCCCACATTAAAGGCATCATCCCAGGTAAAATTCTCCTCGATGAAATTGAACACATACTCGTCCCCCGACCGCCCACTGAGGACCTCGAAATCAGCGACATCGTCGAAATCACCGGTGGTCCCTTTAAGGGTGAACGCGCCAGAGTCATGCGGATCGACACGGCTAAAAACGAGATTACACTCGAACTCTTCGAAGCCCCCTCACCGATTCCTGTCAAAGTCCACGCGGACTTCCTCCGCATCGTAGAGCGCAGTGATCGCGGAGACTCTGACGAAGAGGAAGAAGAAATCCTCGAACTCTAATCACCTAATATCTGCTGGGTCTAGGTAGAGACAGAACATTTTTAAATTGCGTATAGTTCAGGAAGCTGAAATCTCTCCAGAGGAGACACCAACGATGGCCAAAGTTGTATGCGAAGCCCTCATCGAAGGCGGTAAAGCCTCAGCCGGTCCCCCCATAGCACCAGTGCTCGGTCCTACTGGGGCGAATTTGTATATGATTGTCCAGAAAATCAACGAGTTGACGGCGGATTTGAAGGGACTGAAGGTTCCTGTTACCATCGTTGTAGATGATGATACTAAAGAGTTTGAAATTGAAGTCGGCCTTCCACCTACTTCAGCCTTGATCTTGAAGGAAGTGAACGCAGAAAAGGGAACAGGTGCCACCGGAACTGAAGTAACCGGTGATATTTCCTTTGACAAGATCCTCACGGTAGTTCGTGCAAAAGAGAAGGATTTACTGGGAGGCTCCCTTGTCAATCAAGTAAAATCCGTGTTAGGAACCTGTGTGAGCATGGGCGTCACAGTAGATGGAAAAGATGCCCGAGAGGTGCAAAAAGAACTAGATCAGGGTTTGTATGCGGAAAAACTCAAATGATTACTTAGGGTGAGAAACAAAGATGTCCGTAAAAATAGATAACATCGTTTCTGCAGTAGGTGAAGCTCAAACTAAGGCGAAGAAACGGAAATTCGAAGAGGCCATGGAAGTTATCGTTAACCTCAGGGGCATCGATTTGAAGAAAGGGGGAAAACAACTCAACATCGATGTTAATCTACCACATGCTGTAGGAGAAGCTATGCAAGTGTGCATTATCGGTTCTGGCGACTTTGCTTTTCGCGCTCGAAAAGCCGGAGCGAGCAAAGTCCTTGAAGTTGAAGATGTTGAAAAACTTGAAACTGATAAAGATGCGGCAAAGACCTTAGCTGACGAAATGAACTTTTTCATCGCACAAGCTGATCTAATGCCACTCATTGGGCGTGTCCTAGGGCCATTCCTGGGTCCTCGGGGGAAGATGCCTCGCCCCGTTCCACCTGATGCCGATCTTGCAAAAACGCTTAGTGAGTTCTCGTCTTCAGTGAAACTGCGAATGCGTAAGACCTTAGTCATCCAGGCAAAAGTCGGTAAACGATCAATGGCTCCTAAGCAGGTCGCAGAGAACATACAAGCTGTTGTCACAGCTTTGGAGCGAAACCTCGATCGTGGTATGCAAAATATCGATTCAATCTTCACAAAAACAACGATGGGACCCGCAGTTAAAATCGCAGTATAGCGTGCTGGTGAAAGGCAATGAGTACAAGTCCACAAAAACCCGGAAACTCAGTAACTCCTCATACTGGCAAAGGACGCCCTGTTCCTCAAGCCAAACTCAAAGAAGTCGCCCAACTTGTGGCACTCCTCGAAAAGTATGATTACATCTCTTTAATGCGAACCGAGCAAATCGGATCAAAACAATTACAGGCGATCAAGAAGGCTATTCGCCCGCAGGCAATTATCACCATGTCTCGCAACACCCTCATGATCCGTGCTGTTGAGGAAGCTGCAAAAAAGAAGAAAAACCTTGACAAACTCCTTCCTTACATCGAAGGGACAATCGCCTTTGCGTTTAGCACTGTCAGTCCCTTTGAACTCAACGATATGCTCCAAGAGAATATGGCAAAGGCCCCAGCCAAGGCAGGCACAGTGTCTCCGATTAACATCGTCATTGAAGCAGGAAACACTGGGTTTCCACCAGGGCCACTCATTTCTGAGCTAGGGCAAGTGGGGCTTAAAACTCGAATTCAAGGCGGTTCTATATGGATTACAGCAGATCATACCATCGTAAATGCAGGTGAAACGGTTACTCGAGACCAAGCCTTGGTCATGTCACGGTTAGGCATGGAGCCCTATGAAATCTTCCTTAAAATTGCTGTAGCTTACGATGATGGAATTCTCCTCTTGGCGGATGTCTTTACGATTAGTCGTGGTGACATAGTCAATCAACTCTTGACTGCATCCCAAGAGGGTATGGCGCTTGCAATAGCTGCGAACTATATCAATCCTGAGATACTTCCACTCCTACTTCAAAAAGCAGTACAAGAATCTCGAAGTTTATCCCTCTTCGCCGGAATCCTTTCCGATGAAACCAAGGGCGACATCCTCGCTCAAGCCGAACAGCGTGCGAAAACCCTTGCTCAAATGATCCGCAAGAAGAACCCAGAGGCAATGCCTAACTAAACCTGGCATAACCAAGACAAAAGATTAAAATACGCCTCAATTAAAGCGTTCCCTCTCACAGGTAATGCCCCTGTCTTCCACCATAAACTTGGAGGACGATGAAAAATGGAATACATCTACAGTGCAATGTTGCTTCATAAAGCAGGTAAAAAAATCTCAGCTTCCAGCATATCGAAGATACTCGAAGCCGCAGGTGTGACCCCAGACGAAGGTCGAATTAAAGCCCTTGTCGCCACGCTTAAAGACATTAACATTGAAGAAGCTATCAAGGCCGTCCCAGTCGCTGCTGCTCCTGCTGCTGCACCCGCTGCCGCTGAAGCGCCTGCAGAAAAGCCCGCAGAAAAGAAGCCAGAGAAAAAAGAAGAAGAAAAGCCAGAAGAAGTAGCCGGCCTCGGTGCACTCTTTGGCTAAATTCGTCCTCGGGCAGTCTGACCTTTCTTGTTAATCTTTCACTAATCTAGTTTAGAGAAGGCTATTGACCTCGCCGTAGATACCATCCTAGATCCTGTTGATTTGAAATTGTAATGGTTTCACCTTTGATCTGTTTAATGCGCCCATACCCTAATCCTTCACCTTTTTGGTTTACAACAAGTACGCCTATCCCTCTTTTGAGATCAGGTGGAATTACTGCAAGGTGTTCCCTTGAAAGGGCTTGTCCATACAAGAACAGTTGCTCACCTGCTGGAGTTGTTACCACCTTAATTGAATCCATACCCCTTTGAACGAGGAAGGAGAGTATCTGCAAGCTAGGGCTAAACCGGTCACGGGTTAACTCGCCGAGGAAAATTCCAAGGAAATACGGGTTTCGATGGGGCAGGAGGCGTTGATACAGCGTCCATAAGGGAGACGAAATCAGGAAGACCTCGCTGCGGCGCCCTCGACCAATCAGAAGGTGGTGCTCCTCAAGGAGTTGATCAATCGCTGGCCGAGGAAGGTACTGACTCAGGCTTTGGCTAATCTGGTCTACCTCTTCATCTGTGGGGCTAGCATAGGTTATGCTGCGATCTTTTCTATCTTGCATATGAAAAAGCCCTCCATTTGGTGCTGGTAAGGGTAGAACCGTCGTGCCAATCGAAGCGAAGGGTGAAGCTCCTGTTCGAACGGTCTTGTTAAACCAGGCGCCCCAAGGGGGAGCCCTGTGTCTATGACGCGAATGGGACAGTGTCGAATAGCATAATCGATTATTTCCTCGTTTTCCTCAGGAGCAAAGGAGCAGGTCACATAGACTAAAACCCCTTTCTCTTGAAGTAGTGAAATTCCAGCAAGTAGTAAGCGTTTTTGCACTTGGGCTAGCTTCGCTAGGTCTTCACTGGTTCGGCTTTGTTTCCGCGTTGGATCCACTGGAATTAATCCCTCTCCTGTGCAGGGGGCATCCAATAACACAGCATCAGCTTTAATTCCCCATTCTGGAAGTTGGGTGGCATCCATTCGTGTAACTAAAGCATTCTCCACCTGCATGCGCGAAAGGTTGGATCGAAGGCTTCGTGTTCGTTGGCGATTGATATCTGTTGCCAGAATGGCGCCCTTGTTCTTCATCATTTGCGCAATGAGGGTGGTCTTTCCTCCGGGCGCTGCACACATGTCCACTACGAGAGACCCTGCTTCAGGAGCTAAGGCTTCAATAGTCCACATCGATGCAGGGCTTTGCAGCAGGTACTGCCCAAGCAAATATTCTGTCGTCGCGCCTAAGGGTACCGCTGACTTCAAAACATGAAAGGCATAAGGAAGCCCTTCTACAGGCTCGAGTTCTACTTCCTTTTCTCCCAGATGCGAAGCAAGCGCCTTGGGGCTAGTCACAAGGGTATTGACGCGTAGAGTTTTCGGTAACGGTGCATCGTTACCAATTAGGAACGCTTCTGTGTCTACTCCGAATATCTGGAGATACCGCTCCACCATGTATTCCAAATACCCATACTTCTTGGCGAGCCGGGTTGCTTCGGAGAGTTTCACTATAACCACATTAATCTCTAGCAATGCGGGAAGGCTTAAGAACAATCCGCCTTCACACAGTATCTAGATGAACTGTGATGTGCCTGGCAATTCCTGCGCAAGTCGTCAGTATCGAGGGTAACACTGCAACCGTAGATTTTGGAGGAGTTAAACGCGCTGTTTCCATTGCCCTTTTAGAACAGATAAAACCAGGTGATTATGTCATTGTTCACACCGGGTACGCCATCCAAAAAATGGATCGAAAAGAAGCTGAAGAAAGCTTAGAACTGTGGCGCGAAATCCTCGCTGGTGAAACTCCGCCTGAAACCTAAACACGAATTCAGAATTCGAACTAGCTGTTATGTGAAAATAGGAAAAGGCGGTCTCCCGTGAAGGGAGACACCAAATACGCTGATCGTATGCCACTAGGTGGTGCTTGGCAGTTTACTCTTCTTTGGCTTCCTCTTCTTCCTCGATTTCTTCAAGCGGAATTGGAGGTGGCGTTGTAAGCATTGTCCAGCCAATCCAGGCCACAATGAAGAGCACTAGTACAATCGCCAACCACATTGGAATAGCAACAGCGAAGTAGGGCTCTCGGATGACTGGAATGAATTGGAGAAACGGCAAACCTTGAACCCATGGGTGTGTCCAAGGATAGTCGAAAACTCCACCCGATGGATAGACGCCGAAGAACATGAACGGATAGATCAGAGCCCAATAGGTATAGTAGAGTAAGATGAGAATCGCAAAGAGGAGAATTAGGAAACCGTAGACTTTATCACGAGCCATAATGGGTTACCCCTCAAGAAAGGGAATCTGCGACTGCCTTGCTATGGGCTTGTTCTTAAGTCTTACCCACAAGCAGTACCAGACAACGAAGAGAAACTAACATTCAAATAAATACTTATGCCTCTTCTTTAATCAGACCATTAGACGAGACGGCTCAGAAGACTGACGATTTGGTGGTTCATATCTGAATGAAAGCCTTAATACTGGCTGGAGGGTTTGGTACCCGATTACGCCCTCTTACCTGTAGCCGACCCAAACAGCTCCTTCCACTTGCCACCACCACTCTAATTGGGCATCTTCTCACGCAATTACGAAAAAGTGGAATCACCGAGGTCATTCTCGCCACAGGTTATGGTGGAGACCGCCTGAAAGGACTGCTAGGTAAAAAAACAGCCACTGGGCAAACCCTGCACTATTCTATCGAACCCCAACCGCTTGGAACGGCAGGAGCCATCAAACACGCAGAATCTCTGCTTCAAGGCGAACCCGCCTTTCTGGTTGTCAACGGCGATATCATCTCAGACATTGACTACACTCGCCTCATTCAATTTCACAACCAACACGAAGCTACCGCCACCATTGGGCTGTATCATGTTGATAACCCAAGCCGGTTTGGCGTTGTAGACATCACTAGTGACGGACAGATCCTCGACTTCATCGAAAAACCGGATCCTGGCCTAGCTCCAAGCAATTTAATTAACGCTGGCTGTTATGTGCTCGAATCACAGGTACTAGATGACATACCTCCCAATCGAGAAGTATCAATCGAACGCGAAGTCTTTCCTTCATTATGTCAATCTGGAAAGGTATACGGATGGGAGCATACCGGGTTTTGGATTGATACAGGCACGCCCTCGGCTTTCATCAAAGCCCACCAAGTAGTCTTCAGTGATGCCCCACGAGTTGGGGCTAAGACACAGATCGCTTCCTCAGCTGTGATTGGACCCGACGTTTCGATCGGAGATCGTGTCCAAATCGGACCCATGGCACGAATTCACAATTCAGTGATTTTCGATGATGCCTGTATTGCAGCAGGAGCCATCATCGATTCATCGATAATCGGACAAGGCGCCATGATCGGTGCAAATTTACATCTAGACAAGTTCGTGCTCGTAGGAGATCGCGCTCGCCTAGATGCAGGTGCCCATATTCCGGAAGGAGCGCTCATATGCCCGGACTGCCATGTCAAAAAGGGCGAAACTCCCCCGACTTGTTTGCTCAAAGGCTACCAGTCATTAACTGTCTGAAGCTTCAGAGGCTTCTGGTGGTGCGATTAAGATTTTTGCGCGACGAAATGTGGCAATAAAAATACTGCCAAGGGTAATGACTGCGAGGACCGTCGCTGTCGGTAATAAAGTGATTCCCCAAGGCGTGAAGTTTAACCCAAAGGCTACCAGTACCGCTAAGGCGATGCTCAGCCCCAACGAAAGGGCGATTCGCTCCCACTGATCGATGTATCGTTCAAAAGGAAATAAAGCGCGAATAAAGGCAAATCCAGGCACGAAGACCAGGAGTAACCCGCCAAAAATCCATCGAAAAATAACGAGCGGATACAGATCAACCGGGATTCCTAGGGTAGTGGCAAGTCCCAGGCTGAGTAAAAGGAGGGTTAACCAGAGATCCCACGCGAGTGTACTCCGCAGGTAGCCCCCTATAGTTGAAACCGGGGTCATTACTGCTTCTTTGGCCCCTCCTGGTAGATTGAGGAGAACCTTGCCTTCACGAGCTAAATCACGAATCACTTTTAATGTGGTCTCTTCTGGGACCCCCGCTGTTTTCAACGCATTCACTACACCTTGCACTGTTGAGAAGCGTCGGCTGTGCAGGGCTTCCAAGATGAGTTCGCGAACTGTTTCAGGGACATAGGTATCCTTCTCTCGGAGTAACATGGGGTTAACGCTCTTCTTCGACTCTTAAGCAAAGATTCTTTTAACCTTTGCATTCCCTATTCTTCGGGCACATATGATACCTCACCGCTGGAAGTTCATTATTGCAGTGTTCGTTCTCCTTGGTACAACAGGGCTTCTTGGGGTTTACCCTGGTTGGTCCTACAGCTCGCCCCCCTCCTCAAGGGCTCCATTACAACAGTCAGAAGCGCTGCAAGCGATTAACGCCGCGCAGGATGCAATCAATACAGCATACATGCATGTGAGAACAGCGGATGCAACTGGTGCCCCTGTTAGTGACCTCATCAGTTCACTCAACGATGCTATCGGCATCCTCAATCAGGCTCGACGCGAATACGATGCCGCTAATTACGGACAAGCCATCACGCTAGCCAATAGCGTGCAAATAGATGCGGAAGCCGTTACCAACGAAGCGCAAACCCGCTCCTATTCGGTGACTTTGCAACTTCAAATCCAACTGACTATTACCATTGCCCTCATCGTTATAGTCGTGGTAATCTTGTACTTTGCCATTACTCGCTGGCAGCGGTATCGGAAACAGAAAAAACGCGAATTCCTTCAAATGCGGATCCAACTACCCGAAAAGCAACTGGAGGCGGCATCATGAGAAGGCATACCCAGACCGTTCTGACCATACTCATGTTCGCCATCGTTTTCACCACAGGAACCCTCCTGGTTTCCGTATGGTTCCTTCCTCCTGTGGAATACACTTCTACAATTGCACTACTCAATGAAAACATGCAAGCCGGTCCGTACCCTACCAATGTCACCCAATACAGTAATGTCACGGTGAATGTGGACATCTACAATTACATGGGAGTCGCACAGTACTACTATGTCCGCACAAAGCTAGCGAATGCGACTACCATGGCAACCGCGTCAACGCCTTCTTCAGCCCCCATCTTATTAGAACACCAGCGAATTCTAAGCCATGGTAGCCGATGGGTCATTCCCATTGAACTGAACATGACCCAAGTGGGTAATAATTTCCGACTCACCTTTGAATTATGGCGATACGATCCCGCTACAGATGCAATAGTGTGGGTTCGCAATCAACGAGGCAACGGGCTCTGGGTGCATTTACCCATGAATGTAACGGGGTGAAACCCTTATGGAGCATTCCCTCCGTATCACACAGGTCGTTCACGACTTTCATCCGGTCGTAGGGGGAATCGAAACATACGCTTATAATCTCGCCAAAGGCCTGGTTGATGCTGGTCACTATGTGAAAGTGTATACTGCACATCTACCCGGGCTGCCTTGGTATGAACTATGGGATGGCATTCACATTCATCGCTTCCATGCGATTAGTCGTCCGTTCAGCTATCCTTTCATACCGGGATTAATCCCCGCACTCATCCGGGATCGATGCGATCTTCTTCATGCCCACATTAACTCCCCAATGACTGTGGATTTCACCGCCTTTTCCAGTCGACTGACGGGGCTTCCTTTAGTCATTACCTACCACGCTGATGCACTCCCCAGTGACATTGCCACAAAAACTCGGTTCTTCCATCGATGGCTCAGTCAGGTCTATTGGATTTCTCGCCATATTGCTGCCAACATCGCTAGACGCCTTATTGTGACCTCTCCAATTTACCTCGAAAGTTCATCCTTCCTACAACGGTACCGAGGCAAAACCTCTGTAATTCCACCACCTGTCAATCCCTACTTTCTGGCTTCACCCTTAGATTCTGTTCACGCAAAGGAAAGTTTTGGCTTCACCGCTGAAACGCCTTTACTGTTGTTCGTTGGGCGCTTAGTTGCCTATAAAGGGCTTCGGGTGCTTCTTCGGGCTTTTCGTCGAGTTCTTGTGAAAATACCCACAGCTCAACTTCTCATTGTAGGTGGGGGTCCTCTACAATCGGAGTTACAATCCACGGTTACACAGCATGGGCTTTCCCAGGCGGTCCAGTTTCTCGGAGTGCTTTCCCAGCGACGCCTGCGAGACGCCTATTCTGCCTGCGATCTCTTTGTTTTGCCATCCCGGTCTCGGTCTGAAGCCTTTGGTATCGTTCTCTTAGAAGCCATGGCTCAGGGCAAACCCGTCGTTGCAACTCAAGTTGGTGGAATTCCGTATGTAGTAAATGATCGAGAAACGGGTCTGCTCGTCCCGCCCTTCGATCCCATTCCATTGGCTCAAGCAATCATTTCGCTTCTGCAAAATCCTCTCTATCGCCATCAACTTGGACTAGCAGGACGAGAGCGGGTCCGAAAGCATTTCACTCGAGAACCAATCACCAAAAAGCTCGAAGCCCTCTACTACGCATTACTATCCCGCTGAATTAACTCGCTCCCGATCAGTTATGCGGCTCAGTCGTTTAATGAACCAAACAATGGGACGCGATATCGGATCAAGGACACCCACGATTTGGACTAACGCATTCACATCAATCGCATCTAGTACTCTGATCCTAATAAGGCTCCAAAAGTAGAGAGCAGAAATCGGTAATAATACCAACAGAAGCACGATCTGGAAGAACCACGCCACACTCCCGCTAAGACTCAAAAACGCCATCAACATGCCCCCTACCCATACAACCACACAAGACACCAAACTAATTCCGAGTAGTACTCCAATGATGCGCGAGAGAAACGGAACCGTCATTCGAATAGCGATACGCTGCCTAAATACCACAATGAGGAAGGAAAGGAAGGGAAGTCCCACCAACCAAATCAGCGCGGCGACCAATTCTCCGGCTAGAGGGCAAAGCAGCCAAAGCGCCGCTATGTTAACTACATTCCACACGGCATAGGTTACCAAAACTGAGCGGATTTTTCCTAACCCTATGAGAGTATCCATTAACATCGTAGCTAGCGGATAAATCAGAAAGCTGCCAGTCATCAACACAAGAAAGGGTGCTGCCACGACTCCGGCTTCTGCAAAAAACACTACCATTACAGGATTAGCAAAGAAGGCAATCGTTACCATTACAAAGGCTGCAACTAACAGACCCAGCTTCCAGGCTCGTTGCGTATATTGCTTCAAAGACACCCAAGCTTGTGCTTTCACATCACCAGACACCCGAGGAATCAACACACGGAAGGGTGCAGCTTGCCCCTGGTGAAGATAGACCGATACACCCAAGGCTAGACCCAAACCTGCAAAAATCACATCCGATGTCCGAAACAAGTTAGCGATGAGCAAAGGGCTATTCACAAAGAGAGCACCAAGCATTGTCAAAACAAACGCCTGTAAGGCCGTTCCAGTTATCAACCGCGAAGATACCGACTCCCCTTCCATCACGCCTTCTCTTCGGTATTGCCGTAACAGCATCGCCAGGATACCAACTTCGAAAATGATGGTCACTGTCGAGGCTACAAGGTTTATCACAATGACACTGAGGATATTCATGGTCCCTGTGAAAAACAAGTACACGAGTCCAGCGACAAAGATGCCGTGGAACACTCCCATCGCTTCAGCGCAAAAGCGCATCTTTTGCATTCCCCGAAACACGCCCTGTAAAATCATACTCACGGCTACCAGTGGCACCGTGATTAAGGCGAGTTGAAAGAAAGGCACCACATACACGGGGACTAAGGAACCTAGTGGTAGCCACACCAGGAGTAAATTAACCAAGAAAATAATTCCTAGGCTCGCTGCCAGACTTGCTACACATGCCCACCTGATAACCCGGTACAGCGATGAGGACTGGCTACTCATTACCTCGGGAATGTGCTTCATCAGGGCCACATCTATGCCACCAATACCCACGGGAACGAGGATATTTGCCCAGGCAAAAATTAGGATGTAGATGTAGAACTCGTATACAGGCGTTTGGGGTAAACCCCGGACAATCAACATCGATGAAGCAACCCCAAACACGATTTGAATGATAACGGTGATGACTTCGGCTCCAATATTGTGAGTCAACCTGGCTTCAATGTTAGGTCCCTTTCCAGGGGAACTCCCAGTTTCTAGCCCTTGAGACATGCTTGATAGACTCCTTCGGTAAGTTCGCTGGTTCGCTTCCAGTTATGATGTTCCCGTACATACCGTTGACCAGCCTGACCCATCGCCTCCAAATCCTCACGCCGAGGCATCCATGCATTTAATCCCTGGACGATGTCTTCGGTCCTGAGTGAAGGCAATATGATCCCAAGGCGATTTTTCAGAAACTCTTTGATTCCACCCACAGCTGACGCCATGACAGGAACCCCTGTAGCGAGGGCTTCGAGCAGAGTGGTGGGCAAGGTTTCCGTCCACGACGGGATGATGAATAGATCTAACGAAGCCATAAACGCAGGCATATCTTCGTGTTCAACCCGTCCCAAAAAGTACACATTGCGAAAAGCCTTTCTCAATGCTAGTGGGCGTCTACGGCTTGGAAGAGGTTCTCCTGCGACTAAAAGTGCAAGATTATGCAGATTGGCTAGACGAGCCATCGCTTCAAACAACTGAAAGGTTCCCTTCTCACGCGATAGCACACCAGCATATCCAATCACAAAAGTTTCGTCAGACAATGCCAGTTGAGTGCGAAATCGCGCAACAGCTTTTGAACCGAACTTCTCGGTGTCCACTGCATGAGGTACATACACGATCCGCGCCTCAGGAATCCCCTCCGCCTGTAATACCTGCTGAGACCGACGCGTCAAACAGATGATACGCCGAAACGGGCGATGAATTGCACGCAATTCCAGTTGACGGAACAAGTAAGCCCGCAACCAGTTAGGTTCAAGCTGGGACCATTGTGCCTCTACATGGGATAGAATTGACGCCACCACTGGAATATCTAAGGCAACTCCTGCTCGCAAGGCTGCTTCCGAAGCAATAGGGGGAACCGTGTGAATGATATCCGGCTGCCATTGCTCAACAAATGTTCGAACCACAGGGACAAACCGTTTCCGAAACCAATAACGGCTCAGCAGGGTCCATCCGGATCGGCTACGCAGATCCCCCCGAATAGGTATCAAGCCCACGGTATTCGGTGAAACAAACTCGGAATCAGGTTTAAAACCACTGAGGATCTGCACTTGATGTCCACGACGAACCAGGTGCTCACTGAGTTGAGCCCAATACATCGGACCCCCTCCTGCGCCCTTGACATGTGCCTCAACAACCATGAGAATCTTCACGAGGTTCATCACCGAATTTTTGGTCACAAAATTACTCGAAACAAGACACTAAGGCTAGCAGACAAAAGGATTTTAAAATCTTAAGCGTGCCGTTCCCATGCACGCATCGAAGGTGAACGAATTGTCCAAGTCTTCCAAACCCAAAAAAACCACCACGGCGAAAAAAACCCCGAGCAAAGCCAAACCTCCTGCAACCATCCCATTAGTGAAAGAAGGCGACTTCATTTACGCTGATTTTACCGGTTATACCAGTGAGGACAACCGTCTTTTCGATACAACCAAGGAAGAGGTGGCAAAAGCCGAAGGCGTCTTCGACGAAAAGGAAACCTATGCACCCCGCCTCGTCATCGTTGGACAAGGCTGGATGGTTCCAGGCGTGGATGAGGCCCTCCTCGGCATGAAAGTCGGTGAAACGAAAAAAATTGAACTCGAACCTGAGAAAGCCTTTGGAGTGCGTGACAGCAGCCAAGTGCGTATCATACCTCGGGCCCGTATCAAAACCGACCAGAAACTAGTCCGCGGTATGCGTGTTCGCATCGGCAATCAGTCAGGAACCGTACGCCATGTGGGCGGGGGTCGAGTCACCGTCGACTTCAATCACATCCTGGCCGGACATACCATAAACTACGACATCGTCGTCAAGAAAAGACTCACCAGAACGCAAGAAAAATTAGAAGCCTTTCTACATCGTCGCTTCGAAGGTGTAGATCCCACCAGCCTCAAAGTCGCCGCGAAAGGGAAAACCGTCACAGTCACCATCACAGCCGATCCACGGGTGTTACTCAACCAATCTCTCCAACTTTGGAAACTTGGTCTCACCCATGACATTGAAACCTACATGAAAGACAAGTACACCCAAGTCAGCTTCATCGAAGACTGGGAACTCGGAGCCAAACCCGCCACAGACTAGCTCTACTCTGGTTAGCTCACGCGCTGTACATCTGCTAGACCTAATTTCCGCTCTTTTGAGCATTTCACCTTTGATCGATTGTGAACTTTTTCGACTCGACACCGATCTCCATCCCGAATTCCCGTCGGATTACAGGCGGTATGGTATTCACAATCCCACTGATCACAGGGGTGGACATGCACTGTAAACACGGCCCCCTCAAAGAGCTGATGAGTAGGCAAGGTGATCTGTTGCCCGGATTCTTCCACCTCTACAAGCTGAACGCCATCTTCATGCAGGGGACACTCATGCTCCCGGTCTCGCACGCTAATTACGATATAGACTCGTTCTGGTTCCAACTTATCACAACACACCTTACGGAGTGGACATTCGATGCATTCCTTCGTGCGTCCCATGTACACGAATTCTTTGCCCACTTCAGCTTGTCGCTTTCCAACAAGGGTAATAATCGTCACAAAAGCCACCAGATTTAAAGTACATGTCTAATGAAAACCGAGGTTCAACCAAACAAGTAGTTTTTCCTTTTCCAATTATTTCTGTCACCGAAAGGTTGAAAAAGTTTATATATTGCCATCTGTCACCAAACCACGGCGAATCGGCTACGCGCTGGTTTTCGCACCGAACCGCCGTTTTCGATTACTTCCAACTCTTATCGTACTTATTGTCAAGGCATACTGCCGGGACATCTGTAGGGAAACACCTTGAACATCTCACTAGCTCCAACGGCTTCGCGTAAGCCTCAACCATTTCTGCGCTATCCAGCTCCACTCTATCAGTAAAGCCCACGAGGTAGAACAAATTATGGCAATCGAAGACCCGCTGGAAGATTTTCGTCAAGCACTTGCGAAAGAACTTCCGAAAGCAGCTCAGGTCACGCACATCGAATTCGAAGGTCCAGAAATCGCCATTTACGCCCAAAAACCCCAGACCTTTGGCGACCAAACCGCAATAAAAGAACTGGCCAAACAATTTCGGAAACGCATTGTAATCCGATCTGACCCCAATATCCGTAAACCCCACGATATTTCAGAAGAAGAAATCCGTAAAGTCGTTCCCGAAGAAGCCGAAATCACCGGCATCACTTTCAACGAAACCATCGGCGAGGTCATAATCGAAGCCAAAAAACCAGGTCTAGTGATTGGACGCACCGGAACCACCTTAGAAGAAATCCGGCTCAAAACTCTATGGCGTCCAACCGTAATTCGTACACCCCCCCTAAAATCTGATACCGTACTTAAAGTCCGCCACGCCATCCAAAACGCCAGCGAAGAACGCAAAACCGTTCTCCGCACCATCGGTCGCCGCATCCACCGCCCTTCCATCCTTCCCAGCAGCTACATCCGCCTCACACCTCTAGGCGGTTTCCGCGAAGTCGGTCGCATGTCCATGTTAGTCCAAACTCCGGAATCCAATGTCATGGTCGACTGCGGTGTGAATGTTGGCGCTACCGACCAAGCCTTCCCACGATTTGACCTTCCCGAATTTGACCTCAACACCCTCGACGCCGTCGTCATCACCCACGCCCACCTCGATCACTGTGGCTTCGTACCTTTTCTTCTAAAATATGGATATGAAGGCCCTGTCTATTGCACCGCACCTACCCAAGACCTAATGACCATGCTTCAAGTGGATTACCTCGAAGTTGCCCACCGAGAAGGCAAACTTGCCCCTTACGGACTCAAAGATGTTCGCAAACTCATCATGCACACCATCCCCCTCAACTATGGCGAAGTCACCGACATCGCCCCCGATGTCCGCCTCACCCTCCACAACGCTGGGCACATCCTCGGGTCCAGCATCGCCCACCTCCATATTGGCGACGGATTGTACAACCTCGCTTACACTGGTGACTTCAAGTACGCCCGGAGTCGCCTCCTCGAACCCTCGACGGATCGCTTCCCACGGCTCGAAACCCTCATCATGGAATCCACCTACGGGGCACCCCAAGATCTGATGCCTTCCCGGAAAAACTCCGAACGCCAACTCGTCGACTACATCAATCGCACCCTCGAACGAGGAGGCAAAGTACTCATCCCCGTCCTCGCCGTAGGACGCGCACAAGAACTCCTTGTCGTCCTCGATGAATACATGCGACGCGGTACTCTTCTAGAAGCTCCAGTCTTCGTCGACGGCATGATCATTGAAGCCACTGCCATCCACACAGCGCACCCTGAATATCTCGCACGCGAACTTCGCGATAAAATCTTCCACCAAGGGCAAAACCCCTTCTTGGCTGAATACTTCACCCAAGTCAACGGACACCAAGTCCGAGATGAAATCCTTGAATCCGGCCCCTGCATTATCCTCGCCACCAGCGGTATGCTTACCGGAGGCCCTTCCGTCGAATACTTCAAACAACTTGCTGGTAATCCCGACAACTCGATCATCTTCGTCAGCTACCAAGTCGAAGGCACCCTAGGTCGCCGCATCCAGAAAGGGCGGCGTCAACTCCCCTTCCGCAACGCGGGCGAACGCCGTGAAGTCATCAAGGTTGAACTCCAAATCCACACCGTAGAAGGCTTTTCCGGGCACAGCGACCGCCGGCAGCTCGTCGACTACGCTCACCGGATCCAACCCAAACCCGAACGCATCCTCACATGCCACGGTGAAGCCAGTAAATGCATTCATTTGGCAAGTCACCTTCACCGTAACATCGGACAGCGACGCCGGTTAGAGACACGAGCCCTCCAGAACTTTGAGACGGTTCGGCTCTATTAGCATCCACTAAATTCTGCAGCTCCTTTTTCATCCTGCTAGCGAAGAGTTAATATATGGGCTAATGCTACGGCATTACACTTAATGCCATACCATTAACTTTCTTGGAGACCCCCTTTCATGCCCAAGGCTAAAAAACATACCACGGTATCCATCCCCATTACGCTCTTCCATAAAATCCAAGAACGCATTCAAGATACCGGTTTTTCCTCTGTATCCGGATATGTCACCTATGTTCTCCGGGAAATCTTTGCAGAAGAGGAGAACGCCAAACAAGCAAAGGAACAAGCGTTCACCCCCGAAGACGAAAAGCGCGTCAAAGACCGGCTCCGTGCGTTAGGATACCTCGACTAGGAGGCGAACTCTACAGTGAATGCTCCCCATGGTGGTATCCTCATCTCACAGTTACTCTCTGAACAACAAGCTACGAAATTCCACGCCGAGTTATCCGATTATCCCACCATCGCGATATCCGATGCGATGGGCGATATCATCCAAAATATCGGACACGGCATTCTGAGCCCCCTCACCGGATTCATGACCGAAGAAGCCACCCAGACCGTGCTCGCTTCCATGCGACTCCCCTCTGATGTCCCCTGGACCATTCCCATCGTCTTAGACCTTGAACAAACAAACGGCTTCTCCGCCGGCGATCAGGTTGCTCTTACCCTCAATGACGCGGGAGTAGCCCAGCTCTCCGTTGAAGAAATCTATCAGGTTGACAAAAAACACTACGCACAGCAAATCTTTGGCACCACCGATGCCGAGCATCCAGGGGTTGGGCGTGTGCAGGAAATGGGTCAATTCCTACTAAGCGGTCAACTAGCCGTAGTACCCCGCACGCCAACGACTTTCGCCGATGTCACCCTCTATCCCATGGAAACCCGCATCTTGTTTAAAGAACGCGGTTGGCGAACCATTGTCGCTTTTCAAACCCGCAATCCTCCCCATCTAGGGCACGAATATGTGGAAAAAACAGCTCTCACCTTCGTTGAT
>JBHLMG010000034.1:0-16704 GCA_048938385.1 Promethearchaeota archaeon | reverse complement strand
GCAGCCGCCTTCTTCGCTGCAGGCTTCTTCGCAGCCGCCTTCTTCGCTGCAGGCTTCTTCGCAGCCGCCTTCTTCGCTGCAGGCTTCTTTTTCGCAGGCGTTTTCTTGGCTGAGGGAGCTGCACGCCCAGGTAGGAGCGTAATTAGTTCGTTGTATTTTTTCTGAAATGTGTCGATGCCCTTTTCAAAGATTGTCTGGGGTGGTAGTGCACCTGTTGACTCAATAGTGACGATGAAGCTATTTTCATCGTATGTTACTGTGATGGCTTGTACATCACAGGTTTCAACACAGAGATTGCAGATCGTGCAGTTGAGTTCGTCAACGACAACCGCTTTTTCGTTCTGCATTTCGAAGACTTTTCGAAAACAGGCCTCAACACATTCTTTGCACCCATAACATTTTGCCGTATCAACCTTGACCTTAGGTATCATTTTGTAGGCCATTGTTGAAACTGGTTGCCATTTGGCGTGATCTTGACCAATGCCTAACCGAGCATATGCTTCAACGACAATGCGTTGACCTTTGCCGAGTTTTGCTATAGGGATTTTATCACTTACTGGAACTGTTTCAGGATCCTGAGGTTTGAGGTCTCCAGTGGTTGCGATGAAGCCATCCTCAGGAGCTTCAACCTCCATGGTGAATCCTGCTTGGCACAAGTGACATCCTGCACCTTCACAGGTACAATCTTCGGGGAGGGTATACAAGTCTAACTGGGTGCGGAGGGGTACAAGACCTAAACGATGTGCGATGATTTCGTCAAATAGAGGAGATTGGTTTTCTAGGATGACAACTTCTTCGATTGCCATCACGGGCGTTTCTGAAATAATGATTCGGCGTAGGGCGTTCATTAAACCCGGTCGGATACCTTCGATGCGTACTCGTAGAGTATCTTCGGTTTGTTCAAGCATGGTTACCTTCATATTTTCACCTCTCTATCTTGCCCTACCTGCTAACGACTAGACTCTCCGACCTCGGCGTCCTCCAGGACGTCGTGTACCATCATGGGGCATTGGCGTTACTTCTTCTATTCTGCCTATTCGAAGTCCTGCACGGGCTAGAGCACGAATAGCCGCTTGAGCCCCAGGACCAGGCGTTTTCGGACCGTGTCCACCAGGAGCCCGAACTTTAATATTCACACGAGTGATTTCGCGATCCATGGCTGCTCGGGCAGCACGAAAAGCCGCTTGCATAGCAGCATAAGGTGAACTTTCATCTCGATCTGCCCTCACGATCATCCCACCTGAAACCCTGGCGATTGTTTCAGCCCCTGTGATATCTGTAATATGTACAATCGTATCGTTATAAGAGCTGTAAATGTGTGCAACACCCCATTTTTCCTCGCTGTCAACAGGTGTGGGAGTGCGGGCAGGCCGAGTGCTGGACCGAGTGCGTCGTCGTCCCCGAGGTTTCTCTTCTTCTTTTTCTGGTTTTTTAGCAGCTCTTTTCTTAGCAGGAGCAGGTTTCTCTTGAGCAGTAGTTTCTTCCACTGGAGGAACTGCTTCTTCGGCTTTGGTGTCCTCCTGAGCCGGTGGGTCCTTTTTCTTTTCCTTCCTTACCGACTTGGATTTTGTTGAAGCCTCGTTTTCCTTAGCCATTAGCCATCATCAACCTGCATTTTCTTTGGATAATCAGCTTACCTCTTCTTTCTTTCCTTCGCTCGGTTTCTTTCCCTCGGCTGTCTTTTCCTTCTTTGACTCCGGTACATCTGCTTCTGCTTCCTCTAAATGAGGCTCCTCAGATTCGTCCTCCTCGTCTTTGAGGACCACTTCTTTGATATCCCGAACCTTAGGGATTTTCACCGTGATCTTTTCGGGTTGGTCCTTTGAAGTTTCAGGAGCTTTAGGAGAGGGAGCTACAGCTTCGCCTTTAGGTAGCTCGGGGTGATTGGGGGTGCGATAGGGACTTCCAGGGGCGTATTCAAGTCGCTTTTCAGTATCTCGATAAAGAAGCATCCCAGGCGATGTTACACGGTGTCCGTCAAGGGTGATATGACCATGAACTATGAGCTGCCGAGCATGGTGCATAGTTTTGGCAAGTCCTTGTCGTTGGACCTGGGTTTGGAGCCGCCGTTCCAAGATGTCGCGAATTGTGAGATTCAAAACATCATCCAGTTGAGAATGCTCTTCAATAAGGCCGAGGCGACTCAGTCGTCCAAGGAGCTGGGGCTCTCCGATTCCACGCACCTCTGCGGGGAGTGCTACTAAATCTCGTGCTGTTCCGCGAAATCTCGTCAAGAGTGTGCGATGACGCCATAGTTCGCGTTTATTCCGCAGCCCATATTCGCCAATGTAAATCAGCTCTTCAGCAAGGCGGTTTTTTTGCCAAGGATGACCCGGTGGCAGATATTTCTTCTTTGGTTTTCGAATTCCACCCATTAGCCGATTCACCTGGGACTCAATCGTTTTCTTTTAACTCCGACTGTACGTCCTTTTCTGCCCGTACAGCGGGTCCGTTGTCCACGGACTTTTAATCCAAGACTGTGACGAATACCACGCCAATTCTTGGTTTTCATCAAATAATCGATGTCCATCTTGTTCTGAAAATCAAGATCTGCACCAATGAGATGTTTGTTTTCCCCTGAAGTCATGTCTTTTTGCCGATTCAACATCCAATGCGGTATCCCAAATTTATCCGGGGTTTTAAGGACTTCTTCAATTTTTTTAACATCTTCATCTGTGATGTAACCTGCCCGTTGTTCGGGATTTAGACCTGCAGCTTCAATTATAGCCCGAGCTAGCCGTTGCCCGACGCCTTTTACAGCACTTAGTGCTTGATCGAGCTTGAAGCTTCCATCTAGGTCAGTCCGAGCCACTCGGATGATATGTCGATACGAGGATGACAAATTAGCACCTCAAATAGCACTAGCTCATGAGCTATCGCAATCGAAATACAGAACCGCTTTTAAATGTGTTGGCTTGACTTGCCCTTCTAATCGGGTTCTTTGAGAGGCTGTCCTGTCTGGAAGGTCAAGGGAACACAGTTTCAACTAAATCTTTAAAGGTAAAGGTGCTTGAAATGAACGCCGAGCCGCGGTAGCCAAGTGGTTTACGGCGCAGGCCTGGAATTTGCTTCACTTACAACCAAGAACCAAACAGCCTGTGACCTTCGGGTCTCATGGGTTCGAATCCCATCCGCGGCGCCATATTCTATGATCGGGATTTTCGTCGCCACATCGAAGGATAGGTACCAATAGGTAAAATGACGCGTGAAGTGTTGGCAACAATGCCAGAACTGGCTTCAAGGATCTGCTGAGTAGGTAATTGCGCAACTGCCAAGGCGACCAGTTCACCTTTTAAGGTCTTGACTCCGATCGTGTCTCCTGTTTTAATATCATCGTGGAGCGATAATACGCCAGTAGCGGCTAAATTCGCCCCATGACATAAAGCGTCGACAGCGGTGTCTCGGATGATGATGTGGGGAAGATGTTGCACCCCATTCTCGAGAGGGTAGATATATTGGCGTAGGAGTTGCTCATTCTTTTCTTCCTTCCAGAAATGAACTGCATCGATGACATCATAAAGGGTAGCTAGACTTGCATCTTCTTTGAAGGGGCCTGTTCGTGTACGGCGAAGCTCTGCCATGTGCGCGCCACCGCCCAACACCGTACCGATATCAGCGACCAATTTCCGGATATAAGTGCCAGCTTGGCAACCGACACGAAATAAGACATTCTGATCCTCAATTTCAAGAATCTCTATGTAGTAGATTTCGCGAGTTCGGATTCGACGTTTAACTGAGGACCGAAGGGGAGGGCGTTGATAGATGGTTCCAACAAATTCTTGTACGGCTTGGCGCACCTTTTTCTCTGATTCCTGTCGGTGCAGACGCATTATGCAGACATATTCTTTTCCTGAGGTGAGTAAGGCGTTTGCGATTTTTGTTGCGTTACCTAACATGACAGGAAGAACACCAGTAACTTGAGGATCTAGGGTACCGGAATGACCTGCGCGTTCAAGGTTCAAGATTCGTTTGACCCAGGACACCACTTCATGGCTGGTCGGTCCAGGAGGTTTTTCTGGGCTTGAAAAGAGCCAAGGACTCTTTAGAACAAGCTATCCAGGTTGATGATCCCATCCTGCAAAAGGTCAGAGATGGATCGTTCCTGGGGGTTCTGACCATAAGCCGGGTTAGTGGTGTCCTCGGCGCGAGTTAAGAGTTTGCGTTCCTTGTCAGCAGGTAGCCATGATTTCGTCATAACCGAGGACCTCTTCAGCCCATAGGACTAGGGAATTACTCCTCCGTTTTTTCTTTCATAAAGTCTTGGAGTTTAGCGCCTTCCAGTGCCTTCATCACTGCTTGATCCTCTGCGCCAGCTTTAATGTCCACTTTCTTCTTAGTAGGGGTCAAGTGATCAACATTCGCCCTGCGGCGACGTACGCCAGTGACCTCTTTGGGTCCCGTGATAAGCACGAAACTCTTATCGATTCGTTCAACTACAACGCATTTATGCCCTGTTTCACGACCATGTGTTTTTACACACACTCGTCCAACTTCAACTAAACTCATAGAGATCGTTCCTCCACCGGTTGACAGTCAGCTATCGTGTTGCCGCGACAGCCTCATTCAATAGTCGTCCCGGAGGACGCAAGGTACGCCTTCACTGCCGTAGTACAAATATCTATCGACGCTACCGCGTTGATATTTTCAGTATTTAGTACCACATCGTAGAGTCGAAGATCCAACACATCAATACCGTAAAACTCGTAAAACCTGTGTTGCTCGCTATCCTCGCGTACCCGGGTTTCTTCTAACACCTCTTCTATGGACCGTTTTTCACGCGTTGCAATGCGTAGGGCTCTCACATCCTGTGGGGCGTGAAGGTAGATTTTCAAGTCAGTAAAACGTCGTGCAATCCATCCTGCGATGTAAGCGTCGATTACTACATTTCCTTTTTCGGCTTCTTGTTGGGTTCGTGCATCGATTTCTTGGTCGATATGAGGATCTTTTTCTGCAATTTGGCTTAGTTCTGACAAAGAGATGCCTTTTTCCTGAGCGAGTTGGCGAAAAATCATACCACCTGAGACATATCGAAGGTTGAAAGTTTCAGCTAAAGCCTTTGCCACCGTCGTTTTACCTGCTCCGTGTAATCCACTGACTGTAATCGTAAGGGGCATGATATCACCCTTGTTGATTTCAGTATCCTGAGGTCATACTAGTGCCTAAGAATTTCTGAATGACAAGATTGAAGGTAAAGCTGCAGATGATGTACCAGTAGATGTAGAGCAGGCCCATACCACCAAGGGGTACCAGTGGCCATTGCCCGTATTGCCACCCAAATCCCAAACCTAAGGAGCCCAGGATTTGAGCGAAGTTAAGTGGTGAATACAAAACGGGACCAGGAATGGCTTCACCAGGAAAGGTGAAAGGGTCAACGAATATACCATTCATAATTATGAAGACTAACATGAAGGGAATAATAGTGACCACCATTGGCAGGAAAGACTGTTTGCTAGTTTCGGTCTGTAATTTCATAACATAGCGTTCACGACGTTTCACTTTCATGTCGAGCTTCCGTTTCAACCTCGGATCAGTTTCCTGCTCCGCTTGACGCTTCATATCCTGCCATTTCTTGATTTCCTGTCGTGCTCGACCCAACCGTTCATAGTCGATAAAATGACGATTCACTAAATTCGAAATCAAAGAAATCATAACGCTAACGAGAAGAACTACTACTGCAGCTAAAGGTGGATACGCCCAAGGACCCATTGCGATTCGAAGTCCGAGAGCGATGTCGATGAAAATATTCTGCATTGTTATCAGACCTTCAGGAGCAACTCAGCAAAGGCGGTTGCTGCTTCTTCTGCTTTACCCTCTACATTCTTAAGAATCATTACGGTAGCACCAGTTAAGGTTCCTACAGCAATAGCAGCAGCCCGTGATAACTCTTGATGCATCGCTATACTCCTAATGAGCTGTTCATCTCGTGTTCGCGATTCATCCTTGGCACGACGCGATGCGATGTTCTTGGGATCAGCCTCAACCAACACAAGCGATGCTGGTCTAATGGCTTCTGCTACCCATTGTGGTAGTCCAATGAGAAATCCCCCTTCCGAAGTCTGAATCAAGGTGTGTGTATCCACAACCACAACCTGAGAACGACTCATCGCGGCAATCCGTTCACCTGCTAGTTTTTGGACTTCGCGTTGTTTCGTAATGGGTAGTTTCCGCACCTCATCTCTGTTTTCAACAAGGCGCTGCTTCTTTGCAATCTCAAACATGACCGATCCATAGGTAATCAACGACACATTCAGTCGATCTTCGACCTTTCGTATCGCATCCGTGACGACTGTCGTCTTTCCAACGCCAGGAACACCGCTGACTACGACTACTTTTCGTACTTGCATAGCATCGACCACCAACGAGCGGGCACAATCTCGGTCCTACCCTTAAGAGCTTTTCGAGCCAACCTGATGTCCACACAAAACTAGACTATTCCTATTCTAATCCCAGTAGACCCCGCATCATCGGGTGCATCTCGCTCAACTGCTCTTTTGCTAATATCTCGAAGTATTGGCGAAGTATGCCTACGGCTAAGAGGATCCCAATGCCCGAGCTGAGGGCGCCGAGGAAGTCAGCTCCGGCCGCAAGGACGCCGATGATGATACCGCCAAGAACGGCAACGACGGGAATATAGCGTTGTAGGATTTTCTCGATGACTTGGGGTGAGCGACGGAAGCCGGGAACTTGCATACCTGCACCGATGAGCTGCCGGGAAATATCACGGGGTCCAATACCCGAGACATCAATCCAGAGCCGAGCAAATCCAGCACAGAAGAGAACAAGGAGGATACCATAGCCAACACCTCGAATAATACCCAATCCAGGTATCTCAGTGTAGAGAATTTCAACGAGCCCTGTGGGTGGCGTGAGGAACCAAACGAAAGTGAGGGGGTCAGGTATGAGGTAGTTGCCTTGTTCCGCAGCCGTATAGCGTGCGATAATCCCGAACCAAAAAGCGAGCGGATTCGTCCCATCAGCTAAACCTAATCCAGGGTTGGTCCAAAGGATTTGGGTGATGAAGAGGATGTTAGCGTATAAGGCCTGTGTAAAGATAACAGGAATGTTAGATACATAGAGCAGTTTGATGGGGTACTGTCCTCTGAATCCTCGGTAGCGTGCATATTGGAGGGGTATATTCACGCGATACGACTCGACAATGATAACTAAAACGAAGACGATAAAGGTGGTCACGACGCCGAGCATACTCGCCCTTGGATTCTCAGGTCTGAGCCATAATATGAACCAGCTTGCGATTGGGCCATTGGGATGGACATACTGTGGTTGGAACCCTACAGTGGACCAAGCGGCGAAATTGGCTATGGTGTATGGTATGATGCCTGCGAATCCAAGCGGAGTTGCGGGGATGTCAGCATTTTGAGCAAAGGTGATGGAGAACATGCCCCACAGGATTTGGCTGCAGACATTGGCCATAATGAAAAGGCTGACACCGCTGCCTAGGCCCCAGCCCTTTTGGATGGTTTCGTCCATGAGGATTACGATGATACCAGAAAACATCAGTTGAAAGAAGACCAGAATCGCGTTTGGGATAGGGAGACCTCCATCCGCTGCTGGTAAACCAAATGTTCCGTAAGCTCCAGCGAAGATGTAAGCAATGGTTTGGAAGGCTGTCATGAAGATGGCGAGTACTTTCTGTGCACCGGTATAGAGTGACCGCATGTAAGGATCAGACATATCTACACGGATGAGTTGTGATCCCACGAGGAGCTGCATTATGAGGCCTGCGGTGACAATTGGACCAATCCCAAGCTCCATGAGCGTGCCGCGTTGAGAAGCTAGGATGGTTCGGAGCCAGAAGAAGTAGTCGAAGCCCAAGTCCGGGCTGATTCCGTATAATGGGAGGTTAGACATGACGAGGAAGAGGATAAGAATGACCGCAGTCCAAATGAATTTTTCGCGGAATGAGACCTTTCGGTCAGGTGCCTTGACTTCCGGCATGATGCGCACAAATGGACGAAAAAGACGTAGAAATCGACTCATGCCGTTGACACCATGTTCTCATTTTTTATAGGGTTTGAAGCGAATGTGGCTTTGCCGAAGGTTCTTTCTGTTTAATTGTGTTGTGGTTTAAGATTTGCCTTTTGAGGCTGTCGCTCGTTTTGATTTTGTTGCAGGTTTTTTGGCGGGTTTTTTAGCAGGTTTTTTGGCTGTAGGTTTCTTTGAGATAGTGGTCTTGGGTTTGGCTCTAGGTTTTGTTTTCGCCTTGGTCTTTGGAGCAGCCTTAGGTTTTGGTTTGGGTTTCGGAGCTGTTGTTGGTTTGGGTTGTAGTGAGGGAGCAGGATGTTTGGTGGGTTCTTGGATGGTTCCCTTCACTTTTCCACCAGCTGCCTTAATTTTCTCAGCGGCTCGATGTGTAAAAAGGGGAGCCGTGACCATGAGGGGAATAGCAATGCGCCCAGCTCCAAGAACTTTCTCGACTCCTAAGGGAGTCAAATCGATTTTAATGAGACCTGCTTCTGGTGAAGGTTTCTCCTCAGTAAATTGGCTAAGGTTGGTGGCAAGTTCACCGACATTGATGGTTTGGTGTGATTGACGGAGTTTGTTATGACGATGGAAGCCGTGTTTTCCAAAGCGTTTAGGATCTTTGGCAGTAACATATGTCCAATCGTGTTTCTTACCGCCAGTTTTACCTTTTCCACCACGTTGTCCTCCTTTCCGGTGCTGTCCGATTCGACCGTAACCATGCATGCGACTGCCACGTTGCTGACGAACGCGTTTTTCTTTCCGTTGTGCCATGCCTCTAATCTCCGTTGAATCTACCGTTTTTTGATTTGGATTTCTAATATGCCATTATTGTAATCGATTTTTGCCGAGTCGGTGTTAACGGGGGCGGGAAGGTCAAGGGTCTTGGCATATTTCCGTTTAGGGTTATTGACCTGAATAGTCACTGTGTAATCCGATATTTCGACATCAATTTCACTACGCTTTATGCCAGGAAGTTCGGCGATGATAACGATGTCGTCGTCATGTTCCATGACATCGATGAGGGGCTCACGTACTTCACGAACCACGGGTGATGCGCCATCTGTGTTAAGGTTACCAAAGGGGTTTAAGCGGATCTTGCCATCTGGTCCAATGGTCGCAGAGAATCCCCAGACCATCGGATTCTTCTGAAACTGGTCAAGAATCTCTTCAATATGATTTTGCGAGTCTGAACCAAAGATATCTTCAGGGTCAATATCTGAGAACATTTTCATGAGTTCTTCAAACATGCGTTGTATTGCTTCAAATTGGTCATCAAATGAATCTGAGTCCCACCAGCGTTTTCGTCTTTTTTCGTCTTTGTCTTCTGATGACATTTTCTTTTCCTCCTTCTCAGTCAATGAATTGTTTAAGACATACGTTGGACAAGTCCGTTAATTTCGGACCCTCGATACCCCAACTCACCTTTTTGTTGGTAGCTTCGTTTAATACTACCACGGAATCCCTTAGAAGGTGGATGGAGTCGAAAGACTTTCTTCAATTTTGCAAGAGTTGAGATGTCCTCTTTAAGTGCCACCAAGGCGGCAGCATATTCGTCAATCGACTTGTAGGCAGTATTGTTAGCAATATATTCATCTGTGAGGTGTTTGCTTCCCAACAAGCGTCCTCGTTTACGAAGAAGCCGAGATAAGGTCGGAACATCGACTTCACCCCAGGTTATTGCGTCTTTTGCAACTTGCAACATACCAGAATAGGATGGACGTTTATCAATAATGATGGCATGATTGGTTCGCGTAAGGTTCAGCATTGTCAAAGTGTCTTTAACATCTTGACGTAATCCGATGCCACTGCGAAGGCGAACAACAACCATGAGGGCATTAGTTGTGGGCTCTTTTTCTGACATTCTATCCTTCTCTCCGTGTCCAGTCTTGCGGTGTCATGATTCGATTCGTTTGTTGAAGTGCTCTAAAGACGGAATGAGCAAAGTTCAATGTAGTTCTCGTATGTCCCCGAGTTCGGGACCAGACATCTTGAATCCCAGCTAACCGGAGGACTACTTTAATGGTATCCGCTGTAACCAATCCGACACCTTTGGGTGCAGGTAGGAGGGTAAGACGGACGCTACCAGTTTTACCTGTAACTTGAAAGGGAATTGAATGCGGATCATAGCAACCACATTCCCAACTTCCGCAGCCCCGACGTACCGAGAGGATGTTAAGCTTCGCACGAAGGATGGCTTTTCTGATGGCAGGTCCAATTTCAGGAGCCTTACTCTCACCAATTCCGACAAACCCATTTTCATTTCCGACGATGACGGTGGCTTTGAAGCTGGATTTTTCGCCGGCATCCGTTTGTTTTTGCACTAGGTTAATATCGATGACTTCTTCTTGGAGATCAGGAAGCAGTACATCGATGATTTCTGGTTCTTTGATCGGAAGAGCTAGTTGAAAGAGATCGTCTAGGGAAGTAATTTCGCCATCTTTGACTTGTTGCCCGACTTTGGTGACGGGTTCCCATTCTTCTGCAACGAACTGTCGGGGGGTACTTGGGCGTCGACTCATTCTGTTGACCTCCTCGAACTAATTTTCGTGGATATCGTTGTTTTAGTGGAATCGTACATTTTAGGAATAGTAGTGAGATCGACACGGCCTTTGGAGATTTTTCCGAACTGACGCTCGAATGTAGAAGGCTGGTTTTTGCTAAGGTCCTTAGCATAGTCAGCAATATGCTCACCACGTATTCGTTTCTCGGGGGGAAACATCTTTTCTGAGCAGGGTATGGATAACCCAGCATCGATAGCACCTTTAACAGCAGAAAAGATGCGTGATCCAGAAATCGGTTGAATAAGTCCAAGATCGACAATAGCTTCGTTCGTACCTGCATTCACAGC
This sequence comes from Promethearchaeota archaeon, assembly GCA_048938385.1. GTDB lineage: Archaea > Asgardarchaeota > Hermodarchaeia > Hermodarchaeales > Hermodarchaeaceae > Hermodarchaeum. The sequence goes on along the minus strand of JBHLMG010000034.1, from coordinate 5,873 downwards.
TTTTTTCCCGGCAAGGAAGCCTGTAAGGTAGGCAGCGGGAAGATTCTTTAGACCCGCGCGCCACCCGAAGTCGTTTAATTGTCGTGAATCGGCGGCTGATATACACCGATCCCCTTCTAATCGAGCTTCAATCACTTGGACAATGATGCGTGTACCTGTTTTGCGAATGACAAGTCGAGGGCGTCCTGAACTCACCATTCGACGTCGTGCACGGTAATCCGTTTTACTTTCACGTCGTCGTCGATTGGGAACTTTGTAACGAGGTCCTGTTGCCATTTTTTATCGCCTCTTCATTTTATGATCCTGAATGTATTGATCGACGCGTCGAATTGAAGGGAATACTCCGCCCTTAGCAAGTCGATACAATCGTCGATAATCACGGGGTTTGATAATTCGTCGAGCCCGTAGGGTTTTGATGTGCTGGCGTATTGCACGGATTTTGAGCATCCAACGCTCTTTGGATGAAACTTTCGCAGTTTTTTTACCTTTCCGACTACCGTGACCGCGACGAAGACCAAGTCGCCGTTTTTCGTGTAACTCCTTCGCCCGAGCGCGGCTTACGCCTTTAATTGGTAAGCTTCGAATCGCTCCTTCGTGGATGAGTCTTCTAACATCTTCGCGACGAATTGCCATGGCTACATCATCTAGTCGGCCTGGATCAATCCAGATGCGGTTTTGTCCGACTTTCAGCATGCGTGCGGCTAATTTTCGTTGGGAGCGAACATTCATTATTTGAGTCACCTACAGGGTTTCCTCGGTGGAAAGGTCGAGAAGTTCTCGCACCTCGGATTTCAATTGGGGATTGAGGACATGTAAGCCAAGGTCGTCGGCTCGTTCAATAATAGCTAATCGTTTACGATCACCCACTCGGTGGGCTATGCGTACGGCATGAGTTTTCGGATGGAGCCCTTCGAGTTCTTTGAGATTGTGGACCAGTACTTCTTTCAAACCAGATGGATGATAGTCACGGAGTGCGACTGGACTCCGATATCCAATGGTGGGTATAGCTGGTTGACTTTTTTCACGCTTACGAATTGCAGAATCGATACCTTTCGGACGCCGCCAGCTTGTATTTAGCCGTTTATATCGTGAACTTTCGGGACGCTGGAATTGTGGTTTCCGCTGGTTCTGCACCCGTTTCTGCCGTAATGCCTGTTTCAACTTTTCAATGCGTTTACTTCGTTTCATGCCATATCACTTCCGGGTTAGCTAAATCTTCCAGTATCTTTCACCGAGTTGCTTTTCGTAAACATAGATTCCATCATGGAATTTCCGAGGGTCTTTTCGTCGTAGCTTAGTAGAATGTTGGATGTTAGCCGCAGTTTGACCAACAAGTTCGATGTCGATACCTTCTAGAATAACCTCATCTCCTTGGACGGTAACAGTTACACCAGGGAGAATCTTTGCCTTCCGAAAAGCCTTCTCGCCGTAGAAGTTCTCAACGATGAGTTTGTCGCCTTGTACTTTGACGGTAGGGGGAAAGTGTGCGTAGACCACCTTCATTTTATAAGTAACACCATGAACAACACCTAGCATCATGTTCTCGATGTGGGAAAGGATGGTTTTTACTAAAGCCAATTGGCGGCTTCGAGGATAGTTCACTGATATCGTGATGGTGTTTCGGGTTTTGGTGATGTCGACATCAGCATGGCTGAAATCCTTGACGAGTTCGCCCTTGGGTCCCTTCACAGTTACGAGCTGATCTTCCACGGTTACTGTGGTTTCTTCCAGAATAGGAGTCGATTGCTCATGGTGAGTTGTTTTCGGGGGCATTGATTCATTCTCTCCAAGAGTTAGTAAACATACGCGATAAGGCGACCTCCATGTCCCTGTTCAACGGCTTCCTTGTGTGTCATGAAGCCTTTGGGTGTTGACACTATGAGAATACCAAAGGCACGCGAAGGCAGGAAGCGTTTTTCCCAATCTTCAAAGTCATGGCGTTTTACAGCAAAGTGTGGACGAATTATTCCACACTTGTTGATTCGGCCTAGGAGTTCAACACGGAGCATCCCCGCCTTTCCATCATCAATAAACTCAAATTCGCCTACATAGCCCATCCGTTGCATAATACGGAGGGCTGCTCCAATTTTTTTCGAAGCAGGAGCAATGATGACCTCTGACTTGCGTAATAATTCATGGTTCATAATCGTTGAAAAGGCATCAGCCAACGGATTCTTCACGGGCATTACTCTTCTCACTCCTAAGTGTATTTACGAAAGCCAAGTTCCTCCGCAACCTCACGGAAGCAGCGTCGGCATAAGCCAATGTGATAGCTTCGGATGATTGCTCGATGTGTTCCACACCGCTTGCAGGTCCGGTGTCCTTTCCCTTGTTTCTTTTCTTTTGACATTAGTACTCGTCCTCCTGGTCAGGTAGAGTAAATTGAACGCCTAGTTCAGTCGAGAGTAGCGTCATTGCTTCCTCTGGTGTGATTCGGTGACGAAGAGGGATTTTATGGCGGGCACGACGGCGTCGATTAATTCTGAAGCCTGGTCGTTCTGTACAGATACAAACATCCATGCCAAAGATTCCTAGATTGGGGTCATATTTGGCTCCGGGAATCTGAATATGTTCTGAGATTCCAAAGGAGACATTCCCAGCCTGGTCAACAGCACTTTGTGGGATTCGGAAGTCTTTGACATCGAGGGCGCGTTTGACGAAGTCCTTGGCTGGTGCGCCACGCAGGGTAACTTTGCAGCCCATTGGCTCACCTTTTCGTAATCCGAAGTCGCGATTAGTCCGTTTGGCTAGCACATCAGCGGGTTTTTGACCAGTTAACTCTTCAAGAACAGTTTTTGCCTTTGCGAGGGGTTCTCCACCTGCGCCTAAGGACATGTTGACGACAACTTTAGAAATGAAGATTTTCCGCATAACATTGTTCTTCTTCGCTTTTACTTTCTCAGCGACATCTGGTTTAGAGGGTTGCGGAGTAGTGGTCTTGGTTGGAGTTGAGGCTGTTTTTTGTGATGATGTTTTGGGTTTTGTTGTCGTCGTCTTTTTGGTTGACATGGTTAGCTAGCCTCCAGTAACTTAATCTGGGGTGTGTCTTCACCGATTGGGAAGACATAGCGAATGGCTGTGAGGATGGTCTTGTCGTCTTTGCCCTGTAAGGTACCGAGTCTATTGTCTGGGTCAATTTTGACGAGTTTTCCAACAAAGCCAGTGTGATCACCGCCTGTGATAACGGCTGTGATCCCTTCCTTGAGAGGAATGTGTTGTTGAATCGATTGATCGGGAAGCTTGATGAATAGCGTGTCTCCGGTCCGGTATTCATGTTTGGGCTTAGTTTTAGGGTCATCGACCTGAAGGAGGATTGTTCGACCATCATGCAGGTGAAGTTGCAGATTGCCTTTCTTCACGGTGTTTTTTCCAGTGATTTTGCAGGGTTTGATATTCTGCTCCTTTTGAGGGATGGGAATAAGTTGAAGGTGATGGCTTGAATTTGGGATTACACGAAGCCGGGTCTTCGCTGCAGGAATTTCGATAACATCCATGAGGCCAACGGTGAACTTGTAATCTTTGCGGATTTTCCCATCAACCTTGACATGACCTTGAGAGATGACTCGTCTTGTTTCATTTAGAGTTTCTGTGAGGTTGAGCATGTCACGGACGACCACACCAAGTGGTAGACCTTCGTGGAGAGCATGTGCTCCTGGATTAGCACGGATGGTGAAAGGATGAACCTTCCGTTTGATTTGCCAGTGACCGGGTGAGGCTAAGCGTTTTAGGTGTCTTCGATGTCCTTTTACCATTTTTCTTATTCCTCCTTCTCCTCTTGAGCACGCCGTGCTGCTGCTTTTCGATCAATGACTGCTTGACGTGTTTGATCGATTTTGAGTTTAGTAATCATAACATTTGAAGGAGCAATGGGCAGGGGGATCGCTGAGCCATCGACTTTTTCAATGGAGATGTTTTCGATGTGGATGCGTAACTTCTTCATGTCAACATCTTGCACATCACCTTCAGAATCGCGGAAAGCACCACGAGTAATGTAAACTGTGTCCCCTTTGCGAATCGGAAGCTGACGGATACCGTGTTTCTCAACTAGATCCGGGGCAAGTCGCGCGGAGAGGAATTTATGTCGTTGCTGCCAAGTCGCTGTGTATCGGCGTTTTCGTTGTTTTTTGGGTTTTCGTGAGGTCATTTCTTTTATCGCTCCTAAACTATGATGCTAGCCACGCTGGCGATTCGAGGCCATCGTTCAGCGGCTTCCCGGGCAATGGGTCCTCGAATTTCAGATCCTTGGGGGTCACCAGTTTCAGAGGTGATGACGATTGCGTTGTCTTCAAAGCGAATCCATTGACCGCCTTTTCGGCGATAGGGTTTGCGTTGCCGTACGATAATGCCGCGGAGTACCTGCCGGCGCATTTTGGGCGTGCCAGCTTTACAAGAGACGACGACCATGTCTGCAACACTAGCCGCAGGTTGTCGACGAAGTCGACCATGGTAGCCAATTACGGAGATAATTTCCACGATGCGGGCACCGCTATTGTCAGCAACAGATAACCGGGCACCTGTGGGAAGGCCACGGCTTATCCGGGTTTTTGAAACCCCTGCTGATTTTCGACCCCGTTTAACCATTGCTATTCGTCCTCCTGGCCTTTGATGCGTTCAACAACCACAAAGGAAACAGTCTTACTGAGGGGACGACATTCTGCGAGCCGCACCGTATCACCAACTTCAACAGGGATACAGGGAGGTATGTGGGCAGCTGTCATGGAGTGATTTCGGGAGTACCGACGATACTTCTTGATGTATCGCAGGTAGTCACGACGCACTGTGATTGTACCTTTCATTTTGGTACTAGCTACGACGCCATCCATGACGCGTCCTCGGACAGGAAGCGTCCCATGAAAGGGACAGAACGGATCTTCGCATTCTTGTTCAGGTGGTTTGACCTTGAGACCAATATTACGAGCTACCATCGGAGTTTTTTCGCCCTCCTTAATCTTTCTGCAGGATGTCCAATGAGGGTTGTTCCATCTACACGAACAGTCTGACCAGTGGGTAAGACTACATCAAAGATGCATGCGGCTTTGGGAATCTGGTACTTGTGGAGTCCATCAAGGAGTGTTAACATACCATGGGAATCGTCAATTATCTGCCCTGTAACACGGGCAAAGATAGGGTTTGTTGACTGGACGACTGTTGCGGAAAGCCCGATAAGTGGTTGGATAGCCAGGTAAGGCAAAGACTGCATGGTTAGTATTCCTCCTCTTCGCGACCCTCAATCGTGGCTAAGCGTTTTTCTTCGTTAATGACCGTGAGGATGCGGGCAATGTTTTTCCGGATTAGGCCAATTGCGCCAGGATTTTCTGACCCTGAACCAGACATCATTGCAGCACGATGTTTAGCTAATTCAGAACGGAAATCCGAAAGCTTCCGTTCCCGTTCTTCTATACTCATTTCACGGATCTCAGCCATCGAGAGTTTTGCCATTGTTTAAACGCCTCCTCATTCCTTCTCCTTCTTCGACTTGGTCGATTTCTTTGCCTTTTCTTTACTCGCCTTACTCGTCGCTTTCTTCGCCTTGGCCTTTTCTTTGGCCTTCGGTTTCTCTACCTTGGGCTTTTCCTCAGCCTTCTTCTTCGCCTTGGGCTTCGCCTTGGCTTCTTCCTCAGCCTTCTTCTTCGCCTTGGGCTTCGCCTTGGCCTTCGGTTTCTCTACCTTGGGCTTCGCCTTGGCTTCTTCCTCAGCCTTCTTCTTCGCCTTAGCCTTCACCTTGGGTGGTTCAGGTTTCTTGACTTCTTCAGGCTTTACTTCGGGTTTCGCTTTGGGTTTTGGTTCTTCAACTTTGGGTTTGGGTTTGTCTGGAGCTGGGAGTTCTTCTGGTGTGATCGGCACTTCAGGAGTAGCTTTGGGTTCAGTCACAG
>JBHLMG010000033.1:0-16803 GCA_048938385.1 Promethearchaeota archaeon | reverse complement strand
GGATATCGAGGTTTTAAAATTCTAGGCTTGCATTGCGGCTTTTCCTCGTTGAAGCCAAGTATGCTTGTTCCCGGGGTAACCTCCGGAGACAGGAGGTCGAATTCCTGTCACCTTTCTCGCTGCCTAAAAGTTACACTGTGGCACCTTATAATGCTTCCGTTTTGTGGTATGGAACGAATGTAGGGGTTGCGGAAAGAAGATTTAAGTCGGCTCCGTTGTGATTCTACCTCTGGGAGAGCCACTCGCGAGGGTGTGCTAGGGTAACACTTTTCTCTGCTTCTGGTGTGCTTTGGATAAGGTGAACGACTTCTGACACGCGCGTTACTGGCGATGTTACGGCAGCAGGTACACGATCATGTGGAATGGCCGATACGACTGGAGGAGTTTATTCAGTTAGTGGATGCTGTGGGGTTTGAGGTTATTGAGACAGTGATACAGACCCGGATGCGACCACACGGTGGAACCTTGTTTGGGCGAGGGAAGGTTGAAGAGATGGCGACATTAGTCGCAGCGGAGAACATCGAAGTGGTCACCATATACAATGAATTAACCTCCATGCAGAAATTCAACCTGCAACGGGCTTTGGGAGTCCTAGTGTTAGATCGGTATGAAGTGGTCTTGCAGGTTTTTAGCCAGGAAGCCCGAGATCGAATTTCTCAGTTACAATTAGAGCTTGCCCTATTACAGAAAAGCTACCCTTTCGTCAAGGTCGCCGAAAGTGAGCGTTTACTCCGAGAGCGTCCCGCACGGCTTGGGGGACGAGGTCCCGGTGAGTACGCTTATCATGCCCAACTACGACAGGTACGAAAACGAATAGCAAAAGTAACTTCAGAATTAGCCAGTTATCGCCGCGAACACCGTCAACGGATGCGGAAACGCCGGAAAGCGGGAATTCCGATGGTAACGGTAGTAGGTTGCTACAATGCAGGTAAAACCAGTTTATTCAATGCGCTCAGTGGAACAGACAAAGAAGTGAGTGACCGTCCATTCACCACTCTAGCATCCAAATGGTCACGAATTGGCAATCCTAACCTCCTAATAGCTGATACCATCGGGTTTGCTCTCGATTTGGATCCTGAACTGATTTCTGCCTTCCAATTGAATTTAGATGACATGCGAGCAGCTGATGTGTTGCTACTCATCGTTGATGTATCAGACGAACTCCAAGTTCTAAAGATGAAACTGGAAAGCTCGCTAGCCATTTTAGAAGCCATTGGCATTGAAAACCAGCGGATATTGGTCGTTTTAAACAAGACAGATTTAGTCGAAAAAGACATCATCCAACGCTGCGCCAAATTTGTTTTGGAGCAATTTGGCTTCTCATCTGTGCAGGTGTCAGTTAAAGAAGATTGGAACCTTGAAATACTGCTCGTTGAGACCCAACGCGTCTATGGTGAGGTTGGTCAAAACTCTCTGCCTTTCAGCACAGAGTAAATGGCAGCGAAGTGAAGCGAATCCTTCAAAAGGATGAAAAAAGTTACTGAGGGAGTAAAGGTAGTGACAAGTGTGGGCAACCAATCGAAGTACCGGCACTGGCTTGATGAGCTTGTAGACGACATTATCGCCTACTGGGGTCAGGGTGCTACCCGGATCAATTGTAGTTGTGGTCTCTCTGTTTCGGGTTTGCAACATGTTGGTCGACTGCGTGGCGAAGTTACCTTGGCGAATACGGTGATGCACCAGCTGCGGAATCAAGGTTTTGAAACCCGGCACACAATTGTGCGTTACACTAGCGATGAATGGAAGGGAAAGGAAGCGCAACTTGCCCAGTTTCCTGACCCCAAGGCAGCCAGAGCCTATGTGGGACGAAGACTTGCAGATGTGCCGGATCCTAAGGGTGAGTTACCAAGCTGGATTAACCGGTACTGGCTCGATTTTGGTGGGTACCTCGATCACTTTAGTCGGGACGCTGAACCTCTGAGCACTCACGAGATATATTCTTGGCCACAAATGCACGAATTGGTCCGGTATACTATTCAGAACCGAGAAGCTGCTCGCCAAATTATTAACAAATATCGAGAGCGTAACCCCTATCCGCCTGACTGGATTCCCGTGGATGTAGTCTGCGAAAAGTGTAAGCGACTGAGTACTACCACAGTGGTGTCTACTGATCTTGATGCCTATACAGCTCAGTATCGATGTGAGGGCTGTGGAGCGGAAGGCTCCACAAACATAGAAAACGGAAAACTTTCTTGGCGGATTGAATGGGCCGCCCTCTGGAAGGTTCTCAATGTAGGGTTCGAGCCCTTCGGAAAGGACCATGCCACACCGGGCGGTTCAAGGGATAGTGCAAAGGAAATCGCGGAAACCTTCTTCAAGTTTAAGCCACCCGTACCATTCGCCTATGAATGGGTAGGACTCAGCGAAGACAATGTTGACAAAGGTGATATGGGCAGCTCAGACTTCAACGGTTTTACGCCAAAAACCTGGATCTCTGTTGCCTCAGGCGAAGTGCTGCGTTACCTCTATCTGAAAAACCGTCCTATGAAACGCATCGTTCTCGGATTAGATAATGTTCCCACCTATATCGGACAGTACGATCGCGCTGAACGCGTCTACTATCGTATTGACACCCCAAGAGCTCCTGTTCAAGAAGTATCGGATATTCGCCGTAGCTACGAATTGGCCCATCTCGATCCAGTCCCCGCCGAAGCACCTATTCAAATTCCTTTCCTTCACGCTGTTATTCTTGCACAAATTATCCCACAAGAAGAGTTCTCTGATGTGGCGATAGCAAAACTAACTGAAAGCGCGATGATTCCCGCCTCGCTCACCAACGCAGAACGCGTGTATATCGTCACTCGCTTAAACCAAGCCTATACCTGGGTTACTCAATACGCTCCTCCCTCTTCTCGCATCACAATCCTTGCCCAGCCGCCCACGAATCTTAATCAGGATGTTCCTTCTAACCTTCGGGTGCTCTTTCAGCAACTCCACAACTCCCTTAATCCTAACCAGTGGACAGAGCAAGCTATTACCGCTGCTATGAAGCCTCTAACTAAATCCTTACCTAAAAAAGACCAGCATTTATTTTTCCGCTTCCTCTACCAAGCGTTTCTTGGACAAGATCAAGGCCCGCGAGCCTCCGCCTTCCTCGCCTTCACTGAACCTCAACTCGTTCTTCGTCGATTACAATACCTTGCTGGCAACTCCAATAAGAGGTAATTAAATAAAAGCTTCATTTCACAAACAAGACGCAACCTATATATGCTCAAATCCATAAAGTCAGAGTAGTTCCCATCCCAGATAACGGAGAGACGAAAAGATGTCAAAACCCGCAGTTAGCGCATTTCGTCAAGCTGTATACAATGAGGCCAAGGGCATGAAGATCCCGATTGTGGACGATCGGGCGATTAACAGACTCTCACTGAATAAAGGCGCTGTAAGTGCCGCAGTAGATATCAAATACAATGAGGGCGAGGAAACCAAGATCAAAACCTTTCTAGCAGTAGCAAGCTATTTTAGGACTCTAGTAATCTACAAAGACGAGACATTCTTTATAATCGCCAATAACATGATTTGGCGATTATCCTACTAACCTCTTTGTTTTTATAAAAGGCGTTTTTTCTTCCTTGTAATTGAATAGTGGTAACTATTTCTCACAATGAGAGATTCGTTGCCGGCCTGTTTATGAAGGGACTATAAAACAGCAAGACAAGGAATGGACTAGGATTCAAAAATTTCTTTGATTCGCTTAATCTCTGCCATCATTTCATTGCGAAGCCCAGCTATTCCAGGAGCCGCTGGAGCCGGGCTTGGAGCAGCCGCAGGGGCTGGTAAAGGCGCTGGGGGTGCAACCGTCGGTGCAGCTGCAGGAGGGGCGCTGGGTGGGGCGCTGGGGGGAGCGCTGGGAGGTGTAATTGTAGGTGGTGCTTTGGGAGGCACAGCTGGAATGGCAGGAATTGCTGAGGGTTCTCCTAAGAGGATGGATTCAGCTACTCCGCTTGGTTCAGCAGTAGTAATTGCTACAGCCTCACCTTCCAGAAAATCAAACAGACTTTCAGAGCTGACTCCACTGGTGGCTTCAGCTGCTAAAAGGGGTGTGGCAGCTCCAGTCATTGGCGTGACCCTTGCATCCTGAAGGTCTTTGCGAATTTTCTTAAGACTAGTCTGGAACTCTGTGACTTGTTTAGCGACGGTGTTTAGAGCATCAGCTAGATCGTTAACGGATTTCTGGAGAAATTCGGAAACCCGCATTAAAATGGCTTCCTTGTCTGAAGTAGTCATTCTTGCTACACCCCGCCATCTGCGTGGTTTGGGTACTGTAAGCTAGGAATGTAATCGGCTTACATATAAACTTTGTTGAGCTTCGTTGAAGCACTCAACGAGTTTTGCGGTCCTCTCCACGCCGAAATGCTTCTGCGGCTGCAATGATCTCCTTATGGTCGAACGCTAATTGGCTGGGGAGTTTTCGAAATGCTTGAACTCTTGTGGCATCACTTCCGTGAGCAAGATCTCCACCAATTCGAGTGGCTAGAAAAGCAATGCTCACGATGTGACCACGGGGATCTCGGTCAGGATTAGAAAAAACACCCACTAGGTTTTGCAGTTCTATCTCAAGTCCTGTCTCTTCTCGTACTTCGCGGATGATGGCTTGCTCCACGGTTTCACCAACTTCAACGATTCCACCTGGTAAAGCCCACCATCCTTTGAAAGGCGCGTTCTTCCGTGCAATTAGCACCAGCCTATTATCATTTAGGTAAATCACTGCATCAACAGCAAGCATTGGTGTTCGCTGTTGGATGTTGAAATCAGATTGTCTTGGTGAAGGCATACGAATCCACCACACAATCACTATCCCTGGGTTGTGCAGCTTCGATATCCTTTTAAGCCTTTATTCATAACGCAGCCATGACGAAAATGAGTGTAGAACCTTGGCAGGAACCTAAACCGACAATCGATCAGATTCGTCGACTAGTTGATCGGATACGGTCGTATGCACGAAGCAGTCGAATCATGTCAATGTTGTCGAGTGGTCTCCTAATAGTCTTAATGCTTCAAATCGGTATACTCATGTACGCCAGTTTTCTCCCAAGCTTCCTTGGCGGCACTCCTATCCCACTCCCTGAGTGGTTTTACTATATTCTAATGATTACCTTCGTTCTATCCATGATCATCTATGGTGTCGCAGGTACTATCAATTCGCGGCTAAGCCGGTATCTTATTGAGTACAAGAAGATAGGCGTTGTTGTTCAATTGCGCTGTGAGGCTTGTAAACGAAACAGTGAGCGTGTCTGGGAAAAGGGAGATTATATTTTCAAACCTGAAGGCATGTGCGCTTGTGGTGGAAAACAATTCATCTCCCAAATGTACATCATGCCGCTTCCATTGAAAACGAAAAAAATCGAGATCTAAATAGGCTCTGGACCGGTTATTAGTTTTAATTTTCAAGGATTGCCCGCAGCCGAAGAGTATCGGCTCCAATGCGTTTCTGCTTTGTAATCTTGAATAGCCCTAGTATACCAGTACGTTCAACATGGGGACCACTACAAATTTCCTTCGACACATCGCCAACGCTGTACACCTTCACCTGCTCCCCGTATTTTTCACCAAAGAATCCTAAAGCACCCTGTTCTTGAGCCTTTTTGGGTGACATGACTTTGAAGGTAACGGGTAAATCTTGTCGTATGACATCGTTGACCCATTTTTCCACTTGGTTGAGCTCTTTTGGGGTTAGCTTCCGACTTAATTGGACATCCAATCGCAACCGTTCCTTAGTAATATTGCTACCTTTCTGGTATACTGATGAACCCAGAAAGTGGCGAAGGGCCTGATGTAGTAAGTGTGTGGCAGTGTGAAGCTGAATGACTTCTTCTGAATGATCTGCAAGTCCACTTGTAAACCGTTCCTGCATGGCATCGCGAGAAATTTGCTGATGCTGCTCAAACTCTCTACGGAAGTCTTCTAGATCAACTTCCTGTCCATGTTCTTGGGCAATTTGTAGCGTCATTTCAATGGGGAATCCATATGTGGCAAAAAGCATGAATCCGTCTTTGCCAGTTAATACTCCTTTCTCCTTTAGGATTCGTTCTGCGATTCGAAGTCCCCGTCGTAAAGTATTGTGAAATCGCTTCGCTTCCTTCTCGATTTGGGTTTCGATGTGAGCTTTATTCCGCAGGAGTTCATCGTATTCTTTACCAAGCGTGGCTATAACTACAGGAATTAGTTCCCCTAGGAAATAGCGTTCTATGTTCAACTGGAGGCCCTGCCGAATCGCCATTCGGATTAATCGACGAATTACATACCCTCGTTCAACATTAGATGGAACTAACCCGTGATCATCGGCAAGAGCCATTATGGCTGATCGAATGTGATCTGCAATAACTCGAATAGAAATAACTTGAGTTGGGTTAGGTTTCTCGATTTGTGCTATCTCTTGAATTTTCTCAACAAGCGGTTTAAAAACATCGGTCTCAAAAACACTAGGAAGTTGATTAATCACTTGGAGTGTTCGTTCTAATCCCATTCCTGTATCAATGTTCATCTGTTTCAACGGAGTTAGAGTGCCATCTTTCAAACGATCATAGCTCATGAACACAAGATTCCATATCTCAACATATTTACCGCAACTACAGTTTGGATGGCAAGTGTTGGAGCAGGGGGGGATTCCGATATCAACAAAGATCTCTGTATCTGGACCTTGAGGACCTGTATCACCCAACGCCCACCAATTATCCTTACGCGGTAAGAAATGAATCCGGTCTTGAGGAATGCCTTGTTTTTGCCAAACGCTGGCGGCTTCTTCGTCTGGAGGGACTTCATCGTCACCTTCATAGACAGTAACATGTAAACTTTCCAGATCAAGGCCGAGTCCAATGTCAGGTTTGATGAGAAAATCCATAGCCATCTCAATCGCTTCCTGTTTCCCATAGGCTCCAAGGGACCAGTTTCCGAGCATCTCAAAGAAGGTTAGATGAAAGGTATCTCCTACCTCATCGATATCGTCAGTCCTGATGCACTTTTGTACATTCACTAACTGGCGGCCTTGAGGGTGAGGCTGACCTAACAAGTAAGGGATAAGCGGTTGCATGCCTGCGCTCATGAAAAGAACTGTTGGATCGAGTTGCGGGATGAGAGATGCAGATGGAATTTCAGCATGACCACGTGCTGTGAAGAACTGAATGTAGCGGTTTCGCAGTTCTGCTGATGTGAAACGCATAGCATGCACTCTCTGCATGTTGTGAAATGGAGTTTAAGCTTTGGAGTGTCTGTGACGCTTTAACTATTTGGTTTTTAGCGTCGACTCCACTTAACTGCCGAATCGTATCCAGCCCAACGACGCCGACGCCCTACAATCCAGTATAATGCAACGACGAAAAATATGGCGGGTAACGCTATCCATAAGAGCTCAGTTGCTGCATCTATTGGTGACGCTATCGTCTCACCACTGACGAACCATTCACGATTGTCTTCTAAGAACGGCGAAGTGGGTCCCAGAGCTAGATGCGTGATAGCAGGCATCATCATCAATGTGATACCAATTGCTATGCCCGCAATGAGGTACACTTCTCGCCGTTGATACCATTTCCGTAACTTTTGGTTTGTCACAATTATTCACCTTTCATGTGGGCAGTCATCCATTTTATACTACGGTTTAGAACACTCCCGCTATGGTCGGTTTTTATGAGAACGCCAGGTTTCAAACCAAAGCAATATCGACGCGCTACTCCCAAACAACCAGGCAGCGACATTTCCAAAGGTCAAGAATTGTGGATAAAGAATCAAGTAAGTTATCAATGCGGTGGTGAAGAAGGTCGCATAAAATAAATGGCGGGGTAACGCCCGGCGTCCTATCCATATGAATTGTTTGAGCACACCTACATGCACGATTTCTTCAACCGAATATTCTCCTCGTTCACGACGAACAAGTTTCAAATCCACTAATTTATCTAAATGATACGCTGCCAAACTTGGAGACGATAGACCTAACTTACGCTGTAACTGTCGTGGCCCAACAGGTTCTCGAATTGAAAGCAATTCGAAATACACCCGCAGCGTTCGTCCATGAAGCTCTGATTCCAGCTCGAGTTGTCGTTCACGACTCACCTAGAGACACCACCCTAGTATTGAAACGCCTCTTTACCTCTCTTGCAAATTATCTTGTATTTAATAAAAAGGTTCGCGGCAGCAAGCGCTTCACAGGTTTCAACCATTAAGACTTAAGTACTGAACTACCTTCCTCTCTTTCTGTCTACAAATTCATCTTCCAAAGATGTGAGAGAAATGCTAGTCAAACCACCTGAAAAAGTCACAATCGGTATGATTGGCGGAACAGGAGTTTATGACCCCGCAGTCTTCACCGATATCAAAGAATACAAAATCTACACACCCTTTGGAGCACCTTCTGACAAAATCATGATTGGAACATTACAAAACCGACGTATTGCCTTCATTCCGCGTCACGGACGCGACCATATCTATCCACCTCATCTTGTCAATTACCGTGCAAACATCTGGGCTCTAAAATCCCTAGGTGTTCGGCGTCTCCTTACAGTATCTGCTGTTGGAAGTTTACAGGATGAAATCAGACCGGGGGATCTATTTTTCCCTGATCAATGCTTCGATTGGACACGCAGTCGTGTACGCACATTCTTTGAAACTGGTACTGTTGCTCATGTCTCAGTGGCTGAACCCTTCTGCCCAGAACTCACAGGTTTTATTGCTGAGAAAGCCAAAGGCTTGAAACTCCCATACCATCATAAAGGCACGGTCATTACCATTGAAGGTCCCCAATTTTCCACTAAGGCTGAATCTCGCTTTTATCGTGCTCAGGGCTTCCACATCATTGGCATGACTCTTCACCCTGAAGTCTATCTTGCTCGAGAGACAGAGCTCTGCTTCGCTAATATCTCTATGATAACAGATTATGACGTATACGCTGAGAAACCTGTGAGCCACGAAGAAGTTCAAAAGACGATGAGTGAGAATTTGGATAAAGTAAAGAAACTTCTCATCGCAGTCATTCCAACCATGTCTGAGAAACAAGACAAGTGCTCCTGTGGAAGCGCACTCCAAGGCGCCGTCTAGTCCAATTCAGAGTTTATTGGGGAAACAACGAATTTCCCAGCTCATCCTTTTATTAAACCTGTTCCCTATCATATACCATGTATTACGAAGAGCTGGCTCGTCCAGAAGTCCTCAACTGGCTTCTCGAATCCGCTAATCCAAGTGTTAGGTATTGGGCGTTACAACACCTGAAGGACCTACCTTCAACAAATTCCGAGGTTCAAACCACGCAACAAGCGATACTTGATTCCCCTGTTGTGAAAGCTTTCCTTAGTGCTCAGACTCCTGAAGGGTACTGGGGTAAACCTGATCACATCTACGCGAACAAATATAGAGCTACTACTCACTCTTTTCTCATTCTTGCGGAGTTGGGTCTTCCACGACTATCAACCATTGAACGCGGAATAGAACATCTTTTTTCTTTCCAACTTGATTCTGGACATTTTACTACTGTTCGTCCCAAAACCGCAAAAGGATACGCCAGCACTATTAGTGACACTTGTTGCTTAGATGCTAACATCATTTATTACCTGGTTCATTTTGGTTACTTAGGTGATCCACGCACACAAAAGACCATCCAGTTCCTCGTGGACCATTACGATAAGAACCGCGGCGGTTGGAAATGCCGGGCATACCCAATCAACCGTGACACCGTGTTTCCCAATGAATGCTATATGGGCTTATGCAAGGTACTCAAAGCATTCTCCGTATTTCCTGAAAGCGATCGTTCACCAGAAATTAATACTATCATCAACCAGGTTATCGAAGTCGTGCTAGATAATCAGATCTATAAGTACCTCCGCAATCCCGATGGGAGCCGGAAAGAAAAAGCTGGATGGAAGCGCTTTGGATATCCACTCTTTTACAATTCCGACATCCTTGAAGTGTTGGACACCTTAACTAGGTTGAATGTCCGGGATCCCCGAATGCAGGACGCCATTAATGTCGTCCTCGAAACTCAGCAACCTGATGGCAAGTGGTTACTGAAACACACTTTCAATGGCAAATTCTACCACGATATCGAAAAGAAAGGAAAACCCTCAAAATGGATTACTCTACGAGCGTTGCGAGTCCTGAAACGATATCTTAGTAGCTAGCTCAACTGGAATTTTTTGGCAATTGATTCTCAGGAACCACAGCGTAAAGTGGCAATGCTTTGGTGGACTTCGTGGTATTCTCCTTCACCTATGATGCTAGAGACTTTTATGCAAGCTCCACCTCTTGGGGCTGGTATTTGCTCCTCAGGAGCTGTGAGTCATGGTTGATCCAATCAAATGTCAATTTGTCAGCTTCGATGAAATATTTAAGATGACGAAAGAACTCGCTTTCAAGGTGGCTAACTCGGGTTATGAACCCGATCTACTTTTAGCCATTGCTCGAAGTGGTTTCGTCCCTGGACGCCTGATGTCAGATTTCTTGGGCAATTCAGATCTATACGCCTTGAAAGTTGAACATTGGTTAGATACGACCGCAGAACATATGGAAGATGCCATCATCCCTGTCCAGTCACCTTTACCGGTCAAGGGCAAAACGGTTCTCATTATCGATGACATCGTTGACACCGGTCGGTCTGCCATTCAAACTTTAGATTATGTAAAGAAATTAGGTGCCAAAGAGGTAAAGACCGCTGTAATGCTATACCTTTCTGTCTCCGAACTTGAACCCGATTACTATGCGGTCAAACAAAGTGACTGGGTGTGGTTTATCTGGTTTTGGAATCGTTTTGAAGATCTTCGTAACCTCACCATCAAGCTGTTCGATGGAGACAAGATACGGACTTTGAGTATAAACGAAATTATCAATGGACTCAAAGAGAATTTTACCCTTGATGTTGAACGATCCGAACTAGAGCAAGTGCTCACAACTGCTCACCGCATTGGCAAATTAAAAGTCAAGGATATGAACACGATAAGTCTTCCTTAAAGCCTCTAGGCAAATCCAATACCAAGGAGGAGTAGGAAGAGTCCTGCCGCAATAATAGCCCCTATTAGGCAAGATACAATATTGACCATGTGGTTATCTAAAAACTGCTTTCCACGAAGATATGCTGCTTTGGCTCCACAATGCGCTTTCTTTTCGGTGTGCTTTCCACACACATGGCATTGCCACATTCCTTGAATGGTCGCGCCTAGAACGCTATCTACGCTACAACCAATCACTCCGCCAACAACTGCTACGATAATCATGGTTACAGGAGCAAAACCAATGATTTCAGGCATGAGGGTCGAGCCAAAAATAGTGATCCAAAAAGGAGCGGCAAGCAGCGCAGCAAATCCGCCAATTAATAGGGTTCCCATAATTGTAGCGAGTTCGCCTGCTAAACTGACGCCACCTGAGGTTCCTGGGGGAACTGATTTCCAGGGGTTGGTGATAAGCCTTGGAGGTGAAGGATTCAATAAACCGATTTCTGTCGCGAGGGTGTCAGCGGTTGCCGTGGCAACGGCTCCAAGAAAACCTGCAAAACACACGGACATGAGTAGCGGTGCAGGAATCATCATTGGCCCAAATCCCACTTCTATTCGTCCATAAGCGTTCATCTGACCGAACAATACGATGGACACAACGCCAACAATGATAATGGTCAAGGGTAATCCTCCGTTGGCTAGGACATGGGACCAATCACGCGCACCTCCCTTTTCTTGTGCAGCGCCATATCGGCGTTTTGCCGTGTATTTGTAATGAGTGAACTGAGCAGTTACGGTGAAAAAAACAAGGAGAATTAAAAACCAGGTCCACGAGGTAAGTAGCCAGACTGTAAGACCTAACAGGAATGCTGCGAAGAGTCCTGACTTCGTAACAATACGGGTTTTATAGGCAATGACAGCAAGAACTCCCATTACGACCAGTGCTATCAGGATGTTTAGGGGATCAAGCATGACCATGGGAAGTTCATCTCAAAGGAATCCTTGTAGTACTAAATAATCCCTGTTTGCCGTGCTGACGATTGTGTTAGCTATAAAGCTTGCCGTTATATAAATGGAAAATACGGGATTTGTCGAACTGAAATGCGAGAATCGACATCTCCTACAAATCTAATCTAGCTCATGAGGTGTTTTTTGAAGAACGCGACAATGCTCTTATACGCAGTGATGAGATTAACCGTTTTTCCGAATCCATGGCCTTCATCTTTAAAGACTAGAAACTCTACCTCCACGCCTTGTTTACGGAGTTGTTCTGCGACATCGGCTGATTCTGCCTCTACGACTCGGGGATCGTTAGCGCCCTGAATGATGAGCATGGGGGCCTTTACCTTGTGGAAATGAGTAGCGGGTGAGCGTTCGGTGAGCAATTCCTTGTCTTTTTCAGGATGACCAAGGGACTGGTGGAAATAGGTTTGCCAGGTTTCAGGAAGGCGTTCCAAGAAGGTGAATAGATTATAAGGACCAAACATATCACAAGACGCCTTCCAGTATTCGGGATAGTTAGCAGATAACCAGAGCGTCATATACCCGCCATAACTGCGTCCGACAACAGCTCGCTGATGAGAATCGATTCGTTGATCCTTCTCAAGGTGTTTGAGGCCTTCAATATGATCCTTTGCATCGTTACCACCCCAATCGCGGTCTACCATTTTCATAAATGCTTGGCCATACCCTGTGCTGCCACGGACATTCGGTACGAAAACTGCGAAGCCATTAAGGGTAAAGTATTGGATTAGGGGCATCGAGAACCAAGTAAAGTCCGGGCGTTCCTGACCTTGAGGTCCACCGTGGACATAGAGGATCAACGGGTATGGTTCTTTGTACCCCAGATCTGAAGATGGAAGGTAGAGCCGGGCGGAAATATCAAGACCATCAAAGCTCTTAAAACTCGCATCTTCTCCTGGTGAAAGATATTTCTGATCTATACCCAGGATGCGTTCGTGGGAGAGCTGTGTGTATCGCTTCGATTTATTAGCTGGATCAATAAGATAGAGCTGGGAAGGTGAAGTCGCTGTGGTGAAGGCGATAACATACTCGATCTTGACGGGTTTTAGTTTTTCATTGACGCTAGCTTCAATTCCGAGTTGAACGCCATCTCTGACAGGAGTCTTGCCAAGGAGTGGGTCATGGAGCGTGAATTGAGGGTGCTTTGAGGCTTCATCTAATTCGGCTGGGTATATCCAACTGCAGCCATCGATGTTGTAATGGATGAGATAGGTATTGTTGTGAATTGGGCGAAGCCAGTTGAGTTCTCCAAAGCCCTTATGCTTTATACCCGAAATCTTCACGGGGTGAATCGTGCTAGGCTCAGATAAATCTAAGAAGCCGATACCCCCTTTATCATCATGAAGGGTGGTGCGGAAAATGATTCCCTTATTTTTACGTATAAAAGAGCACAGCCCCAATCCGAGGAGGGGATACTCTTTACCTTTTTCGCGTTTGTCTAATGGCGTTCCATAGAGCAGAGATCGTCCTTTATTCCCTTTTTTCCAAAGGTAGAGCACATCATCATTTGCAGTATATAGGTCGGAGAGTAACACGATGTCATGTTTGGGCGAATGACCTATAGGGAAATTACCATAGATGCTTTTGCCAAGAGATGTTACTTTCATGGAGGAGAGATGTACCTGGATGGTTTCAATGTCAGGGGTTTTTCGATCATCAATGCTAAAATAAGCCATCGTGGTTTTATTATCATAAATGAGGCAACTCAGCTGTTGTCCTGCGTACTTATCTCCAAAAACGAGTTTAGGAACGCCTCCCGTTATCGGAATGAAACAAGGCTGATAGTTCTCGTCTCCATCCTTATCAACCATCACTAAGATTTTTCCTAATGAAGGGATAACGCGAAAATTGTACCCACTCATGAGATGTGGGTTTTGAAGTGCCAAACCTCGTGGAAGTAGGGGTTCAGGGAAGCTTCCCTGCCGATCCATTACATACAGGCTGTACATGCCGCTTAAGTCACTGATAAAATATACCCGATCATTAACCATCTGTGGACTCAGCAACCGGCGTGCGCTGAGAAGCGATTCTAATGGAAATTCCTTTCCTTGACTAGCCATCGAAACCAACTCTTGCTTCCATTTCAAGACCTTGTTTAAAGGTTTAATGC
Organism: Promethearchaeota archaeon; assembly: GCA_048938385.1. GTDB lineage: Archaea > Asgardarchaeota > Hermodarchaeia > Hermodarchaeales > Hermodarchaeaceae > Hermodarchaeum. Next base: position 2,760 of record JBHLMG010000033.1, on the reverse strand, counting down.
TAGTTGCCTTTTTTTCTTGAGAATCGCTTCTCAAAAGGATCGATCTTTCAAGGTTCGATGAAGGCTAACCTCTCGACTAAGCAAAATCGTTGCTATAATAACTAGTAGTGCACCAATGAGCTGCCAAGGCGTTGGAAGCACCTGAAAAACGACAAGGGAAAGGAAGAAGGTCACCAAGGGGGCGGGGGCAATCAAAGCCGTAGCTTTCCCAAGATTGATTCTGCGAATGCCCGCATACCATAAACTGTGAGCGAGAAGAATGACGACGGCTTCCAGGAAGATCACAGCGACAATCATCCAAAGGTGTGGGAAGAAATAAATCGGTATCCCAACGGCAATGAAAGTACTAGCAAGGAGCGCTAACAGAGCACCCCCAACTAGGTTACGATACCCCACCGCGGTCCAAACTGAAACCCGTTGCAGCACGGGTTTTGCAAAGGTATGTGCACCTGCCCATGCAATTGGTGTAACCAGGATCAGCAAATCACCAACGCTCAAGGCACTCAGCTGCGTAGTCGCTATGACGAAGAACACACCGATGATCATCAAGCACATCCATACAGCTTGACGAAAGGAGATCCTCTCATCGAGAAAGAGATACCCAAAGAGTAAGGCAAACGCGAGCTCGGATCGGAGAATCACCCCTGCGTTGTTACTACTAGTAAGCTGAAGACCTAGGAAAAGCCCCGTATATGCGAGAAAGGTGCCGAGTACACCTGCCATCACTAAGCGGAGGATATCCGACCGTGACAACGATGGCTGCATCCTAGGGGGTTTTGCTACTCTCAACGCAACAGCCATACCTCCTGTTAACAAGGCTGCGACTGAGGCGAAGATTAACGGGGGAACGAAAAGGGTGCCGAACTCGACTAGCACTGGGTGAACCCCATATACGAATAATCCGATTATGATGATGAAGGTTCCAGTCTTTTCTGAGTCCATTGGTAAGATAGTAGGCGTTTCTCCCTATATGGTTCTCGGCAACTCAAACCTTGGATACTCCGAAAGGAGATTGCACTTACTGATACATACAAATAGCAGATGCAAGGGTAATCTCCTCTATCCCCTGTCCTCGAAGATGCTCGGAGTTATTTTGTATGTCACAATCGTCGTTGGAACTGGAAGTCCTCGCACGAATCAAACGCCACGCAAAGGATAACGGATGCACCGAAAAGGAAGTCATCCAAGGTTTCATACGGCAAATGAACCAAACCAATCACGCTGCTTTTTCTGCAATCCCTAATGGCGAACGGGTTGTCCTCATCCCTCAATGCCTTCGAAACCCTGATTGTCGAGCACCTTTGAATGAACATGGGTATATCTGCCAACGCTGTACTCCTGCCTGTCAAGTCTACCAAATCATCCAAACGGCTAACAAGCTGGGCTACAAAGGGACCTATGTCCTCCCAGGGGGCAGTATGGCTCAGAAAATCATTACTTTCAGTCGTCCTCACGCCATTTTGGGGATCGCTTGTGAGAAAGAAGCCCTTCTTGGTGGTCTTCTCTTGAAAAAACTCGGAATTGTAGGTCGTGCAATTCTTTTGGTTCGTGACGGTTGTGTAAACACTCTCGTCAAACTCACCGATGTTCTCAAAATCTTAGGGTTGAACCTTGACAAGTCTTCACCAATCTTAAGGGGCTAGGTCAGAACATCTATCCTAAGTTTTTAAGCAATGGCTGCTGCTCTAGTAGAGTTAACTCCTTCAGAAGGTGGTCAGTTTGTCTACGGATGGTCCCCTCCATAAACGCACACGCTATGACATCTACGCTATGTTAATCCGCATCATTGTCATCCACGGTTATTGTCCCCTAACCCGTGCTGCTCGGTCGACCAACCTTCCGGTTGACCGCGCTAAAACCACTCTTCAATTCCTCGAAGACCGAGGCCTCATCGAAGTTGCGGAGGAAGAAGGGCGCCGCCTCTTCCGTGTCACGGTTCGGGGACGCCAGTACTTAGAACTTTACAAGCGAATGATCACCTTCGTGGGTATGCCTATGCCCGAACCTATCACTCCCTTTTGATTTTCATTATCACATTTCAGGGTTCTTGGAAGAAAAGACAGACACGAAGGTCCACCTACGAAGGTTAGTGCGAATCACTATGCTTAGCCTCATCATAGCTTTCGTTGTCGTGCTCATCTAGCCTACATTCGAAAAAAGCCATAGTTTTTACCTGTGTCGTGGAAGTAGCTTTTTCATCGCTTGCTGAGGGTTGTTAATGCTTCAAGATTCCGACCACTATGAAACTATCATTATCGGTGGGGGACCTGCAGGGATTGCCGCGGCCCTACATCTAGGCTTCCATGGTCGCAAAATTGCCCTCGTGGATCGAAAAACCTCACCTATGTTTTTTGCAACAACACCCATCCACAATTATCCTGGGATGAAACCACTTCTTAGCGCTAGGGCGATTCACCAAAAAATGGCAAAAGAGCTCAAAGAGTTCCCAATTGACCAGATTTACGCTAATGTTGTAGATATCAAAGGACGCTTCCCACAATTCAAAGTAGAACTCCAGACCCCAAAGACTCAAGCCAGGATGCTTCTGACAAAAACCCTCATCTTTGCCACCGGCATTGCACGAAAGCATCCTAAGGTTAAGGGCAAATGGCAAAAATGGTTACCCTATGCTGCTAAGCAGAGCATAAGCTACTATTGCCCAGACTGTGACAGCCCGCTTACTGCAGGAAAGGATGTCATTATCGTCAACGCAGGGACTGTTAACAGTGCACTCCATGTGGCACGCTGTATCCAACCCTA
>JBHLMG010000002.1:0-194467 GCA_048938385.1 Promethearchaeota archaeon | reverse complement strand
CGAGATGAAGGGAATACTGTTATTGTTGTCGAACATGACCCCATGATAATACAAGCTGCTGATCATATCATCGATCTCGGACCCGGGGCAGGAACCATGGGAGGCAAAATCGTTGCCCAAGGAACACCAACGGACATTATCAAAGCTAACACCCATACAGGAAAGTGGATTAAACGGATACAATCCCCTGAAGGATTAGGTCGCAAGGAGGTTCAAGACCCCAGAATCTTAACCCATCACCGCACCCCGGTGGGCTGGATGGTAGTGAAGGGTGCCAAAGAGAATAACCTAAGGGGTGAAACCGTCAAGTTTCCACTGCATGTCCTTACTGGTGTTTGCGGTGTTTCTGGATCAGGAAAAAGCACCTTACTAATAGATACTGTGGGACGCAGTTTAGTAAGAAAGACGCACACCTCCTCGTTCTCTCAAGAACCTCTAAAACCTGGTGAACACGACAGGATTGAAAATCCCCCAAGCCGAACAGTGTTAGTCGATCAATCACGGCAAGGAATTCGAAGCCCCGCCATCTATCTAGGATTAACAAAACCACTCCAACGACTCTTCGCAGATAGCGATGACGCTCAAGCCCTTGGATTAAAGGAAAGAGCACTAGAGCGTCGATGTTCCGCTTGTAGTGGTCGGGGTCGAATCCGGATTCGGATGGATTTCTTACCCGATGAGTGGGAAGAATGTGAAACATGCCAAGGAACAGGCTATCGTCCAGAGGCTTGGGAAGTTCGCGTAAATGGCTTAACTCTTCCTGAAATCAATGCGATGACTCTCGATGAAGTATATGAGCGCTTCAAAGATGTCAAACAGATTGCGGACACTCTCGAAGTTGTCCGAAAAGTGGGATTAGGTTATTTGGTCTGGAACCAACCAGCCTATACGCTATCAGGCGGAGAAGCTCAACGGATCAAGATAGCAAAAGAGCTACGGAAAAAATCCAGCCAACACACATTATACATTCTCGATGAGCCCACTGTAGGACTTCACATGGAAGATGTAGCCCAGCTCATTCATGTCCTGCACCTCCTGGTTGATAATGGAAATACTGTCATTATTGTTGAGCATCATCCCTATCTACTAGCAGCTTGTGATTGGCTCATAGAGTTAGGACCAGTAGGTGGACCTGAAGGAGGTAAAGTCATCAGTACAGGTCCACCTGAAGAAGTCGCTACGCAGGATACACCGACAGCACCCTACCTTCGTGAAATAGTGGGGGTGACCACATGACCCTCTGGACCCCTTTGCTCTTAGCTGACCCATCGCCAAGTTTACGGTTACTTGTATTGCGTGACTTATTGAAACGACCTGAAACTGATCAGGAAGTGCAGGAACTTAAAGCCCTCCAGCATACGGATCCTCTGATTAAGAAGTTTCTTGCCCTGCAAGAAGAAGACGGGTCATTTAGAAGTGGAGAAGGAGGAGGGGCTATCTTAGGTCGTCTTCGAACAACAGCTCAAGCGTTAATGGGTTTAGGTTATCTCGGACTGGGCCCGGACCACCCTGCTGTAATTCGGGGAGCTAACTTTCTTTTTTCTCATCAGCAATCCAATGGCGCTTTTCCCTTGGTCACACAGGGTATGGTGTTAGATGGGGTCGGACGGTTGGATGATGTGAAATACCATGTAATGCCAGTTCAGACCGCTCTTCCATTACTGGGGCTTGCTTGGGCTGGTTTTGCTACAGACTCCCGTGCAGAAGCCGCTTACGAATGGCTGATAAAAGAAGAGTTACCCGAGGGTGGATGGCCGTCTGGTAGGCACCGTAAGAAACTCATCTTTGCTGCAGGATATCGTCGTCTTCCCCATTCGAAGTTTGGGTGTCGTACCAATACTACAGCAGCAGTGTATGCCTTAGCCCTTCATCCGATTCGTCGACGCAGCGAGCCTGCTCGTAAAGGTTTGGACAAACTCCTTGTCCAGGAACAACGACAACCCCACACGCTAGGCTTTGAAGTCGCGCGCATCGTTGGTGTAGAACCACTCCGAGGAGGATTCACCTATTTTCAACGATACGATGTAGCTCAAATGCTAGATTTATCTTGGCGTATCGGGGCTAGCCTCGAAGATCCCCGTATTGCGGAAAACCTCGCTTTTGTGAAAGAACTTCAAGGGCCTCATGGGCTTTGGGAGTACCAACCACACCCTGAAGCATCTCGTTGGATAACTTTTGACATTCTCCGATCCTTATCACGCTTGGATGAAAAAACCGATTGGTTCAGCATGGAGCCACGCACTCCCTTTCAACCATATCCAAAAAAACCTCCCCGATTTTAACACTACTCTATCTTCTTCAAATCTAGGCAGTTGAGCAAAGGATAATATGGTCAATCTCACCACATCAGTTTGAGAAAGACAGGAGCGCGAGAAGTTTTGAAAATTTTTCCAGGGCTTGATGTATCCCAAACCCACCTAACGAAGTTCTTTTCAAAGCGCATTCGTTCAAAAGGCGTCTTACGCCCTCGAGCTCTTGAAACCTTAAGGATCTCTTCCATGAAGTGGCGACCGTTTCGTCGTATACGATGGGAATGCGTCAACGATCAAGGTGTCACCACGAAACCCTGTTATTCGTATTTCGATGAGCGATGCATGAAGGCATCAACAGAACCGGTTGAACGATTATTGTTATGGCGTCCAAACTACATAAAGCTCCAACCTGAATCGCTGACGACAGAAGGAACAGAGGCCTGGTCAGACAATGAAGAAGGGGCTTCGTTTAATCAGTTCATTTCAGAAGTAATCGAAGACTGGAAGATCGCAAAAATGATGGTCACGAGCCTTACTCCCGAACTTCGTGAAACCCAATCCAGTATTCTCACCGCCTTTGGAGCCTTTGTTCCCCGCACACCAGCCCGAAGAAACCGTGAGCGTGAGCTAATCGACGATCGGAAAGACCATCAAGCCATGCTCCGAGCCCTATCCCTGGTGTTAAATTGTCCCGAGCACTATTCCATTCAACGAGGAATCCTAGAAGACCGAGTTGGTGTTGGAACTTTAGTCGCTGAATACACCCACTTGGATGATCAATCGACACGCTTTATCGCATTAGAAACTGCGGGAGCCCAAAACCTCATGGCTGCCCACAAGAATGGACGAGCGTTAACCCGACTCTTAGCTTTAAATATCCGGTATGAAATGTGCCTGTGAATTGAGTAGAAAAGGGATTCGAGACCCGTTTGGTAACTCTTTTAGCTAACGAGCTTCCCAGATAGAAGGTATTGGGAGGTTTTCCTTCTCCCAATCTCGGAGGAAATTAGGAATTGAATAAGAAAATAATCGCACTAGGATTTGTCGCTGTTTTCTTCTGTCTCTTTGTCTCTGGTGTTCCAATCTCTGCACAGTATAACGCTACACCTGAACTACGCTATCCCTTATGGGTCCTGTCATGGGACGACATTAGCGTTGCCACAGGACAAGGCCTGTTTCTTCAGATGAATCAAATTGGCGTCCGCTTCGATGTAGTGATTAAAGACGATGATCCAATGTATGAGGGAATCTACGAGATTCCACGAACCTTCCAAATCTACGAAATGAGCCACGGCTTTGGACCTGTACCGGACCATGTCTGGTGGCGTATGCACTCAGATAATATCGTCGATTGGGGAAGCAACGGCTATTGTCTAAACAACGCCACAGTCGACACCATTCTTGATAACTTCATGGGTGCAACACCTGCCACACTTCCAGGTCTAGCAGCCCAAGTACAACAAATCGTAAAGGACAATGTTCCTTACATCCCATTGTTCTTATCCGACGATACCCATGCAATTCGCAATAATTGGGTGAACTACACCATGAAACCTGGTGGTGTCTTCACCTCCTTCAATCCTCAGACCATGATCTACATGTATAACGAAACCAATCTCCCAGATGTGGCTGAGCGAGGCGGAGAAACCCGATTCATCATGGCTTACCCATCAGATGTCGGAGAACTAAACCCATTGTTCTACCGCAGTGAGCGATCCCACTGGTATGACCTCCTGGTGTATGATCCTTTCATAAGCTATGATATCAACATGGATCCCATTCCATGGATGGCTGAAAGCTTTAGCCTTGCAGCTGATGGTATGCAACTGAATTTCACAATTCGGTCAGGTGCTGTCTGGCATGATCTCACACCTGTCACCGTGAACGACGCGAACTTCACTATCCACTACTACAAGGATGCACCCGTAGATTCGACTCTTTGGCCTTTCTTCCAACATGTTGCTAGTACTGATATTGATGGCAATACGCTAGTCATTAACCTTGATGAGCCACAGGCCTTTGCTGTACAAATGATTGGTGATGCCTATATCCTGCCAGAACATGTGCGCGGTGGAATCGATTGGCTTGATGCTCGTTGGGAAGACCACACGAATGTGACAGCCCAAATGGGTTCTGGTCCCTTCATCTACACTTCCCGAGTGCCCGACTCCAATACAATTGTTACTCGTAACCCGAACTGGTGGGGCCCACAACTACCCAGCATGGAATCCGTCATGATTCGAGTGATAGATTCACAGGATGCACGTATTCTTGCAATGCGTCAGGGTACGGCAGACAGCGAACGCTACGAAGTCTTTGGTGCGTATGTAAGCACTATCCTCAACGCCCCCGAACTCGACCTAGTAACTGGGCTTCCATCCCAATGGGACTATGTGCTCGGATTTGCTACGAACTGGACCGTTAGTGGCTATGCAGGCTACGGCCTTGAAGATATTACTGTCCGAAAGGCAATGGCTTTAGCTGTAAACCGACAACAACTCGTTGACATTGGTCGACTCGGATTCGGAACCGTCACCAACAGCGCGATTCCTTACTCATTTTACCCGAGCCTGTACGATTCAGCAGGAGCTTGGGTTGAAGATGTTGCAGCAGCCAACGCAATGCTCGATGCAGCTGGTTACCTCGATGTGGACCTTGATGGCATCCGTGAATTCCCTGGAGTCACAGTGCCAGCGCCACCACCAAACTTACTCCTCATCGGTATTGCGGGTATAGTCGCCCTCGTTGTTGGGATGGTAGTCGTCTACCTCATCATGCGAATGCGGAAGTGATTACCCATCACTTCCCATCCCTTCTTTTTTTCTTCTAGTTACTAGTACCGATATGCTTTAACTCTAAAAGACAGAAAAAGGGTGATATTCACTTCTTAAGTGAGATGGAGCAAGATGCCGACAGAAGAAGGAATTGGAATCAAACGCTATATTGCTTCACGCATCGTCCAAACCTTAATCGTTTGGTTCCTGACCATCAGTCTGAACTTTTTTATTTTCCGTATTATGCCGGGTGATCCTCGTGCCTCGTTGATCAACGAGAACATGCCACCAGAACTGATTCAAGCTATTGTGGCGCGATTCGGTTTGGATCAACCGTTAATGACTCAATATATTGTCTATTTACGCAATGTCTTCATTGGAGAATTGGGACAGTCATTCTCAAATTTTGGTCAAACCGTTTCCGATGTAATATTTGGACGCCCGAATATTGCGTACATCTTCGGCATACCCGTGGTAATTGGATTTCAACACCCATCTCCTCTCATGAACACGATTGCGCTAATGGGTACCTCTATGCTCATTGCCATCATTATTGGAATTCTTTTTGGGGTTATAGCAGCTTGGAAGCGCAATTCCATATTTGATGTCTCATCAACTGTAGGATTTCTAGTGACCTACAGTTTCCCAGTCTTCTGGTTAGGGTTACTGATTCTCTATTATCTTGGATTCGTATACAACCTGATTCCTTTAGCCGACACAACAACACCAGGATTAGTGCATGCGAATTACTTCCATTTCCTTCAGGATTATCTCTGGCACATGACAGGACCCACGATTGTACTCACGGTCTCGTTCATAGGAATGTTCTTTCTAATTATGCGTGACTCGGTATTAGATGTCTTTACACAGGACTACATGTTGGCAGCCAGAGCCAAAGGTCTAGAAACCCGAAAGGTTCTATTTAGTCATGCCATGCGAAATGCCATGCTACCTATGGTCAGCGTCATTGCCGTAAGCATGCCTTACTTAATTAGCGGGGCATCAATTACTGAGTACATCTTTACTTGGAACGGACTGGGAACAAAAATTCTCAACGCCGTGATAACCAACGATTGGCCAGTTTTGCAAGCCATCTTCTTACTCCTTGCAACCGTAGCCATAATTTCGAACTTCATTGCAGATCTCATATACCTTTACCTAGACCCTCGAATTAGATATTAGAAGGAGAAATGAAACTATGAGACCCGTAGAGCGCCCGCTGACAGAAGAACATGAAACCACTCCAGCTGATTCTGACTTAACTGGCCTAACCCGAATGGAAAAGATTCCCCGACATGCAACCTTTGTCTTCTACATCTTACTCATCATGATTGTTGTATTAACAATCGTTGGGTTGTACATTGGAGTCACTGTGTTAGGGAACTGGTTTGGATATTCCCTCCTGTTTGTCGATTACTATACCGGTATCATCATTTCAATCGCTGCCGTTGGAATTGGTTTTGCAGCGATGATATTTTCCCAATGGATGGTACTCCTTGGATTTCCCTTGTTTCAACGGAAATATGCACGATTTCTTACATGGTTCCTTTTGATTAGCATAGGATTGATAATCTTCTTTGGCGTCAGCATTGGAGGAGCTCTCTTGTATTTCTTCGTTCTCTTCCTTTGGAAACCACGATTCAGCACACATTGGTCACCTTCGTTACAGAAGCTTTATCGATTTGGCGTAATTGGTGCTATTCTAGTCTGGATGGGTGTTGAGATCGTACTCGGCTCAGGGATTATTGGAGCGGTGTTACTTCGACCAGTTGCTCTTAGTCCAATGATTGGATTTCTCTTACCTTTGGGACTCGGATTTATCGGACTAATTAGCCTCGTAGTCGTAATCCCCTTATTTGTGGTGATTCCGCGGTTTTGGAGACTATTTTACAACGCCCGAAGCCGGATTCAAACCTTTTGGATGGAGTATTCACGGGATTGGATGGGCATTGTTGGCGTCGTCATTATTGGAGCGTTTGTCTTCATAGGACTTCTAGCAGATATCCTAGCCCCATATACATGGGGGTTCTCGATTCCTGATATTTCGACCTACTTACTTCCTCCAAGTCCCCTTCACCTTCTCGGGACCAACCAATTCGGTCAAGACATTTACAGCCGGCTCCTTTATGGAGCCCGAATCTCCCTTCTTGTTGGTTTCTCTGCAAGTTTGATCGCTGTAGGAATAGGTACTTCCGTGGGGCTTATAGCGGGATATTTTGGTGGAGCCATTGATGTTATCCTGATGCGGGTAACGGATGTATTTCTTTCACTTCCCACTTTACCATTAATGCTTATTTTCCTAGTTTTCCTTGGACAAGGCCTTTGGAACATTATCATCGTGATAGCCATCCTAGGGTGGACAGGAACAGCACGGATGGTGCGAAGCGAAACCTTATCGTTACGCGAACGACCCTTAACAGAAGCGGCTCACGCTATAGGTGCCTCCGATATTTGGATTATTTCTCGACATGTATTACCAAATGTGCTCCCCTTGGTGCTCGCAAATATGATTCTCGGTGTCGTGAACGCGATCTTATCGGAAGCTGGCATTACATTCTTAGGTTTCGGTGATATTTTTGGAATACCTAGTTGGGGAATTGTCCTTCACTTTGCCTCAACACAAGGCGCCTTAATCAATGGTGCCTGGTGGTGGTTCGTTCCCCCCGGGGTGTGCATTCTCCTAACAGCTTTAGGTTTTGCCTTCGCAAGCCATGCAGCGGATAAAGTCGTAAATCCACGCTTACGAAGGAGGCGCAAGTAAAATGGCAATGCTTGAAGTCAAGAATCTAATAACCCACTACTTCCTTGGTGATGAAGAGGTCAGTGCCGTTGAAGATGTATCCTTCAAAATCGAACAAGGTCAGACCTTTGGATTAGCAGGCGAATCCGGTTGTGGTAAAACAACGGTCGCTTATAGTATCCTAAAGCTACTTGCCGAGAATGGACAAATCATGAGTGGCCAAATCCTCCTTGATGGCGAGGATTTGGTGCTGAAGACTGAAAAAGAAATGCGAAGAATCCGCTGGCGAGATATTTCAATTGTATTTCAATACGCGATGAATGCCTTCAATCCGGTTATTAAAATTGGAAAGCAAATTATTGAAGTCATTCGCGATAAGGAAGACATAGCTAAATCCAAAGCTGAAGAACGAGTGAAAGCCCTATTCGAAGAAGTCGGCCTAGAACCTAATCGAATCTATGATTATCCTCACGAATTCAGTGGTGGGATGCGCCAACGAGCAATAATCGCTCAAGCCCTTGCGTTAGAACCCAAGCTCATCATCGCTGATGAGCCGGTAACAGCTCTTGATGTCATCGTTCAAAACAAAATTCTCGAACTTCTCCAAGAATTACAAGAGAAGTATAAACTGGGCGTGCTTTTGATTACCCATGACCTATCTGTAGTTGCTGAAAATAGTGATCGGGTCGGTATCATGTACGCAGGGGTACTCATGGAAACGGGAACCGCAACAGAAGTGTTCAAAGAAACATTACACCCGTATACATACAAACTTATTGGTGCCTTCCCCAGCGTTTCTGGTCCGAAACATCGCCTTGAGTTCATTCCGGGAACTCCACCAAACCTCTTGAACCCCCCTTCGGGGTGTCGATTCCATCCCCGTTGCCCTTTTGCACAAGCAATCTGTAACAAGGAAATCCCAGAGTACCGTGATCTGGGTAAAGGTCACTTCGTAGCCTGCCATTTTGCTGGTGAACTAAACTTTGAGGAGGTCTCAACTTGAGTAGCGCACCTATCCTGGAAATCCGTGATCTGAAGAAGTATTTCTCTGTCCGCAAAGGTTTCCTATCATTCTTAGGTGAACAAAAATATGTGCGAGCGGTTGATAGTGTAAGCTTCGATGTTTTTCCAGGAGATTCCTTAGTCATTGCAGGTGAATCCGGATCTGGAAAAACCACTCTTGCCCGGACTATCCTCCGCCTGATTGAACCCACTGCAGGATCAATCAAGTTTCAAAATGAAAATGTTATTGCAATGACTCCAGAAGAACTCCGATCCCTCCGCCAAAAAATGCAGTTAATTTTCCAGAATCCCTTTGAAGCCATTGATCCCCGACATACAATTAAGGAAATTATCAGCGAACCTATTGCCATTCTAGACCCTGGTTCAAATGAAGAAGAACGAGAAAATCGAGTTCTCAGCGCATTAGAAGATGTCAGACTAATTCCTGCCGAAGACTTTGCCCGACGCTATCCCCATGAGTTAAGTGGAGGTCAACTCCAACGTGTTGCGATTGCTCGCTCACTTATTGTCAATCCAACGCTTGTTATTGCTGACGAACCGGTTTCCATGTTGGATGCGAGCATCCGGACGGAAATCATGAACCTGATGAGCGATTTGCAAAAAGAATATGGTTTAACTTACATCTTCATCACCCACGATCTCGCCCAAGCCCGATACATTGGTGAATATATCATCATTCTGTACTTGGGTCGAATTATGGAAATGGGTCCCATGGAAGCGGTTCTACAGGACCCCATACATCCCTATACTCAGGCTCTTATCTCAAATGTTCCAGTTCCTGATCCCACTGAAGACCGGAAACGTATTGATATACCAGGTGAAACCCCAACACCGATAAATCTCCCACCAGGTTGCCGGTTCCGCCCACGATGTCAAGATTTTGACGAACTATGTTCCGAAGATGAGCCCGTGCTCCATCAAGTAGGCGAAAAGCGTTTTGTCGCCTGCCATGGATGGGAGGCACGACGAAAGAAGAAACACAAACTTACATATTCTAGCGATAAGTAATTCAGACGGGTTTTACCCACTGACTCAGTTTGTCCATAATGTGAGCAATCCGTTTCATGCCTAAACGGAAGTTATCAATTTTGATACTTTCGTTAGGAGCATGTTGTCGGGCATCATAATCACTTACTCCAATTGACACCATGGGTACATGATCTTTGAAGAGATAAAGAGGACCCGAAGCAGGACTAGTAATGTGTACACGTAAGTCGTGACCATAGACTTGATTATTGGCTTGGTTTACAATGTCGACGATGGGATGATCGGGTGGAGTTTTTGCAGCAGGATAGGCTTCATACCAGGCAATTTTCACATCCGTGAACCCTCGGTTGTCGAGATGAGCCCGGAGTTTTTTAAGCAGATCATGCGGTTCCATATTTTCTACAAGCCGGAAGTCGATTTTTGCCGAAGCTTTTGCAGGCAAGACGGTCTTCGATCCATCACCTTGCCATCCACTAGTTAACCCGCTGATACAACAGCTTGGCCCATTGTAGTAGGCCTCCTTGAGGGCATCACCAGTCAGGTTGAGGAGGTAAGCGTCGACGCCATAGTAGTTTTTGGTATCTTCTTCCAGCATGTCCACTTGCCTGAGGTATTTCCAATCAGCATCAGTGAGAGGTTTGACATCATCGGTCCAACCTGGGATCAGAATACCTTCAGTTTCATCCTTCAACGAACTTAATGCCCAGATTAAACGGAAAGGCGCGGAGGGAAGGTAAACAGCCGTGCTGGAGTGTACATCCCGGTTGAGGCGTTCCACTTCAAGCTGAACATAGAGGTCACCTTTCATACCTAACCAGGCTTCTTGGATCCCATCGAGGGCTGCTCCGCCAAATTCCCAGATGCCCCCATCAGCCCTTAGAAACTTTGTGTTGTCTTTTACGAATTCAGGTAAATTGAGGCTTCCGATTTCCTCCTCGCCTTCAACGACGAATTTCACATTCACGGGGAGCTTAGTATTAGTGTCTTGAAATGCTTTGATAGTCCAGATACGGGAGATGGTATCGCCTTTGTTATCAGCAACCCCGCGTCCATACAACCGTCCTTCTCTGATTTCTGCGTCAAAAGGGGGTGAATCCCACAACTCAAAGGGTTCTGCGGGCTGCACATCGTAGTGATCGTAAAACAGCAATGTTCGCTTTGCACCCACATCAAGGTGTGCGGTAACGACCGGTGAACCCTTCGTAGGATGGATCACCGTTTCAAGGCCTAGGTCTTCAAAATGCGTCTGTAGAAAAGTGGCTGCGTCTTCAATTCCTTCACCTTTTGCAGCCACCGATGGAATTCGTACAAAGCGTTTTAACAGCTCAATAGCGTTACTCGTGTGTTTTTCGAGAAATTCTATGACATCCTCTAACATAACATCCAGGCTTCCAAGGTTAGAACCTAGCTGATTTTCGGGATAAATAACTGACTACTAAAACGGAATTAAGGAGGGATGACATGAGCGTAGGTTCTAGCTATCTAGTAAAACCCGGATAATTGCTGAACGGAATATTTTATCCAGACTTCCAAGCCTATGTAACTACATATCAATTGATCGGAGGACGAGTTGTGAATAAGGATGCAATTTTCAAGCATATTGATCAGCATATTGATGAACACATAAAACGGGTTCAAGAACTGGTGAAACAGCCTTCGATATCGCCACAAGATGTTGGTGTCCGTGATTGTGCTAAATTGGTGGCCAAGTATTTCCAAGAATTGGGGTGTCAACGGGCAGAACTCGTCGAAACCGCTGGAAATCCCGTGGTTGTTGGGGAGTTAAATGCGGACGCAGAAAAGACAGTTTTAGCTTATATGATGTATGATACGCAGCCTATTGATGACCCTGGTTGGACTGTACCTCCCCTAGAAGCAAGATTAGTTGAACTAGAACCTTTTGGGCGTGTCCTAATGGCTCGGGGAGCCTACAACAGTAAAGGACCCATGATGGGATTCATCAATGCCTGTAAAGCCATTTTGGATACTGGTGAAAAATGGCCTGTGAATCTCATTTTTGTCGCTGAAGGAGAAGAAGAACTTGGGAGTCGCAATTTCCCTGAATTTCTTCAGAAAGAAGAGAAATTAGTAAAGAAAGCAGATTATGTGTTCTTTCCATTCACTACCCAGGACCAGACCGGGAAAGTTCAGAACTTTTTGGGCGTGAAAGGGATCCTTTACTTCGAATTAGAAGTAGATGGAAAATCCTGGGGGTATGGACCCACAGAGTTTGATATTCATGGTAGTATGAAGTGCGTCATAGATAGCCCCACTTGGCGACTAGTGCAGGCGTTAGCATCGATGACTACACCTGATGGTAATCAGGTGTTAATTGATGGTTTTTATGACGCAGTGGCACCTATTTCGAAAGAAGATCAGGAAGTTCTCGACAAACTAGCGGAAACCTTTGATGAAATAGCCTTTAAAGAGTTGATGAAAATTGAATGCTTCCTCGACGATCTACATGGTCGAGAAGCGTTAACCAAGTATCTGTTTGAGCCACAATTGAACATCGATGGCATCTGGTCGGGATACATTGGACCTGGCACCAAAACCGTCTTACCCTGGAAGGCCACAGCCAAGGTGGATGTCCGATTGGTTCCCAACATGAAAGTTGATGATATTCTACCCATGATCCGTCGTCATTTGGATCAACAGGGCTTTACTGAAGTGAATATTCGTTCTATGGAAAGTGGCTATGGTTGGGCAAAGCTCAGCATAAAGCATCCCCTAGCACAAGCAATCATCCAATCCTACCAATCATTTAGTTATCCCCTCGAAACCTGGCCGAATATCGCCGGCAGCGCCCCCTTTTCCATGTTTGCGCAAGACCCCTTCAATCTGCCCTTCATCCCCGCCGGACTTGGTCACGGTGCCCGCGCTCACGCACCCAACGAATACATCGTCATCGATGAAGGCGGACCTACTGGTGGGCTAGCCACTATGGAAAAATCCTTCGTCGATATGCTAATCCGCATCAGCCAACTCAAATCCACTTAGCCTGAGTTGAAGATTGCTATAATGTAGTGCTGAGAAAAATACTAAGATTACTCATTGGTCGCCTGATTCTAGCGAGCTTCACCACTTAACGATCATTGGGACACACTTTTTCAAAGCTTTTGTTTAGATTGAGGATTTTGGACACTTCAAGCAACCAAGAGAAATCATAACCGTGAGAGTGCTTGGATTAAAAATTCTCCTTCCTGATCGCGCCATCGCTCGGCTCCTGCTCGAAACATTGGGTGCGTTAACCAACTGTTAATCGCATATAATAACGCTGTAGCATGCCAGGCACCGATAAAGAGGTCAAGGTGTTTCCATTGAGAAGAGGGCATTGTCCGGATCTCCGTGTAGCCCTCTTGTAGAGCGTCTCGATACAGTTGTTGCGTCTTATTGTCTTTTAGTTCAGCTAAAGAAATGGCGAGGTCATATATCCAGTAACCATATGCAGAGTCGTCAAAGTCAATAGGACGCATATCTCCTCGATACCAGAGCATATTAGTATCCAAGCTCAAGTCGGCATGGATTAAGCCATACACAGCGGGATTGGTTCCAAGTTCATGCATGCGATTTTGGACCTCGTCTGTGATGATTTCGAAGGGTTTCTGAAAGCGTCTTGGAATTGACTCCCAAAGCGTACTTGCTGGGAAATCAAATAATCCACCATCACTGAATAGTCCGTTCCAATCGTAGTGTATTCGGGTGAACCCTCGTGGAGGGTGCCAACTGGCTGCATGATTGTGTAATTGTGCGGCTACTCGACCTAGAGCTTTGTAATGGTGGGCACGGACTTCTTTAGGTGTTTTTCGACCCTTTACCCATCGAAGGAGAGTTGAATATTGAGGTGTTGGTAACCCTGGAACCTCTGTATAGGTCATCAACTCGCCTTCAGCATTGTATATAGGTTCGGGGACAACCAAATCAGTGTCTTGAAGGATAGCTTGGAGCCACAGTAGTTCCGAGCGAATTGCCTCAGCCGTTTGATAATTAGGTTGGTGTAGCCGGAGAATGTAGTGATTTTCCCAATATCTTCCTTCGTCTGGTTCTCGTGGAGCACATTGCGATGAATCAATTTGGTAGTGGGCGTTGCCAGAGTAACCGAGGAACTTCATCTTAGCCTTAGATAGCCCATAGGCTGCAATAGCGGCTTGAGCTTGTTTTTTTATTCTTCGAATTCGACCGCGGGCATTTAGCTCATTGAAGGGTTTCATTTTCTCAGTTGCACCTCAGGGGTAAGTTCGAAATAGTCTCCTAAACGGTGGGCTTCGGTTTCAACATCGTTGTGCTGGGATTTAGTGAGTGTTTTAAAGGGTTCAAGAGTGATGGTGACCTTCTGGGTGGTGCGTTTTTGGGTCCAGGTTCCAATTGCCTGTCCATCACAGAGTATGACTGGCGCAATCCAAGCAGCTTTTTTGAAAACTTGTTTGTAGTGGGCTTCATCAACGATGTGGCTTTTGTCTTTATGTCCAAGTAGGAAGATGTCAAAGTTTGGAAGTAACCGAACTGGTCGTGCATCAGTTTGGGTTGCTAAAAGGGCATCAAGGTCAGTTTGAAGAATCCAAAGAGGTTTTTCATTTAGGGTAACTTCAGTGAGGTGTGTAAGATTCCGTTCCCAAATTGGTTTGATTGTGGCCATTTTAAGACCAGACCAGGCAGAGAAATCTTGTGGCGTAGCGGGGCCATAACATCCGAGGTAGTTTCTGAGCACCCTGTCTTCGGCGATTTCTTTTTGGAGGAGTGGTTGTGGGGGGAGCCATTGGTCAGTCAATACCAATGAGGTCTTCCCTTCCAAATCAGGGCCAAAACAGATTCTCCCCTCGTAGGCAAGGAGCTTAGTGACGATGTAATAACCTGTATCGACCCAGGGACGGGCTTCGGGTCCGACTTCTTCTGCAACGATCTTAGCTACCTCATCGCGGGTGGCAGGCCCATTTGAGAGCGCATGGAGAACCGCGGTCAGAATGGCTTCAAAATCATGTTGTATTGGATCTATTTTCACAATTTCACCAAATTCACGCATGCCTCGTTTAGTCAGCCATTCCTTGTGTCGCGGGATGCGAGGTTCCAGTATTGCCTTCAGATAAGTAGGGAACTCTTTGGATGCAATATAGTGTGCAGTACCACGCATGCACCATGTTCGAAGGAGGGATCTAGAATTCCACAAGGCCTCGGTGACATCCTTGGGTTTCAACCTCTCGGTTCGAGCCCAGAGTTGCAAACTTGCAGGGGCTGGCATCTGTGCTTGAATTCCGCACACCCGTATAACCATTGATTCGAGGTTCTTTACCGAAGCCCTAGTTGTAAGAAAATGGCGGTCCATTCGAAATCCATTTACCTGGCCTTGGGTGATTTCAGTAATCAATAAGAGCACCTCAAAAGCTGCTCGGAGGAGTAGAGTCTTACTTGCGACTTCAAAGCCTTTTCGTTAGATTGTGTCATAAGCACAAAAGCTAATTATCCTAAATCTGAATATCTGAAGCCTATTCAGTGCATTTGAGGCGTTTTCATGGCTAAACGTGCAGGTCCAATGGATATCTATCCTCTACTCCCTCAGACGAACTGTGGAGAATGTGGCGAAGCAAACTGTATGGCCTTTGCCACCAAGGCTGCGGAATATACTATCGGCATTAAGGCGTGTTTACCGCTGTATCGAGAACGTGAATACGCTCAAAAGCGAGAGAAGCTGGATGAACTCATGCGACCACCAGTCCGAGAAGTGGTGATAGGAACAGGAGAGCATAAGGTTTCGATTGGTGGTGAACTTGTCCTTTACCGTCACGATCTGAGATACATGCATCCGACTGCTTTCTTTGTGGATGTTGCTGATACAGCAGCACCAGAGGAGATGAAAAAACGGGTTGAAGCCATAGAAAATTGGACTTATCTCTATATTGGAATGAATTTACGGTTAGATGGGATAGCTCTCCGATCTGTATCTGGTGATCCAAAGAAATTTGCTGAAGCCGCGAAACGACTTGGTGAGCTTACTCAATGGCCAATTATGTTGTGTTCGTTGAATCCCAAGATATTGGCTGCTGGCGCTGAAGTATTGGCTTCACGGCGACCCCTCTTATATGCTGCGACCAAGGAGACTTGGCAAGAAGTTTCCGCTTTGGCCGAGAAATACCAATGCCCGATTGTAGTGTATGCGCCAGGGGATCTCTCAAGTTTGAAGTCGTTGGCGTCTACGCTAGATCAGATGGGTTTGAATATTGTTTTGGATCCAGGTAACGAGTTCGAGGCGGCCTTAGGGGCAACCGTTGATGATTTCACCATGTTACGCCGAGCCGCAACTCGTGAGCGCGACTTAGGTGTGGGTTTTCCCTTGCTTGCTACGCCGATTTCTGTTTGGGGTGATCATAAAGAGGGGGAGGCTGAGGAGTTGGCGAAATGGCAGGAAACTCTTGCGGGGGCAGCGATGATTATTCGGTATGCAGATATCCTCGTTTTACATAGTTTGGATATGTGGGTGCAATTACCGTTAACCTTCCTTCGCACTAATATTTACACAGATCCGGTCAAACCAGTGGCTGTTGAACCAGGATTGAGAGAATTTGGTACGCCAACCAAGGATTCTCCGGTGATGTATACTTCCAACTTTGCCCTGACTTACTTCACCGTTGAGAGTGATATCAAGCAGGCAGGCATCGATGCCTATTTGGTAGTAGTGGATACGGAAGGATTGAGTATCCAGTCCGCAGTAGCAGGTCGGAAGCTTACTGCTGATGTTATTGCTGAAGCCCTGAAAGAGTACGATGTTGAATCGAAAGTGAACCATAAAATCCTGATTAGCCCGGGGATGGCTGCTCGGTTAAGTGGTGAAACAGAGGAAGCGACTGGATGGACAGTGAAGGTGGGTCCGAAGGACTCAAGTGGAATTGGGCAATACATCGGAGAGGAGACCTGGAAAAAAGATTAACCAGCACCGATTCCAATTACTTAATGTCTCATCAAAACAGGAATATCCTCATCGCATTCAATCAGCCATTGTAGCTAGACTGAAATTTAACATGGATAAAGGTTACAACTCCAAACCAATCACTGAGCCGCATCATAATACGGGTTTTCCATTTCCAATAGGGATTTAGAGGTATGCGAGAAAACATGGGAAACCACTTGAGCACCTTAGCCTTCTTTGTCCAAGAGGGAATTTGTATTCGGGGGTTCCTGAGCCCAAATTTGATGTCAGGACTCTCAATACCATACGATTTGAACCGTCGCTTCAATATACGGATACCCAGTTTAGATACCATATCGAAAAGAAGTTCACTTCGAGGAAACGCTTCAGCCAGGGCTTGGAAGAGAGAAGCCACTTTGGATTCGGAGAAATAATGAAATAACCCCCCAGCAAAGCAGAATAAGCCCCTCTTTTCTGAGAAGTCCACCTGTCTTATCCAGGAAGGGTCAAACACGGATTGAGCGATGTACTTGTTTCGTGCGGTTTCTGGGAGCCACCTTCTACGATAATCGATCGCTTTAGGCAAATCCAAGTCATACCAAGTAATTTGCCCATTGTCTATGCGTGTGTATGTTGTATCTAACCCACAACCAATGTTTACTACTGTTGCCTCTGGATTTCGCGAAATAAATTCCTTGATGGCATCCTCGAAGAGTCTAGCTCGAATTAAAAATGTAAGCCCATAAAACTCGTCAATAAATCCTTCCATGGCACGAAATTCCCGTTCTGATTCAGGATGTTGTTTTTTCACCTTCTCAATTAAATCAATAGCTTGGAGATCATACAAAATATTTGGAAATAATTTGCTATATTCTGCCCGTGCCCATAATGGTCCTACCATGGTTGATTCTAAGATCACTGAGATACGATTCGTGGGAGCTAACATAACGATTACACTCGTACAACGGTTTTATTTCCTTGATAAAACCTCATGATAGACAACCAAGTTTTAAGATGCCTATTAGAAGATGACTGTAAGGTGACTATAATGACCTATGGTGAGCTCAGTCAAGAGGTCATGCGGTGGGCAACGGATTCTATCACTGGCCTCAAAGAAGAACAAATCCCTGAGACCCTGGTGCTTACACCCTTTAAGGTTGATCAGATCTTCAGCGAATTCTTGCCTGTCATTAAAGCCGAAAATCTTAGATACCAAGAGGTAAAATGTGGTTTTCTCCTTCGAAGTAAGGATAAACAGGTGCTCTTCTGTCGAACAGGAATTGGAGCCTCCATTTTTGCTGACATCGCTAATGTGTTCTGTAACTGCCAGAACACTAAAACAATCCTGTTTGTCGGAACGGGAGCAGGCCTCAGTGATAAGGTTCAAACCGTAGACATCAACATTCCACCGTCTTGTCTCCGTCTAGACAAAGTCCTAGAAATCCTATTCCCTCAAGATGTTCCCGCAATTGCAGACTCTAATCTAGCAAAGTACATCCAAACGACTTTAGAAGATGCCATGGCTGATTTAGACATAACGATTCACAACCAGTTGCATGCTACGGTACCATTCCTCACTTGTGAAACAAAATCCTTCTTACTCGGCTTACAACGACAGGGCGTATATACTGTAGATATGGAACTTTCAGTGCTCTACGCACTGACTCACCATTACAATCTCCGTTCTGCAGGCATTATCCGCGTTGGGGATTTACCCCTTCACGGGTTACCAATGTGGAAATCTCAGGATCAGAAAGTAGAATTGAAGCGACAAGTCCATACAAAAATACTTCAGGCTATCCTGCGGTGTACGCTGTTTTAGTTATCATTGTAGGTGAAAAGACCTTGTATGTAACCTTCTGCCACACTTGTTCTCCTGAAATACCCTGTGACACCAAAGCCAGTATAGTTACTTAGAAAGATCGCTACTTCGTTTTGTTTCGGACAGCTAATGCTTTTTCATAGATATATAATACCTGTTCTTGCCCACTGGTTTCAATAGAGCCAGGACGCTTTTTACGAACTTCATCGATCGCATCACTGGCAGAGAGTCCTTCACTGACGAGATACGCTCCAAGTAAAGTACCAGTACGGCCCCAGCCCATAAAACAATGGACAGCTACTGGTCGATTCCTGGTTCGATTTTTATTTACTAGCTCGACAAACTCGTTGATTTGCTGAAGTGAAGGTGTGCCATAGGGTAAAACTGGAAAGTAATGGTATTCGAGTCCTGTGGTTTTAACAGCTTCTTCGTCGAGCGAGTCCTCCATAGCAGTGACTAACACCTTGATTCCCTGCATAGCAAGGTAAGTCAAATCCTGTTTACCGCGAGGTTTACTAGCACCGGCAAGGACGCCAGGAATGAGGTAACTGAAGTTATGCATAAGCTAGACTCCTGGTTTTTGGGTGATTTTTTGGCTAATGAGGTATTCGGCAATTCCATAGCCAAGGTTTGGGTCATCACGGAGGGTGAAGTTGGAGACGATTTCATAGATATTGGTTTCTTGTCCTGGTTTTGATTGGCGTGGCGGATAGACCATGCTTTGTAATTTCGTGGATTCGAGTTGCCACGGTTTTTGTTGTTCGTCCCTAAAATGCACTGTGAAGCCTTGAGGCGTGATTCCATCGTTTTCGAGGTGGGTTTCGAATCTGATGTCAGTGAGGCGTTGGTTCCCCAAAAGGCTTGAGAGGAATCCTGCAGTTTCGCGTTTGGTTCCAATGTGGAGTTTGATGAGACTGATAGTACACCACGAGAATTGAGCAGCTATCCAGTTCCATTCATCGATAGCAGCGTAATCGCGCAATCCCCATGAATGGTCACGATGACCCAAACAGTCGATGTCATATTCTTTTCCATCAGCCAAACGGATGGCACCCTTAGCGAAACAAGCCTGCTCGTAGTGTTCTTGTTCAAGAACTCCCTGCTGGTAGGCCTGCTTTGCGTCGTAGACAAAGGGGGCGAATCGTTTTGTAAAATTCAGTTGCGCGAAGCGTTTACCATCGTCGAAGTGGATTTTCCAGTGTTCATGGGGCTCGATCATTTCAAAGCGGAGTGAGCCATCATCCAGAAGGTCGAGCTTACCTGGAGTGGGCAGCGTGTTAAGGTAGATGTCAGTTTCACCTTTAGTAAGGTTGACTAGGAGGTAATCCTGTTTGGGGACATTCGGATAAGCGGAAATATAGAAGAAAGAAGCGAGTTTAGCCGTTGGATCATAGAACTGAAAATAGTAAGATTCCTTCCAATCGTATACTGATGTAGGATTATGAAATCCCTCTTGTTGTGGGGAGACTTCATGAAACATCGAATGATACACCTATCAGTCGGTGAGTGTATAGAAGCTTGGGTCTTGATCACATTCTTCCTTGCTGCGGAAGAGGCGTGCCCAGGCCGGGTGACCCATTGCTTTGAGCATTCGTTGGAGGTAATCGCCAACGATGTCTTCAGATAAATCCATGGGAACTTGGTCCGTGATGTTGCCCATATCCGTGAAGATGTAGAACCACTTTAAGAAGACGGAGGAGCCGGCTTTTAGGCGTTTGACATCGTCCCATTCAGCGAATTTCATGTAGAGTTCGGTTTGAACATCGGTTGCAAACTTTTCTAAATCCTTCAACACAGAAAAGGAGGTAGTTTCAATTTTATCACCGTATCGCGTGAAGAGAGCAAAATGGGTGATGTGGTCAGAGTAGTCCTCTGGTTTGGGAAACAGCGTCGCAAAATCAGTGAATATTAGTTCATCCATATCTTTGAGTACAAGTGCTACCGAGAGATTGGGTATAGGAGATTTGGCTTTGGTATCATGCCAGTCCCAAATTAATCGTGTCCCATCATAAAGGGGTGAAAATTCTCGGAAAATGAGATGTTCGTTGTCGTTTAAGGGATAAGGACCCATTTCATGAATACTGGCACGACATTCACAATAAGAAAGGAATTCTGCAAGGTAGAGCTGAGCCATTGTGCGTTTGAGCTGGTTACGTTGATCATTAGAGATGGGATGAAGCTCCTGTTTTACCCTAGTGAGAATTGAATCGGGTAACACAAGGGTTGTGTCATTATTTTCCGCGGCTAAAGGTCGATTGCTCGCATAATAGCTCGTGGCCATTCGATACCAGAAATCTATGAGAAACTTTGCTTCCTGGCGTCGTTCAGGCAGCTCATGCTTAG
The DNA here is from genome assembly GCA_048938385.1 of Promethearchaeota archaeon. Taxonomy (GTDB): domain Archaea; phylum Asgardarchaeota; class Hermodarchaeia; order Hermodarchaeales; family Hermodarchaeaceae; genus Hermodarchaeum. The sequence goes on along the minus strand of JBHLMG010000002.1, from coordinate 173,628 downwards.
GACCTCCTGCATCGAAGAGATCTTGCATACGACCCAACCCCCAAAGCCCGATGAAAGCCCACATACCCAACACATTAGGATATGCGGCTAGTGTGCGACAGCGTTCACCGATTTTCTCTGGAGAGATGTGATTAGCTAGTTGTTTGAAAATATTATATTGATAACCACGGTAGATTTGAGCACAAGCTACGCTATTGTATGCTGTGACGGGAAAGAGTTTTGATTCGAGAGCTGTGCGCTGTGAAAGTAGATAAGTGCTAGCAGCGCTAGCTCTGTGAAGTAAGCTGTTGGCGTCCTGAGTGCTGATATCACCAATCATGGAATCTCAACTCCTTGAACGGTTAAAGTACAAGTTGATACATTTAATTGTGATAGAAGAACGCATTTTGGGTATAAGGCTTTATTGTGGAGAAACCCGCCTAAGCGCCGCCCTCGCTGTTTCTCCCGTTTTTCTTCTTCCACCATCTGTTTCGATAATTGAAGTACACCCATCCAACTGTTGTAGATATCATCGCAATGGGAACTACATAGGTAATGAACTAATTTTTTTAATTTAGTTTATAAACTCAAGATGATTACTATGATTATGAGCAGGCTGAAAAAAGAATTGTCACCAAAACAATGTGAAGAACTACTCAGAGTATTGAAAGCCCGGTTTGAGAACAACATGAACCGCCACAAGGGGCTTGAATGGGCTAAAGTCCAAATAAAGCTGGAAGCTAATCCTGAAAAACTGTGGTCACTCAACGAAATGGAAAGAACCGGCGGTGAACCAGATGTTGTTGGTCATGATAAAAAGACCAGCGAATACATTTTTTATGATTGTTCAGCGGAAAGTCCTCAAGGCCGCAGAAGTCTTTGTTACGACCGTGAAGCGTTGGAGGCTAGGAAATCAAATAAACCAAAAAATACCGCTATTGATATGGCAGCGGCCATGGGCATTGAGCTTTTAACGGAAGAAGAATATCGAGAGTTGCAGAAACTTGGAAATTTTGATACGAAGACATCGAGCTGGGTGAAAACACCTTCTGATATTAGAAAACTTGGTGGCGCCATCTTTTGTGATCGTCGCTACGGCAATGTCTTTGTGTATCACAACAGTGCGGAATCTTACTACGGCGCTAGGGGGTTCCGTGGCTCGCTTAGGGTCTAGAGTCGATGATATTTGTCTTATCTAATGCAGGTTTTACATTATGCTTCGGTGTCTTTTACCATGTTCGCAAAGCAACAAGGTTTTATTTTACCTACACTTCGTGAGTAAAAGGGTTCATTATGTGGAGAAACCCGCCTAAGCGCCGCCCTCGCTGTTTCTCCCGTTTTTCTTCTTCCACCATCTGTTTCGATAATTGAAGTACCCCCATCCAAGTGCTGTGGATATCATCGCAATGAGAACTGCATGCCAGTAGAACTGAAGGCTCCATAACAAGACTGCAACACAAATGGCGGTGACATACAACGCAATAGCAACGAAATCTTGCTTTAACATCTTGATCACCTTTACTACTATCGCTGATGTTCTTTCTTTTTTGGCTACGGTTTTTGTCTTTTTCTAAGCTGCGCTCTACATGTCGCTTCGGTGCCTTTTACAATGTTCTCGAAGCAACAAGGTTTTATCTTAAAGACGTTCATCGAGCGCGCGAAGTTGTTCAAGCATTTTCAACCGATCGGTAATATCTCGACAGATGCCCCGGTACCCGAGGAGCACATTTTTCTCGTTAACTAATGGGCGTCCACGTGCTTCCAAGATCACATCGGACCCATCACGATGTACAAACTGAATTACAAGGGTGCGGATCGGTCGCCGACTGTGTAAAAGTTCTTGCCAAGTGAGTTGGGCCCTTTCTACATCTTCTGGACGCAGGAAATCACAAGGAGTGCGTCCTAAAACTTGGCCAGCAGAAAAGCCCAAAATATCCTCGACCGCTGTGTTAGAGTAGATAATGTGGCCTTGGAGATCCATTTCCCAGACCCAGTCGGAGAGTTCTTCGACTAAGGCTCGAAATCTTTCCTCTGATTCTAGCAGAGCAGCTTCAGCTTCTTTTCGCTCTGTGATATCAATGTATGCAGATTGTATGGCGGGTTCTCCTTCGTACTCAATGATATTGGCAAAGATTTCGACCCAGCGAACCGTGCCGTCTTTTCGAACGACTCTATATTCGTATTGTTGTGGGACAGTTTTCCCAGCGAGTCGTTCCTCTATACGACTTATCACTACATCCTGATCAGCGGGGTGAATGATGTTTCGGACTTTTTTAGGGGACATAGCGAGGAGTTCTTCAACTGGATATCCGGTGATGTTAGCAAAAGCTTCATTGGCAAAATAGATCCGTGGAGGTATTCCTTGTGAAATTACTATGCCATATAGGGATTGTTCTACAAGGTTGCGATATTTCTCTTCAGATTCCTTGATGGCTTGCTCTGCGCGTTTACGCTCTGTTACATCCGAACTGGTAATCTGTAAGGCAGGACTCCCTTGATAGTTTATTAGCTTGACAAAGACCTCCATCCACACAGGTGTTCCATCTTTACGTATAAGTCGAAGTTCGTAGCGTTCAGGTACTGGTTTTCCTGCAAGGCGATCTTGCATCTGTTGTTGGATTCGTTCTCTATCAGCAGGATGGATATTTTCCCAGAGTGCCTCGGTGGGCATGGTGAGAACCTCTTTTTGAGTTAATCCAATTGTGTCGAGCATTTGGGGATTAGCAAAAATGATCTTTCCATCTTGATAGATAACATGTCCCTGTAGAGATTGGTCAACGAGAGTTCGGTATTTCTCTTCACTTTCCTTTAGAGCCTGTTCAGCTTGTTTTCTATCAGTGATATCCTCGAGGGTTCCCTCATAGTGGTCCACATTTCCATCTGAATCATGGATGGCCCGAGCAGTTAATTCTACCCAGATAATATCGCCATCCTCGCGACGAAATTGCGCTTGAACGCCGGTGACGACTTCCTGACGAGCCACAGCTGCTTCCCATTGTTTCCGTTCAGTTGGGTCAATATAAAAACTCGAGGCTTTGCGTTGTAATAGTTGTTCTTTTTGCTCAAATCCTAGCATCTGTACAAGGGTGGGATTAGCATCGAGAATGGTTCCATCAGGCGTGGTTCGGAATAGCCCTACCGGAACACTATCAAAGAGACTACGGAACCTAGCTTCGGCTTCTTTACGCTCACTGATATCGCGGATGACCCCTATGAAGGCGGTTGGATTTCCGTTAACATCGGTTAATACTGAAGCATTTAGTTCTGCAGGATAAGGAGTACCATCCCGGCGAAGGAGAGTATATTCGAGCGTACCTGAATGACCTTCTCGTATTGTTTTTTGTAGATTTTCCATGGCGAGAGGAACATCTTTAGAATCAATAAGTTCGAATGCGCTGACGCCAATCAGATCTTTCTCATCCTCAGCGCCATAAAGCTGTAAGGCTTGTTGGTTTGCCATGATGATTTTGCCTTCCAGATCAGTTAGAGTGATGGCATCAGGAGAGGTTTCTACAAGGGTTCGGTATCGTGCTTCACTTTCTTTTAGAGCGTGTTCAGCTTGTTTTCGTTCAGTGATATCGCGTGCTGCACTTTGAATGTGTAATGGAGTTCCTTCTGCATCAGTTACTAGTGATGCGTTAATCTCAACTGGGAATTCTTCACCCGTCTTTTTACGGAACTTCCTTTCATAGACAGGAACCGGTTCACCTGCAAGTAATGCCCGGAGGACGCGTTTACTATCCTCGTACTCCCCCTCCGCCACGACCTGATCTACAGGGATACCAATGAGTTCCTCAATTGTATACCCTAACATATCTGCGGCGCGTTGATTCGCTTCAAGATGTATTAAATCTAGAGAAATGATGAAGACAGCATCGTTAGTGTGATCAAAGAGAGCACGATACCGTTTTTCACGGTCTCTAAGAGCTTGTTCGACCTTTTTCCGGTCAGTAATGTCTTCAAGCGATCCTTCGTAATATTTTATTTGACCCGTTTCATCACGGATTGCTTGAAAAGAGTCTCTCACCCATATGATTTTTCCATCAAGACGTTTGAATTGAGATTCTTGACCAGTAATAACGCTCTCCTCTGCCAGCAATTGCTTCCACCGTTTTCGATCTTGGGCATTAACATAGAAGTCGGCAGAATTCTTTGAGAGAAGGGATTCCTTATCCTTTGCACCAAGAAGTTTAATGAGGGCAGGATTGCCATCGATGATTTGACCATCAACGGCAGTTCGGTAGAGCCCAATCGGAACTTCATCAAATAACTCGCGGTATCGTGCCTGAGATTCTTGAAGCCGGATGTCAGCTTCTTTCCGTTCAGTTACATCAATAATTGTGGCTTGAACTGCTGGTCGTTCATCAAATTGAATTACGGTCACATACATTTCTAGCCAACGATTAATGCCATCCTTTCGAATGGCTTTGAATTCATAATGGGACGGAACGGGTTTGCCTTCAAGACGATCTCTCATTCGTCCCCAAACTCGTGCCTGGTAATCGGGATGGACCGAGTCCTGAACTTGTTGAGGAGAAAGGTTTAGCAACTCGTCGATTGTGTATCCACTCATACTTGCAAAGGCTTGGTTGGCAAATTTCACCTGCATGTCCTGAATGATGAGGAGACCTTGGAGGGAGTTATCGACCAAGTCACGGTAAGCTTGTTCGACGCGTTTTTGATCGGTGATATCAAGCACCAGAGCTAGAAGTGTGGGTTTTTCTTCAAAAGTTATGAGTTGGGGTAAAACTTGAAGCCATTTTATTTGGGCATCTTTGCTCTTAACTCGGAGTTGGTAGAGTTGGGGTTTCACCTCGCCTTTAAGAGCTGATTTTAACCGTTTGTCAGCTTCCTTTTTATCAGAAATCTCCACAAAAGCCAAAAAATCCGAGGCAGTCAGTTCCCAAACTTCTTCTAAGGTGTAATTTATTAGCTGGGCAAGTTTTTCGTTGGCGTAGAGTATTTTCCCTTCCTGAAGTACGATAATACCTAAGGGAGATTCTTTAGCGATCTCTTGGAACATAGGAAAATCAGTTTTAAAATTCGTGGGAGTTGATTTATCATTCTGTGGCAATACTTTTCACCATCTGATGGGCGTGGCGAGGTTTTTTGCTGATTTTGTACACACCTTTCGTCCCCAGGTTTCACCGACGCCATTAGTTACTTTCCAAGATGCCAAATAGCTCTTTCGTTGATTATATTTATCCAAGGGTAGGTTATGAGGGAGACTTAGTCTCAGCTGTTGTGTTAAATTGTCGTAATAGGTCGGGTTTGGAGGATAACGAATTGTCCATTCCTAAAGGTCCATTCGACATCTTGTGGTGTTCCAAACAGGTGTTCAATATGCAATCCTAATTGGGCTAATTCGAAAAGCTGGGTTTCACTGAGGCTGAAGATTTTTCGTTTTTCTACAGGGGTTTCTGATAATTGCGTATAGCGGGGTTGATGTGGAGGCGAGGGCGTACTGTGAAGGCGTTTTTCACCTAGGTGTCGGTGAAGTACTTTAAGGGGGTTTTTTTGGAGAATGAAGCTATCAGGTTTGACCTTTCCGGCGACGATGGTTTCACCTAGGCCCCAGTTAGCATCTATGAGTAGCTGGTTCCTGTCTCCCGTACTAACATTAGCCGTGAACATCACCCCAGAAATTTCCCCAATCACCATTTCTTGAATAATTACACCCATTCGAATCTCGTGGAAGGGGATTCCTTTGCCTTGAAGATAGAGGATAGATCGAGGAGAAAAAGCAGAGAGCCAAGTGCGTTTAACGGCTTCCAATATTGAAGGTATCTCAGAAACGCAAAGAAAGGAGTCTGCTTGGCCGGCAAAGGAAGTTTGGTGAGTATCTTCGACGCTTGCTGATGACCTTACGGCATAGCTGGTTGGAGGGTTGAGCTGATCGCTTTCGAGTAGATGGAGTCCTCGAATTATTTCTTTGACGATGTGTGGAGGGATTGGTAATTGGCTTGCCGTGTGAAAAAAGACTTTCGTGGATTCTAGAATAGTTTCAATATCTTTGTCTTCCTTTCGGAGAAAGCTAATGAACTCAGAAAACTCCTCTTGATTCGTAAATTGGATAAATCCGTGAGAGGGAATAACAAATCCTTTGGGTACCCGCACACCCAATTGATGGAGCCGAGCAAGGTTGATGGCTTTCCCACCATAATCATGCACCTGATCAGGAGAGAGATCCTCAAAGAAAACCACTGAGAAACTCTTATGGGTGTTTTTACCAGATAGGTTGAAATTCATCTTTACCAACCGCTGTCAGCCAACCAAAAACCTCTTGCTAGGTTTCGATGAGAAGTAATACACCAGATGTACCTTCGCGTGGTTCGATTCGAACGCGTTGATTTGAAAGTTCACCATCATAATCTAAGGTTGTCCCCATTAAAGCAGGGATTCCAAATTCTCTTGTGACTATGGCTAAATGCGAACCCAAGGCTCCTGAAGTACACACGACGCCTTTAAGTTTGGAGAGAACAGGAGCCAAAGTGGTCGTCCCTGCATCTTCAACAAGCACAATTTTAGCTTCAAGTGTTCCCCTTTCTTCCTCAGCCTTAAGTTCTTTGAGAAGAGAGAGGACATCTTGGATAGAGTTAATTTCACAGAGTATGCCTTCAACGCTTTTATTGAGGCTTAGCAGGCCTTCACCGATTTGTTTCAATGAGAAGGTCACCTTTTGACTCCTTTAGCGCGTTTTGGAAGCTTAAAAGGCTTGGCTAAATTCTCTTTGGGGAAGTTCTCCAAAGACAGAAACCATTTAGCCCCTTATCACTACAGAAAGTGTAGTAATTCAGCAGGATGCTCTTTCTTTGCCACTCAATGAAGGATTCTCTCGATTTGAAATAGTAGTAATTGGTCACCTTACTATTGATCAAATTGAATATAACGGGCAAACACGATATGCAATGGGAGGGCCTCCGGCATATGCCATGGTAGCACCAGCATTAGGAATGAAGAGAATAGGCATAATTTCACGAATTGGTAGGGATTTTCCCGATGAGTATCTACAGATTCTTCGCGATTCAGGTCTAAATTTAGATGGTCTTCTCACAGCCTCAACTACGACCCTTTTTGTCAATCGGTATGATGGTAAGGGTGACCGAATCCAACATGCTGAACAAGTGGCAGCTTCTATTACCGTTGAGGATATTCCATCACAATTTTGGAATACAGCATGGATGCACCTAAGTCCCGTTCTTAAAGAGGTTGATAGTTGTATTATCCCAGAAGCACATCGACGAGGTGTGAAAGTTTCAGTGGATGTACAGGGATTCATTCGAAACCGGGTATCTGAACGCGATTCACGCATCATAGCTCAATCATGGGAGTCCTTTTCAGATGTAGCACCTCAGATTGATATTCTGAAAGCAGATGTCAACGAAATCTGCCAACTAACTCAACAAACCGCTTTTGACGATGCAGCACATCTAGTTTTCGAAGCCGGTTGCCCACTCGTCCTTATCACTTGGGGACAGCGTGGAGCCTTTTTGTACTCAGAAAACTCCCTTAAAGAAATACCAACTATTCCATCATATGCCGTTGTTGATCACACAGGGAGTGGCGATGTGTTTTCAATTAGTTTTTTGTTCGAGTTCCAGCGTACTGGTCGGCCGTTATGGTCTGCGTTTTTTGCAGCCACTACGGCTTCGTTTAACATTGAAACTCCTGGCCCAACAGAATTTCCTGATGCAGAAGCGGTAACTAGTCGACTCCGACGATTTTTGAGCCTTCCTGGTAATCGTAAATTTACAGATCAACTACTCAATGAACCTGGACCCACTGAATGTCCTCTCTAGCCAGTTAAGAGATTAAGGGGGCCTTAGACGAAGCACAAGTTTTATATCGGAATTCGATAGTGTCGCTTTCCGATATTTCTCTTAACGACATAGAAAGAGATGCCCCTATGACTCCAAGCAAAAGTCAACATCCGCCAGCCTCAAGACACGCTGTAAAGAAGCTAGGTAAAGGGTACATGCAAGGCATAATTCTTGCCTTATTAGCAGATCACCCGCGATACGGTTATGAAATTCTTCAGGCGATGGCGGAAGCAAGTGATGGATGGCGACCTTCACCAGGCACAATTTATCCAATCCTCCATGACCTGTATGAAAACGGCTTAATCACTAAAAGGGAAGAAGAAAAAGAAGGCCGTCGCCGAATTGTCTATTGGTTACGTCCGAAGGGCAGGATAGATTTAGAGAAGGCGGCTTTACAACATGCACGATTTGTCGCGATAATGAGAAAAATCCTTGGCGAACATGGTGTTCCAGATTTTCCACACCCTCCAAGCTTTAATGTGGACAAAGCATTAGCAAAATTGGAACACACTAAGCTATTTCTTAGCGAAGTTGGGATGCTTCCTAAGGGCTTAGCGTCAAATCCTGAAAAGGGTATTGCGCAACTCCAGAACCGTCTCAACCTTCTTAAGGATCATGAAAAAACGGTGAAGTGGGCAATTGACCTTGTTAAGAACGAGATTCAGAATATGAAAAACATTTCGTCAAAAGAACTGAATACAAGAAGTAGTGAAAATCGATGAGTATTATTGAGGTAAAAGAACTTACTAAAGTCTTCAATGGCAATTTGACAGCAGTTGACAACATTTCCTTCACTGTAGACGAGGGGGAGATCTTTGGATTTCTCGGCCCCAATGGAGCAGGGAAAACCACGACACTCAACATGCTTGCCACGCTTCTACGCCCCACCAATGGCACCGCCATCGTGAATGGATTTGATATCCTTAAAGAGCCTGATAATGTGCGGCGAAGCATTGGGTTCGTTTTTCAAGATCCCACTCTTGATATCGAACTCACTGGTCGCGAAAACCTCGATTTTCATGGTCGAATTTACGGACTAACAAAACAGCAACGACAAGAACGAATTAAAGAAATTCTTGAGGTTGTTCAGCTTACCGAACGTGCGGATGTCTATGTAAAAACTTACAGTGGAGGAATGAAACGCCGATTAGAAATTGCTCGGGGATTACTCCATTACCCAAAGGTGCTATTCCTCGATGAACCAACATTAGGTCTGGACCCCCAAACCCGACGCGCCATCTGGGAATACATCCAACGGTTAAATAGAGAACAAAATGTCACGATCATCCTAACAACTCATTACACAACTGAAGCAGATTACCTTTGCAATCGGATTCAGATCATTGACTTTGGGAAGATTGTGGCTCTAGACACTACTGAGAACTTGAAGGCGGGTTTGGAGGGTGACATCGTTAGCTTAACATTTCCTGATGCCCCGAGCGCCCATAAGCTGCTTCCTGTCTTTAGAAATCTAAAGTGGGTTACTGCGGTCCTTCCCGTTTCTGCCACGAACGATCACGGGGGGATTGGTGGAATAATGGCGTTAATGACAAGTATGAGAGGTAGAATGGGCAGTGGAATGGGAGGTGGAATGGGAGGTATAATGCCTGAAATGGGCTCTCCTGGTAGTGGGCAATCTAGCATGACATCAGCCTTTAAGAAAATGATGGAAGGGGGAGAAACAGGGTTACAAGAGAAGATTTTGACTCACCGCCGTCTCAATCTTCGTGTGGATGATGCAGGACGCCGAATTCCAGAAATCATTATGCTCGTAGATAAGAATGGAGTGCAATTAGAGAAAGTGGAGATGCACAAGCCCACTCTTGATGATGTATTCTTGTCAGTCACTGGGCGTAGTATTCGAGATGAAAAAGGAAGCATTTTGGAGATGGTCCGCCAACGGCGCGTGATTCGACAAGCCAGGGGTCAAAGAACTCCCCATTAAATAGGAAGGTGAATCAAGAATGCAACCAATATCAGGACAAGCAGTGTATGTGGTCTTACTTCGTGAACTGAAGCGCTTTTGGCGTGCAAAAGCCCGTATCATTGCCTCAATTGCGCAAAGTTTCTTCTTTCTAGCCATCCTTGGATTTGGAATTGGTGGTATTTTTGGCATTGGCGGAGTTACTTATCTTTCCTATATTGCTCCTGGCATCATTGCCATGGGATTGTTGTTCGCTTCAATATTTTCTGGTATTTCGGTGATTTTTGATCGCCAATTTGGTTTTCTAAAAGAAATGCTTGTAGCGCCTGTCAGCCGTACTAGCTTGATTGTCGGAAAAATCCTTGGTGGTGCCATTACAGCCACAATTCAAGGCATTCTCATTTTGGTGGTATCTACCGCATTAGGTGCCTATCTCATTGATCTCCGATTTGCCATCGGGATTTTCGCTGCATTAGGAGTCATGGTTCTAATCACTGCAGGGTTCGTAGGCTTAGGTGTCGCTATAGCGTCAGCTCTAACAGATTTCCATGCCTTCCAGCTCATCTCAACTTTCATACTCTGGCCGATCTTCATGTTGAGTGGTGTGTTTTTCCCAATTGACACAGCACCTTTACCATTGCAGCTCGTGATGCTCGCTGATCCCCTCTTTTATGGCGTAGAACTCATGCGGTTTTGTCTCGTTGGAAACATGGCCCTCATTCTTGGACCCATGGGTCCATGGATTACCCTGAGCGTCCTTGTTGGCTTTACCTTAGCGACGATCGGTATCGGAACTTACTTGTTCTCCCGAGCACAAGCCTAGATCCCAGCCCATAGTCACTAGTAGTGGTTCCGCTTGATTCTCAGCCCATTTTTTAAAATAGTTTGAGAGTGGGATGTAAACTTCGGAATTCATCCTCAAGAACATCCATGGTCAACAAATCGATGTATTTTCCGTTTTGGAAGACAGCCTGACGCCTTCGGGCGGCTTGTTTGAATCCTACTTTTTCGTAGGCACGAATCGCCCTTTTGTTACCCTCATGAACAAGGAGAAAAACGCTGTGTAGATTTAAGTAATTGAACCCATAGCTGAGTAGGAGTTTGAGGGCTTCTTGACCCAACCCCTTATTCCAATACTGCTTATTCCAAATGGCAATTCCCAGTTCTGCGTTTCGATGAATTCGTGAAATGGAGAAGAGACTACAAGTACCGATGAGTTGTTGGTCGTCAGTGAGTTCAATTCCGAAGGTAAAAGCAGTTCCCTTTTTTCTGTCCTCCCAAGTGTTTCGTATCCATTCCTTTTCCTCCTCTTTTGCAATGGGAGTTAATCCGTTCAAATAACGGCGAACTTCGACATCATTGAAGTGTTGCAAAATTATTTCAGCGTCTTCGAGTTCGAGTCCCCTAAGGGTGATTCGTTCCCCTTTGATCATGATGTGTCACTTGAAGTTTTATGGGGTTCAGGGGAAGATTTCATTCCTTATTTGTGTTACTTCGTCAGAGATTACCCAGGAAAGTTCCAACCCATCATTACACGAATAGCGTGTCCGGTAAAACTAGTGGCTAAAATGAAAGGGAGGGCAAGAACAGTGAAGAGAAGGAAACTTTGGAGATAGAGCATCCAATAGGTTATCAAGATCTGATCGAGAATGGCAAACCAATCGGGAGTAGGACCCCATGTCCATTGCCAGTGTGGAATGAGAGTGGTTGCATATGCCGGATTAAGCATCAGGAGAATGTGGAGTATAACTCCATTAACAACGAGAAACAAGTACGGTCCGAGTACGCCCGCAATTACAACATCTTTAGTTTCAAAGTTCACTAAGAACCCAACGAGAAACGCCATTCCTGCGAAGGTGAGCAGATAAAAGAAGAAATCGATGACCGCCGTGGCTGAAGCGGGGTTGAGGAGATAGGTGAACTTGGTGCCAAAAATGAAAAAGTGTAACCCATCAATAGCGATGAACGCAACCAACATTAGTACTGCAATTGAGAATGTATGCCGCCAGACTATTTTGGGTTCAATATCCTGTGCCATAACTTCAGCCCCGTTAAAATAACAAATCAAGGGTATTGTTTTCTAGGCTTAGCCAATGGTGTATTAAAATTAACGGTCATGAACGATAACCCATTTGTATTCTTGCATTAAATGGAGTGATCCAGAAGTTCAAAATTACTAAAGATATTCTGCAATCTAGAGTATGTTTTGCTTTAATTTTATTCAAATAAAAGACATTCAAATAAAAGACATTCAAACAAAAATTCCTCTTATCTATAATGATATTCGAAATAAATACTGTGTCACAATGGTTCCCTCAAATCCTGGGCTTTGAAGACAACATTCTTCTCTGTAACCGCGGCTTCGGCAAATATTGAGGGCTGCCGGATGATACGCGTAATATGCAATTTCGTAGTGCTCTTTTTGGCGCATGAGTGTTTCAAAAAACTCAAAGAATTGTTTTCCATATCCCTTCATCCGGTGCTCTTTTTTCAGCCAGACTTCATGGAGTTCTACAATTTCCTTTTTTCCGTCAAAGAGTTTCTGTAATATTTCTCTGTCTTCTGCATCTCGTGGATCACCTCTACGATGTTCATCCGTGGACGCCTCGTGCCACAGGGCATGTCCCACAATCACACTATTTTCACGCCAAACAATCAAATGTTCAGGATCTTGTTTGATAATCTTCATCTCGAGGTTGGTCAGTTTTTTATGAATCGATTCGTAGTATTGCTTAAACTCGTTGACATCACAACCAAGTTCAAACCGTATTGGATTTGACTTCATCAAGACTACCTTTAGAGGTTGTGTGTGTTTCATAGCTTCTTAGCTGCTTCCTTGTCGATTCGGCAAGCTTGTTCTTTGATACGAGTCGCATTCCTAACTGCGTTGCGCTCGTTGAGCTCGGATTAAGGTTGTGGTTATGTTTTCACTCTATGGAAATAAAGAATATTTAAGCCTGAACTTATTTACAGTACCTCAACGGTGTGAGGGTGACCCCAATTGGTTCAACTCCGAAAAAACTATCTTTATCCCATTTGGCTCATTCTCATCATCGCTTTGTTTTTTACCAACTGGGTCGGTTTACGAGAGCGATATGTCACGAGTAGTATCGAAACCACAGATGTGCAGGGCGTCGGTGTGGGGAATGTCGATGTCTACAAACCAGGTCTTGAAATTGTGTACCTGACCCCTGCCGGAGTATATGTGGTCGGCGGATTATCAACCTCTCCATGGGAAAACACAACTTACAGGAATCCTGTATGGGACACAGACCCTTTAGTCTCAGTTTCTGTGGGAGACTTTGATAGCGATCACAAAGGGGAGGAGATTGCAGTTCTCTCATACAATGGGACCTTGCGGTTGATTTCTCGTGGAATCGATACCTGGGAGAACAAAATCATCGGAGTCTTACCCTGGACACCCCCTGAATTAACCATCAAGGCAATGATTTCTGGACAACTAATCGAAGCATCAGAGGCCTACGAGATTGTCATTATCGGCGAACACTATAACTGGTCGTCAGCCACACATACTAGTCGTGTAGTCATCGTTGAACAGTTTAACAATGTCACCTGGTCACTTACAAACATCTACACAATCACCAATACCCTTCTATGTGGAGCTATTGGAGATGTAGACCCGGGTTTTATGGGGCAGGAGTTACTTGTGGCAGGTTATCATACTGGTATTATCCAATTATCCTACGAGAACGGGAGTTGGGATACGAGCCTGCTATTCTTCTGGGAGGATACAATTCGCTCACTTGAAATTGGTGACGCAATGGCCGATCGACCTGGTTATGAAATCGCATTTGTCAAAGGAAACGAGTTATGGATATTATCATACTCAACAAGTGGGTGGGATCCAGATACAATATGGGCTAGTTCTGCCATGAAAGCAGGAATTAGCCAAACTTTAGTGGAGGATTTTGATCCCTATAGCCCTGGCCATGAGGTTTTAGGTGTCGGAACTGTCTTTGAAAATGACCGTCCTATCCTCACTATTCAATCATGGAATACGATCTATTGGGATACACGGATTCTCTGGAACTTGATATATCAACCAGAGGTTGTGGTAACTGCAAATTTTGACTTCACTCGTGAAGGATCAGAAGTGATAGTGGCAAATCATCCTCTTTCGGTAATTCTTGCAGTTCCGAATATCTCGGATCGATCGGTTCGTGCAGGACAGACAGTTCTACTACCTGCCTTAGTGTTGATTCCTGCAACGGTTCTCACCTTTGGACTCGCAGATTATATTAGTCGGGTGTCGGAGCGTCGACGCCGAAACCAAGTTCTAGAAATGGTGACGAAAGGCTTTGTGAAGTGTCCTAGCTGTAAACGCTTTGTTCCTAAAGATAAGATTGAAGCACACCGTCGTTGGCATCGAACCCAACAATTTCGCTAAATGAGCTGAGCTAGCTCTGAAGGAACTTGGTAGGAAGAGTGTTTAAAATCGTCACAGCTTCGTCGATGATCTGGATGATTAGGTCCTTCACGGTGGGTAGGTTGGTAATCCTTCCTGTTACCTCTCCTCCAAACATGAGAGCTGAGTCAGGTTTTTTATCCAAGAGATCAATAAATCCTGATTGCTCAAGTTTCAGGATAGCGTCATTGGAATTCACTGGGTTGCCTAAATAGAAGCGGGGTACATCTTTGAGGGTTTGATCCACGAGTTGTTCTGCCCTTTGATTCCTGAGGAATCGCATTGGACCAAACAGTCCACGCCCCACTAGAGTCTGCCTTTCTTCATATCGAAGGATTGCATCTTTCCAGATAGATTCGAAGTCACTTTCTTGGGTAGCAATGAAGCGTGTTCCCATTTGAACGCCGATTGCACCCAGGCATAAGGCAGCGGCGAGAGACGCCCCATCACTAAATCCTCCGGCCGCTACAACGGGCGTCTTAACGGCTTGTGCCACCGCGGGTATCAAGACCATTGAATGCACCGGATCCCATGCTACATGGGCACCTCCTTCATGTCCTGAAGCGATGATGACATCGGCTCCTGCGCGTTCGGCTTTTTTGGCATGATAGACGGACGGAACCACATGCATCCAAATTAGTCCATGCTTTTTCACTTCAGCCCATGGCGATGGATTGCCTGCTGAAGTAATTAGGACCCGTAAGCGGCGTTCAATATCGGAATCTGATTGCCGGCTTTCAATGACCTGTTTGACGAATATCTCCGATGCAAGGAGAAACTCTGCGGCCACTGGAACATTTACACCAAAGATTCCGCTTGATGCTTTTGTGAGCTTCGCTACTCGTTCGATGGACTTTTGAAGGATAACTAGGGGTGGATCCTCTCCAAACAGGCGAACGGCGTCAAGAGGAGCTGCCTTAGGCAGAAGTGTTGCTGCCATGCCGATGCTACTGATAATCCCAAGGCTCCCAGCATTCGCGACCGCTATTGCCAAATCTTCGGTTTTATATGGACCCATTCCACCCTGAATTATAGGATAAGGAATTCCCAGTAGATCACAGAGCTCGGTATGTAATCGCTTCATGAGTATAGCATGCAGACTTGTGAGAATATAAGTCTAGATATTCAACGCCTCTTGAGTTGTATCATTTTTCCGGGTGATACGCGATGACATCTATTTCGATCGCTACACCCTTCGGTAAATCTGCCACGCCAATAGTGGATCGAGCGGGAGGAACGAGGTCAAAGTAGTTTCCATAGGCTTCATTAACATCGTTGAAGTCTTGCATGTTGGTCAAGTAAATGGTAGTACGAACGACATCGTTCAAACTAGCCCCAGCAGCTTCAAGTATCAGTTTGATATTATCCATAACTCGTTGGGTTTGGTTTGTTATTGATCCTAAAACAAAGTCACCTGTTGTCGGATCCACAGGAACCTGACCTGCAACAAAGAGAAAATCACCTGCACGGATAGCTTGACTATACGGACCCACTGGTAATGGGGCATCCTCAGTGAAAATCCGGCTTTTCTTTGATGGTATACAATCATCTCCAATTAGCATCTGATGAGAAGTAGAGAAGATTCGCAAAAGGGGGTTTATTACACTTACGATTGGAAAAAATTGGAAGGTGTGTAAAAGTTAAAATATAACTGCTCTGCTGTCAAAATACTTTCATCCCTGTCTCTGGTTAGGGATGAGCCTTGATTCACATAGGATAGATGAACACAATGCCACCTAAAGTAGATGAAGCTAAATGCACTGGATGTGGAACTTGCGTCGATGTCTGCCCTAGCGAGTGTTTTACCCTGCAAGACAACATCTCAAAGGTTACTGACCCTGATGCTTGCGTGGAGTGCGAATCCTGCGTTGAGAACTGTCCTGAAGAGGCCATAACACTCTGATAATAATCAGAGGATCCCTCCTCAGAGCTCTTCCCAACCCTGGAGCCGGGGGGCTACGCAAGTAGCCCATTCTTTCTTTTTCTAGAATGTCGAGTGTTTAGTGTATCCTGTCCCTCTGTAGAGTGTGAAGTTTTTCCTACATTGGATCAGGTCTTCCATTTGGGTCATTCATGAGTGTGCTATCGCTCAAGCTACCACCAAGAAGATGGTTCGTGTGGAGAAATAAAAAGCAAAGAAAATAGATTGTAAAGCAGCGATGTTGGCATATAAACGGATTCTTAGGGGTAAAATGGGAGGAATGTGATTATCTGGGCTTGGTTTTACTTTTTAAGCGATCTAAGGTTTTTTTTCCTTACCTAAAAAAGCAAGGTACTGTGATGTTTGTTAAAATTTGTAAGGTTCAGAGCAAATTTATCTTGTAAGCATGTTGAAGTAACCTTTATGGGTCTTAGAATCTGGTAGTTGTCATTATGGCGGGAGTGATTGAGCATCCACTGAAACACATTACCGATGAGATTCTCGCCCGTTCGGTTCCAAATGAGGAGCGGGACAATCTTCAATGCCTATTTGAAAGTGTATTATTATACATCAAATTAGTTGAAACCGGTGCTCTAACTCCAGAAGAAAGGAAATACCCAAGTCACCAGAAGATGCGGTTCTCCCAAGCGGCGCTCTCTTCAGAACTTGCTGAATCATTAAAAGATCGCATCCGCATCATCCATGAATATGGTATCCGATCAGTGTCAAGAATTCAAGAGATGTTGCTAATAGGATTGGAACGAAGCTCTAACCGTCTATTTTCCACCATAGAGGTCGATATTCTGAACCAAATGGCAAAGAACCCCATGGCTAGCATAACTAAATTAGCCCAGAATTTGAACTTAACGCGTTACAAAGCAAGTCGGATCTTACAAATATTAGAAGAACAAAACGGTCTACGAAGAGTCTATATTGATAACCGTGGAAAATTTAAGCTCACTACATACGGTGTTGTTTTTCAAACCCACTCTTATGAGGAATCAAAAGCTTTAGAATCTTGGGTTCGGCAAACTTCGCTCCCCTTCCTAACAGCCTTCGTTTTTGATGTCACCTTCTCTCACGGATTCATGGCTTTCGCGGTTCCATCTCAGCAACGAGCATTCCAATTATTTGAGAAACGGGTAAAGTGGTTGAAACGCAATTTTCTGCATCGAGTCCATGTTCATCGAGTCCTAGAAAAGTATTGGAACATTCGCTTTGACTTGTATGATGCAAAACATGGAAACTGGCAGAGCCCTCCAGAATTTGAGGACATTAAGAGAATTGAGGATCCAGGTGAAGAGGGCTTGGAAGATATTGCATATATTCATTACCAAGATTTTCGATTCCCAGTTCATTTTAGGCAAATCGATTTTCTTCTAGCAAATATCGGTATCACTCCACAAGACACCCTAACTGACATTCGGAATACCCTAGCAAGTTGGGAATTTCATCTCTCAAAAAACTCTATTTGGTTACATCTGAGGCGTTTGAAAGCTGAGGAAATGATAACTCCAATCATGTACTTCAGTGGCGGAGGATTCGAGGAGTTCATTCTGATTAGCATTCTTTGTGATCTCCCGACACGCCGACGACTTCAATGGCTCGCATCGATGTTTCCAGCAGCATTTACTTACCCATCTGAAGATGGAATTTTGATTTTCTTTAAACGCCCTACAGGCTGGAGAGACAAGATTGCAACGCTCATTCGCGATGTTATAAAATACTATGATATTCAGGATTTATTAACTGTGCATCAGGAACGAAATTTTGGTAACAGTTTAGATCAAGATTTTTTCCGCCGATGGAACGAAAGCCGTCAATTTTGGGAATTCACTGACGGAGATATCTAGAATAAGACTGGACTGGAGGAGCGTGGCTCATACGAGTCTTGATCCCTCCCCTGGGGGCATTCCAATAAAGGAATGCCCCGTGGACATCTAGGTTTGTGCCTAATCACGCCGTATTATTTTCAACTCTACCCTCTCCGATGTTGAAGCAGGCACGATCAGCACGCCCTTGGGACGGGGTACATCAAAGTCCCGAGCAAGCATACGAAGGAGAAGGGCGCACACTCCGGCAAGTTGACGAGAGACTTCACTCTCGGAGAATTGGTCTACAGAAAGAAAGCACACATTCACCCCTGAGTTTGGTATCGCTTCGCCTGTAGGGCTGAGGAGGGGCGATTCCTTGCTTTGTGGTTCCTGAATGGGGAATTCGTTTGCCATAGATTTTCTTCTCCTTGAGTTGTATGCTTTTGGAGGAGGGAGAAGAAGAGAGATATCGGGTTCGTGAAAATTATCTTCTCCAAATGCAGGTAAACTAAGCCACCTTATAAGAAGAAGAAAGGAGAGTTCTAGAGGAATTAATAGGAGTGGCATCACAGGAGCAGTTTCTATTCCCTCTAAACTCGGTTATTTTGCGTCAATCATTGGTTTCCAGTGCGATAATGATAGTTTTGCATCTATTACCCAAGGAGAAATTAGAGGTTTGTCTTACTTGAGGCAAGTTTCTGCAATTTTTTCTCATTAAGCCTAGGTTTATACAAAACTAAAAGAAGTAAGGTTGATGGTGGGATTTGTTGTGCCAGATCCCTATCAATCATTTGACATTCGAAAACAAGCCATTTTAGAAGAAGTTCAGCCAAGCCCCGCAAAATCGGATCTTGAACTCCTACTTACCCATATAACCTTGTATCTTAAACGGGCTTTTCACGCCCAGACATTTACAGACCTCAATCTGCCTGATCATCCCCTGTTTAGTTTTGAAAATCAGCCCATTTCTGAGGAATTGGCATCTGAACTAGCTTACAGGATAAACATCATTGCAGAATACCACTTGCATAGTCCAAAACGAATTTCAGAATTACTCACTGCTGGTCTTCAGTTGTATCGTCCTATGCATTTTAACCGAAAACAGATTCAATACATTCAGCACAAGGGAATTCAACCAGAACTAAGGACCATGGCACTTGCGAAGTTGTTAGAAACTAGTTCACGGACCATCAATCGGGATCGCCAAATTCTGTTTACTCGTTATGGCCTTCGCGTAGCTGGCATCCTTAATCCCCCGAAATTCGGTTTAGCTCATTTTGGAATTTACTTCAGCGGACCATCTCTTAAGACTTCTCTGCGATTCAAACAATGGTTAAACAAGCAACTCTTCTTCGGCGATGCTTTCCCCTTTCTCACTGGAGCGATGTTTGATGTCGATCAGATTTCCGGAGTCTTCACTCTGTTTGTGCCAGATCAAGTTCAATGGCTAAAACAGCTACACCAAACAATACAATGGATAAAAGATGTGTTTTTAGATGATGTAGAAATTCATCAAATTCGTGGATTCTTCGCGAACATAAGTTTAGATTTCTATGATTACGGTTCACAGCAGTGGAAGATTTCACCAGATCTCCACACCGAAGCGGTTCTTCGGTTCATCGAAGAACATGGTTCACAGTTCACTCCACTCCAAGGATTCATCTATCATGGAGAACCCATGGCTTTTCACCCAACAGATTGGCTCCTAACCATCACCACCTGTGAAGGGCTTTTATCTAAATTCGAACAACGAGATCTCTTACACCACAACGCATTTCCATTATCAGAAAAAACCATTTGGACTCATCTTCGTAAACTTCGACAAAAAGAAGCCTATTTCCCATATCTAACCTTCAGCCGGATGGCTTTTGAAGATGTTCTTTGTCTTTTGATTAGTTGTGAGAAACCAACGCTCAACATACTCTATCAATTAATCACCCAATATCCGATGGTACAACTTTTTCCTACTGACGATGGAGCCATTATCCTTATCGGTCTCCCAACTGTCGGACCAAGCCTTATCAAACAGTTAACGCGAACACTCCTTACTATTCCAAGAATTTTCAAGACCAAGATATTACGATTTAAACGAAATCTTCCACTTCTTCCCTCCCTCCAACGACACATCCTTTGGAGAGCAAACCAGAGATTATGGAAGGTTCCTCCGACGATGTGTCTGGAAGAATAGGCGGGTCTTCATCCAGAAAATCAAGGTAAATTTGAAAACTCCGATCGTTGAAAACAATCCTTTTGCCCAAAACCATTCGTAAAAAAATGGGTGACGCAATCCGCGCCACCCTATAACGGGATGGGGTGTCCAGAACGAGGACATAAAGGAGGAGAGGGGGAGAGGGGAATGAAAGACACAGGGAAGGATACCCCATCCATTCGCCTTGTTAGGTTCCGTTGCCGATGGTCTGTTTTACCTCGTTCGGTATCTGCGGATGAATAACTGAGAATCCTTGCTGAGAGGGAACAGGTCTATTGTGATTTAGCTTATTGGAATGAAGCTGCGTTAGGTGTGCTCTATTCCTCCTCGGGGGGTCTCCCGTTATCCATGCAGTTATACACGATGAAGATTTAAAACGCTTTCCGTTTTAAGATGGAGAGTTTTTTCTGAAAACAAAAGAGAAGCGGAAAAAACGCAAATTGGGTCGACCCATTATTCAACGAATACATTTGAAATTTGGCGGAATTTCCGTCATACAATCAAATGAATGAGCAGAAGCGTTATATAACATATGCAAAGGAGGGCACATTGGAGGGTTTCTTTGGAATGCTTTACATTCACGAAACACCAATTCACTTCGGACTTGTAATTGTGACTTGGATAGTTTTGCTTTACGGCGTTTTCGTTAGTTTTCGAGCAATGATTGCCAGCGAAGAAAGGAAGGAATGGAATTGGCTAACCTTCTTGACATTATTCTTTCTGTTGTTCACTTACTCTATCTTAGCCATCATGATGTACAATCTTCCAGCAACCGCAACAGCTGATCAACTCTTACCCTATTATCTTGGCGCGTGGTCTTGTGTAGCCCTGTACGCCTTTTTTGGGATTTTCTTAATGTTCAGCGTAAAGGCACTTCAATTACCACAGTGGTTCAAGTACCTCTTCCTCATCGGCACTATCTCGTTTCTAGTCGTGTTGTGGCTATTCACCACTTCAGGCACCACAACCGTAGTCTCTGACGGAGTCATGCATTGGCTCGCCATGCCACTGGTCGTTGTGACCTATGGTGGCGTTCTCGCCATCATCTATATGTTCATCATACCCTTCATTCATACCTATCGCGTTACGAAAGAGCAGGGGGGCAGCCTAAAGACTGGAAATTGGCTAGCTTGGTTCGGTCTTTTCTTGTGGGATATCTCAGCAATGTGCATGGCAGTCGTCTTCTTCGCTGCCCCCATCATGCCATATGCGCTCGGACTTGGACTCATTGGGTTGATCCTAAGTTACATCGGACTTACTATAGCTACTCGAGCAATTTCGAAGTTAAAATAATACACCATAGAATCTTGCCCGAAGACTCTTCATTGAGGAGCCTCGGGCATCACCTTTTTTGAAGTACAAGTGTTTTTATAGTACATACGAAGAAAAGCTCCCCCGGAGGGTTTTTCCAGCATGCTCTACATACATGAAACACCCATCCATTTTGGAGCCATAATGCTACTTTGCATCATCTTTTTGGTATTTGCGCTGATTGGAATTATCGGATCCTTGAGAGGTAGATCACCGTCATCGGGATTCGGTGGATTCCTTGCCGTTGTTTTCGGGTTTCTAACCTTCATGAGTTTAGCTGCGTCTATTTACAATCTTCCAGCTGTAGCGACTGCTGTTCAACTATTACCGTACTACCTTGGAGCATACACCTTTGTTGGACTCCACGCCTTCTGCTTAGTGTTCTACTGCCTCGATTTTGAGTGGTTTAAGAAGCGGATGTGGGCTGTTTACCTCCCCATCTTGGGAACGCTATCTTGGCTCACACTCTTGTGGTTCCTTGCCACGCCAGTTACGGTGCAGACTGTTTCAGATGGAGTGCTTACCTATCTCGCTATGCCGTTTTACTTCATATTATACAGTGGCTTGCTAGCCTTCTTCTACATGTTCTTAGTACCCTTCCTCGTGCTCTATCGCCTTGCGAAAGAACGTGAGGGCGCCGCGAAGATGTGGACCTGGATTGGCTGGTTGGGAATCTTCCTATGGTTCATCGCTGCCTTGCTCATGGCGCTGGTCCAATTTATAGCACCATTTATGCTCTATACCTTCATACTCGCTGCTATTGCATGGATTATTATATTCATTGCTTGGTTGCTTGTTGAATTCAAGTCTTAGCCCATGGCTCCTCAACACGCTGAATACCCGTTAGCTTCATTCGAACGTTAACGGGATTCTTTTTCTTTTAATCAATTCTAAGAGAAGTAGATTCATGGAAAAGAGGGGATTCAGTTCGTGAGTGTAACTTTGGCATTACAGCGTTTTAAGCACGATTGGATAATTCCTCTTTAGAATTGGGAACCCCTTATTCTCAATAAGATATGCAGCATACAGGCGATAACCTTTTTGAACAGTTAATTATGAATAAGAATACACAGGAACAGCGCATTGAGGCGACTTGTGTGTCTGAGTTAGAAAAGTTACTCGAAGATGGTGAAATTCAAAAGGCACTTGAACTCGTCAATGAGGACGATGATGCCTGGGAAGACCTACTTGAATTTCTTGAAGGCTCAGACGAGGCTATGCAGCGTTTAGCGTTTGAAGTCGTTTCGCAATCTGGAGACCATCCTCGATTGTTAGAAGCCCTGCCTATGCTCATCAGTGGACTCAATAGTGACAACGAAGAACTCTACCGATACGCAGCAGAAGCGCTCTATTTTCTAGGATCTGATGCTGTCGAAGCGGCTGACTCCCTTTCTTCTCTTCTTAGCCACGATGACGATGACGTGCGCCGAGCTGTTGCTCGCGTATTTACGCAAATGGGTTCGGGAGCCATTGAAGCAAAGGACGCGCTAATTGATGCGTTAACTGATAGCGATGAGGTTGTCCGTGGAGAAGCCGCTTTAGCCCTTGGAAACTTGGGCCCTGATGTTCCTGAAGCAGTTCCTAAACTGATTGCTTTGCTCACTGATGAGGAGGAATTTCTCCATGATGAGAAAACCCTCGATGTTCGCACCGCAGCAAAAACAGCGTTAGAACAGATAGGCACATCAGCTATTTCAAACCTCTTAGAAGTACTAAGGGCTGATCGAGCTGAATTACGAGCTATCGCCCTGTTAACATTATCCCACATTAGTAACCTTCCTGAAGATGCAGTAAAAGATATCGAAGAAGCCATACTTGATCCCGATGAAATTGTTCAATCTGCTGCTCGTAAGGCACTGAAAAAAATCAAAGTAGAGAAGCAAGCTTGATAGATTGAGCTTCCTCATGCTGTGGTGTCTTTGGTCCATCGAGCCGAGGGCGGCGATCAATACGCCCAAAGATTACAAGGAAGGATAGCAAGCCAATCATTACTAAGATTTTTACAAGAAGCGATATAGGCGAGAGAAGATACCAGGAGAGGGAAAACCCCGCTGGAAGGGCGCTCCAAAACCGAATCACATTCCTGCTTTCTCGCCAGGCAAGACGCTGGGTAGTCCAATCGAGCATTGCAGGTAAGGCAAGTAGGATAGCTATTATAGTGGTACTGAAATCTCCTAGCTGATACATAAAAGGAGCAGATAATAGTAGGAGAAGAGAGAGGGGAAAGCCGGAGAATATTCCCAGGTATAGACCAGAACACCGGGCACACACATAGTAGATTCGGTCGTTTAATTGGACTTTGAAGGCATGGATTTCTTTATGTTCACAGAAGTAAAAAATCAGTCCTAAAAGGCGTTTTAGAGGATTCACTGTTACCACTCGAGAGGTTTCCTTAGTTCACAGTGGGCAAATAGGAAGCAGATTTCGTTTGTGCACGTTCTTAGCAATTCGTTCTTGAAATCGTTTCACTTCGGCACGAGTCATTCCATGAGTAGTTTTTCCCATTACCAAGTCATCCAATTGATCATACGAGGCGCCTAATTCACCCTCATCAGTTTGCCCAGGCCATAAACCAGGGCTTGGAGTTTTCATGATAATAGATTGTGGAATGCCCAGGTGGGAGGCAAGCCCGCGGATCTCTCTTTTAAGTAGATTTCCTAAGGGCATCAGATCGACTCCACCATCTCCATATTTAGTGAAGAACCCTAGTGCTAATTCAGTTCGATTACTAGTGCCCACAACTAACCGTTGAAGTCGATTCGATTCATAATAGAGGGCAACCATACGAAGTCGTGCCTTGATATTTGCTAGCGGAATTGTAATTGGTACATCTGGAGTGAGATGAAATGCAGAGAGAAATGTTTCAAAAATGGGTGTAAGATCATAGGTCCGGTGATCAATGTCAAAGTTCTTAACTACTAAAATTGCATCTGAAATATCATCAGGTGAGGAGTAACCACAAGGAAGGAGGAGTGCTAAAGTGGATTTGGTTACTCGTCGGCAAAGAACCGCGGTGACGCTGGAATCAACCCCTCCAGAGAGTGCTACGACAAACCCTTTCGAGCCACTCTTAAGTAGGTACTCCTGAAGCCAGTGAGTTATTTTTTTCTCGATCGCTGCGAAATTTCGGGGTGAATTCATGGATGAGGTGTTCCTCCTTACAACCCCACTGTTCTATGGTCAGGTTCCCGCCCCCGCCTTTAAGCCTTTGTTTCTGAAGGGAAGAGTAGTCTTTTAATAAGCAGAGAAGGGAGAATCTAATCAATAGATAATGGGAGCCATCTTCATGTCACCTCCTACGATGTCGAAAGAAAAACGCAAGATAAACCTCGATCGATTGTTTGCTGGAGCCACCACTGCAACTTTCATCATTCAGCTCCTGGCAATATTAGTGCTCATTGGATCCAGTGTTGGATACCTTTTCGTCTGGAGTGGTATCTGGGAGTTCATTAAAATCAGCCCATACGGTCAAGATATTCTCGTGTTCCTCCTTCTATGTGGAGGCGCTATAGCGTTCGCTATCCTGATGCTCTTTTTTGGATTCTTCATCCGATCCCATCAACGCGTCAAACGATTCGTTTTGGGTGAAGAAATCGGAAGAGGCATTCGAGGAAGCCGAGACGGAGGATTCATTCTCAGCCTCTTTGCGGTTGCTATCGTTTTCTTTACTCTCGCAGGACTCTATGCCATCTATTTATTGTGGAAGTATCTCGTTTTTGACCTTTGGATCCTGACTGACTCGATATATCCGAGTCTCATCATCCTTTCAATAGCCATTCTCGTAATTACATTCTTAATTCAGCTCGCTTCTCGTATGGTAAGCCGCTACGCAACGCGAACTGTTAAGAGGATTACAAAAGAATCAACATAATCAGCAGAGAGTAAAAGCTGTTATAAGGCTTCTGCCTAATGAATCTATAGACCATCACTACATGAAAAGAATCCGAGAGGAAAAAACAAGATGGTGTTGAGGATTTTCTTAAAGTCTTGGCGAGTCAGTATTCGCACGACTCGCCGATTTATCGTCTTTCTAGTGGCCTATGCAATATTACTGACCTGGATTGCCATAATCATTCGAAACTTCTTCATCTATTTCTTTGACCCAGTCAATGCGGCAAGCCAGATGCTTTTTCTAAGCTATAGCGTTCTTGCTGGTGCCATCATGGGAATAATTTTTGCCTGGCTCCTAGCCCATGGGCGGCGAGACGACATTGCCACATTGAAATGCATCGGATGGGCGAATACTGACATTCAACAGCTCGTGCTCGGAGAGATAATTTTCCATACAATTGCCGCAACCGTTACCATCGCTCTTTTAGGCGTACTTATTTCAGGATTTTATTTTGCAACAATGATCGTTCTCAGTCTAGATCCTTTAGGAAATAGTATTGTCTTTGTTCCCGAGTTCATTCGGCATTTACTAATTCGACCAGACTTCATGATTATGGCCTTCAGCACAGTAATGATCGCTCAAGTTCCAGGGATTCTGATTCTTATTTGGCGAACACTTCGAATCAGTCCCATGAGGGCGTTAACCAGACCTGAATAACGGAGGAAATGAATACACATGCCAGACGAAATAATCGTTGCACAAGGTGTTGAAAAAGAATATCGACGCGGTCGAGAAATCATCCACGCCCTTCGTGATATTAATCTAACCATTCGATCAGGAGAGTTCATCGTCGTCGAAGGGAAAAGCGGCTGTGGAAAAACAACCCTTCTCAATGTGCTTTCAGGTCTTGATCGACCTACGGATGGCCGCGTGATCTTTGATCAAATGGATCTCACTGTAGTTGATGAAAGGATTCTACCAAAAATCCGCAAAGAAAAAATTGGGTTCATTTTCCAACTTTTCAACCTCATCTCTACAATGAATGTATTTGAGAATGTTGCAGCTCCTTTGTGGCCAACAAAACTTACCAACAAAGAAGTGGAACAAAAGACCATGGAAGTCATTCGTGCTGTGGATATGGTCGAACGCAAAGACCACATCCCCCGACAACTTTCTGGCGGAGAACAGCAACGCACTGCAATAGCCCGTGCCTTAGTGAATAATCCCAAAGTCGTCTTCGCCGATGAGCCTACAGGAGACTTGGATACCAAGACTGGAGCTAGCATCATGCAGCTCCTTCGCCAACTTAACAAAACAGAGAAAATCACCTTTCTTGTCGTAACCCACGATCAAGAGCTCATCAAGTATGCTGATCGTCATTTCACCATGTCTGATGGACGAATCAGTGGTGGACGAGGATAATCAAAGAAAAATAGAGCAACAGAGAGCAGTTGGAAGGCTATTTTGTAGCCTTTTCTAATTCCCTTCTTCTTTGTTCAATTTGAGCATACAAGTCTTCAAACGTTTTGGGCGGAACATGCTCTTTCTCCTTCTTGACCAAGCTCACTGCTTCCGAAGGACAATTCGCCACACATACACCGCATCCAATACATCGATCAAGGCTAATACTCGCGATATTATTTGTAAGCGTGACTGCATCCATTTGACATACATCAACACAAGTGCCACAATTACTGCACGAATCCGCATCAACTTCTGCATAGTAATTGGTTGTGAAATAGTCCACAGGACGAGAAGCACCTTTTACCCCCACAAGTCCTAAACAACAACAACCACAACAACTACATAGAAATTTGATATCTTGTGAATTACTAGGCTGTAAAATCAATCCTTCGTTCTCGTTTTGTCGAATCGTCTCTAATATTTCTTCTTTGGAAACTTCTCGACCCCAACCAAGGTCAAGATATTGTTTTGTAAAATCACCGATACCGATGCATAGATCACGACGGTCGGTTGCCTTGCAAGGCTCATTCACGATATCTTTGGTCTGACGGCAAACGCAATTGATTAGTATGAAGGGACCATTCGATTTGTTAATGAGTTGTCTAACATTATCATAATTGGCTACGCTATCTTCCCGTCTTATACTCTGTCCAACAGGAATGGTTCGAAGTTGCCCTATTCCTGTTCGCTGAATTTCTTGAAGAGGCCGAGCCTTATAGAATTGCGCCATATCTGTGACGAGTGCTTTTGTTAATTTGTCCACCTGGAATTCGAGGATACCTACAGCCCACATGGCATTAGCATAATATTTGGTTTCCCCATCTTTTTGATAACAAATTAATCCCTTTTTGGCCATTTCATCCAGCGTTTCTTCCAATTCCTCTTTTGATATTCCAGTGTTTTTCAAGCGTGGATAGATGATATCCAGTGTTTCCGAAGGAGACACAGACCATTTTAGTTTTGTAGCGATTTTCGCCTCTTGAGGTGTGAAAAGCCTTTTCAGGAGTCGAATTTCAGCACCACCCTCCCTTTCGGGAAAACGGATGGGAAATGTGTCCATGTGCCGTTGTAAGGCTCGATAGACTTCAACTTCTTCAACCATATGAAACCCTCGATTAGTAGGGCAAATAATTCCCGAAATGAACTTAATTTGTGTTTCCATTTGAAAGGATGTTAATAACAATTCTCGCGTGTAAACCATTGAGACGGATTAAAAAAGAAGAAGTCAATAGAAGACACAGCGGTGGTCGCTAATAAAAAAGGAAAGGCGAGGGACATTAGCGTCCCCCCCAAGAAGGCAACTATCCTTTAACATCTTCGATCATAAAGGCTATCTTGACAGTCGCACGGTATTCGATGATTTTGCCATCTTTAACGACAGCAGTCATGCCTTCAATATCTGCACCGACAAGTCCACGTAGCGTCTTTGCTGCCGTCTTGACAGCATTATTCGCTGCGTCTTCCCAGCTTTTTGTCGAGTTTCCAACTAATTCGATGACTTTGATAACACCCATTGACAAAACCTCCCATCCTATTTGAAAATAAGTGAGCTTAAGGCTTTCTATCTCCAAACGCCACATAAGCTTTGTAGCCCGTTCCATACAACCAAAGTCTTTTTAACTGGACCACCTAAACGGCAAGTCCTCTTTACAATTGTGAAGACCCCCCCACGACACATTAAACATGAGGTTTATCGTGATGGATGATAGTCTATGTAACGCACGATCCACCGACGGTACAGCCCTCCGCACAAGAGACCCTAACCCCGTTAGCGGAATGTGCGGTATCTGCATCCGAGACTGCAAGGTCCTCTGTATGATCAGTAAATCTGCATTTCGTGGCCACGAAGTGCTCTACCCCACAAACGAGTATTTTGGGCAAAGCACAGCGTCAGCCAACAAGGACTTTGGGCTCGATTGGTCAAACTTTCAGCTGCTGGCAGCACTCCAAGGCGCTGAAGGAATCGAAGCTAACTCAGATATTGCCATTTTCCCAAACGCCGATGCGTCCACCTCGGTAGGTGGTATCCCATTAAAGCTGCCCATGCTCATCGCAGGATTGGGCTCCACGGCAGTGGCGAAAAATCATTGGGAAGGCATCTCCATGGGTTCTGCAATTGCAGGAACGATTCAGACCGTTGGCGAGAATGTCTGCGGAATGGACAATGAAAGTAAAAGCACAGGTGGAAAAATATCTCATTCACCTGATCTGCAATTCCGTATTGACGCATATCGAAAATTCTGGGATGGCAAACACGGTGATATCGTCGTTCAAACCAATGTCGAAGACCAACGGCTTGGTGTTGATCTCTACGCAATTTCCAAGCTCGAAGTGAATGTGATCGAACGCAAGTGGGGCCAGGGCGCCAAGTCTATTGGTGGCGAAGTTCGTCTAAAGACCCTTGAGCGAGCCAAGCTGCTTAAGAGTCGTGGATACATTGTCCTCCCTGACCCTGAAGACCCCGTTGTTCAAGAAGCCTTCAAAAACGGGTCAATCAAGACCTTTGAACGGCACAGTCGCGTAGGTATGCCCGATTTGAGCTGCATTGAGGATCTTGAATGGCTCCGTGAGCAAGGTGCAAAGAAAGTCTTTCTCAAAACGGGTGCATACCGCCCAGCTGCTACAGCCTTTGCTCTCAAAGCTGCTAGCGAAGGCAAAGTCGATATGCTCACCCTTGATGGTGCAGGTGGTGGAACTGGTATGAGCCCCATGGCTCACATGAATGAACTTAGTACACCAACAGTGTATCTTGCAGCCCAGGTTCTCAAAGGGTGCCAAATTTTGAAGAAGAAGGGTAAGCATATCCCTGACATATCAATTGCTGGCGGTTTCATCCATGAGGCGCAGATTGTGAAAGCAATCGCGATGAGTAACTTTGGAAACGGCCCCTTCTTCAAAGCTGTAGCTGTGGCCCGTTCACCCCTAACGGCAGCGATGAAAAGCGACTACTTCACGCAGTTAGCCAAAGAAGGGAACTTGCCAAAGAGCTTTGTAGAGGATTATGGTGATGATCCTGAGAAGTTCTTCATTGCCTCTGCGGAACTGAAAAGGCATTTTGGAAACGAATATAACCAGATTCCGAAGCCCGCGATTGGTGTCTACACCTACTTTGAACGCATTCGTATCGGTATCCAGCAGCTCATTGCAGGTATGCGAAAGTTCAAACTGCACTTGGTGGATCGGAATGATTTGATGGCTCTTACCCCTCTAGCTAGGGATGTCACAGGAATTCAAATGCCACACGAAGTCGAAGCCGATGTCTTCGACCAAATACTCGGCTGAGCAAAACTGCTCAGCCCCTGTTTTTCTTTTTACTCCACACTTTCATCAGATGAATCTAGACCAATTTTGGAAATAAGTTGATGTGGATCTAACTCTGCCAGACAACTGGGGCACCTTCCTTTAACTTTGAGATACTCGAGGAAGTGTATTCGATGTGCTTTGCCTTCACAATGTGGACATTCAAGTATTTGATCGGTATTCTGGAGGTTGTGATGGCATACGATGCAGAGAAATTGAAGGTATGTTGAGGGGGGATGTTGAGAAGTGGCACCGACGCGCTGTTCGACGAGGTCTTGGACATCCAAAGTTTGCTGGCAGTTGGGGCACACCCCCTTTCCTTTTAAGTATTCAAGAATGTGCACACGATGAGCTAGGCCTCCACAATTCGGGCATGCAAGAGCCACAGCATCCAAAGGAAAAGGATAACGACAGATCATACAAATTGGACGCGATGTATTACAGTGAGGGCAAACGGTTACATGGGCAAGGATGGTAGCTTCACATTCAGGGCACATAGCTAATTTAATTTCCGGAGCAATACCGCGTGAGGGAGTCTGTAAATATCGGGGACGAACTGACGGTTGATAGGCAGGAGGGGGTTGTGGTGGTCTTTTTGTTTGACCCCTACTCTTTTTGAGTGCTTGAGCGATGCACGCAGCGATAAACACAAGCCAACCGCCCCAAAAGATTGACCAGATTATGCCATTGAGTATCTCAAGTTGCACTGATGAGACCGCCTTAATTCAGGAATGTGTGAGTAATTCAAGCTTATCAGTTTGACTTTTTTTGTAGCTAGCAATTGGAGATGCTGTGGATATCCAAAGAGGACTGAGAGGAGAAGGTTCATTGATTAGGGAAAAATGCCTCGGGCTTTTACAGCTTCTGCGATCCGGGTGAGTGCTACGATGTAAGCAGCAGTTCGCATGTGTACCTTTTCTTTTTGATGGACAGTGAAAACTTCATC
Organism: Promethearchaeota archaeon; assembly: GCA_048938385.1. Classification (GTDB taxonomy): domain Archaea; phylum Asgardarchaeota; class Hermodarchaeia; order Hermodarchaeales; family Hermodarchaeaceae; genus Hermodarchaeum. The sequence goes on along the minus strand of JBHLMG010000002.1, from coordinate 142,682 downwards.
GAATGCCTTTACCATGCGGGCTTCTAATTTCGAGTTTACTTCTTCCTCAGTCCAAGACTCTCGAGTGAGGTTCTGCACCCACTCCATGTAACTCACCGTGACACCACCTGCGTTCGCAAGGATGTCAGGTACTACAAAGACGCCATTCTTGTACAAGATTTCGTCGGCTTCTGGTGTCGTAGGTCCATTGGCGCCTTCGCCAATAATTTTCGCCTTGATGTTAGGAGCATTCTTGGCTAGAATTTGGTTTTCTAACGCTGCCGGGATGAGAATGTCAACTTCCAGTTCGAGGAGTTCGTTGTTGGTAACTGATTGAGTGCCAGGATATCCGACCACGGAACCAGTTTCGTTTTTGTGAGCCATCACAGCATTGGGAGCAAAACCATCGGGATTGTAAATACCCCCCTGCGAATCACTCACTGCTACGATTTTGGACCCATACTCAGCTATGAGGACCGCAGCATTATAGCCGACATTTCCATATCCTTGAATGGCTACAGTGGCACCTTTAAGAGGAAGCTTCAGGCGTTTTGCAGCCTCTCTAACTGTGATAACTACACCACGACTGGTCGCTTCCTTTCGACCTAAACTCCCACCAACAGCGATGGGTTTCCCAGTGACGACTTCAGGGGTTGCATATCCCTGTGCCTCCGAATATGTATCATAAATCCAGGCCATTTCCCGCTCAGAAGTATAGACATCAGGGGCGGGAACATCTCGATAAGGACCAATAATCTCCATGATTTCATGTGTAAACCGGCGTGTTAAGTGCTCAAGCTCATTATCACTCATCTCTTTTGGATTACAAACAATTCCGCCCTTTGCTCCGCCATATGGTAGACCCACTACTGCTGTTTTGATTGACATCCAAATCGCTAAGGCCTTTACCTCATCAAGGCAAACTTTGGGATGATAGCGAATACCACCTTTGAACGGGCCAAATGCATCCCAATGTTGGACACGCATACCAGTGAAGACTTTGATGCGACCATCGTCCATACGGATAGGTAGGGACACAATAAGGGTGCGTTTAGGGTGTTTTAGCAGTTCGAGAATGTCAGCTTGAAGGTTCATTTTTTCAGCTACGATTTCAAGTTGTTGTACAGCAACATGATAGGGATTAGGCTCTTCACATTGTTCGGGTTCCAAAGCGTGTCACCTTCGCTGTAGGTTGTAGTGTTTTCAATAACAGGAGGGGTAAAAGTGCTTTCATATTTTGATCGCATATATCAGGAGAATTTGGGGGATGTAAGGGAGAGCCGGGATGGTTGTGACTTGCTAGATTCGAAGCGTTTTCGACGACGGAGTCGAAGTAAAGTTGCGATAGTAGTTGCAAGATCTTCACGAGAGAATCGGTATAAATGGTAGCGGATCAGAAGAAACCGGCTGCGTGGGTCTCGTGGGTTATTGATGTACTGGGCCAGATGAAGAAAATCTTCATCCGCAAGTGTTGATAGCGTATGGGCGATTTGGGGGTTAATTTGGTGGGGAATATGAGAGTTTTGATCATCAATGAGGCTAACTGTCGGTAATGATGGAGCTTTAGGTGGATAGCTAATATCTCGGATATGAACCGTACCTGTAGGGGGACTCATGGCGGGAAGGGAAATCTCTCCCATACCACTAAGTATGGCTAGGGCAACGCTGAGTTCTTGTATAGTATATTCAGCTAGGACGGGTTTAGCGAGGATTTGTTGAATACCTGGCGCTTGAGGATTATTTATGAACTTTCGAAGGAGTCGTAACTCGTCGTTAGGAAGGGAAGAGAGTTTATCGGAAAGTTGACGGGCTCGATGCACCTTCACCCGTTTTGACTGTACATAGGGAGGTCGATTTCTATTATTCAATACTAGATCCCTTCTCGCGATGTAGAGAGTAACACACCGTGTGATATAGATATTCCCATTTGGGAAAAAAGAAAGGTGAGGAGATTATTCAGATTCATCTGATGGGAGGGTTCGTTGTAATGCAGCAAGTGTTGCCGCGACATCTTCCCATCGATATTGATACAACCGATGTTTAATGATGATCAGTCGTGATCGAAGATCGCGTGGGGTTCCGAAGTTTTTAAGGAGCCATTGAAAATCATCCATAGCCATGCTTGTGAGGATTGTGCTGATCTCCATGGTGGCTTTGGCAGAAGGTAGAGGGGGTGCCTCACTGGAGGGGGATTTTATGCGTTGTGGTGGTAGGGGAGAGGTGTTCTTTTGTGGTTTCCAGGGTTTGGCGTTTGCGTAGCCGATAGGGCATTCGCTAAGTGGTAGTTCGTGAACACCGTCGAGAGCAGCGAGGGCAACGCGTAATTCGTGAATAGAATATTCGGTGAGAAATGCCTTATTAATGACCTTTTGGGCTTGTTCGTCATTAGGGGTTTCATAAATTCGCTTAAGCAACATCAGCTCAGTTTTGGGGAGTTTTGCCAGTTTGTTAGAGAGCTCACTAGCTCGGATTACTAGTACTTGCGCTGAATCTTCAATAGCAGGGGGATGTTTCGACCCTGGCATCAGTAGATCACTCTGCACTTGGGCGCTCTGAGGTGACTGGGGTATTTAGGCTTTCGCTTTTTAAGCCGGTAAGGGTTAGGTTTAGTATTGTATAATATGTCTAGGCGAAATCTTGACATAATTAATTCCCATAAAGAGACACATTGTATGAAACCAAGAGCGTGAATTAGAATGAAGTTCCGGCAGGTCAAAGAGGAAATACGGATTCTTGGTGTTGATGATGCGCGATTTCGCCGCGGAGTGGATGAATGGACCCGTCTTGTAGGAGTAGTCTTTCGTGGAGGAAAATGGATGGAGGGTTGTCTACAAGGCCCAATTCGCGTAGATGGGTCTGATGTCAATGAACAGCTCGCAAGGATGATCAGTGAATCTCCCCATCAAGGACAGCTCCGTGTGATAATGACTGCGGATACCATTTTTGCTGGTGTGAATGTCTTGCATCTTCCAAGGCTAGTAGAATCCACTGGTCTTCCGGTAATCGCCGTATCCGACTCGAAACCAGATATGAATCGTGTGAAAACAGCGTTTCAGCGGATTAGTCCTGATCATTGGGAGGAGAAATTGGCGACGCTTAAGGCAGCGGGACCCATTCGTGCGGTGAAATCACGCTCTGGACGAGTCCCCATCTTCCTCCAATGGATTGGTTTACCCTTTAAGCAAGCCGTGGAATTGGTTCAGAAAACTGCAACAAGAAGTCGAATTCCCGAACCTGTGCGCGTAGCACATCTGATAGCATCCAGTTTCCTTCCGGATCCTCAACCCATCCAGTAGTGCCAAACCTCAACTCCATGGTCCATTAATAGTGAAACGACTAATTCTAATGGAAGTCCGATAACTGCAGAGTGGCTGCCATCGATCTTCTCAATGAGAAACATTCCTTTGCCCTGAATGGCATAACCTCCAGCTTTTCCAAGAGGTTCTTGTATTGCGATATAACATTTTAGAGCGTCTATTGGTACTTTTCGGAAGGTGACTGTGGTCCAGACATGATCCACTCTTGCTTTTTTTGTGTTAGCAGATATTACTGCTACAGCAGAAATAACCCGATGCCAAGTCCCCACGAGCCCTTTGAGCATCACCAAGGCCTCTTGCGCCGTGGTCGGTTTTCCCAGAACTTGATTGTTTTGGGTCACAACCATCGTGTCCCCGCTAAGAATCAGGCCGTCTTGTACCGAGTCAAGAACACTCTGGGCTTTTTCCAGGGCATTTTGTTCCGCTAGTTGGATTATTCCAACATCAGTGGAATCAGTAATCCTTGATTCCCGCGCTTTGGGTTTTAGGACTTGAAAGACGAGGCCAAGTTGAGAGAGTAACGCAGCACGACGAGGAGACTGGGAAGCTAAAAACAGAGGATTCATTGCCACCAAAAGTCTAGCCTACACCATTATACAACAGGTTTGTGGTTTCCTTGTATGTAGCCATAGCGCAAATGGTTTGAGCACGCTCAATGAGTTTAGGTTCTCGAAGTTGTGTCATGATGATATCTTCGAGTTCACTAATGTCCTTGGCTCGTATCTTCAACAGAAGATCCCAATCACCCGTTGTTGAGTGGACTTCTTGAATTGCGGGATGGGCCGCGATTTTATTAATGAGTTCTCGGTCAGACTGTCCTTCGAGCTGTTCAGAGGTATTCCGGTTGAGTGAAACAAAAACGAAGGATACAAGTGGTTTATCCAGTTTCTCCGGATCAAGAATGGCACGAAAGCAGGTGATATGACCAGATGAAGAGAGTTTCTTAATCCGGTTATGGACCGTAGTTACAGGAACATTTGTTGCTTTTGCGATTTGATTGGTTCGTTGACGGCAATCCCGCTCAAGTTCGCGTAATATCTTACGGTCCTTTTGGTCGAGCAAGGTAAATTCCCCTTTCGTACCTGCTCCATTTGGAGTATATGCCTTGAATAGGTTTTTTTTCCAGCTTATATAAGTAGTCCGATAACCTTCGGAAGAAAAAACGCGTTTTAAAGGAATTCTAAACCGTACAAAATCGCTTTTCTTATCAAAGAAGTCAAAAGGAAATTGCGTTTCGGGAAACATTAGTAAAAGAGTGACAAGAGATGGAGAAGAGTTTTATCTTGGAAATCGAGACCCTCATATAGTAATTCTCTCGTTTGGTGAAATCGCTAATGAAAAATTTAGAACAAAACCTTGATCCTCGATATCTTCGGGGAGTGATTGACGCCCTTGAGTTAATATCGTCTTTCCTCGCTTGGAAGGCTGAACACCCCGAGAGTAATCGGACAACGAAAGATTTTCTACAAAATGCCCTTGAGAAACTCGAAGAGAAAACACACCACAAGTTGGATGAAGTACTCGGTCTTCGCATTGATGAGGATTAGCCAATCCCTTTCCTTCAATGACATGATTCTATTTATTCTCTTAGAGGAACCAAGGTGGCCTAACGCCTAGCATTGAGTAGATTCCTGGAGGGTTTTGATTACCTGGCGAATTAGCCGTTTAGCCTTAGAATGGGTTGGAGCAGAGACGGTTATGGCAACCTGAAGTGGTTTATGATTCTGATGGGAATGTGGTAAGGATTTTAGATAGGCTTCAGGATACTTTTTCATAATTTTTACAAGAATAGGAGCAATCCCGGCCTCCTCGAAAATAGTAACCTTGGTTACTTCTTGCAGGAATATTTTCTCAGTTAGGCTAGCAATTTGAGGGGCTACTACATGCAGAAACATAGAATGTAGTTCTTCAGGCACTCCTGGCAAACAGTAAATTGTGGTTGGTTCAAAAGACAGTCGTATTCCAGGGGCGGTTCCTACTAGGTTTAGGAGTGGTTCTGCACCCTGGGGCAGGAGAGCCATTTTCTGTCGTGGTGGGGTGATTGTTGCAGATTCAACCAACCCTTGACCCTTTAGGACTTCATAACGATCGGTGATTAGGCGTAAGGCATCGGGATGCAATTTAAGTTGAGTGTTTGTTGCCAATGATAAACCTTTAGCAGTAAGATCATCAAAGGTTGGTCCTAGCCCTCCAGAAGTGAAAAGGAGTGTTGTATTTCGAGCTCGTGCTTCTTGGATAGCTTTGGCAATGGTGGCTACATTATCCTTAATAACTTGAATTCGATCCACAGGTAATCCGAGTTCAAATAGATGCTGTGCAAGCCATTGTGAGTTAGTATCAAGGGTTCGTCCTGACAAAATTTCGTTTCCGATTATGAGGAGTTCAACTCGAAGCGCCATGATCAACCACTGCTACTACCACTGCGAAACTGGCTATACTCGTGGAGGAAGTATGTGAATCCTTTTTGAAAGTGTCGGATGCCTTCCACGACGAAATATTCATCACGACCGTGTGCATGTCCACCGTGACCTAATCCGCCAATGACGAAGGGTTTCTGGAGTGGGGGATCAGCATAGACATATAGTGGGATACTGGAAGGAAACATCGGCCAGACTTCGACATTATCGACACCCACATCGTAATACGATTTCATCAAGGCCTTCGCTATTTGTGTGTTGTCACTGGATTTAGCCCAGTTCATGGTGTAGCCTAGCTCGATTTCGACAAGATTTGCGAGTCCTTGTTCTTTGAGGTAGTCTTTCACGATTTGATGGACTTGTTGGGGATTTTCGTTAGGAGTTAAGCGGATGTCTACGTGTGCACTAGCTTCGCGAGGAAGAATGGTCTTGTAAGAGTTACCAACATAACCTGTCTGTATACCCGAAATATTCACTGTAGGCTTGAAGAGAAATCGCCGTAAAAGATCCTGCAAGGAATCGGCTTCAATGCTGAGATTGCGAGCATCCAGTTGGAGCGCGGCAATACCAGGGTCGAAGGATTCTGCCAGAAGAGCGAGCAGGCGTTCATCATCTTGGGAGGGAGGAATCACATCGTCAAGAAGGCCAGGGATAAGAGGATGTCCGTGGATGTCTACGAGCAAAGATAGCGCTTTGGTGAGAATATGTGCAGGATTACGGATCCAGCCCACTTCAGCGGAATGAAGATCCCGTGTGGAAGGACCTTGACATCGAAGGCGTAAAAACACAATTCCTTTAGTGCCTAGGAACATCCGCGCGACTCCTCGACGGTCGGTAGAAAAAAAAGGGTAGTAAACGGCATCCACCTTTTGAATTTCAGTTTGATGGCTCTTGACGAAATTCGCAAGACTTGGACTTCCACTTTCTTCTTCGCTATCAACAACGATCATAAGGTTAACGGGGAATTCTTCGCCCGCTTCCTTGATGACCGTCAAGGCTTGGAGGAGTGCCATGAGAGTAGCTTTTTGCGTGTATGCCCCTCGCGCAATAAGACAGGGACCGAAACGAGGTGTGTCTTTGATTTCTGCTGCGAAAGGAGGTACTGACCACCAAGCTTCATTTTCTGTAGTCATGACATCGATAGAAGTTTGGAGCAAAAGAATAGGTGCTTTATCGCCAGCGTCAAGGTGTGTACCAAAAAGAATTGGATTGCTGGGTGTCGGGTGAATGGTCGCATGAAAACCCAATGCCTCGAGCTTAGAGAGCACTTGATAGATCGTACGGTTGATTCCAGCACCGGTTCCACTGATGCTCGGCTGACGGAGAAATTCCTGTAACTCCTGAATAGACTGATCGAATTGTGAATCTATTTCCTGCAAGACATTCCGAACATTCACTGCCGTTGCCTCCTAGTATACGATACCTTTCAATCTGAACGAGTCAACACTCATTGTCTGTTCGTTAAAAGCGCGTCGGATACGCCATCACATCCTCAGGGATACCCACGGGCATGAAGCCACCGATTTTCCATCACAGCTCGAAAGAGTTCCACATGATCTTCATGACTTGATGCTATACCAACAACATTCGCTGTGCCCCTGGCAGTGTTTCCAAGAATAATTTCTTCGAAGTCACGAATTACTCCCCAAATATCTCCCCTAGGATCATAGCGGATTTGGAAATTCGGATTTTTTTCTACAACCTTTTGGAAACTTTGCACGGGTTTTGTACCAGGAGGATCAGCCAGTATAATACGAACTCGAACATCCCCGGGAATCATCTTCAACAGCTTCTGCGTCACTCGTGTTGCAGTAGTCATACGGGGCAAGAGCAGCAATAGGTGACTGCGTGCCTTAGCTATGAGATGAGTCACATAAGATTTGAATTCTCGTTCTCCAATGATGAATTGATACAAGTCAAAGGTTGTGGGCTCAGATTCTTTACTGCGTCGCCAAAATTGGTTTACGCTTTGAGTAGCTAAAGTTACATTTCCTTCGGCTTCCTCTAACAGCGAGGAGACATGGGAATCCACGGTGGTGAGATAATCATTTCGCCATTGCGTGAAAGCTTTCGGTAAGTCATGAGTGATAGCACTCAGTTGTTTTTCACTTTGATCAATCAACTTGTCAATTTGTGCATTAACCTCTTTTTCTCGGAGAGCATCTAAGGTTATAGGAACTTGGCTAAGGCTTTTATCAACCTCGCGTGCCTGAAGTTTAACGGCTTTTATTGACGAATCAAGGCCAGCGAGGAAGCGGGTACGGAAAAACTGCATTAGCGCTTCAAGATGTGACGCAAGATCAGATGTTGTTTTTTGGTTGCGTTCAATGACTTCGTTGAAGGCTAAATCTAACGCGTTGCGAACCCAACCGGCTAGTTGTTCCCGCAGCTTATCAAATTCACGATGAGCCGCTGAAGACGCCTCTTCGAAGCGATCTTGAGTCTGACGGAGATGATCTTGAATGGTTTCAGTGAGAGATAATTGAAAATTATGTTTCAGGGTCTTAACTGAAGTCATGATATGATCCTTAGTAAAGTTTTCAATAACGCCTTTGAACGCACCTAGACGATATTTTGTTTCCATGAGGTCTCCCAATGAGGCTTCAAGGGTACTCATTTCCTGTTCAAAGTCAGAAAGATGGCCCTCGACAATAGAGGGGGTGACACTCCAAAGTTCAGTTAGATCTTCGCGGAATTCGTCTAATTCATGAAGACGGAAGGCTTGCTCTCGCATATCGGATAAGGAGATGTTAACGATATCGAAAACATCATTTTTGAGTTTGTTGAGTACGGTAATGAAGTTTTCAATGGATTCAAATTCATTGAGTTGGTTCCGTGCCTCCATCATTCGTTCATCGACTTCAGCAATGATCTTAGCATAAAGGCCATCTGTGAAAGCGTCAAAAGTTTGTGATCCTTCGAGCGAATCAGTCTTCTTCCGAAATTCTTCAAACGCTCTGTCTAGCGAGCCATCAATGGATGAACGCAAAGTCTCGAGTTGATATGGTAACGAATCAAATTTTTGTCGCAGGGTATGACTGACAACTGGCACGCCTATAGCCATCTGCTCGGGGAACTCTTTACGGAGTTGACGGAGTAGATTTCGAATACGCGTAAGAATTAACATGGTTGCTTCAATAGGTGCGACCGCTTCGAAGGTTCCATCTGGATTTCGCCGTACTAATCCAGACCCCAATAATTCCGTAATGTATTGATCGGATGTTTTTTTTGTGAGACTAAATTTAGTCTGAATTTCTTCAAGGGAGAAGGGTGTATGATCAGCTGCAAGTTCAAAAAAGAAGCTCACTGCAGCTGGTGAAATATGTAGAAGATCAGCGACTGATGAGGGGGGCTTCGAAGCAGGTCCCGAAGTTCTGTTTGCCTCCATTTCTAATCCCTCGATATCGAATCAGGAGGATGCCACTGCACCCTAAACACATAGGATTCCCCTAATTATGTTTCTATCGCTCTTTATCTTACCTGTTAACTACTTGGGCTTGAAAGACAGGAGTTCCTCAAGAACTAGATAGAATTTCTGTGGTAATTTCTGATGTATAATAAGTTGACAAATTGAACTAGACAAAGACATTTTAATCGCCTTGTGTCGGTACCGATTAGACCTGCTAATTGGTGCTAAATCGGGTTAAGGGTGATGTTTTGCCACAAAAAAAACCAGCTGTTGCCTTTGTGTTGAAGAAGCAGAATCTCCCTGGCTTTATTCAAAAACTAACCCAAGTGCTCGAAGTCTATGGACCTGTCGCACAAAAATCCCAGTTTAAATTCGATAAAATCACAGATGCTTCTCAACTGAAACTGGATTATGATACAACGATTCTTCCTCCAAAGAAATATTTCTTCCCCCCTAAACAAAACACCCTGACTTTTACACGCAGTCCCCAACTGGAAATCCATGATCCCTTAATCCAATCGTCTAGTGATGCCCTTTGGAATGGAAAGTCATTTTTAGTATTTGGTGTTCATTCCTGTGATTTAGCGGCTATCCAGTTTCATGATGCGATCCTGACTCAAATCTATCCAGACCCCTTTAGAAATCGTCGACGGCTAGAGGGAATCATCATCGGTCTCAACTGCCTAAACCCCTGTGAAGACTCGTTTTGTCTTTCGGCTGGAACATGGAATTTCCAAGCAGTCGCAGATATCATGATTACTGATACAGGTTCCCATTATGTGTTTGATGTCAAAACAGCTGTTGGGCAAAGAGTCGTTGAATACGCCCAAGAGTTATTCTCGGTAGCTAGCCCTAAGCTCAAAAAAAAAGTCAAGGTCCTTCTTTCGGAGCGTTTATCTAAATTTCAAAATCCCATTGAAGATTTCGATGCACTCCCCGATCAATTAGACGCTAGCTATGAATTTGAATTGTGGAATCGTCTCGGAAAGCGATGTTTCGGATGCGGATCTTGTACGATGGTCTGTCCTACTTGTTTTTGTTTTGATGTTCATGATGAAGTTGATTTGGACTTAGCTAATGGTGCACGTGTGCGTACTTGGGATTCATGTCAGCTGGTAGATTTCGCATTAGTCGCTGGTGGGCATAACTTCCGACCCACAATTGCATCGCGTATCCGGTTTCGCTTATACCATAAATTCCGAATAGAGCCCGATCAAATTAACCAAATTGGGTGTGTGGGCTGTGGACGGTGTACCCGAACTTGCCCTGCAGACATTGACATGGTCGAGTTACTATTGGATTTAGAAAAAGGAGGAACGGAGTAAATGCCTATTTCCAACGCTGTAGACACAGCACAAAATCCTTACCATTATAACCTTGCAGAACTACTGCAAATTGAGCCTCAAACCCCAGACACGAACTTGTACACTTTTGGGTATCTGAATAAGCAACAACAACAAGATTTCCAATTTCAGCCAGGTCAGTTTATGTTGCTATCAGTTTTTGGTTTTGGAGAAGCGCCCTTTGGATTGAGCTCATCTCCTAATCATACCGAAAGCATTCAACTAACCATTCGAGGAGTAGGACTGTTAACTAATGCTTTAGCAAAACTTCCTGTGGGAAGCCGAGTAGCTTTGCGCGGTCCGTATGGTCGTGGTTGGCCTATGCAATCCTTGAGAGGAAAGAATGTCATGATAGTTGCTGGAGGAATGGGACTTGTTCCCATTCGTCCGGTTATCTTGGAAATTTTAGAGAATCGTGACCAGTATGAGAAATTCCAAATCCTGTACGGTGCACGCTGTCCCGAGGAACTGCTCTTCAAGGATGAGCTCTATCTTTGGGCGAACCGAAATGATGTGGAATATGTAGCTACTGTTGATCGTGATGACGACCACTGTTGGGCGGGGAATATTGGCGTGGTCACAGCTCTGTTTGACCGAATCAAGGTAGAACCTAAAGATACCTATGCCCTCGTATGTGGACCACCAATTATGTACCGTTTCGTGATTCGCGATTTACACAATTTCGGGTTTCCTGATGACAGAATATTTCTCTCACTAGAACGCCGCATGAAATGCGGTGTAGGGCAATGTAGTCATTGCCTTGTAGGATCAAAGTTTGTTTGCCAGGATGGTCCTGTGTTTAGTTATGCTGAGGCAAAAGGGCTTCGAGGTGCAGTGTAGGAGTAGGAGAGCGATAAATAGTGTCAGAACCTGCTGCTAAACCTGTTGTGGCTCTGTTTGGTCTCACCTGTTGTGCAGGGTGTCAATTAGAAATCATCAATCAAGAAGATCATTTACTTGATATTCTTGGAGCAATAGAATTAGTTCAGTTCCGAATGGGGAGTTCGGCAACACATGATGGCCCCTATGACATATGTTTTATTGAAGGATCAGTGACTAACGAAGCGGAACTTGCAAAGCTGAAAGAGTTGAGGGAGAAATCCAAGATCCTCATCGCCATGGGAGCCTGTGCAACCACTGGTGGAGTAAATGCCATGCGCAATGGCTTGAATGTTGAAGAATTAAAACAATCAGTATATGGCGATGCATCTCATGTGAAGACACTCCCAGAAATCTTGCCTTTGAAAAAATATGTTGAAGTTGATTTCGAGCTTCAAGGTTGCCCAATTAACGGGACTGAATTTTTGGAGGCTATCACCGCTTTTCTTTCTGGGTCAACTCCACGGGAGAAAAACTACCCTGTTTGTGTAGAATGTCGATTAAAAGAGAATGAGTGCTTGTTGAAAGAGGGAGAATTGTGTCTTGGTCCAATCACGCGAGCAGGTTGTGGGGCATTGTGCCCCAGTGTTGACTTTCCTTGTGAAGGGTGTTGGGGTCCAGTTCCTCAAGCTAATGTGGATTCTGAAATTGACATGTTTTCAGTAAAAGGAGCGAGCTTCGATACGGTGGTTAGAAAATTCCGAATGTTCAATGCTGGATCTGAGGACTTTGTAAATGAGTTACGCAAGAGGCTGAGTATCGAATGGCTAAAGTAACCTTTGACATTCATCATTTGGCACGGGTTGAAGGGCACGGCAATCTCCTCGTGGAAGTCACTGACAAAGGGAGATCTCGCGTAGAAATGCAAGTAACAGAGGGCACGCGCCTTTTTGAATCGTTCCTCAAGGGACAAGCATACAATGAAGTGTCCCACATCATGTCAAGAATTTGTGGCATCTGCAGCCATTCCCATGCCATCGCAGCGATTCGGGGAGTTGAAGCGGCACTAGAGGTTCAGCCCTCAGAAGAAACGATTGCTCTTCGGAAACTCATGTTGATTGGTGACATGCTCGAAAGCCACGCGCTTCACATCAACTTTCTTGCCCTTCCTGACTATTTGCAGGCGCAAAATGTCGTAGAAATGTTACCCAAATACCCCAACGAAGTAAAACGCGCTCTCCAACTGAAGAAACTCGGTAACGATCTTATGGAACTCATTGGTGGACGACATACTCATCCGTTATGTGCAGTGGTGGGTGGGTTTACTCATGTCCCTACTAGTTCCCAGCTACACGCGATCCGAAAACGCCTCCACGATGCAATTCCAGAGGCGAAAGCTCAAATCCAGTTAATGAGTACATTTTCTGAACCTAAATTAGTCCGAAAAAGCCAATACCTAGCAGTTAAACATGCCAGGGAGTACCCGATCTATAATGGAGAATTAACAACCGACCTAGGTTTACAGGTTCCTGATAAAGAGTACCAAAATCTGATTATCGAACGTAATGTACCCTATGGGCATGCAAAATTCAGTGAGATTCAAGGAAACCCCTTTGTCGTTGGAGCCCTCGCACGCTTGAATGTCGCAAAAAAACAATTATCGGATAACGCAAAGGATATGGTGAAAAAAATCGGTTTGAAATTACCAAGCTATGATAGCTTCCATATGAATCTAGGACAGGCAATTGAGTACCTTCATTATGTTGATCATGCCATTGAAATAATCGACAAACTTCGAAGTCACAAGTTACAGCCACATGTTGTGGAATACAAAATTCGTGCTCGAACAGGTGCGGCTGCAGTAGAGGCCCCTCGAGGCGTTTTAATTCATAGCTATTCCTTTAACGCCCAAGGAAAAGTACAAGCCGCTGATGTGATCACGCCAACTGCGATGAACTATGCAAACATTGAAGCAGATGTATATGCTCTCGTTCCCGAACTCTCTGAGTTATCAAAGGAAGAGGCAGAACTGCGGCTCAACATGTTGATTCGCGCCTATGATCCCTGCATCTCCTGTTCCGTACATTATCTACGCCCTGTTCGCCCCCTCTAAAACGATATTTACATTTATAGGCAGTTCACACCGTAGTAATCGGCTATAGCGTCTTTCCAGTGGAATGAATCTTATGTCAGATGAACTACTGAAACAGAAAGTACTAGTGTTTGACAATAAGAAGTGCTCTGGCTGTTATTACTGCATGATTGTGTGTTCTTTTCATCATTTCGAAGAAGCAGATCTTGAGAAATCTTATCTCCGTGTTTACCCCGACGAGGCGGAACCCATAGCCTTCATCAACGCCTATTGTGCACATTGTGAACACCCCTTTTGTGTTGCTGCTTGTCCTACTGATCCGAAGGCAATCACCAAAGATGAACGGGGATTCGTTACTATTGATAACATTCGATGCATCGGGTGTAAATCATGCAATTACGCTTGCCCAATTTCCATTCCTATTTTTAACAAGGCCATGGGAATTAGTGAAAAATGCAATTTCTGTGAGGGGGACCCTCGTTGCGCCAAATACTGTAGTACAGGTGCGTTGCAGGTGATGTCGCGGGAAGATGCTAGGCAGCGTAGGGAGTCGATATGATGAGAGACGAGGATATATATCCCTGGAGAAAAAAGGTAAAGACTCTTCCCCCTGCGTTTAAGAACCCAATTGTAAATATCATCCAAATTGGGCATATACCAAAGCTTGTTGCTACTCGTGAAAAACTTCGAGAAACCCTAGGAATGAATCGAAAACCACCCACAGCGTATGCTCTTGAAAGCGCACAAAAAGAGCTACAAAAACTTGTAAAGCGAACTGCCTTATTTGAGAAGGCTATTTGGAATCTGAGGGAAGAACCATCAGAACCTGGAGGTGACTAGGGTATGACTAAAACTTATGCGTTGTTCCTTGGATGTTACATACCTGCCCTCCAACCCTTTGCTGAAGCGTCACTTCGAAAAATCGCTCCCTCGCTAAAATTAAAGTTTATGGAGATGGAAGGAGCTACCTGCTGTCCAGTGCCAGAAATCGTTCGCCTAGCCGATCATGATGCCTGGCTCTATGTGTCTGCTCGAAACCTTGCCCTTGCTGAAGCCTTGGGCAATGACATCATGGTTGTTTGTAATGGGTGCTGGGAAACCCTCCACGAGACTCGCGAAGTCTTGCTGAAAGATAATGAGAAACTAGCTGAAGTCAATTCAAAACTGAAGCTCCTTGATCGGGAATATACAGGGAAATCAGAGGTCAAGCATTTTCTAGAAGTCATCATTGAGGAAGTCGGGTTACAAGCATTACAAGCGGCTGTTAAAGAGCGCTTCACAGAGTTGACAGTAGCTGTACAGTATGGTTGTAAGTTGTACAAAAGCCCAAATGAAAAATTTGTTTCTTACTTTGACAATATCTTGAAGGCTCTCGGAGTCAAGGTTGCAGAGTATGGTGCTGAAAAAATCTGTTGCGGTTTCCCACTATCGTTATATTCACTTGATAAAGCCACTGAAGAACGATCGAGGTTCAAGTTAGAGAAAATGCAAGCGGCTAAGGTGGATTGTATTGTCACGGCTTGCCCAGGGTGCTACGATGTTCTAGAGAACGCTCAGTTACTCCTGAGACGCAAAGGAGTCCGATTCGACATTCCTATGCTGAATCTAATGGAACTGATGGCGCTAAGTTTCGGTTTCAAACCAGAAGACATCGGATTTGATAGACATCGGATTAAAACAGATACACTCATAGCGAAAATCCGACCTGGAGGTAATTAGATGGGTCGAATAGAAGAACTCAATCGAAGATTAAAGAAACTCCTTAAAACCGATTTCGTTGAGGAGCGCCATGACAAGTATAACAGACACTATCTGCGGTCTAACTCAACCCGAATAAGAGAAATCACCGAGCTTCTAATCGCAGAGAATGGAAAACTTGTAGCAATATCAGCAACAGATGAAGGAATCCAAGGATTTGACCTCGTTTATCACTTCGATTTCTCACACCAAGAGCGCGGCCTCATGTTATCTGTGAAAGTAAGACTTCCAAGAAAAACCCCTGTCATTGAATCAGTTACCAAGGTGGCTTGGTCCGCCAACTGGGCTGAAAGGGAACTAATGGACCTTATGGGAATTGACTTCGAAGGCCATCCTGATCCTCGGAAACTCTTTCTCCCCTATGCTTGGCCTTCGGAGGAAGTGGGATAAATGTCACAGAAGAAAAAACTAGCTACAAGAGAAATAACGATTCCACTGGAAATTAATGAAGTCACTGCTCCTGAATATATCATTCCTTTGGGTCCATTTCATCCTGCCTTGCTCGAAGGAGAATATTTCAAGTTGAAGGTCGAAGGTGAAAAAGTATTAGAAGCGGACATAAAGTTAGGGTACAACTATCGCGGGATTATGAAGCTCGCTGAGGAGCGAAGCTATTGGCAGAACCTCTATCTCTTTGAACGCGTCTGTGGAATTTGTAGTGCCGCACATACGACTGCGTATACAAGGACCGTAGAAATGCTTGGAGAGGTAGAAATTCCTGATCGCGCCCGCTATATTCGAACTCTCGTTGCCGAATTAGAAAGGATCCATAGCCACCTATTGTGGGCGGGAGTTGGTATGGAATTAATTGGATTCAAGACTTTGTTTATGTTGATATGGCGAGATCGGGAACACGTGCTGGATGTGCTTGAAGCCATCTCAGGAAATCGTCAACATTACGCTATGAATACCATCGGGGGAGTCCGAAGAGACATTACGAAAGATATGATCCCGAAAATTGAAGAAAAGCTAAAGGTATTACACCAAGCAACAATTACCGCGACAAAAGCCGTGCTAGAAGACCTAGAAATCAAATCACGCACGAAGGGAATAGGAACACTTGACAGAGAAATTGCCAAGAAGATTTGTGTAGTTGGCCCCGTTGCCCGAGCCGCGGGAATCAAAATCGATGTTCGAAAAGATGATCCCTATGCGGCCTATGATGAAGCTCCTTTTGATGTAATCACAGCCGAGAACGGCGACATTTTTTCCATGGCGTTAGTTCGATTAGGCGAACTTGTCGAATCAGTGAAGATCTCTGAGTTTTGTTTAGACAAACTCAAACAGACTGGAGGACCCATCAAGACCGAAGTAAAGGAATTTCCACCAGGCGAAGCTGTAGGACGCGTAGAAGCACCGAGAGGTGAACTCCTCTACTACCTCGTTTCCAATGGGACTAGAAATCCGGGAAGAGCCCGTGTTCGGACACCTTCGTATTTGAATGATTATGCCCTCCTCTTCATGCTCCGAGGACAGGAATTGGCTGATGTGCCAATCACAGTGGCATCTGTTGATCCATGTATGGCGTGTACCGACCGAGTTACGCATATCAAGGATGAAACTTCGGGGACCTCTCAACATCTAACATTAGCGGAACTATCCAAGTTCTTCGGATGAAGCAACAATGATTGATCCTGCTCTAATCCTAGTCAGCCTCTACCTCGCTGCAGTTCTCTCGCTCTTAGGGACTCGTTTTCGAAGAGTAAATGATGTGTTTGCCATTCTCGCAACGAGTTACGCGTTAGCAGCGGTCATTGCTAACATATTCAGCCCCTTTGTGGGAGTAAGTGTGTTTGCAATATTAGGATTTAACTTCACTGTGAATGGTTATACTAATTTCATCGCATTGATTGCCGCCCTTATTGGGTTTCTGGTAACTGTTTACTCCCTCAAGTACATCGAAGAGCGAGAAGGAACCTATAGTTTCTTCACACTAATGACGATTGGTAGCCTCATCGGTATGGCCTATAGTTGGAACCTTTTGTGGCTTTTTGTGCTCGCAGAAGCTTCAACAATTTGGTCTGCGTTCCTCATTGCCCACCATCGAAAAACCAAATCCCTTGAAGGAGCTACAAAATACCTCATCATCCAAATTTTTGCATCTCTCTTTGTCGTTGGGGGGTTAGCGCTTTGCTACCAGCTAGCGTCGGGAGGAGGATTAGCCGGAATAGCAGCCTTTGGTATTGAGCTGTTGTTAGCTTCAGGTGTTCTAATGGGTTTTGAGGGGAAGCTGGCGATCTTTCTGGTATTCATGGGATTTCTTGTTAAGCTTCCTTCATTTCCAATCCACACATGGCTTCCCGATGCTTCAACAGTTGCACCTGCATCGATTAGCACTTTGCTACACGCCATGATGATAAAAGTTGCTGGAATGCCTGCGTTTCTTATCCTGTTGACATTTAATTCACTGTTTGTGAATGTCAACTTTTGGCTTCTAGTGTGCATTCTGGGAGCATTAACTATGCTCATCTGCGTCATTATAGCCTTTGCACAAAATGATTTGAAACGCCTGCTCGCCTTCGATAGCGTTAGCCAAATGGGATATGTAATCTTGGGGTTTGGGATTGGAGGGCTTGCCTTGAGCTATTACAATATCACAGCAGATAGTGTATGGCTTGGTATCGCAGCAGGTGGTATAGCAGCTGGACTCTTCCATTTAATTAACCACAGTCTCTTCAAATCAGTGCTCTTCTTTAGTGCTGGAACGGTTGAGCATGAAACCGGAACAAAGGACTTGAACAAATTAGGCGGATTACTTCGTACTATGCCCACGACTGGCTATGTGATGCTTATCGGATCCTTATCCGTTGCGGGCGTTCCGTTATTGAACGGCTTCATCAGCAAATGGATGGTGTACAATGCCTGTATTGCAGCTGGGCAGCCTGTCTTCGCCTTCATTGCAATATTCACTTCAGCTCTAACCTTTGCCGTATTTCTTCGTTTATTGTGCTCAGTATTTCTTGGAACATCCTCACAAACCATAGTTGATGCACGCTCGATTTCGAAGAGTATGCTGGCTCCATCAGTTGTGTTAGCTACAGGATGTATTCTTTTTGGAATCATCCCCCAATTCGCCATCTTCTTTTTGGTCTATCCTGCAACCCTTAGTCTCATTCCAACAGGAATTCCGCCACCTGTGAATCTTTTCACAAATTTATTCTTCTTTGGTGGAGCATGGGACCCCTTTTTAATTGCAACATTGATGCTTATTGGATTCATTATTGGATACATCCTCTATCGATTCCAGTGGGGCGTTACACCGGTTGAAACCGGTGATAAAGCAATGCCTTTCACTGGTGGAACCCTCGCAGAGCCCTATTTCAAGATTGAAGAGGTAAACCCGCCATCCACTGTTTTTGCCTATCCATTTCGGTCAATGTTGAATGCTGTGAGGAAAACCCACACTGGATCAATTAACATGTATTTACTCTGGTTTGTCATATTTGCAGTGCTGCTGTTAATAGGGGTAACTGTGGGGTGGATATGATGTTTGATATCCTGTCTTTAGGATTCTCCTTCGCCCCAATTCTAGGATTGTATTTCGCTGCTATTGGACTAGCCTTTATCTTTAGTTGGCTAGCGTACTGGGTGTTTCGAAAAGTGTCTGCACGGCTTCAAGCTCGAAGGGGACCTCCTTGGTACCAGCCCATTGCCGACATCGTCAAGTTGTTAGGAAAAGAGCGTTTCCTCCCAAAGCTAGCGCATAAAACAGTTTATATTCTCGCACCCTTAATTGCCCTGAGCGCCATTCTAGCGTTAAGTTTCATGGTTCCACCTGGTGTATCGTATTGGCCTGGTGCGGTCTCATGGGATTTAATTGTGATTTTGTACTTTTCCGTCATGTTTTCAGTGGCATTTGTCCTGGCGGGGTGGGCTTCTGGATCACCATGGGGAAAAATTGGGAGTAGTCGAGAGGTCACCATACTTCTGAGCGTAGAACTTCCCTTAGCCATCTCACTCCTCATTCCCTCATTAGCGATAAGCGGCTTTGGTTCAGAATTATCACTGTCTATTACAACCGTCATTATAGCACAAGTTGGTCAATTCGTTTGGATTCTCCCAAAGTGGTTTGTCTTTCGCTATCCTCTTGCCGCCATCACTCTATTCCTCAGTCTTCTTACCAAATCGTGGATGCGCCCTTTTGGAGATATCCCTGAGGCAGAACAAGAGATCTTTGCTGGTCCACTCACGGAATATGGTGGACCCTTATTAGGTATCTTCGAGTTAGCTCGAATGTTTCGATTCTATGTTTTTTCCGCCCTCTTTGTTGATCTCTACTTAGGTGGGGGTGATGGTCTAATCTTTCCATTTGATATTCTGGTCTTCCTCGTGAAATGTCTCTTAGTCGTTATTTTGATGACGATAATTCATGTAAAAAGCGCGAGGTACCGAATTAATCATGTATTCAAGTGGTTTTTCACAATAACCCTTGCCTTAGCATTGATTTCCTTAACACGTGTCATGGTGGGATTCTGATATGGTCAAAATAACAGCGATCAAAGAAGCGTTGAAAGCGCTATTTAAACCCGCAACTACAAAATACCCTTTTGGTCCACCTAGCCACCTTCCACCAGGACTTAGAGGCCTTCCCCAGTTCGATAAAGAGAAATGTATTGGTTGTGGCGCTTGTGTCGTTTCTTGCTCTGCCAAAGCCATCTCTCTGAAGGATGATGACCATACCCGTACCTTAAGTATTTTCTATCCAAGATGCATTTTTTGTGGGCGCTGTGAGGATATTTGTCCAGAGGACGGAATCACTCTTTCCGAGCAGTTTGAGATAGCCATTAATGACAAGGATCAGGCTACTGTCACAATCAACTTTGACTTAGTACCTTGCGAGAAATGCGGAACACCGGTATCCACCCCTCAACATCTCGAAAAAATTCGAACCCGGATCATAGAAAATATAGATGCCCGTTTAACTACAGAAGTGATAGAAGATTTATCAAAATATTTGAATCTGTGTAGCGAGTGTCGGAGAAAATCGTCTTACCAACTAAATACGCATCCGCAGAAGTATTATTCACGGAGGTGGGAGGAGTGAATCCAGTCATAGGTGTGATTATTATCATCTTAGTGATGGCAATCATTGAAATATGGGATTTTCGTGCCGTCCCTGTGCTTTTAGCAATTCTGGGAACAATTCTCACTACTGAATCACTCCTCGAGGGAATTGTGCTGGACATAGTCCCTTTTACAATCTTTTTCATTGGGTTTATGCCAGTAAGTCTGTATTTTACGACAATACGTACCAAAATAATCGAGGAGCCGTCGTTACTTACTCGGGTGCCTTCAATGGTACTATTGATTACTTTGGTCATAATCGCTTTTGTCATCTCATTTTTCATACTGGGAGTGACAAGCATTCAGTGGCCAGTTATCCTCATCGGACTATACGGATTGTTAAGTAAGACGGATTTAAGAAAGACCACCGTTAGTGTTTCGATTCTCACTTATTCCGTGCATTTACTGGTACCGGCATTTGATATTTTGATTGAGGGATTATTGTTGGTGTTTTCAGGGGGCTTGATTCTCGTGTTACTACTTTTCGCTCAAAGGATTTTTTCATTGAAGGGATCCTTGAGCACAAAGGATCTAAGGGAGTTGCAGTATTAGAGGTGGAAGTGTTGGGTATTCTGAGTTGGGCTCGTGGCAAATCTCCTTGGATAGCAGTGCTTCACGCGGGGGGCTGCAATAATTGCGACATTGAAGTGTTGGATGTGTTAACTCCGCGATTTGATGTTGAGCGATTTGGAGTACTATGGAAGCAAAACCCACGGCACGCTGATATTTTAGTTACAAATGGGTGTGTTTCAAAGCATTCGAAAGTGTTCATCAAACGGATTTATGATCAAATGCTAGCTCCCAAGACCGTCATTGCTTTGGGATCCTGTGCATGTACAGGTGGCATTTTTGTTGAAGGAGAAGGTTCGAATGTTGAAGAAACACATACGATTATTGGAGGAGTTGACAAGGCGATTCCCGTCGATGTTTATGTTCCTGGTTGTCCACCAAAACCTGAGGCGATAATTCAAGGCGTGACATTGGCTATTCAGAAGCTTAAAGAAAGTACCTAGAACCGTTTTTCCACATATCCAGTTACATCTGTGAGCTGAGTTTGAGTAACAGTGAGTTATTTCTGCTGCTTTTGTTGCATTCGTTCATATCGCAAAGCAAGGATCTGAGCAGCCATAGTCAAAGGTTCGCGAATAGGTGCGACAGGTGGCGCATAGCAAGTTTCTAGATCCGCCACTTGTTGAATAGTCATTTTAGCCGCTAAGGCTGCACTGAGAATATTCGCCCTTTGGTGGGCACAAGGACCAATAGCTTGCCCCCCTATGAGCCGACCTGAATCCTTATTGGCAAGGAGTTTAATGGTCACTTCCTCATCACTTGGATAATACTCCGCTGTTCTACTACCCTTAAATTTACCAGCTAAAATAGGTAGATTAGCCAGCTCTGCAGCAACGCGTGTAGGTCCCACTCCTGCAACCTCTAAACCAAAAAGATGAGTTGTCCGAGCGAGAACCACTCCGTCTAATTTTGCCTTCCCACCAGCAGCATTCGTTCCTGCGACTTCTCCTTGCCGGAGTGCAACGCTACCAAGTCCCGAAACCACTGTCTGCCCAGTGACCAAGTCCAAGTGCTCTGCGCAATCCCCCGCGGCGTAAACATCTGGAACACTGGTTAGCATCTGATCGTTAACGAGGATGCCTTTACGCTCACCAAGTTTAACACCAGCCCCTTGAGCTAGTGTGGTATTAGCCCGGACACCTGTGGCTACGACAACAATGTCAGCCTTAACTTGAAATTCAGTTTGGGTTTCCCTATCAGCCATGACAACTTCAGTGTCAGTAACCGTTTTAGCTGCCGTTCCCAATTTGAGAACTATTCCTTCATCCTCCATGCGTTCTTGAACCAATGTGGCAATTTCTTCATCAAGCATTGCCGGTAACACTTGGTTAAGAAACTCAACGACAGTGATCTTGAGACCTAAGCTGTGAAGCGCTTCAGCAGTTTCTAATCCAACGAGACCAGCGCCAATGATGACTGCCTTTTTCCCTGTTTTAGCTACTGCCTGAAGCTTTTTTGCATCATTGAAGGTATGCAAACGATGGACATGCGGAGCATCCAATCCATTAATAGGTGGTGTGCTAGGTTCCGCCCCCGTTGCTAGGACAAGAGCATCGTATGCAAGGTGATCCGAACCCTCATCAGGAGTTTTTATTTCGACTCGTTTCTTCTTGATATCAAGGCTAAGGGCTAAAGTATCAAGTAGTAAATTTGCCCTCACTAAATTTCCTGTGTAGAAGGTATTAGGATGGATAATCACATCTTCCATGTTGGGAATTTTCTTGTTCACAGTATAAGGTAGTCCACAACGACTGTATTCAGGAAGTGATTCGCCTTGGATGATGGTGATAGTAGCGTTTCGGTCGGTTTTGCGAGCCATTAGTGTAGCTGCGGCTCCTGCGGTTCCGCAGCCAATTACAATGATTTGCCTTGGCATTGAAATCATATCCACGGTGCAATTATTCCTACTTTGTACCAGTTCTTAGCCAAAAAGATTATACATTCCGCGAGTATTGGTTTTCATCAATTGGGTAGCTAATCTCCCTAGGGGTTATAAAGTGGCGATAACCAAGGTCGCAACCTTCATTAAAGGCCCTCCCGAAGCAATGAGAAATGGCTTCACATCTACAGAGGAAGCTGACTTGGTATCAGCCGTGATGTATTTTCGGACCCAAGTGAAGAGCAGTTCAATTCCTTTGGTGTATTTAGCTCGTCTTTATGTTCCCTTCTACCTTGTCCATGCCTTGCCAGGACGAAGCTTGATTATCAGTGGTGTAGGAGAACCTGCGATTTCAGTCCGACATTCATCGATTCCCTCTTTAGTCCATCTACGTGAACAACTCCGTGGAATTGAACAACCAGAACAGGTGCCCCGATTTCTTGGAGAAATCATCCAGCTTTTTGAACAACCTCAAAGCGAACGCCTCGTGATTCGAAACGCTATGTTGCCAACAATGATTGATACCTTGCAATTACTCGTTGAACCATCTATCCCTCCCCCTAGGGAAGAACTCTGTCTTCAGTCCCGTCTATCAACCAAGGAAATTCACGATGTAGGCATATTATTCAGGAATGAACGAGCTCGTTTTGACAGCAACCTGGCACAGCTCGGACAAGTTGAGAATCTTATAGATGAATTTGTTGAAGAACAATTACATCTTGTTGATGCAAAACGAGATCGAATGGCTCCTGGAGCATCTCTTCGCTGGGAAACGACACCTATAGAAAGCGAGCCTGCTCCGTCATTTTTTGTAGATGAACCAGCTCAAAAATTGGGCCAAGAAAAGGAGCGAATATCCCAAGATCTTGCGGATCTCATCACAAAACTCGAGTCCACATTGGGGCTTTCTACAGATCAATGTCGTCGATTGATAAGTCAGATTCAAGCGAAACCCACCAACGCGGAATGGCATCTCGCAAATGTCAAAGCGCGATTAATGGAACTAGACAATACTGCAACTCTTTTTCAAGCCGCAATTAAACAAGCCATAACTGAAATTGATGATAAAATGGAACAACTCAAAGAGGCAGAACAAAGATTCGAGTGGAGTCAAGAAGAACCTTTGACTGAACCTGCGGCTCCTTTTCCACCCGGCACTTTAGTATATTCTAGTTCAACTCCAGAAGATTCTCTGGATGCCCAGTTATCTGAACTCGACATGGTTCGTGAAGCCACAATCCAACTTCATGGCGAGTTGAAAGAATCCTTGGAAAAATTACGCAATCAAATCGACCAAGAACACCATCAATTTGAATCGATCAGTGCTCCTGCGGAAACCCTCCAAGGATATCTACCCCTGATGCGCTTGGTTGTTCCGGTTTTTGTCATCAAAGTAGGTAATGGTGAAGGACGGTATGGTGTTATTCCTCCACTTCGTCTTCTAGAAGGGTCACAATCCGCTTATCATGTCCAGTTATTTGACGAAATCTTTGGAGATCAACTAATCCAACTACTACGAACTGAAATTAGATCAAACTCATTATTCCGTAATATGTTGGATGAACAAGCCCAAGAGCAAAATTGGTTAACAAGACCCTTTAGCTCTGAACACATTCAACGCGGAACACGTCAGCTAGCCAACTACCGTCTTCTCTCTTATGAAACCCGAGAGCAAATCGCTCAGTTTTGGGCAAACATCATTCTGCGATAAAGTTAGTTAGCTTCCTGTCCAAGCATCAAGACTTTTTTGACGCTGTTGTTCTCGAGCCTTCAGTAAAAGGTCAACCCGTTTGGCTACTCTGACTTCTGAAAAACCTCGTTCCTGACAAAGAAACTGAATTAATCCCTCTTTATCAATAGAAGGAGCAGTGAGATCGTAATCATCAGATATTGGATGATCTAAAAAGATGCGGCGGAGTTGATGATAGTTGGGAGGAAGTTTCTCTAAGATTTTGCTGGGAAGGTTATCTAAGCTGTTGTTTTCAGTTATTAATTTCAAGGCAGTTTTGGGACCTATTTGTGGCACACCAGGATGAAAATCGGTGCCTATTAGTAAAGCCATATCCACAAGCTGATCACGAGTAATTTTGTATGTGCGAAGGATTTGGTTAAGCTCAATTAGTTCGGGTTCTAATGGAACTGATGTGCCTTTACTGGGTAACCGTTTACGCCCTGTGATGGTTAGGTATCGAAGTAAGCGGGGTGAACCAAAAAGGAGCGCATCGAAATCACGACTTGCCGTAGCCCAAGCATCACCACGCTGAACCATATAAGCAGCCTGCGCCTCACCTTCACCTGGAGCTTGCACAAAAGGGATACCCAAATAGGTTAGAACTTGTTGAGCTTCTTTGGCCATGATCGGGGTGAGGCGTCCTGTAGCCACTGCCTTTGACCATGCTGTTTTCATGTCGCCTTTAGCGATTGCTTTTTCATAATCATGTTCTGCTTGTTTTCGAATTGCTCTGCGTTTCTGTATTTCATCAGTTTTCAAATCTGGTGGTTTTCCATCGAAAACAAAAATTAACTTCAGATCGTATTCGGTGATTAAACGGGTGGTTCGATACAATAATCCAACGAGATGTGATGTCACACGACCCTTTCGGTCTTTCAGGGGAACCCCGTCTGGAGTGCGTATAAGCGCCAGGAACTGGTGCAGCTGATTAGCTGCATCTACAGCAAAAGTTCGGCCACGCAGTTCTTCCAATGTCAAGATTTTTGGAGTGACAAGAGGTGCAAGTTTTACACCCACAGATGATGACCTCCTAACCCACAGAGCATCGAATAGTAGGTTCACTGCACAAACCATTAACCATAAAGGTTCCGCCTGGAGCCCTCGAAGAGAAGATACAACATCCAAGTTTCAAAGAGGTGTGCGATCCTTAATTTACCACCCTTGATCATGTAATAAATCGCCTAAAAATTCCTCTGCTAATTAAAGTGTATAATCACCATTTTCTAACTGACTGATTAACTTCAAGAAATCACTGGGATGTCCTCGTCGGGTAGCCGTCTCGTGTAGGACTTTAATAAGGACTCGCGTAGTCTCAGATGTAAGCTGAGCTAGAGTAGTTACAGGTCTGAGAACGGAATACCATTGTAAGAATTTTTGGCAAAGATGCCATTTTTCGGTGGTAAATAAGGGGGTTGTATCTAGTATTGATCCACAAACCACTGCTAAATCGTGAATGTACGATCCAGTTTGACTTTCCTCAAAATCCACCCCTACCACGCGATCAAAGCTCACTAGGAAATTCCGAATACGAGCATCACCCTTCAATAGGACTTGATCACTATTACGAGTAAACGCAGAATGAAACTGGGCAAACCATGCTGCCAGTAAATGGGCATAGTGAGGTGCAGGATAAACGGTGATGAGGTCACAAAGATTTGGACCATCAATATATTCGAGGAGAAGAACTTCTGTTGTGGTTCCTAGAACACGAGGAACTGGGATTTGTTGTTGAATTGCTTGTCGAAGAATTGATGATTCTTGGGCAATTCCTGGTGCGTGGTATAATTTGGCAACAAGCCGCAACAGAGAAGGGTCTGGTGCAATTACGCCCTCAATTTTATAAACTTCATTGCGACGACTTGGAAGGCGTCTTAGGTTTGTAACGATGAAGAGTTCGCCTAGTATAGCTTCAAGACTTTTAACTACTATTCGTGGTAGAGAGGATGAAGCCATACAGGAGTCCTCCACACATTCACATGCTATCTGCTATGCTCTTAGTTAAGAGCTTCGGGATGGTGATTAATGAAGCATTTCCAGTAGTTATTTGAAGCCGAGCCTACTCCTAAAGAAGGAGAGGAGTGTTGTTAATGATGTCAGGTAAAGAGCAAAAAATAATCCAGGCTTTAATACCCCGATTAAAATTGTGGCTTGAATTAGATGGAGAGATGATATTAGGTCGGGGTGGGGCTTTGTTGCTACGCGGGATTGAAGAACACGGTTCTATTAGCCAGGCAGTCAAAGCACTTCCTCAGGATGCTTTAGGTGAAATGCCTGCACCTTCATATCGTTTTGCTTGGGGGTATCTTAAGAAAGTGGAAAAACGCCTAGGCATACCTGTTGTCGAGAAACGGCGCGGTCACCGAAAAGGTCCAGGGGGTACGGCTTTGACAGATTTTGGAAAACAATTATTGTCCCATTATGAACAATACGAAGATAAGCTCCAAAAAGCCTTAGAGCCTCAATAACTGAGAGGTCTGTTCAGAGTATTCGGCAACCCTTATAGGGATACTTAGCAATACCTAGAATGAGTAACAATTTGGCTTTATGGAGGTTGAGTTGTGAGTTCAAGAGTGCCCGATGAAGAGAAGCGTTTTACTGCAGTGTACAAACTCGTCACTTTAGGTGAAGCCGCGGTTGGCAAAACTAGCCTAGTTACAAAATATGTTACCGGGAAATTTGAGCGAGATTATCGAAGAACATTGGGCATTGATATTAGTACCTATGATGCTCAACTTGACAAAGGCTTTTTCAAGCTACTCATTTGGGACTTGGCAGGGCAGGATATTTTCCGCGATCTCCGAACTCGTTACTGTCAGGGAGCTTCGGGTGGAATCTTAGTTTTTGATCTCACTCGTCCGCAAACCTTGACCACTGTTCCTCAATGGGTTGAGGCGTTCCGAGAAGCAGTGGGTCCTGAACCTGTTCTCATGCTCTTAGGGAACAAAGCTGATTTGGACAAGCAGCGAAAAATTTCGAAAGAAGAGGGGCAGAAAGTTGCTGAGGAACTTGGTTTGTATTCGTATAAAGAAACCTCAGCTAAAACAGGACATCAAGTGTCCTTAGCGTTCAACGAGCTGGCTGAACTGATGTACGAACAACACATGAAACGCTAAACTAAATATGGCTGTTTTTACTTTGGCATTTGCGACTTAACTAGGAAAAGATATTATTCAATTCGACAGAACCGAAAGTTTATGACGGAAGATTTTGTGGGTTTTTAGTACTTGACATACCATTTCCAGACCTGTCATAGTGAAGAAGTTGGGTTACACAAATGCCATCTATGAAACTAAAATCCTATAACAAGCGGCCCCTCGTTTTAACATTGATGTTTGCCCTGACAGCTTCTATGCTGTTCTTCACGCCTTTCACGCTCAGTCTTCTAACAGCGACATCCGAATTTGAAGCTTCGGCACTTGTATCGATGCCTAGCGTTTCCCGTTTTGGTCTTGATGGACCAATTCCTCCTGAAGTATCGTATTCTCCAATGGCTACCACTGGGCAGTATGACCTCATTATCATCCTCGTTGAATTCACTGATAAAACTCATACCTTCAACTCCACAGAAGTCCGAAACAATGCTGTAATCGCCCTAGATGACTATATCGACGAAGTATCTTATGGCCTTACCCAGGTAGGTGGCAATACGACTGTCTGGCTCAACCTTGGGCATGACCGAGCATATTATGTCGATGGTACAAGCTTTCCTAGTGAGCCTAAGTTCGAGCTAGTTCAAGATTCGATCAATCTAGCGGACCCTATTGTCGATTTTTCAGCTTATGACGGGGTAACGATTATTCACGCGGGACAGGGACAAGAGCTTAGTCATGATTGGCGGGATTACTGGTCGAGTGAGTGGTGGGGCTTCTCAATTGTCAAGGATGGCGTAACCATTACTCGGGCTTCGGTAAGCCCCGAAGAAAGTACAGTAGGGAATCCCTCCTATGTAGGCGTCCTTGCTCATGAGTTTGGCCACGATCTTGGGCTCCCCGATCTCTATGATGTAGTTGATGATGTGGAATATGTGGGCCACTGGGGACTCATGGCGAAGGGTTCCTGGAACGGGCCATCAATGCTCGGTGAGCAACCAGCTCACATGATGGGCTATTGTAAGAGCAAACTAGGTTGGGTGAACAGCACTCACATCCTCGATGTTACTACAGAAGCCACCGTTATTGTTGACCCCCTTGAGCTGAGTACTACCGGAGTTCAACTCGTACGCATCAATGTGACGACCCAGCAGTATTTCCTCATCGAGGTTCGCTTGAAAATTGGTTATGATGCATCACTTCCTGGTGTCGGGGCAGGAAGTCAAGGCGTTGTTCTCACTTATGTTGATGAAACTATTTCATCAGGACATGGCATCGTCAAAGTTGTGGATTCCCACCCCTCCACAGCGACTAAAGATGATGGAGCATTTGGAATTGGACCTGGTGAAGTATCAACTTATGTATCATCGATCGGGCAGTTCTCTATGAGAATTGAAAACATAATTGGACAATCGTACAATATCTCTATATTACGTGATACCACAATTCCAGTCATTAATTCTGTACAACATATTCCTATCAACCCTGCATTTGGTGATCTTGTAACCGTATTTGTTGATGTAACAGATGATACCTGGATTGTAAATGGCACGGTTTACTATCAGGTAGAAGGTGATTCCCAGTGGTATCGTGTGGCGATGACCTATTTTGCTGGTGACCAATGGCGTGGTATTTTAGGAACCTTCCTTCCAGGAGTCAGAGTCACCTATTATGTAGCAGTAACAGATTCAGGTGGTCATACCGTAGTAGAAAATAATTCAGGGGCATATTACACCTTCCAGAGTACAGGGATCAGTAAGATCATTTACCTAATAGTGGGTGCTGTAGTTGTTCTCATTGTCGTTGGGTGCCTTTGCATGCTGATCCAACGAAGACGCAACAAATCCAGACAAGTGACCATTGCGACTACCAGTTCAGTACAGGCTTTTGGACCGAGCTCCAGAATTGATGATACCGATACTGGTTCTCTACCCCCGACTTATCGAACTGGCTTTTGTTACCATTGTGGTGCTCCGTTGACACCGAATGCTATTTTTTGTGGGCATTGTGGTCGATCTACCGAGTAGGTACTACGCTTCTGAGTAGGATAGTCTATAGCAAAGGTACAACAGCGGGTGCATTTTTCTGCAAATCATCCATATTTTCAATCATGGGTGCAAGTAATCCGAGTTTACCTGCGGTTGAGCTAATATCAGTTTTGACGCCAGTAAATTCAATGGCAGTTATGGCGTCTCCACCACAATCATAGATCTTCAAACTGCCGTTCTGTTTGCGAACCTGGGTCATAAAATCTTGGAAGGTTCCGCCAAAGGTTTCGAATCGTCGGATGTTAAAAGGGCATCCATTGACCATGAGAAGTTGTGCCCCCTTGACGATGTCCGCATACAGTTTGACGGTTTGTGGACCGATCCCTTGGACTTCGTAGCGGATTTTCGTTTCTGGTGTTAATTCCCGTGTCACGATTTCATCAGGTGTGGTGATGATGAGGTCGTGTGCAATGTGCATACGGTCTGCATCATATAGTTTTTCGAATTTCGCAAGCTCTGGTGCTCCAATATCTTTGAAGAAACGGTCCTCGTTTACACCATAGTTCATTTCAGGGTGTTTGCTTTTCATTAACACCATACTTAGAAGTGAACCAGCAAGGAATTCAATGTTATCGCGGCGCTGGTAAAGTGCTATTACATCAAGGTAATCGGTGACTTTTCCACCAAATAATGCGACGATGACCTTTTTGCTCTGATGGATCATTTCATTGAGCTTTGCATACAACATCATTTCTTCAGCAAAATGTCGTGAAGGGAAGACTGGAATTCCGCGTTGCTTGAAGAAGAGAGGCAACGCGTATAAAGAGGTGTCTTTGTTTTGACCACCTCGATGAGCAGAGGGAGACGCATCCTGGACATAACAAACCCGATGACCTGCGTCTCGGAGCTTCTCGACTAATCGGGCGGGGGGTGAATCATAAAGGTGGGGGGGGACCCTGAGTTCCCAGGGTGCAAATCGAATGTTATTGCTTAAGACATTTCGCCCACTGCTTAGGTATCCGAATTGTGTCAATCCCCAGCAAGTTTCACTGAATATGTATTCCCATTCGTCATAATTATCGGGATATTCTTCCTTGAGGATTTGGTTCATAACCTGTGAGTGTTGCAGGGTGGGATAGAAGTCAGCCATGCCTTTTCGGGATTGATGGGCTGCGTCGGCGATAGCAGCAGCACCTGTTTGGCGGAGTTCAACGGTGGTAGCGAGAGCTTCACGGATACGACGATCGTTCATGATGGTTCCCGAGTTGGACATCACCGAATTGATGTCAGAGCGTTTGAGAACGACCGGGCTGCCCTTTACGAATTCATAACCAGTTTTCCAGGCATCATCAAGTTGAGTAAGGAATTGATGCATTTGCCTTCACCTTGAAGAGGTCATCTGAGAAACCAAGAAGGTATAAGGTTCTTATTGAACGGCTTTTAGATTTTTCCCCCCCATGTTTTGTGAATTCCCTGCGTTTTCCTTGGCTAGGGTTGGCGTGTGGCTTTGAAATCGTCGAAGAAAGAGGATGCCAAGAATTACTGCAAAGATGCCGATGATGCGAAGATATGAGATGGGAAAGAAGAGCAGTCCGTCAATAGGAGTAATGAGGACATCTCCGAAGACGAGAACGGCGATTACGATGGGAACCAGAGTGGAGAGAGAATTGTTAATTGGAAACGCCACTGATGCCCGACGATGCGAATATGCACATTGGAGGAGAAAATAGGCAATGACTGAGCTGCTGAGATAGAGCCAGAAGGAGAGACGAGTAGTTAAAACAACGAGTGATGTAAAATCGAGGATTGAGAATCCGCCGAGAAGTTGGATGACTTCTAAGGTCATGGCCTTGAGGAAAATCGTGGCTATGCCATAGAGGATTCCTGCACCCATTGCGAAAATGAGCTCCTTTTCTCGAGTTGTTCGACCTAACCGTGATCCAACAGTCACTAGTATCACGACAAGGGTAACGCAGATGATGGTGGAGAAAATGTACCAGGGTAGGTGATAGGTGAGGGGAGGTACAGGTTCAACAGCAAGGCTCAATACGATTACTCCACCAAGTAAGGTGGTGATGCCTGTCCATTCCCAGCGACTCACGCGCTCTCCTAGAAATAATACCCCGATGATGACTACGACTAAGATATTAATGTTAGTCAATGGTTTTAGAATGCTGACTTCCCCCATAGAGAATGCTTGCCATCTGAGCAAGCCCCCAGAAACAGAGAGAACACCTCCAAGTAGCCAAAGAGGTGTTGTGAGAATTGCTATAATTAGCTGAAAGTGCTGTTGGTAAAAGGTTCGAGGCGTGAGTTCCGGTAGTCGATCCAGACTTCGGCGTTGAATAGAATGTCCCAATCCTGAAAGAATTCCACTGATGAGGGTGAGGATAGCAGCAATTTCTAACACGAAGGGAACAACCTGAAAGTGGTTAGACTTCCTGTTTTTCAGGAATTAAAAAGCCTTACTGATTGTAAGAGCCCTCCACAGAAAACTTGTCAACAGTCGTTAAGAGCGACGAAAACCTTATAGGAACCATCTTGAAACTGTTGCGCCTAGCCGTCAATGGAGAGTCTCAGTAATGACCATTAGCCGACGTCAACGCGGATGGATCATTGGAATCGTCTTACTGATATTACTCTTTGCGTTTCTTTCTTTTCCCTTTCTCCTGATTGATACTCCATTCGCTGTTCTGTTCTTGAATACCGCTTTATCAGTCGTGGTCATCCTTTTTGGCGGAATGCTATTCCTCTTAGCCTTAATCCTCTATTTAGGGAACTGAGAAGTAAATACCTTGAAGTGAAGTAAAGGCTAATAAGGCGTAGCTCCGTTAGAAAAATATCACTTGCACAGCAATTGACAAATAAGTACTGGTGCGACACTCCATGACAAAGAAACCTGACAAAGGCGAATTTGGCGACTTAGTTGTCGTTGCCACCTTGGATGAAATCGCAGAAGGCGCACGCCGGATAATTGGTTCACGAATGATCATCAAAGAGACTAATGGCGTTCGCATCTTTTCCGATGACACCACCACTTGCCCTTTGCAAGTTACAGCGACTCCATTGCAGAAAGGAGTTTACCGCCTTGATGTGGGCAGTAAATGCACGATTAAGAATTGCGATTACTTTGGGGAATGTGCTCGACTTGATGCGCGAGCAGCTAAGAGTCTAGAAAGGGCGATGGCTGATATTCTCGGTGAACCAGACAGAGTTCACATGGGGCGCACATGGCGCCCGGAGCGAATCCGTGAAGATAAGAAGTTACAGAAGATCGTCGACCGAATCGTCGATGAGGGAATGTAGTCTAACTATTAACAATTTGGCTAGAGCGTGTGGTGGGGATGGGTTATTCAGAGACACCAAATGATGTGCCAATGGGTCAGAAGAAAGAAAAGCCCTGGGGGTACGAACGCCCGCTGGCAAAATTTCAGGGGATTTTTCTCAAGGAGCTTTTTCTCCGCAAAGAGCACACGACCTCGCTTCATTATCACGAAGAGAAGGACGAATTTTTTTACATTGTGAGTGGTCAAGTTCGTGTACACCTCGAAGACCAACAAATAGAGTTAGTAGCAGGTGATACACTGCAAATTGCACCTGGACAACCCCACCGAATCCAACCTATACAGGATACTCTGATATTAGAACTAGGTACTTGCATGTTTGGTGATGTAGTCCGAATCGTTGACAGCTACAACCGACCAAGTCGAGAATAAAATTGTAGGTGAAAGAGCCGCGCGGCTTGTAGGTTGCCACAGGCTGCTCAAAAAAACCCTAATTGCTTTGATAACATGGGAAAGTGGCTACCGACCCTCGTTAGGCTCTGCAAATTGAGAATAGAGGAACCGATTAACATCTTTGGCGAACAAAAAACAGGTAAGTTTCAGATAATTTCTTTGCCTGTTGTTCAAACCACATCTCATTATGCAAATACTATGAAAACGAATCCTACGCTTCTGCTTCGAGGGATAACGGATCCTCTATCTTCAGCAAATGCACCGATCTGAAAATCCAATGGTCATTCAGGAATCAGTTTATTCTCTCATTCAATAACATTATTAGTTTTGGATTCACCTATTCTAATCAGAGGGAACAAGATACGTCCAAAAATGAGCAGCGAAAAGGCTTCGGAATGGAAGTGGAAACTTTCTTCGAAGAAGAACGGATTTCTTCTGACTCGTTGCCTGCAGCGAAACCTAAACAAACTCTATCAAAATGGATGGCGAAGCACTGGAAAAAATTCATTATTGCAGGACTCACAATTCTTGTACTCTGGATAATCTGGCTCTTATTGTTTTCAGGTGTTTCGTGGGAATGGGTACCTGAATCTGCATACACAGGACCAGATCTAGCGGGAATAATATCCAATATATTCGCTATCACTGGAGGCGCTCTTATTGGATTTGGACTAGGTGGCTTTCACCAAGCTAAAAAAGAATTAAGACAATTATAAACCTGTTTGAATTGTCTGCTTTGCCATAATTACAGCCGTTGTTTGGTGTATCATTAGGATTTGTGTATTAGTGGTGATGCTCCGTAAATACCCCACAAGCTCATTGCATCACTCCGATGCTAAATCGGTTCATCAGTTTGATGACTCCGATTTTGAAAAAGTTCCCGATCACAAAGAATAGGAGCACATATCCCCAGATAAAAGCTGCAAGCCCCCACCCAATCGCAGGCATAAGAACACCATAAACAGCCATGATAGTCGCTAGTAACTGTGTGAGTTCTGCTGTTAAGAAAAGTCGAAGGGCAGGTAATGGCCGATGCCAAAAAGAGTGCGATCTAGTTCGAGTTAGAAATATGGTCATATGACCAGCTACTGCAAGTTTAAGAAAGATTAGTGTTTGAAGTGTTAAGGGATCGAGGTGGAATACAACCAAGCCAAAGTAAAGCATCCCATAGCTGGCAATAACTCCTAAGAAACCAAGGCAGGTTGCAAGGATTAAAATCCTTGAGGTGTCCCAGCGAACAGGTTTACCGGGGAGCATTGTGTTATCGAAGGCGATCATCATGATGGGCAAATCATTGAGTAAAGCTAGAACGACAATCATAATTGCGTTTATTGGATAAAAATTGAAGATAAGAATAGAAAAGGCAAGAAAGAATAGCACGCGCATAGTTTCAGCAATACGATACATGGAATAACTATTCATCCGTTCAAAGATTTGCCGGCTTTGCTTGATTGCATCAATAATGGGGCAAAGTCCTGAATCTGTAAGAACTAGGTCCGCCGCTGATTTCGCTGCATCTGTGGCACCAGCCACCGCAATGCCGGTATCTGCTTTTTTCAGAGCAGGCGCATCGTTGATACCATCTCCTGTCATTCCTACAATATGGTTCTTTTTTTGCAGGAGTTCCACGATATGATATTTATGTTCAGGAAACACCTGCGCGAATCCGTCCACTTTTTCCACAAGTTCCTGAACTTCATTATCAGATTTTTCTAAAAACTCTGAAGCCTGTAAAATGTTTGTGCCTAACTGAATTTCCTGAGCAATCTGTTTAGCAATAGCTACATGATCGCCTGTTACCATCTTAACATCTAATCCCATGGTTTGAGCTGTTGTAATCATATCCGCAGAATCATCACGAGGGGGATCATATAAGGCAATTAATCCTACAAACTGCCAAGTTCCTTTTGAATCAGTCTTGGCCACGCCTAAAGCTCGAAATCCTTTCTGTGCAAAAGCATTTACTTGGTCATCGATATCCTTGGATAACATCTTTTTATCCGCGATTAAAGCGAGAATAACTTGAGCTGCACCTTTGGAAACCTTGAACTGATCTTTCCCCACCTCTCTTATTGTGGCTTCCGTACGTTTTGTAAATGGGTCAAATGGCTTAAAGGCTAAGATCTCAATTGACGAAGTTTGGTCATTATTAGATTTTTCAGCCTTATCTTTGATAATGATTGCCGTATCAATCGGGTCTTTATCTTCTTCCCGAGAAGCAAAGGCGGCCAGTCTGATGACATCATGTTTTGTGAAGTTCTTTTGCGAAATAACTTCCGCAACAGCGATTTCATTTTTCGTAATCGTACCTGTTTTATCCGAGCATAGGATATCGACACCAGCCAATTCTTGAATGGTCCGAAGTTTTGAAACGATGATGCCACGTTTAGTCAAACTGATTGCACCAACCGCCAAGGTTACAGAAAGAACCGCTGGTAGTGCAACAGGAATTGCAGCGACTAAGAGCACTAAGGAAAACTGCAGTGTCTCTAGAACAGATTCATAGCGAAGAAAGGATGCTACAAAGACTAAGGCTACCAGGGCAACCGCGATAAGGATTAGATAATTTCCGATTCTTATTACACTCTCTTGGAAATGGCTCCGGGTTTTCGCTTTCTCTACAAGTTGTGCAGTTTTGCCGAAGTAGGTTTGCATCCCGGTGGTGACGACGAGGCCATTCATTTCGCCCTGTCGAACAATGGATCCTGAATAAGCAACATCTTCTCCTTTTTTTTCAACAGGAAGCGACTCACCGGTTAAAGCAGATTCATCTGTTTGCAGATAATCGCCTTCCGTAAGTTTCAAATCAGCTGGAACCATATCACCAAGTCGAATCCGAACGAAATCTCCAGGTACCAGTTCTCGAGCTGGAACTTCAATCCATTTCCCATCCCTTAGTACTTTAGCCTGAGTGGCTAATTTTTGTTTTAAAAGCTTAATAGTATCATCTGCCTTCTTTTCTTGCCAGAACCCGACAACGGCATTAATCAATAACATGAGAAGGATGACTGCGAAATCTTCCCAATGTTGTATGACCGCGGATAAGATCGCGGCCACTTCAATCATCCAAGGTATAGGACCCCAGAAATAACCTAGAAATTTAAGAAAGGGATTTTTCTTCTTCTCTATTATCTCATTTGGACCAAACACTTGTATGCGCTTGGAAGCTTCTTCAGAAGATAGGCCTTTCGAACTTGTTGATAGAGTTTTCATAATATCCTTTGTCGATTCAGTTTTCGCTTTGTCCGTTGTGATTCTTTCTGGTTCTGTCAGCTTTGATCCCTCTACAGAGTCTGTGCTTTTCTGATTTAGTCAGCATGATTTATTGTTCCTTCTTTTCCTAGTAAACATAATTCAACATTTTTAATGGAAGTGATCCTTTTGAAATCCTATGGGACACATCATATTTTTGCGATGCTTCTTTACGAAAAGGGTCGTGAAGGAGAAACCATTTCCAACTTCGTGAAGTACTACAAAAATTTCATTTTATTTGAACGGGACATCAAAACCATTTACTTTGAGAAACTTCTTGATGTGGCTGATGGCTACTATGGTCGTATTGTTGCTGAGCCCCTGTTCTTCCATCATGTATTTTTGGAATTTTTTAATTGTTATTGGATGCTTTGGTATTGTTCAAGTGGTGTTAGATATCGTTTGCGCTCCAACTCATCCATTATCGCTTCAAGATTTGTGGAATGGTACTCCGTAAAATAGCGGAGATTCCACATGTAGTCCTTTGCGATTTTCAGGATGCTTCCCGACCTGCTGTCAATAAATAGCTCTTCGAGAAGCACCTTGACTGGTTTTACAAACTCTCCTTTCTTCACCCATGTCCTGGGTGCATAACTTTTTACTTCTTCAATTAATTCTACCCGTATTACAATTCAACTATGTTAGTGAGATTCAAACAAAAGAGGTTTGTAACTTAGACTAACAAACAAAATTTCTTATTCTGTTTCTAAGAGACCGAAGAGCCGTTCTCGGCGTTCTGTAGGTTTGTAAAATTCAAAGGTGCCGTTTTCCCAGGTTGAGCCTTGTCCGAGTGATGCAACCAGCATACCGTTATTCAATGCAACATATCGAACAGGAAACCGCTGGCTGATATCACTGAAAAACGGGTTGTGGATAATGCTCGTGTAGGTGCCTAGATTTGAAAAGACTCGGCGGATGGTTTGGCGGGAGAGCCGTTGAAGGGCAGATTCATATTTTTGGTAGTTTTCGACAGCTGGACCTTCCTTTGAGTCAAACCGATAGGAGAGGCGGAACACATGTTCGTATTCAACTCCCAGGTTGAGTTTCAATTTAACGCTGTCATCAGGAACGACGATCCAACCATTCTGTAGGTTGAGGAAAGAAACAGGGTTGTTGAGGTATCGATATTTGGCAGGATCTGGGTTTCCAAAGAGAGTTTCTTGTGTGATTTTGATAACTTCTATGTTGAAATTTTGGAGAAGCATAACTTCCTCTAGGGTTCGGACTTGGCCTCCTTGTTGGTCCATTGGTAATTGATGGATCAAGCTTTGTGCGAGACGGTCGAACTCCTTGGAGCGATTCATGAAATAGCGTTTCTTTAACATAGAGTAATCGGGCTTGTAGGGAACCACATCGACTTTAGCATCGAGGTCAGGAAGTGGAAATGTGTAATGAAAGCCTTCAGGGTCATAGGCGTGTTCGAAGCGTAAAAGGAGTTGATGCCCCCTAGTATGTATAGTTGGATCCAAATCATTTGTTTGGTTTACGAAATCAAAGAGCCCCACGAAAACAGGATTTTCAGGAAAGGTTATGTGGGTTTTCCATTTGGGTTGCCAGTGCTTTGCCCAACTAAGGACATCATCCGGTTTCTCTGGGGGCGGTTCTTCGCTCATTCTTTAATACCTACTAACTTGATCGGATCCCGTTAAACGATTAGTTCCGTCTTCCCTTTGACGGCTTACACAAAAAGGTTTGGGCGAAACTCTGATTTACCAAAAAGCCTTTTGGGATAATTAGAGTAGTCAGAGGGGGATTGACGCGCGATGAAATTCCTTCAGCCACTTAAGCGTACTCTAGCCCTTATCGGAAAAGAGATACAGACAATCATCAAAGATCGAACGGCAATGATCTTAGTCTTTATGTTGCCCGTGATAACGATAGGGACTCTCGCAATAGCGATTCAACAGAATGATGTTCAAACAGAGACGGTGCCATTATTTGTTGGCGTCATCAACCTGGATACGACTGATACATATCCAGGTTTGAACCTTGCAGAGAATTTCACTGATACCCTAGCAGAGTTGGATGGTGTGACTGTAATACTGTATGAGAACGAGTCGGCTGCATATCTTGCGTTATATCAGGGACGCCTTGACGCATATCTGGTGATACCTGAAGGATTTGAACACGCGTTGGCATTAGATCTACCAACAACAGTTGATGTACATACAAGTAACACAGAGTTACAAGGGCAAGGAGCCGCAATTATCGCGGTGACTGAGGCATCGTTGCTTTTTCGACAACGGTTAGGATGGATTCGTAGTGAAATTCTACCAATTCCAGTGATTGAATTTGTACCCGAAGGTGACCGGTTAGCCATTCAAGTAGGTGCCTTCCTTGTCGTCTTTTGCATCTTCATGGCAATTGCTCTCATTTCCTCTCAATCTATTGTGGGAGATATTCCGCTACGCCGAATGCTTTTAACACCTACGAGTAAAATCGAGGTGATCTTTAGCAAGATATTTGCTTACACGATTATCGGAATGATCCAAGGACTATTACTTCTCATTCTTTGGGTAGGGCTGTTTCAGCTACAGTTGTTTACAGATTTAGTAACACTCATGACCATTGTCACCCTTACGTCATTAAGCGGATCGGTCTCAGGAGTAGTGATATCTTCTTTGGCGACTTCCCGCTTGCAGGCAAACCAAGGTTTTCTCTTCCTACTTTTAGGGATGATGATTCTGAGTGGCATGTTCATCGATGTAGGAATTATCAGCGAATTCTTACCCATGAATTTAGGGATGACCCTAATTCGAGAAACCGCGTTTAAGGGATTACCTCTGATCGCTATTACTGCTGAAATGAGTCGAATACTAATCTACATCATTACTGGAACCATTGTATCCATCTTGGTGCTGTGGAGGAAGCGAACGCTCGCCTAGATTCGAACGGAGGTAATGTGTATGGAAGTCAGACAGGATATTCCGGTCTTCGTAGAAAAGAACTACTTTGCTGGCTCACGCTTCGATGACGCCCTCGATTGGATTGAGCAACGCGGTGACCGAGAAATTCATGCACAAATCACAGGGAAACTTCGATCACCTCAACAAGAAGAGCTTACCATCGAAGGACGCGTCCTTGACATCCGTCGCCGAGGACGCCGCAGTCGTATCGCCCTGTTAGTTAGTTCTGTTCAACAAGGTCCTGCTCATTTTCAAGGAAAAGTACTTACCGTGGGCTCAGATAAGACAGAGCGTGAGGATTTAACTGCAAAGCAGCTTGTACTCATGAACTGGTTACGCCGGAACTTGCATGATGATTTCTACTATGACGGCGATGATATCGATCATGCAGTGAAACGTGTCGAAGAGCTATTAGCTTACACGGAAGTTGACGCTCATATTTGGGGTCATAATAAAGAAGGACAAGAAGTAGACATCCATGGAACCGTCACTAACGCTCGGATGGAGCGATTACGAGTCGGTCTCTTAGAATTACGGGTGCTGGTTTCTGGTACAGAGACGCAAAAAGGTGGAGAGGTAGTTACTATTGGAGGTCGTGAAACAGCCCCAGAAATTATGCGTGAGTTAATCAGCATTGTACCTGATGTGAATGCTCAAAAAATGCTCTTTACCCCTGCCTATGCGAGAACTCGCGGACGCGTGGAAAACGTCATTATTGCTGAGAACCTCACTGTTACTGTTGATGATAGCTTTGACATTATACGAGATGTTTCCTTCAAACTTCCGTCTGGTCAAATTATGGGCATCATCGGAGAATCAGGCTCTGGGAAATCAACAACGATTCGAGCCCTCATTGGGGATATCATTCCAACTAGCGGACGAGCAATGATTGGCGGAATCAGATCAACGAACCGGACTCAGGTGAAACCCCTCTTCGGTTTTGTACCACAGGATTTGGGGTATATGTACCAAAATTTCACTCCCTTAGAGAACATCATTGAGTTTGGGAAACAATACGGAATCCCAGAAGTAGAGCTGGTTCGTCGAGGTAAGGTGTTACTGCGTGATTTAGGAATTTTCGAAAAGGGCAACCAAACCGTGAGAACCCTTTCAGGTGGTGAAAAACGCCGAGCTTCTATTTCTATTTCCATGGTCCATCGACCCCAGCTTTTAATTCTTGACGAACCTACCTCTGGGCTTGATCCTGATGCACGGAGTGAGCTTTGGGATTATCTTGATTACTTAAACCGTGAATACGGGACAAGCATGATTGTTGTCACTCACTATCCGGGAGAGGGTGAATACTGCGATAAAGTGGGAGTGTTCCTAAGGGAACGCAGTCTCATAGCTTACGGCTCACCGAATGAACTCAAAGCTTCCCTGCCTGGTAAAGGATATGCTGTTGGAATCATCCTCAAAGCACCACACCCGGGAATTGCTACGGACCTTCGAGATGTACCTGGTATCATTCATGTCCTTGAACGGGGTGAACTCATCAAAGTGTTCACAGAAGTTCCTTTAGCAGAAATGGCAGAACGGGTTACACGCACGCTACAACAAAAGGGAATTGAGATCAAAAGCGTCAAACCAAAAATGGGCGTCGACATGACAGATTACTTCATTCTCATCACAGGACGCCAATTGGAAGTGTGAGTAAGGTGCTACAACCTAACTGGCGAAAACCTGACATTCATGCCATTTTACAGGGAGTGTTATTCGGTTTTGTCTTGCTCTCTACCCCTATGCTGCAAGCTTGTCAATCCGCAACTGTCATTTCCTTCTTAGGTTCAACACCCGAGCCTGTTGAGGCAAAAATCTCTGAACCCTTACTGCGTTTGATTTCAACGACTTCTGATTCTAACCAATCAGTTAATGTCATTGCCCAATTATTCCCTGATGCAGAAATACAGGCAACTCAGCGTGCAATTCTCCAACTGGGAGTACTCACCCGGATAAAAACCTATCATGCAATTATCCATGCATTATCGCTAGAAACCACAGTAGGCTCGTTAACTGAG
Source organism: Promethearchaeota archaeon (assembly GCA_048938385.1). Lineage (GTDB taxonomy): Archaea > Asgardarchaeota > Hermodarchaeia > Hermodarchaeales > Hermodarchaeaceae > Hermodarchaeum. The sequence goes on along the minus strand of JBHLMG010000002.1, from coordinate 101,313 downwards.
CTTGCGGCATTGTCAGAGATTCAAAAGTTATGGTCGGATGCTCAATTCCAACTCGATGTGAGCTCTCCCTCCCTTTTCAGGGATGGACAAGTCATACCACCTACTGGTTACCTACATCCCCGTGAAAGTATCGGCGTCAATCCGCTATACAACCAAGGTTTTAATGGAGCTCACACAGTTGTCGCAATTCTATCTACTGGAATTGATGCTACGCATCCAGATTTGGATGATATGGATGATAACGAAAGTACAACTGACCCCAAGGTTTTAGCTCAGGTTTCGTTTGCAGAAGGTGATCCCTTTCCTTTCGATTTGAATGGTCATGGAACATATTGTGCAGGGTTGGTCGCAGGAACTGGGGCTGCTTCTAATGGCAACTATACTGGAATAGCCCCAGCCGCCCAACTCATCAGTGTAAAGGTGTTACTCAGCGAGGGTCAAGGATACTCATCTTGGATTATTCGTGGTATTGAATGGAGCGTTACAAATGGCGCAGATATCATTCTCATCCCCTTTTCCACCTTAGGTTTACCAGGAGATCCTCTTTCAAAAGCCGTACAAGCCGCAACAGCCCGCGGTGTATTAGTAATTACGGCAGCAGGGGATTCGGGGCCAAACCATATGACCATCTTATCTCCAGGAGAATCGATTGCAGCAATGACAGTAGGAGCCTTTGATGTCACACAGGCAAAGGTTGCTGAATTTAGTAGCCGTGGACCTACCCTCGATATGCGCACTAAACCCGATATCGTAGCACCGGGGATTGGTGTTATTGCCTCCTCGTTGCATGATATCATCCCCACTGAAATCGGGAACCTCTCCATACCATTTTCTCTTGATGACTTTGATGTTGGTATCTTGAGTGGAGGAATATTTGGAACTCCAGTGAATGAGAATTATACACAAGCTAGTACAACAGCTGCTTCTGCAGCGATTACCGCAGGAGCCGCTTGTCTTCTACTGCAGGGGAACCGGTTTGCCACCCCTGAACATTTATCGATTGGAATCAGACGAGGGGCTACCCCCTATTCGAATGAACCAAATGAAGAGGGAGCTGGCTTATTAAATGCCTTTCAAGCGTATTCCGAGCTAGCCACAATTCACAATCCATTTCCCACAGGTTTTCGGGCACGAAGCGTAAGTCCTGGATTACCATATTATGGTTTGGTAATGAGTGAGGGAACTCAAGAAAATGTAACTCTATTGCTCAGTGGGTACGCTACTGCAATTGCAGGTATAGTGACGAGTCAGGTAACGAATCTCACGATGTTTCATATGTTAATGGGAATGTTTTCCCTTGCGGTAGGAAACAATAGCCCCACAGGGTTGGCCTTTCTGGATATCGAACAAGAGTTTCACTGGACCGGGCTCCCCTTTGGAGATTATGTTCGTGCCACCGGGATACTATCATACAATGACTTGTTGATAATCCCACGAGTCGAGTGTTGGCGGTTAAATAATGGTCCATCTGCGAACGCTTTTCGCTTCTCCTTTTTCTTCGTAAATATTGGAGCAGAAGAGGTGAAGGATATTTGCTTATACAGCCTCTGGAATTTCGACCTCTTTTCTGGGGCGAATGACACTTCTGTCCAACAAGCTTTCTTCAACGATACAGCTCAGCTTTTCCACATTCACCGTGATGCCTTACCCCCTAACGAGACCTCACGGGTTGACCAATTCGTTGGAGTGAATGGCACCACTCCCTTTTCCAATTTTCAGGTTGGTCCTTATGAGGAAGTAACTGCACGAGTCCAAAACGAAACCTTGACTGGCGCAACGACCTATTCGAGCGATGAAGGGATAGGACTAGGTACTCAATGGCAGATTGGAAACATATCCACTGGTGCGAAGGCGTTGAATGTATCGATGACCCTAGGATTTGGTAGAAACATGACTGCACTCACATACGGAATCAATGGCACCAACCATGAATCCGTAGTAGTCCCGTTGACAGATCTCTGTATGATTCGTGTGGATTTACCGCGCACAGGCACTACGACCAGCGCTTATTCAACCAGCATCATCGCGTTGAATATTGGGGATGTAGGAGTGGATTCAATTGCTGCATTCTTTACTAATCGATCACAACCTCAGGGCGGGGCAGTATTTGCGAGGTATTTCCAAATAGGGATCTTTGAACCCTTCCAGTTTCAACCACTCGAAGTTGAATGGGACCCCGAAGTGACTGACATCTACTTCGTCGGATGGATCGTCTCTCCTATGATAGATTTTGACCTCTTCATTCCCATCATTCCAAGTGACCTATACCCCTTAGATAACCTTGTATTTCGTGACGCCTTCATTTGCACCCATCCTAGAATGCGTATGCTGATTCCTTCCATTCTCCCCTTCAGTCCTATGACTCTCCAATTCCCCAACGACTATGCCATCTACAACTTCTCTTTAATTTCGTCTACACCTATTCCTCATCTCTTTGTTGAAATCACCGAGTATTACAATTCATCCTTGGACTATGCCTTTGATCGAAATGTGACGCGGTGGGAGAATCCACCAACTCTTACCCCCCAGCACATATATGACATCAGTGGGAGCACACAGTTTCAAATCCTGACCCTTATTCCCACCTTCATTGAAGCAGGACCCTATTACGGAAATCTCGTACTCAGTGCATCGGATGGCTGGCATCTCACCTTACCCTTTATTATCAACATCACCTATCCAAAGGCGGTGGTTCTCTTCGACACAGTTCATAACCAAGGATTAGATTTCACCCGCCTTGATAACCTCGATTTTTCAGAGTTAAGCCTCGATGAAATACTTGTACTCTTTGAAGAAATAGGTGACAGCCTCCTTACCGGTTATTCCCGGTTGCGACAGCTCTTTGCTGATATTCAACTTAACCTTGCAGAAATTCCCCTAGTTACAGAAATCAATTCCACTATTCTCTCCCTCTTTGACGGGTTAATCCTTTGTGATCCCGAGAAAGCCTTTACGCAAAATGAAACCAATGCCATCTCCGAGTTCATTAATTCGGGATTCAAAGTTCTTGTCTTAGCAGATGACTCCACATCATCTAATCACACTACATTGAACCAGTTACTCTTCAATCATAGCATCCAATTAGGAGGGGGAATTTCTGGTGAAAATACCACCGAATTGCACCCCACGATGCCATTCACCGTCAATGTTAATGTAATTTCGATTACGGGGGGGACAACGATTCCACAGATCGGACCGGCTCAACCCTTTGCCTGGGCTAATGGCACTCCGGTTGGCGTTTATAACACAGATGTGGGTAAAGAACTCTTTGTCCTTGGATGTTCTAGGATATTTGGTAATGACCACATATATACCCTTGACAACCTCCGATTTGCTAACCAAACGATCAGACATCTGTTCCGTAACACCGTGAGCATAAGTATCCGCCCTACTGGCGGAAACGGTTCTAGGTTTACCATTGGAAGAGATGCAGGTTTCGTAATCGATGCTTATAATCAAACTGGACAAGGTGTCGAAGACCTTGAAATGTTCATTATCTACACCTTTCCGAACGGTTCACGCTTCTTTTTCATTGCCTTTGAAGTCAAAGAAGGACGCTATGGTACATTTCTATTTGCTAATTGGACTGGACTGGATACTCAAGTGAACACCACCCAAACCTTTACTATTACAGTATTCACGCTACCAGGAATTTACGCGAGCAGCACAGCCTACATGATCTTCTACTACGACCCAGCACCCGATAGACCACTCCCACCCCCGACACCCAACTTCTTTGCAATCATGATGCTCCAAATCGCCCTTTTCTCCATTGCCTTAACGCTCATCATTGCAGGATATTTTCTCAACCAATACCGTCGGCAGCGACGGATGCGTACCTCATCATTAGATGAACAGTTACTTCAAGACATTGAAAATACCATGAATACAACTCAGGCAATTATCCGTGAGATAGAATGGGTACTTACTGACCGACGGATTGACCGCCTCGAAAAACTCCGCATCACATCAGGCGATCCTGCTGAAAGACTAGAAGAAATGCTCAAACGGCTCCGTGAACTTGCCAAAGAAACAGGGGTGTGAAAGCTGACTGCAGAAGCTAAATCGCCTAAAATAATTGAATTCAACCACGCCTCTGCTAAGATAGGACGAGTCAAGATTCTTCACGACATTAGTTTTTACACACGAGAACGAGAAATCCTTGGAATTATAGGAGCATCTGGTTCTGGAAAAACAACCTGTTTACGGGTGATGACCGCCCAACTCAAGCCCTATCGAGGAAATGTACAAATCGCCGGATTTGATGTGAAAAAGGAAGCGCACGCAATCCACTACGCAACGGGGTATGTTCCTCAGCATGAAGACCAAAGCTTGTATTATCCGTTTTCTGCTCTAGAAAACGCGCATTTCTTTGGTCGCATGTATGGTATACCCGCAAAAGAAATTCGACGCCGGGCGATTGAGCTTTTAGGTATTTTAGGATTTAGTGAGTCCTTAATGGATAAACCTGCAAGGCTCCTCAGTGGGGGCGAACGCAAACGCGTTTCTATTTGTGTAGGTTTAATCCATCAGCCCCCCATCTTGCTACTCGATGAACCTACAACGGGACTTGATGCCCATCTTCGCCATGAACTCCTCAATTACCTGAAACAATTGAATTACCATTATGGAACTTCCATGGTCTTAATTTCTCACGATCTGGAAGTCGTGGAATATTGCAGCCGAGTCGTTTTACTGGAGAAAGGACGGATTTCTCTCCAAGGACATCCGGACGAACTCGTGCAATCCCTCACCGGTAAAGGAGAGGCAATCGAGATTACCTTTAACCGGCTTACCACGGACACAATTCGCCAAGTAGAGGAAGTTACCTTTGTGAAAAACACGATCCGATCTGGTCGCGGAAGCCTGAAAATCTTTGTAGAAAACCCTAATACTCAAATTCCAGAACTCCTTCAGGCATTAAATGAACAACGAATTGCTCCACTGGAATTGAGTGTGGTTGAGGCAAATTTTTATGACTTTTTCCGGACAAAAAGCTGGAAGCAAGGTGAAAAGGAAGCCAGTCTTTGAAAAGCCTAATGTTTGAGTATAGTTCTTCGAAAGTTCTTTAGAAAAAGACTCATTGGTTACTACTAATTTATTAGGAAAGATAAAGGATAAAGTAGCTTTGGGTGTGGAACAATGGCAAAACAGCCTTACTATGAGTTCAAAGTTCTTTTAGTTGGTAACCCTGCTGTGGGAAAAACCAGTCTCATCCTGAAATTCGTAGAGAACCGATTTGAACGAGAATACAAGGCGTCAATCGGTGTGGATTTTGCGTACAAGATCATTGAGTTGGAAGATAAAGTTGCACGACTTATCATTTGGGATATAGCCAGTCAAGAACGCTTTGCACCTTACCGGTCTAGCTTTTACAAACAAACTGACGGCGCAATGTTGGTTTTCGATTTGACTCGCCCGGATACACTTGAAGCAGTAGAGGATTGGATGCGAGAGATACGAGAACACGCGGGTGATGTCACAGTTATCCTCATTGGTAACAAAGCCGACCTGAAGAAAAAACGAGCGCTCAAGGAAGCGGATATTCAACCTTGGATTGACCGGTATGGCTGTGACTATTTAGAGACCAGTGCATTGAATGGTGATGGGGTTGAAGATGCCTTCCGCACACTCACTATGGGAATCATTGAAAAGCTTGAACAATAAGCTGGCTTTTCAACCCATTTCTTGAAATAGCTAAAAAACTAGTCTATGTTAAATCCTGTACAAGCAACCCAGAGGTTGAAATGTAATGAGTAAGGAACCCTATGATTTAGCTGCGTGGACACAGTTTATCCCAGAATCAGAAATTCGTCGACTACTCAAATACAATGTGAAGTTTTATTTTGGTGGAGGTAAGCCTGGAGCTCTCCCCATTAGGACATTAGCGCAGTCGCTCATCGATTTAGGGAACGAACAACTAGAAGAGATACAGGCAGGGAATGAGGAGCGAGTCATTGATGATTTTAATTACGGACCAACCAGTGGTAAAGCTTTTCTTCGAAAAACTCTCGCAAAGCGTTTAATTGAGAAAGACGGTGTTACCCTGAACCCAGACACACCAGAAGATGACATCATAATTACCACGGGTTCACAGCAAGCCTTGTATGCAGTGATCGATACTTGCATTGATCAAGGTGATATCATCCTAACGACGAGCCCTGCATATCTCGGATTTTTGGTGCCTGCTGTAAAATTAGGAGCCCGAATCATCACTGTACCGACAGATCTCCAAGGAGCAATTCCGGAGTATTTTGATGCCGCCATTCGACTCTGTAAAAAGGAGTTAGGGAAAAAACCCGAGATGCTGTATGTTGTCCCAGATTCTGATAACCCCAAAGGCACGACAATTCCTGCAAAACGCCGAGAAGCCCTCTTTGAACTAGCCCAGAAACATCACATTCTCATCGTAGAGGATGGGGCATACCGCGAGATTCAGTTTCGCCAACCCCGAGAAAAGCCCATTAAAGCCCTCGACACTGAGAATAAATACGTAGCATACTTACGAACCAGTAGTAAAGAAGCAGCTGTTCTTCGCATTGGATACAGCGTCTTTCCTAACAAAGTGGCTGAAGAGGTCAATAAAGATAAAGGATTTCTTGACCTATGTAGTCCCACTATCGTCCAACGTTTGTTGAACATTTACTATACACAATTCATTGACGAAGTACTTCCTCAAGCTTTAGAGATCTATAAAGAACGAGCAGATGTTATGTGCAAGGCCATTGACGAGACCTTCCCCGCAGGCAGTCGAACTGATCCGACCGGTGGCTTCTTTATCTGGTGGGAAAGCGAAAACAAAAAGTTTGATGCGAAGAAATTCTTAGAGCAGGTTGCTCTACCTAACGATATCATCTATGTGCCTGGCATCGCTTTTTATCCTCTGATGGGAATGAGTTATACTCCGGAAAACAACGAATTGATTCCGGTTGAACGCGCATTGAATACTATGCGCATTAGTTACTCCTACTCAACGCCTGAGGTCCTTGACGCAGGGATTCGCAAACTTGGGGAATTACTGCAGAAGGAGATCGGGTAAACCCAGGAATGAAACCTGAGCTATCATGAATTTTTCGTTATCGTGCTCTACGGCGCCATTGTAAAATCAGAATGGCGAAGGAAGCAAGAAGGAAATAAGCGACAAAAATAGCTGCGGTTCCGACTGCTAGTCCCTGAATGAACAGGATGATGAATTCGAGGGATAACAAGAGGGGGCCATACTGGGCAATAAGGAGAAAGGCCCCATAAACGGCGTAAATAGGCCACGCGATAAGTCCACCGATTAACAAAATTAGCACCGTCGCTAAACCGATCCGGCTCTGCACGGGATCCAGGAAACGGTGTGGAAGGTTGTGCGTGGCATCATACTGAAAATAGTAGGTGAGTAGGAGAGGGGTGGATTGCCGCTGGAGGAGACTCCAAATCTGAACGCCGGCTTGTATCGGAAGGACGAGAAGTGTAAGAACCCATGAATACAACAGCAGCCACTCGAAGATCCCAACAGGGAACACCAGCCCGATGTTAGCGACTCCATACATCGCTAAAAAGGTCAGAAGCCCAGTTACGACATGAGTAGCGAGCCCTTGCAGAATGCGTCGTATTCGTTCAGCCACAAGCACCACTTCGCTTCAAGGTGAAGTTTTCCAACCTGTTTTTATGCCTTCCGACCCGGGAATAACAAGTAAAAATCTCGAAGTATGAACTTTGGATAGCGGAAAAAAAGAGAGGAAAGGGGGTGTAACCCCCTTTATGGTTTACTTGGCTGAGGTTTGACGCCGCTTGAGAAGACATGTGATCAGTAAGATCACGATGACTATCACAGCGACGCCAATAACGACATAGAGTTCGTACGGAGGCGTTGGCAGTATGATCTTCGCTTCAACCGTGAAGACTGCAGCACTTGTTCGGCTCGTTACATACCGACCATCTGTGGCATTCACCCGGACAAGCATTTGGTTTGTGGGGGTCAGTCCATAGTAGGAGCTGTACGGATCCCACACGATGCTGTTCAAGGTGGTACCGAAGGTGATGATCTTCCAGGTTAGTCCAGAGTCGTTGCTGACTTCCACTGAGAACCCGATGATTTCATCGCCAATGGCGGCGTTCTCGTCAAACGCAGTCCAGTTGATCTGGAATGGGTTGTAACCAAGAACTTCACCACCGTTGGGTTCAAGTGATGTGATCTCGGGAGCGAAGAAGTTCGTGAATGTGACATTCGGAACGGTCCGACTGGCTGAAAAGCCGGCTGTGCTACCGTAGTCGAGCGAAGTGCCTGTAGTAAAGCTAGCCCTCACATCGTAGGCAGCGTTGGTGCCTGTCATGGTAGTGTCCATGATGCACATATCGCCGTCCTCCGTGTAGGGAACAGCTGAGAAGGCGTAGATGTCATTAGTCCAACCCATGGGGACGACACCAGAATAGTAGTCGATACCAACCGTGTACTCACCAGAAATGGGAGCTGTGAAGATACCAAATTCTGGGTTCGCGCCTGTGGCGGTCTGTCCTCCAGTCAGGCTGTTGGCGTAAGTGTGCGCCACGCCTGGAGCCCAGACGAAGATGTCACAGTCATCGGCAGGACCATGAATCAGTGTGCTGTCTTCACCAGCAGACCATGTGCCAAACTCCGTCGTTATTTCGACGCTCATGCCTCCGAGGACATCGAAGTAGGCGTAGTCTTCTCGCGGGTTCAAGTCGGGGTTCCAACCACCAATCACCGGTCCAACGATTGTGCCATAGTCATGATCTGTAGTCACAGCCAAGAGCTCAATGGTTGTTTGACGGATTTCAATGGTCGGGAATTCTGCTAGAACGAGTGGAGACCAGTTCGCCTTGAATTCTACGTGTGGACCAAACCAGGTGCTGTTTTCAGTGATTTCAGCCCAAGTGCGGGTTCGATCTGTGGCGTTCAGGTGAACGTAAGGAAGATCCCACATCACTGAGCTAAATGGACCGTTCTCAACACCATAGCTGACGGTAACCCAGAAGTCTTCTGGACCACCGGTGGAGCCACCAAACTCAGAAGTGCGGATTGCAATGCCGAGGACGCCCCGGGTAATCCAGGAGCCGATCGATGATTGTGTGACGTCAACGAGTAACACGTTCTGTCGCGGCCAGGTTTCGTCGCCGACGAAGCGTCCACCTTCCCAGATGTTATCTGACTCCATCCAGTTGTACCCATAGCCGGTGAGCCAGCACATGACATCCAGACGGGTGTCAGGATCGCTCCAGGTGACATTCACCATGATATAGCTGACATATTCTGCAGTCGGATAACAGTCGACGAAGTAGAAGCGCCAGTCGCCAACCTGTTGTCGGTAACCCCATTGGATGTTTCCGTAGGTTGCACCGTTGTCGTAGGGCGTATCTGTGCTGCCACCCCAAGTGTAGGTACCTGCTGCGCCAGGAGCAGTCATGTTGTAGTTAACACTTAGGCTCATGGGCATTTGGGTTGCGCCAGTGCCGTAGGTTGCCTCTAGGTAGCCTTCATAGAAGCCGGGATCAGTTCCACCAGGCACATTGACGGTGACATCCCAGGTGGTGGGATCAGCGCCGTATTTAGAGGTGGAAACCCAGGCCCATGGAACGCGGTCAAAGAGGCGAACGGTGACATTCACATCTAGGGTGCGCCACAGGAAGAGCTCGACGCCCACATCGTGGTAGTAGATGGTGGGATCGCCCCAGAAGTGTGTTCCTGGGAAGCCGAGGTTGATGGTGTGGCTGTTACCGTAGGCAGTATCGGACGAAATGCGTCGGACTTCACCTGCCGTGCCACCGCCTTCGAAGTCGACGACACCATTTCCGTTGGTGTCCTCAATCCAGTCATGCAGGAACACATAGTTGGCTTGACTGGACAAACCGTAGACGGATTCGAGGTTGGAGTGTGGGTAGGTGAGGTGAATTACGGCATAGTCCGCTGCATAGAAGTCGGTCATGAAGCTGGCTGAGAATTCAGCGGTCATGTTGAAGGTCGTATAGGTAGAGCTGGAGGTGAGCGTTGCACTTGCTTCGCCGGTCAATGCATAGGTGTAAGCATCGACAGAGGTGACATCAGTGCCCGTAGGATCGTAGGCTGAGATGTTGAAGGATTGCGTATCGCCGGGATACATTGGTTGTGGGAAGACAGCGCCATCGTAAACACCTGAGGCTGCAGGGTGATAATACGATGTGTAATCCCAGAAGTTGAGTCCATCATCCCAGCCCCAGTACATGTGAAGGTACCATGCACGCCAACCAGTCTGGCGAATGGGTTCGTATTGGGTTTGGAAGGTGTACTCAGTATCCATCTGGATTAAGTTGTCTGTGCCGTCGGTGGCGTTACCGAACGCCATGTGGAGGCTCCGGTAGGCGTTCACGCGACCAGCACCTTGCCGATAGATATCGTAACCTAAGTCGTCAGCACCATTCATGACGATTGCACGTAGTTGCGAGGCCGACAAGCCCATATTACCCTGTTTGGCAATAGCCGCAACAGCAGCTGCGAGAGGTGAAGCTAGGCTGGTTCCACCCCAGGTACCCCAGTTGTCAGACCCATCACCATCTTGGACTGGTCCGACACCGAAGGCGTATGCGCCCACAGCGAGAACATCAGGTGAGCTGAAGCCCTGGGGAGTAGGACCGTTGCTGCTAAAGTCAGCAACCGTGTCGTAGCCCTGAGTGTAGTTGCTGTAGAAGCCCTGCCAGATATGGGAGCTAGTGCTCGCGCCGACCATCAAGGCCATCGTGGATGATGGACGACCACCTGTACCGTAACCAGGACCGGTGTTACCTGTTGAGACGCAGAAGAGGACATCTGCATCATAGGTCAGAAAGTCCATAGTCGTGCTTAACCAGTCATAGCTCCAAGGATGGTCTCGGGCGTCTACGCTCCAGGTGGAGGAGCCCCAGCTGTTGCTGAGAATGTCAGCAGCAGGACCAGAACTGTTTTGCCAGTAGCTGAAGGCGTCATATGGATAGTCATCAGGATAAATTGGACGATATCCACAACCCCAAAGCCAGGTGGACATGTCGTCTAAGATGGTGAAGGTCTTCAGCGCCATGATGGTAGCACCAGGAGCTGCACCGGGTAGGTAGTACTCAGTGCCGTTGGCGTACACTTCGAAGGGAGTGACGCCTCGACCAGCTGATGCAACTGCACACCCAGTACCGTGACCATCGTTGTCGAACATGAAGGCGAACCCACGACCAATAGGATCAATCCCGGAGATGAGGTCGCCAGAGATTTGTTCTGTGAGGTCGAAGGTGTTGGAGAGACTACCCATGCTGTAGTCGTTGATGCCATCGCCATCAAGATCAGCAGTCAAGATGGGGTTGTTGTCGAACATGTGAGGAGCGTCGTTGGTGAAGTCCCAATCCGCAGCACCACCGCTTACACCGTTGTAGTCTGCAGTGATTGCAAAGGAGGTATCAAAGTCGACATAGACGGTATCGTATACGAAGGGGGTTGTTGAGTCAACCAAGAGGAAGACGAAGAACAACCGGGGTAGTGCGTCACCAATTTGGACGGACATACCAACCTTGTAGATACCGCTTTGGCTGACGATACCACCATAGCCACCTACATACATGTTTTCGGCGTAGATGCCATAGGTGGAGTTAGACCACCAGAGGGATCCATCGTTGCGGAACATCCGAAAGTCTAAGCCTTCGGTGAGGAGGTAACCACCCACTGAGGGAAGGGCATGGCTGGTAATTGCGATGCCGGATCCACCAGGATCGTAGCTGGTTGGTTGACCAAATCCATCGAGGTCGATTGCATCCACGAGGTCATTCACACCAAAGTCGACACCTGTGTCAACAATACCGATAGTGACACCGGTACCATCGTAACCAGGAAATTCAGTTTCAACATCAACGATACCCATGATTTCCCGAGCATAGAACTGATCGGTAACCATGTCGGTAGGTTTGTCATGAAGAACTCTGTTGTATTCATTCCCAAGAACGCGACCAACACCGGGTAGAGCGCTGAGCGCGTAGATAGCCTTCGGATTGAAGGCTACGCCCTGAATCAGGTAACCAACGCTGAGTTCGTACACATTGATGATACGGATGTGTTCACTCAGCGAGTTGAAGTCTACCTCAAAACTTGCGGTAATGAGCATTTCAACACCTGAATCGATTGACCGGAGTTCATCAGGTACAACGCCGGTCTTCAAGTAGGCCTCCAGATTGGGATGAATAGTTTCATCAAGATCACTTTCGGGTTTCGCAGATTCAGTTCGCGGGAAATATTGGTCCAACACATCTGGCATGGGAGCGCCAGTGGTTGGTGCCCGGGCAGCGCTGAAGGGTATCGCTGAGATACCAAGGAACATTGAGAATACTAGAATGCTTAGTGCCATTAGAGACGCTAGTTGTCGCTTTCGAAAAGGCAATGCCTTTTTCATGTTATTTTCCATCCGTTGTCCTACTTTGCAGTAGGTTAGCGGAATAGAAGGTGGCATGGGCTTTTTATACTTTAATGTGTCTTTGTCTCTCAAAGGAAATGACCCTTAAAAAGGACCTACGAATTTTTGCGGTTTTGTCCGGCAAATGTCGTTGCAGGATTCGAAACGCTTTTAAAAACGAAACGCTAAGAGTGCCATGGGTGGCAACATGAAGTGGTCTAGAAGTCACCGGGAACCACCAAGTGCTTCTAAGATTATTCGCGTGATTAAAAACCAAGGACCTTTGACCAGTAAGGAAATTGTGCAAAACACCCAACTCGCCCCCCGAACTGTGCGTTACGCCCTGAAGCGGTTGGTCGCAGAAGGCGTTGTGGCTCGAGTTCCCAATTTAACCGATTTACGCCAGACCCTCTTTATGCTCCACATTGAACGCCGCATGAACCGATAGACCCACGAGAATACCCCCGTGATAGCCCATCCCATTTCTTCGTGATTAGGTGATAGTAGATGCCATTTTTTTATCGACGCAAACCGAAACCCCCGAAATCCACAATATTCGTTCCTATACTGAAACTGTTTGAAACCACCCACCGTAAGGACCCCAAAGATCCAGAACAAGTTCGCGATGATATCCCCTTAGATTCGGGTAGCCCGATCCTCCTTAGTGGCCCAAAAAGCAAATACGGTCTCGGCATCAGCCTCCACTTCATCATCATTCCTGATTCACAAAGTATCAATACAAAAGTCATTTGGCGATTTGCCCGACAAGAAATGCGGAACGCCCTCATCTTGGATGGCATAGAGCAAAGGGAAGCCGATTTGTTTGCCCACCGACTCATTGACCCCATCAACCTACCCCCTGAAATTACAATTGATTATTCACCCGAAGATTATCCAGTCATTGAAGCGCTCCAACAATTAACCACACACCAACTTCTCCAAGGTAAACGCTACACTGGAAAGCAATCCTCCCTCGTTGAAATTTATTCCGACCTTTCTGATACCTTCATCAGCCTAGCGACGAATCAGGCCCCATCCTCACCTGAGGCTAAACAACTCTTCAGTGATACAACCTTTCGTAACATCGAAATGTCTATCTCTCAAGAAGACATTCAAAAACAGGCCGTCATTGATGTCGAAGGTAAACTCAAAGAAATTGCCACCTTCTTCGATATGTTCAGTAAGCCCCGCTACCTTAAGCGCGTTAAACCTCAAGATCCAAAAATCATCCAACGCCTTTATCCCAGAATTTAGAGTGTGCAGACTTTGCCAATTTCTTGAGAGCGAATGATCTTTTTGTAGGCTCCAGCTTTGATAGGATACAAAAAAGGAAGAACATAGGTTACCAAGTTTGGTAACCTATTTTATGATAAAGTCGACTCTTCGGTTTCCCATTGCCTAGGATCAAACCAGTGCCAACAGGCTGCAAAGTGTCCCTTTTCGACCTCCTTGAAGGGAGGCTCTTCTAGTCGACATTTCTCATCAGCCTTAGGACAGCGTGTGTGAAATCGGCAGCCGCTGGGTGGATTTATTGGGGAGGGAACCTCTCCAATAGGGGCACGCCGTGTATGGACAAGCGTCGGATCTGGAATGGGAACTGCGGAAACTAGAATCGCTGTGTATTGGTGTTTGGGGTTGTCAATGACGCGTCCTACTGGGCCATACTCCACTATCTTGCCTAAGTACATGATGGCGATTCGATCACCGACATAACGAGCGCTGGCTAAATCGTGGGTGATGTAGACATAGGTTAGGTCGTATTTCTTGATTAGGTCTTTGAGGAGTTGGAGGATTTCAGCCCGAATGGAGGCATCAAGCATCGAGACGGGTTCATCTGCCACGATGAATTCTGGTTGGGTGACGATAGCACGGCTGATGACAACGCGTTGGCGTTGACCACCACTGAGCATGTGTGGGAATCTGTACATGAACTCCTCTGGAGGAATTAGGCGCACATCTTCCATGGCCATTTTGACGCGTTCAATGAGTTCCGCTTTGTTTGCAGAGAGTCGGTTGACTTGGAGCCCTTCAGCGATGCTATCGAAGATGCTGAGCCGAGGATTTAGTGATTCATAAGGGTCTTGGAAGATGATTTGCATCTTGGGTCGCAGACCCTTCATTTCTTGTTTAGTGATGTTCGCTAGATCAAGGCCGGAGTAGGTGATGCTGCCTTCGGTCGGTGGTGTGAGGTTGAGGATAGTGCGACCAGTGGTCGTTTTACCACAGCCTGATTCACCAGCGATGACAAAGACTTCATTCTTGTAAATGTCGAAACTGACATCATCGACAGCTTTGACCCAGATTTTTTCACGACTGAAGAGTTGAGCGATGAGCCCCCGACGTACGGGGAAGTATTTCTTCAGGTTGCGGACTTGAATTAAGACTTCAGATGAGGCCATGGTTAATCACTTCCAGACATTCTTGCCCCAAAGGTTTTGGGCATAGTGGCAAGCAGTATAGTGACGTTCCTTGAGTTCACGGAATTCGGGTTCTTGTTGAGCGCAGATCTCTGTGGCGATTGGGCACCGGGGGTGGAATCGGCACCCAGATGGTGGTTCGATTAGACCGGGTGGAGAGCCAGGAATATGAACTAGATGTTCAGTGCCCAAGAGGCTAGGAACAGATCGGATGAGCCCTTCAGTGTAGGGATGAAGTCGTTCTTTGAAGATTGTGACCACATCGGCGAATTCAACGATTTTCCCAGCGTACATGATGGCGACCCGGTCGCAGGCTTCAGCGATAGTGGCGAGGTCATGGGTGATGAGGATAACGCTGAGCTGGAATTTTTCTTGTAGACCTTTGAGGAGTTTCAGGACTTGAGCTTCAACGGTTACATCGAGGGCTGTTGTTGGTTCATCAGCGATGAGGACTTTGGGTTCTGTCACCAAGGCCATGGCGATCATGACGCGCTGTTTCATTCCACCGCTAAATTCGTGGGGATAGTTGGTTGCTCGTGTAGGATCGACGCCAACCACTTCGAGGATGTCTTCCATTTTCTTCCACGCTGCGTCAGTGCTGATATCTTCGTGAAGCATGAGAGCTTCCACGATCTGATCACCTATTCGTAAGACGGGATTGAGAGCATTCATGGCGCCTTGGAAAACCATGGATATTTCGTCCCACCGAATCCGGCGCATTTCGTCTTTGCTTTTCTGTGTAAGGTCTTCGCCATCGAGAATGACTTCGCCTTCGACGATGCGGCCGGGATAAGGAAGGAGATTGAGCAGGGCGTAAGCTGTGGTGGATTTACCACACCCAGATTCACCTGCAAGTCCGAGTGTTTCACCTCGTAAAAGGTCGAAGCTGACATCATCGACAGCTTTGACTGCACCCATTTCGACGAAGAAGTATGCCTTCAAGTTTTTAACATGAAGTACGGTTGACATGGTAGGTTACTCCTGTTTTTTATTGCCTCCGGATTCGTAAGCGTGGGTTGAGAATCTCATCGACTGCATAGCCGACTAGAGTGAACGATAGCGCTAGTAAGACGATGCATACACCGGGAAAGAAGACATACCACCAAGCGCCTTCAGAATAGGCACCCGCTCCTGAGGCTTGAAAGAGCATACGGCCCCAGCTCACATCGTAGGGGTGTGTGAGTCCAAGGAAGCTCAATCCCGCTTCAGAAAGGATTGCACCTGCAACCCCAAGGGTAATCTGAGCAAAGAGCAAAGGCGTCACATTGGGGAGAATATGGCGGAAAATGATGTAGAGATCACTTGCTCCGATAGCACGCGCGGCTTCCACATAGGCACGTTGGCGTTCGGCGAGGACTTGTGCTCTCACTAACCGGGCTGTCCCCGTCCACCCGATTAGCGCTATTACCAGGACGATATTCCACCATCTTGGTTCAAGGATAGCTGCTAAGACAATCATCAGGGGGAGCCCAGGGATGATGAGGAAGAAGTCTGTGACCCGCATGAGAATTTCGTCCACAAGACCACCGAAATAGCCTGCGATTAGTCCAACAATAAGGCCAACGAAGGTTGAAATAAAGGCCGCAGTCAAGCCTACGAGAAGTGCGATGCGTGAACCCCAAAGTAGTTGGGAAAACAAGTCTTCACCATATTGGCCTGCTCCGAGTTCACCGTAGTAGTTGCCTAAGACTTCGAGGTCAATATCATCGAAGTAGATGTTAAATGAGGGAGTATCTTGTGGAGTGGGGTCTGACACTTGAATTTTTATTCGCACCCATAGCGTTCCTCGTTCTCCAAATGTATTGGTGACCATGAAGGTGTCCCACACCTTCTCAGGTGAGGCAGTCCAAGATCTGTCATCGTAGATGTTATCGGAACGTAGGATGACTTCTGTATGACCATTTACTTCGACATAACATTCTTGGATGATGTTGATGTATGCGTCACCCCAATCCCCAAGTGATTGGATTACATAGTTATAGCGTAAGAATGCTTCGTTCGGTCGTTCATAAAAGTCCCATGTAAAGCTGGATTGAATCCAAGCATACGCGTTCTGATAGGATGTTAGGTTATCTAGATCAGCGTAGGTGAAGAGATAACTCCCTGGACCACTATCATCGCTTCCTACTGTGGAACTGTATTGCCCTTCTATGAGATGGTTACTCGTTGTATCATTGTAGGATGCAAAAACAGATAACTGGACATCATCTAGTCGAATGACCATTTGAGGGGTATCTGCACCTATAGGATTACGAAATGCCAGATGAAATTGGACTGCCATAACATCGGTAGCAGTAAAGGTAAGGCTGCAATTTTCAAGTGGCATATTTCGAGTGCGTTGAATCCATGGAATTACTCCTGTCGTGAAGTAGGTTCGCCGATAGACCACATTAGCTGGACCAGTTGAATTGGTGACTTCGATACTGAAGACGCAGTCGGCTTGACCGAGTTCCGATGGAGTGTTGTCGATGATAAACTGAATGGAGTAATCAATAATAACTCGTGAAGGATGGGCATTGGCAAATCCTGGTGGATACTTGTCGGCATCGAAGTTGAACTCGTAATATAGATACGCATCCGTGATACCGTATCCTGCCCCGGTAGAATCGTTATACTGAATTTCGTAACTTCCAGGTCCACTGCCACCTGCGGCATTAGATCCTCTATTCGGATTATAGAAGCCATTTGTAATGGCCGCGCCTGCCCCTTGGTCGTAGTAGGTCCAACCATCAGCATTCGTATCAAATCGTGTATTATTTACAACGATGTATGATTCTCCTGAAAGAGATTCATTATAGTCCCAGCCATCAGCGCTGGTAGTAAAGAAGGGATTCGTAACAGGATATTCTGCACTGAATCCCAACGGATTTAGGGGTAGTAACCATAATGGTGCGGAGAGTCGTGGAGCAAGGTTAACCCATACTGGCCATGGCCAAGGGCGAATGAGGGGTGCTGTCAAGGACATGCCCACAAAGAAGAGAATGATTACTAGCCCAGCAATACCCATTTTACTTCGACGGTATTGCCGCCAAAACCCTAGCACGCGTTCTAATGTTTCTCGCCATTTTACCATTTGCTTTCACCTTGTAGATCAGTCGTAACGGACTCGCGGGTCAAGGAATCCATACAGGATATCTGCAATGAAGTTAGCAATGATTACTGTTAACGCCATGATATAGAAGATGGCTTGTAGCACTGGGTAGTTCTGTAGCATGACTGAGTCGAATATGAGCCGGCCCAGCCCATACCAGTTAAACACGGTTTCAGTCAATGTTGCGCCAGTAATCAAGAACCCGAAGGTGAGCGCGATCATCGTTACGAGGGGTAGGATTGCATTTCGCAGAGCATGTTTGTAGAGCACTGTACGTTCGTCAACGCCTTTGGCTCGAGCTGTTACAATGTAGTCTTCAGTGAGAACATCGATGAGGGTGTTACGCATAACCAACATGTACCCTCCGTAGGATACGAGGGCGAGCGTCATAGCTGGTAATACGAGGTGGTGCCCAACTGATACTGCATAAGCAAGAGGATCCTCAGGAATAGGGACAGAAACGGTTCCACCCATAGGGAAGAGAGGGATGTAGAACCCGAGGAGCATGATGAACATCATGCCCAGCCAGAATGTTGGGATTGAGTAGAAGGTCAGGGCGGTTACCACCATTCCCATATCGAAACTCCCCCCTCGTTTTGCGGCAGCCGCTATACCGGTGACGACACCGAGAACAATCGTAATAATAGCAGCTGTCCCCATCAAGAGGAGAGTATTGGGAAGTCGAGCCGCAATAGATTCAATCACTGGCCGAAAGCCCTCCGTAAACGAATAGCCAAAGTTGAATGTGAACATGTTGACTAGGTACTGAGCGAATTGGACCGGTAACGGCTGATCCAGCCCCCACATCGCTCGGAGAGCAGCAGCAAGCTCTGCTTGATTCGCCGCCAGGTTCCCACTGATTAGAATCGCAACAGGATTTCCAGGCATGAGGCGAAACACAAAGAAGTTGAAGGTGATAGCTCCAATGATAAGGATGAAACTGTTTATGATACGTCTTACGACAAACTCGCGTAGGCCCACAAGCTATGCCTCCAGCTTTTTTAAAGCATCGTTGCAAATGAGGTATTGGCTTTTATAAGCTTTGCTTATCATGCAAGTTACTCTTGGCTTCAAACTCGCGTTATCATCGATTACCTCTAGGGGAAAGCTTTTGAAGAGCTTGGATTTATCGCCCACTATTAGGTGCCCATTATGTTACGCTTTCGAAGTGCGATTTCCAAGCCGAAGTACCGTACTGTTGTTAGCGGTATTTTCCTACTAACTGTCATTTTTTGTGGCGTTGGAAGCATCCTCCTTTCCATTGAGTATCTCGCCGTGTATGATACAGCTAATCAATTTGTTCCTCATGTAACACGAATGCAGAAAGCCTCCCCTAGTGAAGATTCTCGGTTACTAACCATCGATTTGTATATAAGTAATGATGGCTCACGCTTAGTCCATATCTACCGCTATGATGTTCTCATCTATATCCAAGACGAGAATGATCCCCAAAACTACCACCAAGTTGCAATTCGGGAATACCATGACGATGTCTTCTTGTTGCCAGGACAGGAAACGACCCTGAGGCTCATGTTTCTCATTGAAGGCGGATATGCTCAGCACATCATTGATGCTGAAGATGCAGGCAATTTAACTTGGTTTATTCTTCACCCAATGCGGGTATGGTTTGGTGGATGGCTCAATGTTAGAATGTCGTATCTTGGAACACCATGGGTAGGAGCAGAGGAGGTCTAATTACCATGAACATGAGCGCAAAACAAAAGGAAAAAGTGCAGACCGTCATCCGATTCGTTATCACCGTTTTTTCTGGAGCAATTATGATTACATTCGCTAACTTCACAGTATTAACAGGGATTCTTCGGGCGGACAGCTTCGTCATCGCTATGTTGTTGATCGGTATTCTGGTTGGTTTATACAGCACTGAAATCCATTACGCAGTTTTGGGTGGTCTAATGAGCATCTTCCTGGGCTTTGTCATCTTTTGGGCTGTGATTACAATTCCCGTGATGATCTTTGCCACCTGGGAGCTTTATGATGTCCTTGTAATCGCAGGCATTATGTTAATTGTGCGTGTTGTGATGCTCCAGCTCCTAGGTCTTATGGCGGGGACTGTGATTGGTCGCTGGTTTGGCCCTGCATGGTATGAACCTGAAACACCCAAACATGAACTTAAAGTTCCGCTCCCTAACCAAGTGAAGAACGCCGAAGAATAAACACCATTGAGGGATTATTTCGTTGGTAAACGAATAATCGTCATCACCCAGAACCCAAGGATAATCGCCACAAACATTCCAATCATGAAGATCACCTGCCCGAGGACGAGCAGGGGTAGATTGGTTGGCCAGTATACCACAGTCAAGCCCCAGATAATTCCACCGATAAGCATTATAAGAACCGGAACGAGAAAGGCTCGATAGTCAATCACTTTCAAAGGACCAAGGCGACGTTTTTTTGGTTGTAGCATGGACATTGTTGCGCCTCCTCAACGCTTGTAGAAAAAGCACGAGTCGCTGAAGCGGATTACCATTAGATACCTAGAACAACTTGGGAGTTTAAAGCCTAACGGAATACTTTATCGCAAGATTACCCCTTGTGTGAAAGAATATTATGTCCCCCCCCATCCTAGGTGAAGAACCGATTCGAATCGGTATTGACATCGGTGGCACATTCACAGATGTTATTTTAATTGACGCAACAGGGCACCGGTGGCATGAAAAGGTTCGGTCAACACCAGAAGATGCATCGCAAGGCGTCATTGAAGGGGTAAAGAGGATTTTAGAACACGCAAATGTTACTCCGAATGAAGTTGATTACCTGCTTCATGGAACAACTGTTGCTACGAATACAGTACTTCAACGGCAAGGTGCAACCATAAGCCTTATTGTTACCAAGGGATTCGAAGACCTCCTCGAAATTGGTCGTCAGCAGCGAAGGGCACTTTATGATCTATTTCTTGAACGAGTGGAACCTCTGGTCCAACGCTCTAAGGTAGAAGGCGTTGACGAGCGGATACTCGCAAATGGGGAAGTTCACCAACCTCTTACAAACTCAGAAGCTCAAAGAGTAATCCAGAAGGCGGGATACCACACTGAAGCCGTAGCCGTGTGCTTACTATTTGCTTACCGTAATCCTCTTCACGAACAGGTTTTACAGGCGCACCTACACAAACTCATTCCTGAGCTTCCCATTTCCCTTTCCTCGCAGATAATTCCCGAATATCGTGAATATGAGCGGCTTTCTACCACTGTCTTGAACGCATATATCACTCCCGTTCTTACGCGATACTTGAGACGACTCGAAACAGCTTTGAACGCCATCGGTATCCGAGCCCCATTACTAGTCATGCAGAGTCATGGTGGCGTCTTACAATCCAAGCTTGCCCGTAACCATGCTGTACGGTTAATGTTTAGTGGACTAGCAGGGGGCACCCTCGGAGGACGATACACAAGTCAAGTGTTAGACCAAGACCACCTAATTACCTTTGATATGGGTGGCACAAGCACCGATGTAGCTCTGATTACGCAGGGCACCGTACAGGAAACAAGTGAAGGACAAATTGATGGTTGGCCATGTCGAGTACCCATGGTTGATGTGAATACAGTGGGAGCTGGTGGTGGCAGTATTGCTTGGATAGATGAAGGGCAGATCCTACGAGTGGGACCAAAGAGTGCAGGCGCAATCCCTGGTCCAGCTGCTTATGCTGGAGGAGGAGAACAAGCCACAGTTACAGATGCTAATTTGATACTTGGTCGGCTTAACCCTGACTATTTTCTGGGAGGAGAGATCAAGCTAGATTTTAAATTAGCCCATGCAGCGATTACAAAGCTTGCCGACCGCATCGCGTTAAGCCCAATTGAATGTGCCTATGGAATAATACGAGTCGTTAATGCAAACATGGAACGGGCTATAAGAGTAGTTTCGATTCAACGAGGTTATGACCCTCGCGACTTTTCACTAGCAGCCTTTGGTGGAGCTGGACCGATGCATGCTTGGGCATTGGCTGTGAACCTTGGTATTCCTCAAGTTGATATTCCTTTTACACCTGGGTTGCATTCGGCCCTCGGGTTACTTGCAACTGAATTGCGTTTCGATCAAAGTCAGACAGTTCTCGAATCGACTGAAAATCTAAATGTTTCTCATCTTCACAAGACATACCATGAACTGAAAAGTCAGCTCGCTGGTCTGATGAGGGACCAAGGCGTCAAGAAGCAGGAGATTCAAATTACATATTTTGCGGACCTTCGATACCAAAGACAGGCCTATGAGATTACTCTTCCTGTGCCCCGCATTGATAAAACCAAATCATGGGTGAAGAAGCTTGAACAATCATTTCACGCACAGCATAAACAGAGATATGGGTTTGCTTCGACATCATCACCGGTTACGATTGTTAACCTTCGTGTGAGTGCAACTCATGCAATGCCCTCTCTAAAGCCTACTAAAGTTCCCCCACAAGGAGAACAGAATCCAAGTCCGAAACAGGTAAGACCCGTATTCTTCGAAGAATACAACGGATTCGTTGAGACGCCCGTTTATGACCGCTTGAACCTTGGAGGTGGAGCCACGATTTTTGGTCCAGCAATTATTGAACAAGTGGATACCACTACTGTGATTCATCCTCAAACAAAAGCCGTTGTCCATTCTGGAGGAAATCTGATAATGGAGGAGACCTCATGAAAACTGATCCTATTTCCTTTGAAGTTCTTCGAAACGCCTTCATCTCCGTGGCCGAAGAAATGGGCGCAGCTCTGGTTCGAACCGCCTATTCACCAAATATCAAGGAACGACGAGATTGCTCTGCGGCTGTCTTTGATGCCAAAGGACAAATGGTGAGTCAGGCTGAACACATTCCCGTTCACCTAGGAGCAATGCCAGCCTCAGTTAGTGCTGCCCTCAAAAGGTTCCCTCCCAATCAATGGGATGAAGGAGATGTAGTGATTCTCAATGACCCATTCGAAGGAGGAACTCATCTTCCAGACATTACATTACTTTCTCCAGTCGTTTTCGAAAACCAGGTTGTTGGTTTCGTAGCGAACCGCGCCCACCACGCAGACATTGGAGGGACCACGCCCGGATCAATGCCAGGAGCATCCACGGAAATCTTCCAAGAAGGTCTCCGAATACCACCGACCAAACTCTTCGAACACAGCCAAAGAAATGACGGACTTTGGGAATTAATCCGATCGAATGTAAGAACGCCGACTGAACGCCAAGGTGATCTCTACGCCCAACTAGCAGCTAATACCACAGGTGTCATTCGGTTCACTACCATTATCAAAAAATATTCTCAGCCTGTCGTATTGACCTTTATTTCAGATATCCAAGAATATTCGCGCCAACGGATGCTCAAAGAAATAAGTAAAATTCCAAAGGGCGAATTTACTTTTACTGATTACTTGGATGATGATGGGATAACGACAAACCCAGTGCCTTTAGCTGTCAAAATCACCATTAAATCAAATCAGATAATTTTTGATTTCTCTGGTAGTTCCCATCAAACTCAAGGTAATGTAAACGCCCCTTTTGCGGTAACGCTCTCGTGTTCTTATTATGTGCTCCGCTGCATTACTGATCCCACAATTCCTGTGAATGCCGGCTGTTACTCACCTCTCGTTGTAATCGCTCCCCATGGCTCAATTCTTAATCCTCATCCTCCAGCCGCAGTATCTGCTGGTAATGTGGAAACCGCCCAACGAATCGTTGATCTCTTATTCGGGGCCCTTCATCCAGCCTTACCTGATCGTATCCCAGCCGCTAGCCAAGGAACGATGAACAACCTCACGATAGGTGGACCTATCCCTAAGACTGAAGACCTCTTTACATTTTATGAAACCATCGGTGGCGGTTTAGGAGCCCGTCCCAATGCTGACGGCTTGAATGGTATTCACAGCCATATGACGAATACTGCCAATACACCAATTGAAGCCCTTGAAACCACATATCCATTACGAGTTCTCCGCTATCGCCTCATGCCGAGAAGCGGTGGAGTTGGTAAATACCATGGAGGTATGGGTATCCGCCGAGACATTGAGATCCTTGCAAACTATGCGGTTGTATCAATTCAGAGTGAACGACGCAAATTTGCACCCTGGGGATTACAAGGTGGAAGACCGGGTAAAAGGGGAAGGAATTCGTATTGGCGAAATGGAAAATGGAATACGCTTCCAGGAAAAGTGACCTTTACTGCAACCAAAGGTGACATCATTAGCATTCAGACCCCAGGTGGCGGGGGATATGGAAAACGAGAACGGGCAAAATCCTAAAAGATATTTAAAAGGAGCAAAGCGTTGAAACAGAACTGAATACCAAAAAAGGCTAGCAACAGTCCAAATCCACCTAGAAGTATCCTGTATCCTTTCGTGCTAACAAGGGTCATCCCTTTCTCCGTGAGCCAAGCCGTTCCAGCAAGCCAGACATAATCAATCCAAACATGGCTTGCGAACATTACTAATACTCCAAGGACTGATGCAAAAAGCCAGGCAATGAGTACAAGTGAAGCTCCGACGGTGAACCACCAAACAAGGAAAAAGGGATTTAGAGCAGAAAATGCTAAACCGATCATGAAAGGATGCCGGGTGGGTCGAAGTTTTGCTAAGTCGCCATCTTCGATTTCATTGAAGGACTTTAGTGCCTCGTGTAGTTGGAAGATACCAACAACGAGTAGTACAAAACCCCCAAGAAGACTAATGATGAACTGAAGGAACGGAATGTAGATCAAATAGCTAAGTCCATAGGTAATAAGGAGAATCACTGGGAATTCGACTACTGTGTGACCAATAGAAAGCCAGACACCGCCCTTCCATCCCCACCGGGAGGCATTGGATAAATTAGTAAATAGCAGTGGGCCAGGTGCAAGTGCGCCGCTCAATGAAATCAGCACCACAGAAATGAGGAAAAGAATAAACGCGTTCAATACTTGGCCTCTAAAGATGCTTACCTCCTCTTGGTTTGAGTAGTTATTAGTCTAATGCACCAACACAAAGCCTTCCCTGAATACAGTAGTATCAAGTCCTTGGAGTGCAATCCAATCAATTCAAGTTCAAATACAAACCCCTATCCCCAAGAACCACCAGCGGTCGGAACCTTAACTCTTAGACTGGCAATTGTCGGCGTTGTTGTTATCGGTTCTATTTTCGAAAGCTAAATAGTGTGTCGAAAAGAGCCCTCGCAGAGTTAGGTCCGATGCTGGAGAGAACCTCTTAGTACTTAAAGAAGCCCTCACCTGTTTTCATGCCTAGTTTCTTCGCTTTGACCATTTGTTTCAGAAATGGATGTGGCGAGTAGAAGTTATCGTACTCTTTGGCAATGAACTCGAGTTTATCTACGACAGCATCGATGCCCAAGGAGTCAGCTAATTCTAGGGTGCCTACAGGTTGATTGAAACCCAGCTTCATGGTCTTGTCAATATCTGCAGGTGATGCGACGCCGTCGGCAACCAGCTCAGCTGCACGGTTAATCCCCACTACAACCACAAGTTGCGGGTCAAACTTATCAGCTAACGCTTGGGACCATACTGTAGGTCGTTGCCAACGATTTCCAGGGTGCTCATAGAACCCCTTCCCCGTTTTTGCGCCTAATTCGCCCTTTTGTATCTTCGCTTCAAGACATTTCGCCATTCTCATACCAGGAATTCGGGTCGTCATAAACTTAAGAACATTATAGACAACATCAATGCCAACAAAATCTAACAAACCAAAGGTTCCCATCGGAAGACCGAGTTTCATCGTCGTTGCAGAATCAATCTCTTCAGGAGAAAACCTCCCTGAATCCACGAGCTGCCCCACAAAATTCAAGGGAAACATTTGTATGCCATTTGCGATGAATCCGGGAACATCCTTATTACACATGACCGGTTCTTTGCCCATCTTTTCAGTCAACGCATAGATGACTTTAGCGACATCATCTGTAGTTTTTTCTCCTTTAATTATTTCAACAATATTCATCCTCACAACTGGTGAAAAAAAATGCATTCCAATGACTTTTTCGGGGTGTTGGGTCACTGAAGCGATATCAGTGATTGGTAGAGAGCTGGTGTTGGTGGCAAGGATGGCGTGTTTAGGTGCTTTGGTTTCGACATCTGCGAAGACTTCCTGTTTGAGAGGAAGAATTTCAGGGATGGCTTCGACAATAAGATCAGCGTGTTTTACTGCTGCATCTCGGTCTATGGATGTGGTAATCCGATTGAGGATAGCATCGTGGTCTGCTGAGGAGATTTTACCCTTTTCGAGAAATTTGCCAAGGCTCCACTTAATATTACCTAGACCAGTATTGACGAATTCGTCTTTAATATCGACCATGATCACATTAAAGTCAGCTTGAGCAAAAGACTGGGTGATGCCATGACCCATAAGGCCAGCACCTAGGACAGTGACATTCTTTACATCTTCTACTTTCATAGCGTTCACCTAGTGGAGAGTTGATTGCCTTCACTGGGAGACTGTAGGATACTGGACCACTTAAAGCTTAATGTTGCGTTTCACTGGATTTCAAGGTGGAAGAAGTCCTAGGATGAAGTCGCGAATGGGCGGAACCGTGAACAACACAATGGTCAGAATGATGAGAGCAAGGAACCCGTAGACGATTTTGACTTTATGCTTACCCCAGAAGGAAGAGTGGAGCTTGTGTAGGTGTTCACAGCTGTGCTTGTATCGTGCGAAAAGCCACGGGAGTTGATCTGCGAACTCACCGATAGTCTTACCCTCACCAAAGTAGGGAGCAAGAGGTTGGTGAACTTGGGCTCCATCTTTTACCGTCAGGGGTTCAGGAGTGTTCCAGTTGAAGAGAAAGTCGATGATTGGATTAACTTCACGGACCTTTACAGAGTTCTCATACCATAGCTCGCGCCAGTGATAGTCGCTGGTAATCCATTCGATGTTGCCTGTTCGAGCGTTGATCCAAATGTCAGCGCGCTCCCAGTCAGAGTGAGGGAGAGGAAATGTGATTTCAAGGGGCCAGTACCAGACATAGCGGTAGACCCAGTAAGCGTCAGCTTCCAGCCAGGTATTGATACCATAAGCGATGTTTTCCGGGTGTTGGGCAGGATGGAAGTCTTGTGGAATAGGAGCCCATTTTTTGCCAGTCCAGTATTTTGCTGCGGGATAGTGTACCCATTGGTCTTTCCCGCGAACTTGGCCTTTATAGTAGGGGTTAAGTTCACGGCGTGTACTATAGAAGTAGAGACTAGTGGTGTGGATTTTCGGTGGTCGACCGAAGTATTTGGCGATGAAGTTGAAGCGGCGGCTGAAGCTAACATGTGGGCGGGTCCAAAGCTCGATTTTTCGGGGATTAATGAGATTTCGTAAGGTTATCGGAATACTGGCTTCTCCAGGAGGTGTGATGACAAGATCGCAGCGATCTCCTTCACGCGTCATGATACCAACTTCATGGGGGAAATCCCGTTTGCGAGAGGCTCGGATGTACTTGGAGTGCCCACCACTTCGATCATTGAATTTCATTTCATAGAGGTTGATATCCGGGCCTCCTTGCCAGTCTTCACGATAAAGACCGTGTTCATAACGTTGGCTCCAATAGTCCCGGAAGAGGTGAGCTCGTGGCGGTTTGAAGATGACAGGACCATCCTGTTTATTCCGGGACCAGCTAGCACGAATCAGTTCGATGAAGCCAAGACGCTGACCTAGAGCGAACCCTGTCAGTTTCAAAGGAGTCTGTTCATCGACGCCCAGATCTCTGAGGGCATGGCGAATTTCGTTTTCAAAAGCTGCAGGATACCGGGTGAGATCATCTTCCCGTTGTAAATCAGCAGTAAGGCGACGAATACCAAACCAAGTAGAACTGGCAGCCTTGAAAGTGAATAGAGCTTCTACCCATTCTCCTCGACCATCTTCGAATTCAATGAAATAATCGGTGATTAAGAGTCGAGGTTCCCAGGTTTTCGGGTCCAAGAATATGTCGAGACGATGGTTTGTCCATCCTTGTCGGTAATTTGCTCCAGGAGCAGGTGTCCGTTCACCGGGTTGGAAACATATCCATAAGCGATAGATGTAGTATTCACCATCGTATTTCGAATCTCCGATGAACACCGTGCCATAAAACAGCTCTTGGAAATTGACACCATTCCGTAGCCGTGGTTGTGCCAACTCCTCAGCTGTTATCATTTGAGGAGGAGTGCGAATGCGTAAGAATTCATACTCACCCTCGACGCGACCTTGAATCGGCATTTCAAGACTGATATCACTCTCAACAAGGAAATTATTCCCAGAGTAAAGCTCCCGTTTGCCTTTATAGCGTAGGTTGAAGAGGAAAGGAACATTCTTGAGGTATTTGGTGATTGTGACAGCATCAGAGCCCATTGTGATGGTGGGTACAAGGGTAGAGGGATTCACATAGGTTTTCAACTCGTATTCGGGAGCAAAGCGTGGAACATACTTTGGTAGTTGGGCACCTTTTTCGAAGGTAATTCCAAAGGATTCTTCCCAGTTATTATCCAAGGTCGTGACCCAATTGGTGTTGGCCTTTAGGATTTTAGGGCGGCTAGCGATTTTGAAGAAGACGGTTTGGATGGCAATAGGTTGAGCAGATCCTGGATGGTAAATGCCGAAGGTGACAGGGAATATTTGCCCTGGAAGAATATTGCCTTCACGAGCGGACTTTGTAAAAACCGTGAAGAACGCTGATTGGGTGAGAGCATCAAGAGAACGGAGAGGCATCTCTGCAGTAGTGGGTTCCTCTGTAAATGCCGCCAGATTGCCAATAGATGTTCCGTTGTAATCCCCAGTCCACATGACACCAAGCCAAGGTTGTTGACTAATAATTTGCTGTGATGGTGAACCTGGTTCCTGTTCGGGTGCCGAAGAACTGGTTAAGGTGACTGGTATCGGGTGTGGAGGACCAAAAGCATCTGCAGGCTTCTGATAGTAGGTCTCTTCATCGATATCAAAAGCGGCATCATCACAACCAATGTAGAAGTGCTTCAATGTGACCTGGCTGGGATCACGAGAAGCTTTCCAAGGTTGGGATGAACTAGGGGAAATATGCGGGAGCACACCCAAAGGTCGAATGGAGAGGTTAGCAGCTTCCTTGTCAGAGACATTGAGGATAGCAAGTTTGATAGGCGTTTCTGCTTCGAAATATACAGTGGTCTCTGTTTCGAAGTTGGGATAGATACCGATAGCAAAATCGCTATCGAGGAAGTCGCGAAGTTCTTCCCGAAGGAAGCGAAGAATTTCTAGAACTCGTTCGGGAGTCCCAAAGTGCATAGCTACTCGTAAGGCTTCACGTACATACTCAATTGTCCTGAGGTATACAATAAGGGTCCAGTTTTCCATACCCACCTGGTTTTGTAGGAATTGCACAACTCCGAGAATGTCATCGATGGTTCCCGCACTTGTTCGCCGCAAAGTATACAAACCAACTAATTCATCAGTAACAGTTAGTACTTCTCTTAATCGGGCTTGTGTAGGCCGAGCGCCACCAAGTTCATCCCCTGTAATTGTAATAACTAATTGGCGCATCCACACCTCCAAACAAGCAATAGCTTCTCGGTGACGATCCAGTAACTCGTAAGCATTTTTCGCTAGAAAAAGCTCGCGTCCACCTTCCTCGATTTTCCCTTCTTCGAGGTTCGCAAGTCCTGCAAGCCAATGACTATGAGCTGCACGACGACGGAGATCATCTGGATCACGATGGGGAATCCAAGATTCTTGTTCTCCTGCTAATTCTATGGGAAGAGTTTCGTCTACCCCACGCTTTAATCGAAACGAATATGAATAGAGATCAGCAGCGGTAATAAAATCAATAGACGGTGCTGCACCCCAAAATGGCATATCCTCACCCTCTGTCTCCGCCTCAGCGCTATCTAAGGCTTGTTCTGCTGACTCAGGTGGCTCCATTTTTAGTTCGAGAAAACTAAGGTTCTGGCGTAATTGACCTAAATTGAGTTTGCAAATCGCTGCGACCCAAAAGAGATCCAGACTCTTGAATAAGTCAACAACATCATCAAATTCTACTTCAGCATCAAGGAGAAGACCAAAGATGTCATCTTCCTCTTCAAGCCCAAGGAGATCCATAATTCGATGCCTAAGTTCCTCCTTTGAGCCAATATCTAAAACATCGCTAACAATACCAATCCGATAGATATCTGAGACGAGTTTTGAAGAAATTACATGAAGCGCGCTGCTTGCCCCCTCACATAACCATCGATATACCATTGCAAGATCGATGAGAGGTTGATCCTGTTGATGCTGTGCATGCACTAAGATGACGCCTGCTTGTTTTGCCAATTCTTGGAAAGCCCTTGCCCCCTCATATCCCCGTTGAATTAGCTCAAACACTGCAATAAGTCCCTTCATTGCCTTGGTTGCGTCATCCACAATCCGAACCTGTTGATATCCAAGTCTTTCAATAAGCGTGAGAATGAAATCTGCAGCGTATTGAGTTAGTTGAACACTCTGATGCCTGGCTTCACCAACAGTGAACCCAGAGATATCTCGTGTGATTCGAAGATAAGCAAAAGCCCCTTCCATGTAACTACCGATAAATCGTTTAAGGGATGGAGAGGGTTGAGCGAGTTCTTCCTTACCAACCTGTTCAAAAAATTCCGCTAATGCGCGAAAGCGAATTAACGCCTTATCATCCTCAGGATCAGCGAGTAGAGCTAGAGCAATAGCTTCGTTCCAAAGATATACAGCTGCAAGCGAGACATTCACATCTGGATCCTTTTGTCGATTGGTTACTGCCGTCATGGCGGTTTTTCGGAAAAACTCTGTTGCCTCAGAAAGCATATGTTGGTCTTCTTCGGAGAGGGAGACAGTGATATTACTTAGGAGCCGAAAAATAGCGCGACCGATGCTAAGTACCTGAGGGATGTCAGCTAATTCCTCATAACACCGATATTCACGAATGATAGCGGGAAGTGCTGCAAGAGGATTCTCTTCGGCTTTCCGTGCTTGTACAACTGTACTGAAGCACTTTGCAGCGCGACGCCATTCATGAGACAGACCGAACATCGTCCCAGCAACTTCTAATGAATGGAGAGTTTGGTTTCGAATAAGTGTCAACGCTTCTGCTGCAGCTTCAGCTCGGTCCTCGTCTGAGCGATACACATAATCATCGTATTTTATTTCTTCAATAAAATAGCGTTCTAGTTCTCGCCATCGTTGAGCAATGGTATCATAATCTCTAGCGATGGCCCGTGCAACTTCTAACTCAAGCTTTGGTGTTGCAGATGCTAATTGAATTCGTTGTAATAATTCAGTAATTTGTCCGAGAATGTCGATAATACCTTGACCCTTCGCTTTGGTCAGGTGCTTCGCAATCTCTACCAGCTCAGTCTGAGCTGTTTCAAATGCGTTTTGGTAGGTTTGCACCAAACCTCCATAATCAAGCAGTGCCATGCTATCAAACACCCAATGAGGTTATTCGTCAATTGTGCACCTTATATCACAGAGACGAACTGGGGTCCCTTCTCTACCTTTATCCTCAAAAGCTCTTCCACTAAAACCACAGATGGTAATGTAATTAAAAAGATGCCAAAAAAGAAGGGGGGAAGAGGAGCCGCCTCGGGCCTACGCTACTTAACCGAAGCGGATAATTGGTCCTCCTCTTCCTGCGACCAACACTTTCTTCCGACCTTCTTTGTGTACCAGCTTATTCCCAGTAAGAATTAGTTTGAGTTGACCTATGTTCAAAATAAGTCGATCTTCACTTGCAATAATACCACACTTTCCACGTTGCGTATCTAATATCGTGGCTATCCAACCCCGATTACGCTGAAAGAAGGTATCAGTGAACCAATTGCGATTTTGATCTAAAAATCTATCAAAGATGTTTTGGGCTCTTTCCTGTGCTTCATCAACGGAACTAAGTAGGAATTCATGGATGTCCCGTTCACGCACAGGTTCCGTGCTTGGTGGAGACCATTCACCATCTTCACTGATCAGAAAAAGGCTCCCATTCCAGAAAAACTCATAACTTTTCCCCAAAGCACCACGAGTGGTTTCTACAATAGCATCGACAATGACCTGTCCGTATCCAATGAATATTCCTCCTACCTCATGGTTTTGGTAGAAAATCGGAAAATACAAGGTACCCTCGTTCACACTGATGAGCGCTTTATCAGATCGTGTGACATCAGTTGGATTTGCAACACGACCAGCTAACGCGCCAAGCACTAAATTTCGACTACGGTTTCGCCAAGTTGAACTTGAACTCATAACCTTTCACACACTCCCAATTGTCGGTGACTAATCTCCAATACCTGACTCCATCTGATAGTGCAAGTATTCAGCTAATTTCAGAGCCATTCGACCGGGAATCGTGATGAGGTATCGTCCTCGCACTCGTTCCTGCGTTACATATCCTGCCTCTTCAAGCTGCTTCAAGTGATGTGGAAGGGTTCCGGGTTTGAGTCCAGAAAGGTCCATTAAATCCTGGTGGTACCGGGGTTCCTCGGCAAGCAAATATAGTAGTCGAATCCGTTCTCCACTAGCTAGAGGAGTTAGCAACCGCTCAGCTTCCTCTGCAGGGACAGGCTGAATTCGTTCTTCAGCAGCTTTACCAAGATCAACTTCACGATCGTTAATCTTTATCCGGGCGCCATCAGGTCCAATGAAAATCCGTTGCATCGCCTTATTGGCACCTTTCATTGCGTCAGCAACAACCATTTTGATGTAATCCCCAAGTTCTTTGCCGTACTGACCCATTTGTTTTCCAAATTCGGCCATGTCCGCTTCAAAATCGCCAAGATCCCCTCTGAACTCTTTTCTGTAGTGTTGTTCTTTTGGCACTTTAGGAGCTTCGGGTCTTTTCGAATCCTCGTCCCAAGAATCATCGGGCCTACTTGTTTTTCCTTCGTCTTTAAGGCGGCGACGAAGATCACGCATCTGTTCCTCGAGACGGCGCATCTCTTCTCGGAGACTCTTGTCTTCCCGGCGTTCATCTTCCTTGTCTTTCTTTCGACCAAACATCTTTGATTCAGCTCCTAACATAGTCGGCGATAACGGTAGATTTCTGCTAGAACCTTTTCTTTAACACAACATTGATTAGTTTCTGGTTTCATAACCATCGACTCCATTCGGTTTTTTAACGATTGTAACCGTTTGCTAAACGATAGATATTTTTCTTCCTGATATAGAAAAGATTCGTTCACAAATATAAACCTTTCGAACTTAATTAGAACTTATGGATAACACAAAGGGAAATAGCAAAGGCTCATTGCACAGACTTAAAGGGCGATTCTGGACAGACAGGAATAGGCGATTCAACCGTGCCAAAACCCCCTCATGCAATTGTTGGCTTGGCAGCCTTCCCCTTGAACACCTACACCTCTGATACCACCGTTAATGGAGTGACGACCCGTTTACGCGCAGAACAGTTAGAAGCAGCTGAACTTCTCTGTCTCTCCAATGTGCTAGGCACACCCAGAGGCGGCTTACCAGGTTATCCATCAAATGAGCGAGGCAAAATGATCGGAAACCAGCTGCGTGATTTTCATGTAAGCATTCATGGCCCATACACCATATCGTTGACCACAACTGAAAAGGGTAAACTTCGCACTAGCCGTGCGCATATGACACGGTGCCTTCATACGGCAGATCTGGTGGGTGCGACTCATGTAACCTTTCATCCCGGATCCCGTCAAGGTGGTAAAGTTGCCGTTAAAAAAAGAGTAACCCAAAGATTGAAGGATACAATGGTGAAAATTGAAGAAGAGGGAATAACTGCTGTACCCGCTCCTGAAGTGGCAGGGAAAGTTGCGGGATTTGGCAGCTTCGAAGACTCTTGCCTTATGGCAGGTGAAGCAGGGTGTTTATTTTGCTGGGATTTTGCTCATGATTTCGCGCGGGGTGGTAATGTTGCAACAGAGGAAGGAATTTTACACAGGCTTGAGTTAATCGAAAAGCACATTGATCTTAAAAGGTGGCGATTGCCAGTACACTTATCGGGAATTGTGGCAAACCGGAGAGGAGAAGTGCAGCATGCACCTCTAAATGGAGGAAGTAAGGTGCCATGGCGGCTGTTTCTATCGGTTTTGTATGAGCAACAGTTCCTGGAAAAAGTGAGTATTGTGTGTGAATCCAAATCAGATACAGAAAACGGGTTAGATTTTCGGATTGAACAAGCTCTCCAATTGAAAGCCTTTATTGCTAGTGGGCGTATTGAAAAAAATTACCAGGCGTCAAGACCACGCCTAACTCAGTTTTTTAGTTACAGGTAATAGGGACTAGTCAAAAACCATTTCAGGTTTAGGTGTGACGGGCTCTAATCTTGGTGCCGCGAGTTTCAACGCTTCTTTGATTATATCTAATGCTTTCTCCCGGTTGTTGGGATCAATTGCGACCATTCCATAGGCTTTGATGCCAAGAATACGTTGAACAAGTTGAGGCGATAAGGCGCCGGGTAGGTCTTGTTTATTAGCAATGGCTAAGAGTTGAGCAGCGATATCTTTGCGTCGAATCAAGTCGATGATATCTTTACTATTAAGAACATTCTCTAGTGTCGAATCGGTAACTAGTAGAATGATGCGGCTTCCACGGAAATAAAGTTCCCAAAGCTTCCGAAAGCGGTCCTGCCCAGCGAAGTCCCAAGTGCTAATTTCGTAGGTGCCAATCCTAGCTCCTTCGATTTTTTGGATATCAATCGCTATAGTCGGTACATAACTAGTAGGGGGAACGCCACCATTAAGCAGGGTGACCAGGGTGGTTTTGCCTACGCCACCATAGCCGATGATGCTGACCTTCAAGGTAGTTGTGACATAGTCTTCGACATTCTCCATGAAGGCTTCGTATTCAACTTCGTAGCTGATAACACGGCGAAACTCGTAGGTCACCCGATCTAATTTCTCCTTAAGGGTATCGTCATCATCGACGCTTTCTGCACATAACACAACAACACCACGCCCGAGGGGTTTTCCAATGTACTTTATGGGACCTATTTCTTCGATAAGGGCATCTTGAGCGTCTTTAACACGACTGGCGAAGTCCTGCATTTCTTTGACATTTACCGTGATGATCCAAAATTTTTTATCCACTACAATTTCATCACGTGCATCGATGATGTAGATATGGTGTATCATCCGGATCCCCTGGGGACAACGTCAGCTTGCACTCCCATTTTATCTTGATTAAGGCTATTTCAACCTTTCTCACCGAAAATGGCAGAGGGGGAGAATTTTATTATTTAGTAAACTTGATAAGGTAAGCACCAAAAGCAGTGTGGGGTCATTTCAGTGGAAGTCACTATTCTGGGTAGCGGTGCTTCAATACTCTCTCCTGACCGTGTTCTGGCTGGCTTAATGATAGAAATTGGTGGCGATCCTTTAATCTTTGATATGGGAGCAGGAGTTCTCCACCGTCTTTCTTGTAGCCTCCCTGAACTCACACGGATCGAGCATTTGTTTTTAAGCCATCTGCATATTGACCATTGTTCAGATGTCGTCGCCCTGATACAAAGCCTGTGGTTGATGGGATACGATAAGGTCTTGAATGTACATGGTCCCAAACACCTAGCTGTAATGAGTAAAGCGATCGGTGAGATATTTCCATATCTACTTGGAAAAATCGAAGTGAAAGCCAATATTCTCGAACCGGGATATCAGGCTCAATCAGATAATTGGAGGATTACCACCTTTCCTGTGAATCATGGCGACTTTGAGGCCTACGGATTCTTGATCGAGGCAGAAGGCAAGCGAATTATCTATTCTGGGGATACTGCACCGAGTTCGGAACTTGTTAAGTACGCTAAAGGAGCGGATTTATTGATTCATGAATGCTCGCTACCTGACCGACTGAAGGAACTTGCCCCTAACCACTCTATTCCTGCCGAAGTTGGACAAATTGCCGCAGAAGCTGAAGTTAAAAGTCTCGTTATCACGCACTTGTATCCTGAGCTTCTCGAAGAACTAGGAGATGCCCTCCGTAGTATCCGATCCTCATTCTCTGGTAAAATCATCGTTCCCCGAGACACACAAATTATTACTCTCTAATCAGAGTCAAGCAGGTTAAGTATCATGGAGCAGGCTGAATTTCACGATATGCTGCGACGAGCCACACCCATAGAGATCTACATGCACGAGTGTTCAAATGATTGCCGACCAAAATATGATGCGCGACGTGAAGAATATACCCCGAAACCAGAAATCCTCGAAGCACTCAAACCCTTTGCTGGTAGGAATATCGTGGTTGCTATTAGTGCCGATTGGTGTAAGGACTGTGTAGCAAACATTCCGGTTTTGGATTTGGTTCACGAAGTCACGGGACTCCCTGTCTTCATCTTAGGTGGGGTTAAGACAGATCCTTTGAACCCTAATCGTCAATGGGCTGTCCCACCAAGCCCACCTGAGGTGTCCACTCTCAACATCAAAGCCATTCCCACCATTTTGCTCTACACTCGAGAGGGACAGGAAGTTGGGCGAATTATCGAAAATCCTTCTCAAAAACCGACTTTGGAAGAAGAACTCTTGTGCATCTTAGAAGCTCAATAGGCCTCTAGATAGAACCAAACCTTCATTGACTTCCATAAACCAAATTATCTGCAAACTTATCGTAATGCCCCTCCTAAAGGCTTTAAATTCGTTAAAAGACTATGCAATGGCGAGAGCGAACAATGACATACCGGATCTGTCCACACTGCTCAGGCTTCGTTGAAGTTCAAGAGTTGGGTAAACATTATCAGATTCGTTGTACGCAGTGCAATGCTAGCTACAGTACCAAACCCGGAGAAGTAAAAGATCCTGTTGCTGCCTATTTCCGATTTATGGATGTTATGGAAGCAGGTGAATCCGCGCAGCAGACTCAGGTAGAATATCAACGCAGGCAATTATCTGATGAACAAGCTAAGTCGAGTCCTCCACGATCGAGAGCTGAGTGGAAGAAGCAGCTGAAAACCGCAGGAGTGAGCGACATAAGACGATTGCCTGAAGTCCTGCAACGCATTTTGGCGGATCCAAGCTTCAGATTAGTGCGGTATCGGCAGTTTCCAGAAACGGTTCCAGAACCTGGAAATGCGATAACTGCCAGTTCTTTAAATGAGCAATTAAAAAAAGCCCTTAGCAGTCAGGGCATCACAACCTTGTTTAAATTTCAGGAAGAAGCCTTTCATCACATCTTGGCAGGTAAGGATGTCGTCATTTCTGCACCCACCGCTACAGGAAAAACTGAAGCTTTTGCGTTGCCCATCATTGAACAAATTCTAACGCGGCGTGTTGGGTGGGGTCCTCTTCGAGCGGCGGAACATCGAGATGTCCAAGCCATTTTCATCTATCCCACCAAAGCCCTAGCCCGAGACCAAGCAGGAAAACTTGTTAAACTCGCTGGAACTGTTGGTTTAGATGTAGCAGTGTTGGATGGCGATACTCCTAAATCAGAGCGAGCGATGATTTTCCGACAACCACCTGATATTCTCATCACTAATCCAGATATGCTTCACATTCATCTGATTCGACCAAGAGACCCTATTCGTCGATTGGTACGAACAGCCCGACACATTGTGTTAGACGAGTTGCATGTTTATGTGGGTGCCTTTGGATCCAATGTTCATTTTCTATTGCGTCGCCTCCAACGCCTTTGTCCACCGTTGCAGCTCATTGGAGCTTCAGCAACAGTTGCGAATGCGCAGGAATTCACTGAACTGCTCTTTGGTCGATCGGTCACTCCAATTCAATGTGATACTGCGAAGAGAGGTATCATACATTTTCTGATGCTTTATCCAGAACGGGTGAGTCAGAGTTCCATGATTGCTAGCGTCGCCCAAGAGCTAGTCCGTCATAACCTCAAAACCCTCATCTTTGCTAATACTCATAAGAACGCTGAAGTCATCAATCTCATTGCTCGCCGAACTCGGCTTTCCAGTGCTGTTCATCGAGCGGGGCTCCCCATGAGCTATCGACAGAAAGTAGAAGATGCGTTCCGGAATGGTGAATTGGATTTATTGGTTTCTACGCCCACTCTGGAGTTGGGGATTGATATTGGAGATCTGGATGGTGTTTTGTCCATGTTAGTGGGCATCACCCGACTAACTCAACGAATTGGTCGGGCTGGACGAAAGGGACAAGAAAGTGTGGCTGTGTTGGCGCTTCGGGCTAACGAAGCGATTAGCACCTATTACCGTGAACACCCTGATGACTATTTCACCGATATCGATGCAGCATATGTTGAACCGCAGAACGAGGTTGTGGCTCATCATCAACTTTTAGCTGCTGCACTTGATTCTCCAATTAAATCGAAGGAATTTCAAGAGTTTCAAACAGTTCTCCAACTTTTACTTGAGGAGAAGCTACTCAGGAAATCTAATGGCTTTTTGAAACCAGATATCATCACCGCACGACGCTCTCTTGCGCATTACTCGATTCGAGGTATTGGTGACAGTGTACAAATTATCCATGAAGGCAAAATCATTGGTGAACGCCAAATGCCAATTGCCATGGGAGAACTCCACCCTGGAGCCTTGTACCTCCATGCGGGACACACCTATGAATCGTTGGAGTTCGAATATCGACACAATGTTGGTCGAGCCGTGGTTAAACGGTTGCCAACCGGTCACCGAGAAATGACACAGCCCTTACGCCATGTGAACCCAGAGATTATACGAGTATTGAATTCTCGTCAAGTGTATGGCCTCACTGTTCATTATGCCGATTTACGCATGACCGAAGTCGTGACGGGATATGTGATCAAGGATATTTACACTGACAAGGTTTTGAGGACAAAAGACCTTGATAAAGCGTTAGAATTTACCTATCAGACAAAGGGCTTCTTTTTTACAGCACCCCAGCCAATCAAGACCGTAAAAGCCTGGATGCAACTGCTCGAAAAGCCTTCATCCCAACCGAGGCCCAATGGAGAAACAGCCATCACAGAAGAGGAACTAACAGTAGGAGGGTTTCATGCCCTTGAACATGTCTTAATTGAAAGTAGTGACATGCTTACAGGCGGAGGGAGTCAAGGGATGGGTGGTGTTTCTATGGGTGCAACTGGGTTGATTTTCATCTACGATGGTAGCCCAGGTGGTAGTGGGTTGTCCAAACTGCTCTTTGACCGGTTGGAGGAAGCTTGGCGCCGTGTCGCTATCATAATTCAAGATTGTGCTTGTGAAGCAATGGAAGGATGTCCAGCGTGTACTTTCTCGTATCGCTGTGGTAACAACAACACACCATTGTTTAAGGATGGAGCCTTAGAAGCAGCAAGTATGATTCTACAAGGTGTGCAAGTTTTAACCACTGTGAAACCCGAAGTTACCGAAGAACCACTTGTATAGGCTCCGCTAGAAGGTTGTTAGAAATCAGGTGTAAGTTGAGCACGAATTTTCGGAAAAAGTTCCTGAATGAGAGCCAGTTTCATTGCCTGCCCACCAGCGTCGGGGTAAAGCTGATAGAGCTCATCAAATGTTTTGTATCCCATTAACAGCTGATAAATTGCAGGAAACGGGATGGCAGCGTGAACATCTTTGGGTTCCTCACGTTTGATTTCTCTGATTTCCTGGATCGTTCCATCTTTGAAAACAATCTCTATACCTGCACGATACCAGCCAATACGAATTGAATCAGATAGGTGAGAAAAATCCGAATGAGCGAGTCGCTGCTCTAGAACTGGTTTGATGGTTTCCAAGAATCGCTTAACTGATGGGATACGAACATACCAAGCGTAAGGCTTGGTGAATTTGGATCGGCTAAGTTCTTCGAGAACAGGTTTAAGTGCGGGTCGAGAAGGTAGATAGATTCGTATCGGCAATCGTCGTCGTTTGGCTATGGCTTTCACGAACCGTAGCATTGAGGTGACATGAGAGAGATTATCCACCCAAAGCTCATTTACTTCGACAAAGCCCCACCCAATTGAGAGCATAAAACATCCTAGCAGATTGTGTCCTCGTTTCATTACATAGAAACGATAGACTGAGTCATCTCCAAGGTTTCCGTGAGTGAGGTACGCGTAATCAGCGAGTGTGATTTTACGATAGAAATCCAGGTAGGAGTTCCGGTAGTCACGAGCCTTGAGATATCTATTGAAGGTGTTTTC
The DNA here is from genome assembly GCA_048938385.1 of Promethearchaeota archaeon. GTDB lineage: Archaea > Asgardarchaeota > Hermodarchaeia > Hermodarchaeales > Hermodarchaeaceae > Hermodarchaeum. The sequence goes on along the minus strand of JBHLMG010000002.1, from coordinate 61,490 downwards.
TGTAATTTCTTCAATAGTAACGGGTTCGTCTTCTGTCTTTTTGAGTAGAGGTATTAGCTCTATTGGGAAGGTAAGGGTTCCACCGAATGTGATTGCGTATTCATAGCCAAGGTTTCGGTAAAAGTAAGGTATTCCGATGATTACGAGGAGGGGAAGTTGATATTGCTCCGCTCGTTGTTCGAAGAGCTCATTAAGGCGACGAATGAATCCTTGGTGACGATAATCGGGTAAGGTTGCAACCAGTTCCATGTGCCCCACAGGGAATTCAGTATCGTTAAGTACACAGGTTGAGCGGGACAAGCAGAAGTATGCAGCTACTTGTTTTCTCTTCGTGTCAAGAATGAGGAAGTGGTCAGAGTAGGGGAAATCTGGATGGTATGTAAAGAGTCGGTCAATCATCGGACTAACTGTTTTTCCAAAGACCGTCTTTACAGTAGTTTCGATGGCCTTTTGATCTGCCTTTGTTGCAGGTCGCATGATGAAATCGTTACCTAAATCTCGTTGCATTGCGATTTACCTTCGTGGGAACTAGAGTTCAAAACCTTTCTTCCTCAAAATTGTATTTGCAGAAGTGATTAGATTTACTGAGTGAAGAACCTCAGAGGAATCCTAACATTTTAAGATAACCAACACCTTCTCACTGAGAGTTATTAGTTTAAGCAGGCTTGGATTACTGTGACACGGTTCAAATACTATACCATTTACCGGTGCAAGCATTGTGGGGAGCGAATTCGCGTTCACGGTAAGTTAACATCAAAACTCGTCCTTCCTTCAGGTATTACTATATGCTGTAACCGACCGCGTCTAGTGCGAGAACGGGCAATTCTCATTGACGAGTACGAAAAGGAAGAAAAGCAATTGCAGGATGAGTCAAAAACACCCGTTTTGACGAAGCAAAAAAGTCTGGCAGAGTATTCAAAGTCAAAATAAAAAAGCTGTGGGCATTACATTATCGTATAGCGAGGATGCTGTTTAGATTTTGGTGTAGGTGCAGGATAGGATCCGTCTGGGGCTGAGTACGAAAGCAAAGCATCAGTCACTGCGACTGTGCTGAAGAATCGTGGAGCTCGGCGCAAAGGCCCTGCCAAAATGAAGTTAGCCCCATGGCATTGAAGGTAGGTACAAAGAGCTGGTGCTAGGTATCGTTTCGCTGCAGGAGAAATGCGTGAGGAACGGTTCCAAAGTGCAACGCTGTTGGCAGAACCGGCACCAACTGGAAACCCTAGCTCTTGTTTTACCAAACGCATGGCAGTAGCTGCAAGGCTTAATCCTGCGAGGTCTAAAGCGACGGTATCAATAAGCAGTTTTGTAATTTGAGCTTTTTCAGCTTTTGCAATTAAACCAGGTTCTTCAGGAGTACCTAGGAGAACTTCTAAGCGCCCTCGGGGACGAATATCTAAGGGATTATGCGCGAGGATAATAGCAGATTGGATTTTCGCAGCTTGAAGTGCTTGCAGTTCTTCGTCACTCGTATGATGGGTGATTGCATCATAAATCGCTAGGTCAGCTCGTCCGATTTCCTGAATGTATTGGATTCCTGCTTGACGAGCTGCAGACGAACTACTATCAATAAGGAATGGAACAGATTCAGCCACTTCCGATAAATAGGTTAGGTATGTCACCATTGCTTTAGGAGTCTCAGCCAGAACATCCAAGATAAGTGGGTTCCCTGTAGTTTGACTCAAATTCATGGCTCGATTGAGGTATCGTGTCGCTCGACGTTTATCGAAGTGTCCCAGCTTATGATTGGATACGATACGGTCCCGACTATGGAATGTAGAAAGAATAAGCGTTGTGGGATACTCTCCACGATTCCCACCAAGGGTAACCTCACCAATTTGAACAACAACAGGTTTAGTGGGAGTGGAGGATTTGGTCATTTAGGTTGTCTCCTTGAATATATCGCGTTGACTAGATGGTATGGCATCAGGATTTTAAGTTCTACTTTGAAAGGTGTAAACAGATTCAATCAGGGTGTACTTGTTGAAAAGAGGTATTTTTGATTTAAAGGAACCGAAAACCATTCTTGTGGTGGAAGCACACCCTGATGATGCAGCTCTTTTTGCAGGGGGTACTATTGCGTTATTAGCTGAGGATGGACATACGATTGTGAATTTATGTTCAACCTATGGGGAAAAGGGGACACTTGATTCTTCAAAAACCTTGGAGGAGATGATTGAAACTGAGAAACGTGAATCCCAAAATGCTGCTGATGTGTTGGGTACTAAAGAAGTCATTTATTTGGATGTTCCTGACGGCGAGCTCGCTGCCGGTGTAGTACTCCGGGAACATTATACTGAGATCGTGAGACGAGTGCAGCCTGAAATTGTCTTAAGCTTTGATCCTGCCATTCCTTATGATCCGCATCCTGATCATCAGGCTGTTGGACGCACCCTTTACGAAGCCTGTTATACGAGTCACTTTCCTTTGTATTATCCCAACCAACAAACTCGGGGATTAAAACCTCATTTAGTGAACTGGTATTATGGGTGGACGAGTTCAACCCCAAACACTTTCATTGATATTAGCACAACGCTGGAGAAGAAGATAAGAGCAGTAGAACAATACGAAAGTCAGATGCAAATGATGCTACAGGAATCCATGAACCGCCTGGATCAGTCAGGGTTTAACATTCCCACCCTTAATCAATTAGAATGGAAAGCTTTTGTACGCTTATGGGTGACCCGTACAGCTCAACAAATTGGGAGACACAAAAAAATTCCCTATGCCGAAGCCTTTCACAAAATTGGATATGGTGTCCTCGACATACTACCTCAACTTCAGGAAATCTAAGCCTAGCGCTAAAGGGAGCAAGGAAAAAAGCTAAGCCTTTTAGGGAAGGTCAAAGCCCAGAAAAGGACGGTGAAAACATATGAATGGTTGGGACCACATCTTCCTCACCACTATCGCCTTTGTGATCGGCTGGGCAATATTGACTTACATTTTTCCTTCAATATTACCTGCGGCCTTTAGCTTCTGGTTTTTCCTGGTTGCCTGGGTTGGTGGCATCTTTCCTGATTTTGACTTCCATTGGAAGCCCCTTCTTGGACACCGCTCCATAGTCACCCATAGCGTTCTTGCACCTCTGACAATTGTAGGATTCTTCTTCCTCCCCACATATTTCTTAGGTTGGTGGGTTACAGTTGATCGTTACTTCATTACAATTTTCTTATTGAGCTGTGCGGGACACTTGTTCCTGGACCTTAATCCCAGTAGCCGATCAGTTCTAAACCGATTTCTGAAAAATCCACTTGAAGCATTCGAATATATTGAAAAGAGCCAAATAGCCCCTCCAGGTAACATAACAAAAGTTCCCAAGGCATACGAGAGAGCCTGGTTAATCGGCAATGGCATTGGGCTCATAGTTTCAGCGATAATTCTATGGTTCGTTATGGTCATGTTCCTACCGTAACGCACTTGCCAGCACTTCGACGATATCTAAGACCTGTAACTTTGAATCCGGATCTTGCGACGAGACTTCGGAGAAATGCAGCTTACAGTTCGGACACGCTGACACGAGCAAATCGAGTTGTAACTCAGAAGCAACCTTTAACCGGCTTAGAGTAATTGCTTTAGAAAGCGCCTGAAAGGTTTTAGGTAGCACTCCACCACCCCCACAACAGTCAGCAAGATCCCGATTGTGCGGAAATTCCGTTAAAACATTCCCAGGAATTAAACTTAGGAGCCGACGAGGAGGTGTGTAGACTCCTAATTCGCGCCCGAGATGGCAAGGATCATGATAACTCATCTTAGGTGATAGATTTCCCTTCTTTTTAGCCCATGGATTATGAAATAACTGACCTAGTCGTGTCTGGAATTTCGTTAGAAACTCAGTGATGTGGTACACTTTGACCTTCTTTGGTAAGGGTACGCCCAAACGTGGATAATCCACGCGGAGAGCCCTAGCACAACCTGGACAGGTGGTGAGGACCGTTCGTATCCCTGTTTGTGCAATTGCAGCAATATTCTGTTGAGCAAGGGTTTTGGCTGTATCCCTAAATCCTGCCCTGAGGAGTGGTGATCCACAACACACCTCACCCAGTTCTCCTGTGAGAAGCTTAGGGCGGATGTTCAGTTTGGCAAGGATTTCATTTGTTGCGAGGGCAATTTCCGGGTGACGATACGCAGTAGTACAACCAATAAAGTAGACTACTTCTCGAGTAGCTGATGGCTGTATTAGCAGGGATTTTAGTTTAGAGAAGCGCTCATTGGACGGATCACCGTACACATTCTTGTCTCTAATCACCTCAGTGTCAAAGGTAAGAATTCCTGTGGGTACTCGATTTTCCATTACTACTCGTTCTCGGGCTAGCTCGATGATGTGTGGAAGTTCATGTCGGGGTTTACACCAGGCTTTGCACGCACCGCAGAGGTTGCATTGGTATAACCGGTCCACAGCAGTTTCAGTGAGTGCGCTTTTTTTCCCACGGTACAACTCAATGATTAGTGCTCGACCTATTGGGCTACAGGCATCTGAACGAGTTATTAGATGTGTGGGGCAAGAATGGCGGCACATGCGATTACATAGGCTGCAGAGCCGGCTAATTTTAGCATAATCATTGAGCGATGATGATAGGGAGGGAGATCCCGATGAGGGCAATGTTACTGTGCCTCCTTGTCCCGATTCTTTGATTCACATCCAAGCCCCAATTTGCCAGGATTCATAATATCGTTGGGGTCGAGATAATTTTTAATGGCTTGGAGAAGGGCTAAGCCAGTGGTTCCATGTTCAGTAGGCATCCAAGGAGCTTTCAAGAGCCCAACGCCATGTTGGTGGCTCAGGGTGCCTCCTGCCTGATGAGCAGCATCTAATCCGACTTGCCAAACTTCATTGTATTTAGCTTCAACTTCTTCTGGAGTTCCAGCCTGGCCGATGAAGATGACATAGATGTTTCCACCGTCAGGGTAGAAATGAGAGAAGTGGCTCATGGTGCTCACACCGGTTGCCTCGATGGATTCACGCATCGCCCAATACATCTTTTCGAGGTTGGCATAGCTAGCAGCGACATCAAGTACATCATAGAGCATACCAGCGCCCATGTTGAGGTTAGAGGGGTAGTAGAGATCGAACCGGTTGTCCCACCAGTGTTTAGAGGGGCCTGGACCAAGATCTTCGCTTTCTGCTTCAACACAGATTCGCTTAACAGTCCGGTGTTCTAACCGAACCAGATCTTTTGTAGCACTGTACATGAGGTTAAGGACGCAAGCACTCTGAGGTGGCGATTTGAAGCGGCTTAATACAAACCGAGTTTCATTTTCATCGTACAACCGAATGAGAGCTGGTTGTAAATCATGACGGAAGATTTGTTTCACTGCATTCATTCCGGAAGTTAAATCAGGAAAAAGATAGGAGGCAAAGCGTCTTGCCTGTGGGATCGGGGCAACACGAAGCGTGATTTCGGTGATTATACCGTAAACACCTTCTGAGCCAATGAATAGTTGTTTCAGGTCAGGTCCCATAGATGAACGAGGCACGGCCTTGGTTCGGAGTATTTCTCCATTTGGTAGCACAACCTCAAGACCAGTAATCATGTCCTCAATTTTACCATACTTAGAAGAAAGAACCCCCGCTGAGCGAGCAGCAGCAAATCCACCCAAGGCAGAACTGAAAATTGATGATGGAAAATGCCCTGTGGTGTAACCTCGAGCCTCCAAGTATTCCTCAAGTTCCTGTCCTAAGATACCGGGCTCTACGGTAACCATTAGGGAATCTTCATCGAGCCCTAGCACGCGATTCATTTTCTTTAAATCAACGACAATTCCTCCTGATACGGGGAGAGTCCCACCAGTAACGCCGCCAGCTCCAGAGACAGGGATTAGGGGGATGCGTTCTTGATTGGCTAACTGGATTATTCGTTGTATCTGGTCAACGGTTTGAGGCCAAACAATCAAATCAGGCTCTGACTCGATTACTAACCGTCCAAGCCGTATCAATCGAAGAGGCCAAGCATCTCGTGAGTAGCAGATTTTATCCACTTCTGCCGTAGAGACATTCTCTTCTCCTAACCAAACTTCAAGTTGCCGTTTTATCCGATTCACATTGAACGCAATTGACGAGCGAGACATTTGCTACACCTACCAATACTAGGACAGAGGCGGAAGTAGCTCACCAAACCTCACTATATCGCCTCTAGTCATAAAAGCAAACAGTACCAACCAACTATCCGATGTAATAATGACAAAAAAGATTGAATTCAGTAGTTAAATCGGTTCTGTAACAAAAATGGCGTATTTTGATCCAGGCGCCCAAGGTTTCCGAGTAAAAGTTGAATAGATAGTCTCGACTTGGAAGTGCATCTCTGCTAGCAGGAACTTCACCTCTTCCACAGTTAATACCGCTAGTTGCGACCAATCATAGAAGGTTTCAGTGATTCGTCCAGCTTCATCGTGAACATCAAACCGAATGACTGTATCGATGAGGTTGTCCGTCTCTTCAAGTCGTGTCGAAATGGAACGCGTCACAGCCCCACCCTCAGGCAACGAAATCGTCTCAAGTCGACGCCAAATTCCAGTATGATCAGATTCACCCACATAAACATCAAAGACAAAGGACCCATCCTTATGGAGATGGGCCTTCACGCTCCGTAAACAACCTAGTTGTTGCTCGCGTGTAGTCAGGTACTGAAAACTGCCAGAAGGAATATAGACGATACGGAATTGCTGATCTAGCTGAAACGCACTCATGTCGCCAGCGATGAAGAGAAGTCGTCGAGCAATTTCAGGAGGCGCTCTTTGAAGCTTTTTCCGAGCCTCTTGCAGCATCTCTCGAGACTGCTCAAGCCCCACAACCGTGATACCATCTTCTGCAAGGGCAAATGCGAAGATTCCTGTGCCAACACCTAGCTCTAATGCGGGGGATCCTGCTTCTTTAGCGAGTAGCCGATAAAAAGCCTGTTCCTCCTCCTTACCGTGCGCAAAGAGATCATAGAACTGTGCACTCCCATGATACGCCAACCGAACCAACCACACCTACAAGACTGTTGATTGTGGACTATTTGAGGGTTTTTGTTCACGAAAGCAGTGTACTGGGTGACGCGTAGAATGTTCCAGACCGCGTTTTCAATGGCCCAACAACACCAGCAAATGAAGCTACCCACCGGCATTCATCTCCTAGACGAACTTCTGGGGGGAGGCTTCGAACTTGGACTTAGCTACCTACTTTATGGGAGTCCCGTGTGCACCCGACTGCTCCAACAATCCATTGCCTGCGCCCTTCGACTGGTGGCTCAGACCCATGGCGTAGCCGTAATTGATGCCAACAATGGCATTCGACCTGATGTCATCCTTAACCATCTCCGCGCAACCCCCCTCTCTGCTCCACCCGCGGCGTATCTGCACCAACTCCATGTTGCACGAGCCTTCACCACAGATCAACTCCTCTCGCTCCTCGATGACGCACTAGACACCATCCACTCTCTCAACGCCCCCATCCTGTTTGTCCACGGTTTTATGCACCTACTCCAAGAAGAGGAAGGCGGACCACCGTCAGCAGCGGGTACACCTCCAGATTCCCGTGTCTACCGTCGCGCTCAGTTGGCCACTTACCTGAAGCAGCTGGCATTCATTCAGCAAGTGGCTGTGGTAGCTAGCGCCGATACGCCAAAACGCGCCTCGCAGCCCCCGTTACGCATCGGGCAAACCGCCTACCACCGCTTCCATGTGCTCATCCGGCATACACGCCTCGATACCGTGGAAACCTTTACTCTTGAAAAACACCCCAGCCGACCCAAGCAACAGCGAAGTACGGTTACTACCCACACGCATCGCATCCGCGACGCTAAACAAACTACTCTCTTTGATGAAGAATCCTATCCAGTATAGGAAAGGGATATTTGGCTGAATCCATGCATTTTTACTCCCTATCGTCATCAACAGCGTTTTAACGGTGGCAGCTGGTATGAATCGTGGATCCCTAAAATACTTCATCTTGCTGGTGTTAGGGATGATTTTTTGGGGAGGAAGCTGGGTGTCCGCCAAGATCGTTGTGGCTCTTGCCCCACCCGCCACCGTTGGGTTCTTCAGGTTTTTAACGGCCAGTGTGTTCTTTCTCCCACTGTTAGTAACAATGCAATGGAACAGGTTGAAAACCCTGTCACGAAGGGATATTGGTAACTGGTGTCTTCTTGGAAGCATTGGCGTGTTTGGTTATGGCATCCTTTTTCTAATTGGTATGCAGTTCACTACATCAACCCAGGGGTCTATTATTGCAGGGATTAACCCTACCCTCGTGAGCCTCCTTGCTTTCGTCTTCCTTAAAGAACGCCTTACTTCAAGATGGCAATATGTTGGTTATCTGTTCAGCTTCTTAGGCATCGTATTTGTTGTGGGCGTACAAACCCTATTCGAATTTCGCCTAGAATACCTCATTGGTAATTTCATCCTCCTCTGTGCTATGCTCACCTGGGGAACTTATTCTATTCTTGGGAAGATCATAATGCAAAACCGCTCATCCCTCGAAACCACGGCTGGAGGAATCTTCATCGGCACCTTCCTCTTTTTCCTTGGCGCTATGGTCGAGCAGTTCTGGACTCTCCCCGCAATGGTGGATCCTAGCTTTTGGGTCAATGTGCTTTACATGGGTATCTTTGTCACGGTGTTGGGTTTTCTCTTCTATTTCCTCGGGTTGAAGAACCTTGGTGCAAGTCATGCCGCTATTTTCATCAGTTTGGTTCCGGTTTTTGGAACCCTCTTCTCTATTCTCCTGCTCAGTGAACCTCTTTACCCCACCTTCGTAATCGGATTAGCGCTAGTCGTGACTGGAATCCTGGTGATCAATTTCCCTCGAAAAAGCACGATCTAGCTTGTTAGTAGCGGCTTACCCGCCCTCAGCTTGTTAGTTTTATAGTTACTATTTAAAGTCGAAGTGTAATTGGTCCCTTCAGAGCATATAAAGATGAAGGGCTCTATTGCGTAAAAAAGGAGTGAATACAAGCCTCCATTAAGGACTGGTAACAGAGGGAACATTATGCAATATCAAGCCCGCCATCTGTTAAGAGCAGGCTTAGCCCTTACCATTCTTTTGTCACTGTTTTTGCTCAGCCCCGCCATCTCTGTAGAATTGTCACCCAAAAACAGTGGGCTCTTTGGAAAAACTACGCCTTTGAAGACAACACTCGATACGCCACTTACTTCTGGGACAGATTCACCGTCTCCGCCATCATTTGACCCATGGGAGAAGTGTAGCCCAAGTCTCAAAGAGTGGGCGATGACGGGAGAAGCCTCCAACGCTCTTCGTTATATCAAAGGAGAGATTGCAGTCATCGTGAATATTCGCAACGAGCCGAACTGGGCAGCTTTAGAAAGTAATCTGAAAATCCTTCATGTACAGCCCCTCATGCTAGGTTACATTGTATATGGTAGCCTCACCGATCCCAAAGCCCTGGCAACTCTTGTCATGAACCCCGATGTAATTCTTGTTCTTGGTGATGAACACATAACCTTCGAAGCGGACACAACTAGCTCATTGTTGACCCCAGTGCCAAGTTCCTCGTTCCCCTCTCCGTTAACACTTGCTGGAGTTGAACGAATATGGACGGAATTCCCAAACATTAACGGCTCAGGCGTTATAGTTGGCGTTGTAGATAGTGGTGTAGATTTTGGTTGCACAGATCTCGTGGATGCAGTTGCTGTTGATGAGATGGGACGCCCTTTAAGCTATGACCCAGGAGGATCAGGAATCGCCCTTACAAGTTTTATGCTCCCCTCGGTGGGCGGGTATTTACTTACTGAGGGGTTGGACTTTTACATGTACACTGATTACGGACAGATCCAGTATTCGAACAGCACTTATGGAATCTATACTGAAAATTGCTATGTCGGTGGATTTGGAGGATTACAGAGTCTCAGTGGTTTCTATCGTATAGGCATGTCAGTGCAAACTGCGTACTGGCTCCCCAAGGGACGAGCCTTTTTCCTGTACACGCTCGTAGATGAGAACACGGCCTCTATCTACGATACTGTGTATATCGATTTTGAAACCTCCTGGGCCATCACGGCCCAGTACAATAACCTCACCACATCCATTACAACCGATTGGGACTTTACAAACAATCTTCCCCACCGTTTTGACTCTAATCCAGTTTTAGCAGAGGATCTAGATGGTGATGGATTTAACGACTACAGCATGGGAAGTTTGAGCAACACCTTTGATCTTAAGAATCAAATTACCGGTGACCTCATTTCCGGTATCGATCCCCAAGGTCGTGGTTTTGCCTTCATGTTTGACAACTATGGGCATGGTACAACCGTAGCCTATGGCATTGCAAGTCAGGGATTAGAACCCCGAGATGTCTACAACAATGGTAGCCTCTTCACCTGCCCTGGTATCGCTTCCTGTGCGAAAATCATGGCGTTGAAGCGTTTCACGATCTCTGATTTTATAAACACATGGTTCTGGGGTTGTGGGTACCGACCACTCTGGGGAGTTGATCGACCCTATGACCGGTTTAGTTACTGGCAAAACGATTCAGGACCTGCCTGTGATATTCTTACCAACGACTGGAATTGGAACACTTGGAGTTTTGCTCCTTTTGATATGGCATGGGGGTACGATTGGTACAGCATGCTCACGGACTACCTTTCCGTTGACTCGGACACCCTTTTTGTCAACAAAGCCGGATTTGCAGGGCCAGGATACGGAACCGGAGCTGCACCTTATGCAACTAATGCACTTACTGTTGGACTCAGTAACGGACAATTTATGATACCACATGCCACTGGGACAACAATTCACGGAATCATGGGAATATTAAGCCTGGGAAGTAGTGGTCCGACGCCAATGGGAGACATCGGACCTGACATCGTTGCTCCAGCCCCGGTAGGCCTTGAGGTGCCAGTTCATCACTTTGACGACACGCCAAATTGGTATCCTATAGAATCAGGCACCAGTGTCGTAGCAGGAATTTGTGCCCTCGTAAAACAGGTCAATGCAAGTCTGAAAGCTGATACCCTCAAGACCCTGATTATGAACGGAGCAGATGACCTCGGTTACGACATCTATCGACAGGGTGCAGGTCGCGTTAACGCGTATCGCAGTGTTCACCTGGCTTTTGGCAACACTACCGATGGTTTAGACTCCCTCATCCAGGTGTCAACGACCATAACTTGGGATCAACTCTACTTCGGTGACCGCCAGACCCCTTGGCGGGCCTGGTACACGAACCTGTACTACGGCTACGACTATGGTGTTAATCCCATGGATTATACGATATACAATCCGAGCGGAAGTAGTAGGATGAGCGATGGGAAAGCCTTCCCCCACCCCATCTATCAAGGGGATTCGGTATGGTTTAATCTCACCGCGAAAACTGGAGGTTCTCATGCAACGAGTGTCGAAGCTCTAAACGCCTATACCTATCAATTTAGTAGTCAAGCCAGCACAAGCTTTTCTACCTTTGAACCCTTTACTACCCTAAATCTGACTTCGGAATTTAGCCCGACCTTCATCGCGCAGTTCCTTTCTGTTGATTATGCCGTTGTTCACTGCTCTTATTCGTCTATAGAACACAATGTGTTACTTGAAGCAGCAGGTGAAGGCAATAGTGTGTTTCTCTTCGATTGGCAAGACCAAAACGGTAACAACCAAATTGATCCAGCTAATCCCCTCGAAGGAAGCTGTGTGGTTGCGGATATAGTTTGGAGTAATTGCCATCAACTCAACCTAGGATTCCCAGCTCAACATTTCACTCACACTCCAGCCCTCTACTACTATGATATTGGATCTGTCACACACCTAGGATACCCTTTGATAGTCAATGTGACCATTCGCCTCTATGACCGAGTGTCATGGTCATGGGTGTCACTACATCAATACACCAGCTTGGAATCTCCTGACTTTCCATTTCTGTGGAATGTTACCATCACAGCCCCCTCCGACGCTACTCCAGGAATGCATGAGGGCTTCATAGAAGCCGTGAATGGCACAGGAAGAACTCACCTTCCTCTGAGCATTCGCGTGGATTTGAACATGACCGCTCCTGGCATCTACCATACTTGGGGTGGTAGCCAAGGCACACCCTATGATAATGGAGCTGCTTTCAGTAATGTACCATATATAGGATCAAAACGCTCAGGTGATTGGCGCTTCTACTTCGTTGACGCCTACCCCACAGTGACCGATGTCAGTTATGTATTTGTCAATGTGACCTGGCGCGATCCAAACACCTGTCTTGATGTCTTACTGTACTACAGTTCCTATGGGTATCACCTCATGGAATCGGATTCGCGGTGGGACGAGTATGGATACGCCAGCGAATCCACCTGGGAATGTCAGAATGTCCTGCTCTTCGATGCTAGCCACGATATCCGGGGAATTACCTGGGGCTCCTACCTCAATCGGGGGCTCATCGGTATCGCCGTCCACACCTCCCGAACTGGAGGGACGAGTGGTGGTCCTGAAGAGTTCTGGATTACCGTGGCTTACGGTGTGGAGAACCACCCCTTGTATCCTATCCAATGGACCCTTCCAACCGCACAGCTAAATGTAAGCAGTGCTGCCAATGCATCGCTTTTCGACGATAGCGTATGGGAACACCCGCATGTCACTCTCTCGGCAACTTGGGATTCTCTGCTCCTACCAGAGTTTCCCACCATTTACATCCGCCAAACCGAACTAGAAATCCTGCGTATCTATCGTCAAACCCATTATGGCACCATTCAGGAACCAGTACTTGCTGGGTGGCATCCAGATCATAATCCCCGTGAAGCTTACGACTATGCGTTTCTCCAAGAAGGAGATGTCGTCCAACTTAGCGTTGAATTTGGCACTTGGTCTGATGGAGAAGGGAGCACTCTAATCCATGGCGTCTGGGATGATTGTGACATCTTCGTTTGGCAACCGGGAGTAGATCAGACCTGGGCTAATAGTTTGGTCAGCCATTGGTCCCATGGCAACCCTGAAGTTGGAAGTTTCGTAGCACCCGTTACAGGTAACTACACGATTGGAATCGACTACTACTCAGGAGTTGTGCCGATGGGATGGTACTCTGAGATCTATGCATGGAGACCATTCGACCATATTAGTGAAGGACAGACCACTACCTTTGATACCGCATCGATTGACCTCAATCAAGTCTGTGATGTCCGCACCACCTTCCTTACCGGTACTTCACTGGATTTTGGACAAACTATTGGCTTTACCAACGATCGACATATCCGCAATGTCACTATCAAGAACTTCTTTCCCCCCGTATTTACCGTTTTGGAACCGGATGGAGGTGAAATTCTTGGCCCGGAACCTTTCCGCATCAACTGGACGGTAACAGATGAGAATGTGGACTACGGGGACGAAAGTTTGCACTTTTCTGTGGAACTGAGTAATGACGCAGGGTTCTCGTGGAAGGTCATTGAACCAAACACTACGCAAACTAGCCTTCTCTATGAAGGGCAAGACGGGATTTTGGGAATAACGCCTACTGACATGTGTTTGGTGCGAGTAAACGCTTCGGATGGAATGTATACGGTTTCACGCACATCCTCTAGCGTCTTCACGATATTACTGAGAATAGGGGGCCCACCACTGCCCTGGGAACTACTCATGCTCATAACAGGACTCGTCTTCACCAGTGCTTTCATAGTGGTCTTAGTTGTACTGATAATCCATTTACAGCGGAAATCGAGTTCTTGGAAAAAAATAGCATAACCCTTCTTACAAAGAGGGAAAAGGACAGTCATCGTTGAAGGGACATTTAAGGCATGAGGGGTTCCGTGCCGTACAGAGTAAGGCTCCGAAATCAAGGAGGGCTTGATTAAAGATATACCCTTGCCCAGAGGGGATTATGCGCTCAGCGAGGTGCCATAGCTGCTTTACGGCGGGTGCGCGGTGTGGATTGCCAGGGATTGCGAAGAACCGTCGTAGCACGCGTCGTACATTAGTGTCCAGTATGGGTGCATCTTTATGGAAGGCGAAATTGAGAATAGCCCCTGCAGTGTATCGACCGATACCACATAGAGATTGAAGAGTCTTGAGGGTATCGGGAAGTTGCCCGTTATGGTGCTGGATGACGCATTGAGCAATCGCGTGAAGGCGTTTTGGACGAAAGTTATAGCCTAGGGGTCGCCAGAGCTGCTCCACCTCTTCAACCGGTGCTGCAGCGAGGGCTTCAAACGTCGGATAGGCGTCAAGAAATTCGTGGTACTTCGGAATTACTCGGTCAACCTGGGTTTGGTGCAACATCATCTCGGAAACTAGAATGTGGTAGGGGTTTCGAGTGCGACGCCAAGGTAGATCACGCCCATATTTACGAAACCAGCGAAGTAGTTTTGACTGAAAGTGTTGAACCCGAGTATCAGTTGCACGGGAGATTTGTATTTCAGAATCAGATGTGCTAGGTGTCACAGGAAAAGGGGAGGCTTGGTGTCATTTAAACTCACTGGAAATCAGAGAACACAGAATGCTGAAAGTGTCAGAACACAAAGCTTTATCAACAGGGTGTCTAGGTGGCACTGCTTACCATGTCAGAGAATGAGAGCAAGACCATCCTTTCTTCTCGAGTTCCTCGTCACCACATTTGGGGCATTCTTGTCGGATTTTCACTGTTCCATATCTCGCAGTCCATTTTCTGGCAGTTCGGTTCACTGTACCTTTTTACAGGAATCGGGGAAACCGCTTTTCTCCTTATCGGATTGGTGGGGGGATTACCTGTGCTTGTTGGACTGGCAGGTGTTTACTTCTGGGGAGTCCTCTCTGATCGCTGGCAGCGCCGGATCCCTTTCATCGCCGTGGGGTTCATCGCACAGGGCGTCGCTTTTTTCCTCTATATTTTCATTCAAGATAGCTTATCCTTCCTGTTAGTCACTTGTGCTGCGTACTTGTTTTCAGTGGCTGCGGTTCCCATGGCAAACGCGTATCTGACAGAAGCACGCATCTACAAGGGTGGAAGCGTAGGATTGCTATTGTCCACGAGTAGCCTAGGATGGTCTGTGGGGGCGTTTGGGGGTGGATTCTTAATAAGCTTAATTCAGATGTCTGGGCTGTTCTTCGTTGGGTGTATAGCGTACTTGACCGGTGTCACTATTATCCTCCTAATAGTCCGAGAGGTTCCACGAAACACTAATTCAGAGAGCAATGAAGAAGCATTTAAGAACCCAGATTCAACTACTGGACCTACACTGATTTTAAGTCGAAGTCTTATAATTCTCGCCGTAACCGTGGCGATCGGGAGTATCGGAGTGAACGCCTTTTCATTTTTCTTCGGAATCTATTTCGTCGAAGAAATTGCAGGAACCACATTGATGCTTGGAATCTCTAACGGTTTTGCAGCATTAGTCGGATTAGGATTCACTTTACTTGCAGGATTTGGTAGTGACCGGTTTGGCCGTAAGCCGATAATCTTGCTTGGCTTTGCGGGATATGCGGTGTTTATGATCGTGTATTTGTTTGTTATCGACCCTTGGATTGCCATGGTACTTTGGATTATCCCATTGTATCCTTTGGTGTATACAGCTAGCTATGCTGCGGCTGCGGATTTAAGCGTGGTTTCTAAACGAGGACGAGCGATGGCTATAATTGCGACTGCGAATTTGCTAGGTTCAGGAATTGGTCCTATTATTGGTGGAACACTCGTCCAGTTTGTGCTTTCGACCCTGCGGGGCAACATGATTTTTGCTACCAGTTTGAATATTCTGGCGTTTTTGGCTGTGTTGCTCCTTGTACCTGAAACGCTCCAGGCTAGTAAAACGCGTTAAAGATGAGCAGCAGGTGAAGGTTGGTATTCTTTTTGGCGTCCGGCACCGACCAAGTCACCGAGGACAATAAGTAGAACGCTGGTAAAACTCACGCCCATTCCAAAGAAATGCCCGAGGATTACATGGAGAGGTTGAGCGAAGAGACCGAGATTAACTGCGGATAGGATTTGCATAACAAGAAAATACGTGGCGGCAAAGGAGGCAACTCCCACGATGATTCGTCCAACGAGGGCACCGATTCCCGTTCCTGCTGCATACCAGATAATCCCACCGATAATGGCACAAACCCCACCAAGGCTCGTCGCTATCACCATGATAGTAATAAGGATATCACCAATTCCGGATCCTAAAACGGTGTTGAGGAGGGTTGACAATTGTGAAATTGCAATGGGGTCTAAGACAAGAGATTGCCCAGATGCGAGGAGTAAAGCCCCACCAAGGACCAGCATAAGAAATCCCATCAAGGCCATAATACATCAACTACATCGATTACAGCAGTATAATCACCCAAAAACTACGCCCTTATAATTTCCGAAGTTCAGCAAATAATACATAATTCTGCTGGGTTATTCGTAGTAGGGAGTCGAGGACTAGGTTTTTATTCGATAGCTAAAAGGTCTAAGCCAAAAAATTGCAGGCATCGGTGAAACTCTATGGGACTTCAAAATTCACTGAGGCAGTTACCTGCCACTGCATGGCAAGCTTTGAAAGATTATTTTGCAGGATTGCGTTTATTCTTCAACCGCGAGAATATCGTCCACAGCGTTGTATTCATTAGCACTTTAGGATTCTTCATTGCGGCTTCCCTCATCCAAAGCCCCCTACGATTATTTTTCTTCGATCCCATAGAAGGAATACAACCCATTGTGGCAAACACCCTACGAGTGGCTTTCTTTGCCGGATGTGGCGCTTTCTCCGGATTTCTCTTACTTGGGTTCATCGCCCTGTTCGGGTTCGGTCAGAAGCTCTTGTTCAAATCCCGCTTCCGACATTTTGTTTCACCACTCGTTGTTATAGGTTGCGCGCTATTCTTTACCTTCGTGATTCCACCATTCTACCTTAACTCCGCACTGAGTGGATTGCTCTTTGGACCCAATGGATTCTATAACCTAATCTTTCGAGGTTCTTGGATCCTGCTAGTTTTTTTCCAAGTGATTTTGCTGGGTTATACCTTGGTAAAAGCTGTCCGATGGCTAGTCGAATACCTTGGAATCCCATCACAGAACATCACATCGGCGCGATATTGGGCATTTCTCCTATTCGCTAGCATTCTAATTCCCATCCTTATCTGGGCGTGGTACCCCCTCATCTTCATAGTAATGATCAACGGTCAGCAACCTGGACCTACACCTCCAGATTTCTCTCTCGGTCTCCCTGTTCTTTGGTTGCTGAGTTTGGCTCCGTATGAATATGTCCACTATCTTTGGTTAGTTTGTCCAATAGTGATTGCTGTGATGGCTATAGTGTTATGGAAACGCCTTCCTAGTGCGTCAATTGCTGTAGCCGTGTTTGGCATGGTGTACCCAGCCCTGGTCTTTTACTATCGGTTTCGCGTGAATCAGTATTTCATTAATTGGTCTTGGTTGAGCGTCGTATCAGTGATTCCTCCCTTTCGTAATTTTGGGCTCTTTGAAATGGGTCTCCTCCTCCTAACTTTTGCACTGGTTCTATTGGGAGCTGCGAAGTTGCAACGAAACATTTCACCAAATCCGTTCGGGTTGTATGCAATGATGATTGGTACTGTGATTTTTGTACTCTCTTGGGTTCTGTTGTCTGAACACAACATCCACTTTGGTGTTGAGTATTTTGGTATGATAGGAGCAGCGCTTTCGGCATTACTTGCGGTGATAACCTTTCTGATTCTGCCGATTGCCTACGGAGTCTATCGTATGCGACGAGTTGGAAAAGCTGTGGTGGACCAACCAATTTCGCAATACCAAAACGAGGGGGGGTAGAGAGGCCTTATGGATGCAACACTCATTCAGAGTATTGAGAAATTCGCTTTTGATGCTATTCATATTGGAAAACGAGGAGCCCATTCTTATGAGCATACTCTGCGTGTGCGTGAACTGTGTCGGTTTATTGGGGCCGCAGAAGGAGCCGATCTTGAAATCCTAGAGGCAGCCGCATTGCTTCATGATATCGGTCGATCCGAAGAAGAGGTATCTGGAGTTTCCCATGCAGAGATTGGAGCAAACATGGCAGTTGCGTTCCTTGCTACTACAACATTTTCAAAGGAGAAGTTATCCTTGGTCGCAAGCGCCATTCGGACTCATCGGTTCAGCGAACAGCTCTCACCAGAGAGCCTCGAAGGGCAAATTCTCAGCGATGCTGACAAGCTCGATGCAATGGGAGCGCTAGGGTTAGCACGAACGATTGCTGAAAGCTTGGTTCAACAACGGGGACTCAAAGGAACTATCGAACACATTCACCGCAAATTATTGAAACTCAACGCGTTACTTCACACGAAAACTGCCAAGCAGCTTGCTGCACCTCGGCACCAACTCTTAGTTGATTTTATGACACAATTGGCTGCAGAATACCAAACTATTGGTGAACCACTTCCCCCAGAGCTCCAAAACCTAGCACCCTCCAGGACCAAGCATACTTGAGGGTTCAGGCACAAGTCTTATCCGAAGGACCATCGGTATTAGAACCCAAATTAATTGTTGGCTCTTGAACAATGGGTGAATATTATGCAAGAGAAAGAGGAACCAAAAAAGGTTAATCCAATCCGTGAGTTTCTTCTATCAGCTCGATTTGCGGGTTGGTGCGGAATCATTGGACCATTGATTGCCTTCATAAGTATTGGCGTAGCAATTCTACTATCGCCATGGTTCAATTGGTATACGAACGCGTTGAGTGATCTAGGACACCCTTGGATGCTTGGAGGATCCAATGGAGTTCCAGGAACCAATGTGGCTGCTCCAGTGTTTAACGGGGGGTTAAGCCTTGGAGGATTGATTACCCTTGCAGTAACCCTATGGCTAATATGGCACCATTATTTCGAGCGTTCCATACTGGGTGTCATTGCTTCGGTCATACTTACCATCGCTGTCCTCTTCCTCATCGCAATTGGGATTTTTCATGAGGGTATAACTGGCATTCACTTCGCAGTCTCAGTAGGATTTTTCGTTAGTGTGCTCCTTGCCGGAATGCTATATGGCGTTCGATTGATGCTGGAACCTCAGCGCCGGCTTTGGGGCATCATTGCCTTCCTTCTTTCATTAATTAGTGCTAGCGTATGGGTGATTTACTACACAATACCAGTCTTACCCTTTACAGGAGTTGCAATTCCCGAGATCATCTCTGCTATAACTGCGTTCATCTGGGTTTTTCCTTTGTGCATTCGACTTATCCTTGGGAAAGACCTGATCTAGCACCACTTATTTGGATGGAATAAAGGTAACAACAGAGTCCAGCGGACGTCGACCACGAAGTGAACCAAGAACCTTCGGATAGCCAACAGGAATAATAGCCACAGGTAAAATACCCTGGGGGCACTCGATAGCTGCAACAACAGCACTATCGTTGAATGCTCCGACCCAACACGCCCCTAAGCCCATAGCGTGCGCAGCAATCAACAAATTCTGAGTCATCGCAGCTGTATCCTGAATGGAATAAAAATTACGACCTCGATTCCCGTAACGAATCCCAGATTCTTCAGGTACCCGGCAAACGACAAAGACCACAGGAGCTTCGTTGATAAACTCCTGATCACCAGCACCAATAGCTAGTTTCCGTTTAACCTTGGTATCACGAACAACATAGATCCGCCAAGGTTGTTTATTCCCTGCACTGGGAGCTGCAACCATGATTTTCAACAAGTCATGAATTTGTTCATCCGTTAATTCCAGATCAGTGAAGTTACGGATTGAGCGGCGAGTGGAAATTGCTTCAATTGCTTCCATTTCTTTCACCTTACAGGTTAGATGTGTTTGACAAGTTCAGATAGCTTACTCATGAGGATTTGCTGAAACTTCGAATATCCCTGATTGTAAATATCGAAGTTCTCAGGATTTGGTGTATGAGTTTGACGATGATGCACCATTGCTTTCACGGCTTTTTCAATAGAGGGATAGAGATCGAGCCCTACTGTCGCGATGATAGCAGCTCCTAGGGCACTTCCTTCATCTACGCCCGTGAGGATACACCGTTTCTGTGTGATATCGCTATGGATTTGTCGCCAAAGTGCAGACCGTGCACCACCACCATCTAACCGGAGTTCATCCACAGTGACATTCACCGTACCCATGGTGTCTAAGAGAAACCGTGAGATGAAAGCGATGGCTTCCATTATTGAGCGGGTGAAATGTGCCCGCTTATGTTGAAATCCTAATCCTTCAATAATACCCAATCCATAGATAAAGAACGGAAAGAGAATTAGACCATCGCAGCCGGGTGGAGCTTGTGCGGCCTCAGCGGTAATATAATCGTAAGGGTCCCGACCCAGCCGTTCAGCAACGGCACATTCAACATGTCCGAATTCGTCTCGGAACCAGCGAAGAATCGTGCCAGTCCCAGGAGCCGCGCCCTCTAAAACCCATTGATTGGGTAAGACATGAGGATGGCTGAATAAGACGCCGAATGGATCTCGTTTTTCTCCATCAACTGGTGTAACAATAAAGGTGCCAGTTCCCGTGGTCATTTTTGCAGCACCCTTTTCAATAACCCCCAACCCAACGACCGAGCATTGTTGGTCACCTCCACCAACAACGACAGGCGTACCCTGAGGGAGACAAGTAGCTTGCGCAGCTTCTTTTGTAATTTCCCCTATTATCGTTCCCGACATCACAAGATCTGACCACAGTGATACTGGAAGCGCTAAATCATCACCTAGTGTGTCAGAAAGAGTTAGTTTTTCACGGTCAAGAAGTCCAAAAGAATGGTTTGTTTGGTCAGAGACCAGTTTTCCAGTTAAGCGATGATATAAGAAAGCATCAGGGGTGGCTAATTTGTGAGTTTTTTTAAACACCTCGGGGAGCATATCCTTGAACCATAAGGCTCGACGAACGCTTAAACGAGATTTGACTAACTCTTCCCGCTCTTCTTCAGTGGTTGAGAATCGTCCATCCATCCAAGTCATAGCTCGGGCTAAAGGATTTCCTTGAGAATCCAGTGGAACGAGGGTTGCCCGTTGGGTTACAACTGAAACGGCAACGATTTCTTTTGATGTTACAGTTTGATGCGTAGCAACCTCTCGCATAGTTTCAGTGGTAGTCCGCCACCAATCCGACGCTTCCTGTTCTGCTTGCTGAGGTTCCTCTGTGATTGTTGGAAACTCACGATATGCTTTCAGGATCTCATTTCCTTGGAGATCGAAGAGCACCGAGCGATTTCCCGTAGTTCCAAGATCGATAACGGCGATTAGTTGGTCCCCAGATTTGCCCATGTAAAGCTCACCAAAGATGCCAATCTTGCACTGTTTTTCCGTATCTTCCCAATAAGATTATCCAAACCCTTGATTCTCTTGATAGATCGCAGTAAAAAACCAGCTACGACATTACAAGTGAGCAGCCCTACTAAAAGCTGTGAACCTATTCTTTTACAATTAAGCGATCTAAAGCTCCGGAAGCAGTTAATTTTTCGATGGCGGATTGGTATTGGGTATCATCGTTAATCAAGGTGTTACAGGTATCCTCTCGCAAGTGGGTTCCAGGTTTCACTCGCACCTGAACCTTTTGAGTTGGAAATGCGTCTTCAAGGGCCTTTCGAATGATTATACCAATAACTGCCCCCATAGGACACCCAGGTACAGTGGGAGTAAATTGCACTCGGATAGCGTCCTTGTCTATGATTACATCTTCTGCCTTCACAAGACCCATTTCAACAACGCTTATTGGATGTTCGGGATCGAGAACCCGACGCAATACGCTGAGAATAGTTTCGGTGTCCATAGTAATCAATCTCAGTTAAAGTCTGGTCCATCGGGCGAGTAACACCCTATAAACTCTCTGGTCTCAAAGTATCATGTACTTCTTGTAGGGTTGACGGAACTGTTTGATTTTGCCTGCAAACAAACGGACGGTAAATACAACCATGAAAACGATAGCTAGGAGCCAATAATCCCGGATGCATTGAACCCCCTCAATTTACTACCAGGATGAGGAGAATTGCAAGGAGAATGTTTGAATAGTGGATGAAATTTAATTGGCATCGTGTATAGTTCCTATTCTTAGCAGGAACTTTTCAGATTATCGAGGAAGAAGAGGAATAGGTTTTATTAGAAATAATTGCCATTGTCTTGGAGGAGGAAACCTTATCTAGGTTCACACGCTCAAACTAGGGTGAGTTTGGATCCCTTAATACAAGGTGGGTTTAATGGCGCAAGAAGCCGAAGATAAAGCTATACGCACTGAAGTCTTAAAACGCCAAATTGAAGCACTTACCAATGACATCGTAGACGCAATTGATGTGTTAACGCGTGATCTTCAACGCAGCCTTTTGATGCTTGCCGATCGCGTTGAAAAACGCATGGAAGCCATCGGATTTGGGCGATTGAGTGGTCCTGTTGTGAACGATATTCAAGAAGGTGTGAAAGCAGAAGCTAAGCGTTTCAATGAACAAGCCCGAGCGAAAATTCAAGAAATTACTCGGGCAAAGGCTGGTTTATCAGGAGCAGCGGATGAGCTGAGTGCTTTAGCTGCCATGACGGCTTCGGAGCGAGAAGAACTACGAAAACGGTTACAGGATGAAATTTCTGCTTCTGAAAAAACACGGCAAGAACTCGAAGCCGAATTGGCTGAAGCACGAGTGCGGATTGCCGATTTGGAGAAACGGATGCAGTCGCAGTCAACCCGTGATGCACGACGAATTGACAAATTGCAGGCCACAAATAAGCAGCTATCTGAATCATTGAAGAAAACCGAAGCGGATCTATTGCAACTCAAAGAACAGAGCGAAAAGGCGATCAGTGAACAAGATAAGGCTCTGCAGCAAATCGAAGAGCTGAAGGCTAAATACTCTGCGGCTTCAGAGGCAGCGGCGACCGCTCAATCCGCAGCTACGGCGACCAAGCACGATTTAGAGGCTAAAATTAAAGCTCTATCAGAACAACTCCAGCAAGCCCAACAATCTGAGGCTGCTGTCAAGAAAGAGATGAATGCCGTAACCACGGAACTCCAAGAGTTGAAGATTGAACATCAGCGATTGGAAGCAGAACGAGATACAGCCCGTGAGCAATTGCAGACGGATATTCAATCGCTAGAAACAACTAAAGAAACTTTAACTGCAACCAAGGAGGAGCTCACTACTTCTAAACAGGAACTAGCCCAAGCATCGAAACGCATAGCCGACCTAGAAGGCCAAATTTCAAAACTAGAGAGTTTGAAAGAATCTCACGAACTAAAAATCTCGCAGTTAGAAGAGGAGCAAGAAGCCCTCAAAGAGGTTACCAAGGATCGTGATGCCATCGGTAAAGAACGTGAAAAATTGGAAAAGCAGTTAGAGAAGGCCTTAGCGGAAATTGAACAAATGAAAGAAGAGTACAGCCGATTTACCGAAATCCGGGATCGGCTTGCAGCTATGGAAGCCCGATCACGCATCCAAGATATCCTCTTGCAGAAAGACCAACACTACATAGTGCTCACGACATTTGCTACCAAAATCGTTGAGGGTAAGTACCGTGTCTCAGCTAAAGAGCTTGGCTTTAGCCCAACGCTTGGTGTTTCACTGGCCGCCTGGTTGGACAAATTCTTCTTAGACTTGCAAGAAGAGGAGGTTGTTTCGATTCATCGGACCGTGGGTCGTGGTCTCCCCTCTGCAGATATTGAAGTTTCAGATAAGGGTCGACAGCTTTTTGAAGAAGCAAAGCAACGGGCCGCCTTGTAATCGCTTTGGAGATCGCCTCATGCCTTCAAAGGATGCGCGTTATCAGCGGTTTATAGTACTCCGTGATGTCGGAAAAGACGGATTGAAACGCATTCGAGCGGCTAAAGTTGCGGTTGTTGGTATTGGGGGGTTGGGGAGTATATCAGCTACTAAGTTTACTACCCTGGGTGTGGATCATCTCCGAATCATTGACCCTGATGTAGTCGATGCATCCAATCTTCAACGCCAATTCCTATACCGGGAGAAGGACATCGGGAAACCTAAAACCGCTCTGGCTACGCGCCGCTTACAGCCCTTAAACCCAGAGGTCACTATTGAGCCCCGACAAGAACAGCTCGCAGAAGAAACTGTTGATGAGCTTATTCGAGGAATGGACATCATCGTTGACGGCTTAGACCGGTTTGGACCTCGTTACATCATCAACAGAGCTTGCGTTCGCCAAGGTATCCCTTACGCCTTTGCAGGAGCTTTAGGCGCTGTAGGAAACCTCACTACTATCCTCCCTGGAAAAACGCCCTGCTTGGAATGCATTTATGGTGGTGTAGATGACGCACGACAGCCCACCTGCGATACTATTGGTATCTACCCCACACTATTGGGCGTAGTAGCTAATATTCAGGTTCATGAAGCGGTAAGAATTTTACTTGGAAAAAAACCACGACTTGCAGGACACCTGCTTTTTATAGATTTGAACGATCTCCGGTTTGATCAGATTCCAATCGCATATTATGCGGATTGTCCGGTATGTAGTAGCATTCGTCGATCAGTGTAGCGGATTATCCGGCTAAGGTTTTTAGGGCGCCCACCAAGACATCCACTTCTTCAATGAGGTTAAAGTAGTGGAAGCTCGCCCGGACATTCCCTTGGTATTTTTCTAATACTCCAAGTAGGTTCATCATTGGCATGCAACAATGATGTCCAGCCCGGGTAAGGATTTTCCATTGAGCATCTAAAGCAAGGCTCACATCGTGTGAGAACCATCCATCTATATTGAAGCATACTGCGCCAATCTTCGAGGTCATGTCCTCATAAGGGCCATACACAACAAGGTTGGAAATCTCGCGTATTCCATCGAGTAGGTATCGAGTTAACACATGCTCCTGTTGAGCAACTTTCTGAATACCGATGCGATTCAGGTATTTCACAGCAGCGCCAAGTCCAATGAGTCCAATGATATTGGGCGTTCCTGCATCCCATCGTCGCGCACGGTGGTCTCTTCGTAGCATGTAATCACTATCAGTGACGGCAGCGATAGTTCCCCCTCCCACTTCAGCCGGAGCCATGCGTTGGAGAAGTTCTTCGCGAACGTATAATCCTCCAGTTCCAGGGGGTCCCAGAGGCCCTTTGTGGCCAGAAAACGAGTAAAAATCACACCCCAAGGTCGTAACATCCACAGGCATATGCCCTACTGCTTGGGCACCATCAATGAAAACCAAGCACTGAGGATTTACCGCCTTAATAGTACGAACAATCGTTTGTACATCATGTTTGGTACCCATTGCGTTAGAAGCGTGTTGAAAGGCAACAAAGGCGGTGTTTTCATCAACGGCCTCCGCAAACATTTCGGGGAGTAGTAGTCCATCCAGAGTTGGAGTAATTGTACGAAATTGAGCCCCGACATGTTTTGCCAGCCGTAACCATGGCATGAAATTAGAATGGTGCTCAAGTAGCGTTGTAACGATTTTGCTTTCAGGACTCCATTTGACAAGGGGCGGGGCAAACTGAAAGCCTGTACTCCAACGATTCAAAAAGGGATGTTCTAAAGCATATGCAACGAAGTTAGCCGCTTGGGTTTGATTCCGCGTGAAAATGAATTCTTCCACATCACAATGCAGTAATTTTGTAGCAATATCGTTGCGGGCTACATCACAAACATCTGATGCTTTCGCTGCAATCGAGTAGGCTCCCCGTTCGATGTTAGCACAATATTCTTCGAAATATTCAATGATCGTGTCGATGATTGGGCTTGGAACAGGTGTTGTTGCAGCGTTATCGAAGTAGATGAATTGTTGCGTGATAGGTAAATCTCGACGCATATCTTCAGGTTGCATTCCAGTTCACCCACAAGTATAGTATAGAACCTAAAGTTGCTTTCCCTTGAAAACCTTCATGCTAGTTAAAACTTAACAATATTGGTTTGGAGGAATGAGATTAGTGAGTTCCGAACACTTAAATCCAAAGTATTGAAAAAACTTAACATTGTTAATGAATTAGTGCTAATCCGTATTGGAAGTCTTGGATATGGCGTTTCCTTGTGAGAAAGTAGTTCGCGAGCACTTACCGGCTATCAAGTCAGCTTTAGCCAAGAACCTTGTGGACAATGGAATGACGCAAGTGCAAGTGTCTAAGTTGTTGGGTACAACGGAAGCTACAATATCACACTACATGAAAGGAGAACGCGGTCAAGCCCTCCTCGGGCAATTCATCCTTGATGAAATCGCCCTCCTCGCTCATAAAATCAGTAACAGGGAAATAACGCCTAATTTAATTTCTAAAGAAGTTTGTGAGATTTGCCAAAAAGTACGCTCAACCTGTGCTGTGTGTGGAGCGCAATCTCTATCTGATTGTACCTATTGCAAAATGACCTAACACCAGTTTTCATACCGAAGCCTTTTGAGTAGGTACTTGACACTTTTATGAAAAAAGAACATCCCAGGTTTGGAGAGAGAACTCCTGTGCCATCAAATTGGGCTATTCTAAGGAAGGAAGGAGTATTCGGGTTCATCGTATTGCTTGCAGTATGTAGCATAATTTGGGGAGTGTTCCTTTCCTACTCTTGGGGCACCCAGTTTGTGCCACACATTGGTGTTGACGATGATACTATGCACAAGACCGTAATTTACTATATGTTGAATGGTGAAGATTTCTATTCAGCGTGGCGACATGCAGCTCTGACGACCGGTGATCTTGGGGACCTTCGGATTTACCGGACACCCTTCATCTTCTACCCCATGGTCTTCCTGACAGGTTGGGCTGGTTCAAACTTTGTCTTTCCGCTATCTATGGTTTGTGTATCAGTAGCCGCAATGAATTTGATCCTGACCTTTTGGTCGGTGCGATCAATCACTACCTCGGGTTGGGCAGCATTAGCTGCAACCTTTGTACAATCCTCTTTTTTCTTCAACATCATTCCACTATTTCAGATATCGTTGTTTGCTATGCCCTTCCTCATCCTTGGAACTCATTATGCTTACCAAGGAAAGCCTTGGCTTGCGGGAATTGGTCTCGCTTTCGCCTTTCTCATAAAAGAAACCTACGCGTTTGCCCTTCCTGCCTTCATCGTCTTGTTTTTTTTGCGACATCAATGGCGTGAAATTTGGATTCTGTTGAGTATATTTGGAGGAGCGGTGAGTTTCTATCTCCTTCATACATTAATCGCTCAACCCATTCCAGATCCACAGATGATGCTGAATGCCAGCGCCCCCATTTTCATCCTGAACTTAGCGGGGTTCCTTTGGTTTGGATTCGGTGTTCTAGCCTACAATGTACTGGCGCCAGCAACTTTTCCAAATTATTATCCCACCAACCCTGTACTTCCTTTTATTCCAATCCCTCTCTTCTATGGGCTACTCATCCTTCAAATCATCCTCATCTGGGGAACTTTGAGTTGGTGGCTTATTGGCCATATTAAACAAAAGCGAACTCCTCCAATACCTCTTAGTGCGTTTGCCCTCGTTCTTTGGATAGTCCCGGTAATCTTTGCCGCAACCACACACATTGATATTTTCTCCCTATACTGGATGGATTATGCCATCTGGCGATGGTTTGCCCCATCCATCGTAGGCTTCCAGTTATTAGTAGCCATGAGTTGGAGCAACCTCCGATCAGGATTCCAGAGATGGTTGTACCCTTCAAAGACTTTTAGCGTTAATGAAGCAGAAATTACGAGAAACCTAAATGCACAAGATGTGCCTTTCGATACACAAGCACTATAAAAAGCAGGCTTCGCCTAAGGGTACCTGTTACTGGTAATAAGAGATCAGGCAATCCTTCTCGATTATGCCTCTTGGTGGAGGGCGCCGAGGCAATCACGACGCCCTCGCTCCTTTTTCCGACCCGGTAACAGCAGCAGATGCCTGGGAAAGCATCCGGGGAACCGATGACCTATCCCCTAGGCTAGGATGGCGAGGACCTCGACCATTTTTCAACTACCATTTTACAACCTATTTCGTTTTCTTACCTTTTCGAATCTCCCAGATCCAAACCTTCCCATCAGCAGAGCCAACAGCTAACCAACGCCGTTTTGGCGAGACTGCTACAGCATAAACTCCCTTCACTGGTAGCTCATATCGCACATCAACTTCACCTGTCCGGACATTCCAAATACGCACCCCGTAATCAATGGCCACAGCCAATTTTTTACTATTCGAAGTAAATGCCATATCATTTCCCCGAGATTCTAAGGCAATAGAATGAACTTCTTGCCAGGTCTCTGTGGACCATATCTTAAGGCGTTGTTCATACCCAATCGAAGCAAACAAACCACCATTTGGTGAAAAAGCAAGCGAATTTACCGCCGTTTCATGAGCATCAATTTGCTTCCAAAGCTCACCGGAAGGAAGAGCCCAAAGATAGAAATTCGAACCTAAACCGCCTGCAGCCAAGGTTCGTCCATCAGGGGAAAATGTTACTGAACTCACATTTCGCCCAATCTCTGATAAGGAAAAGACTTCCACGCCAGACACTACATCCCATACCTTCACCGTCCCATCGTAAGAACCAGTCGCGATGTAGTTCGCTACTGGAGACGCGGCGACAGCAGATACTGTCTTTGTATGGCCACTTAGTATGTGTTTAATTTCACCAGAGGGAAAGTGCCAAACCCTGACGGTATTATCTGTTGAACCAGTAATCATGAAGTCAGACTTGGCTGTCAGCGCAAGGGCATTCACGCTATTTGTATGCCCGAAGAATGACTTGGATTGGATCCAATCAGGAATCGTCCACATTTGAATGAGGTTATCCATACCAGCTGAAAGCAATACTGTTTTATCAGGAGTGAAAAGAAGAGCCGTAACATGCCGAGTGTGTGCGTTCAGGATTACATCAGAATCCAAGGGAACCACCATCAATGTGAGCGTAACAGTTCAAAAGGGAGGAGTGTGATGTATAAATGGGGACACTTGGGGAAAAGCTTAGCTAGTTTTGAAACCACTTATCAGGGTTGGTAACCCATATCCAAGTAGATTTGCTTGATTTGCTGTTTCCAGTTGAGAAAAGTCTCTGGTGTTTCAGGGAAGTTCTGGTAAAGATGAAGCATCTCACCCATCGCTTTTGATGCCTTCTGGATTCGCCGAAGTAACCTTAACCGGCTCAGCCCCCGAAGGAACCGACTGGCTTTATCCATTGCAGACAGTTGAATACCCTCTCCAGCATTAGCACGGAGTAAATCATCGGTTGTAATGATACGATTGTTGATAACATATTCGAATTCTTCATTTCCTACTTCCTGGAGTAGTCGACGCATTATATCAAGAGAGGCAATTTTTTGTCCGTAATGTTCCCGATTGTATTCAATATTAAACTGCCATAGCCCTTCAAGGGAAACATCATCGGCTTCAATAGCGGTTTTAATAATGGGAGCAAGGACATGCCCTGCTTCGATGGAGGAACCTATTCCGCCGCCATGAATGGGATTAACATGACAGGCGGTGTCCCCGATGAAAACTACACCATTGGCTACATAGCTCCAAAGGGGTCGCCGGATGGGTGCAGCACCACCTCCACCATGAAGTACCTTGGCTCCCTTAAAGATTGGATTATTCGTTTTGAATTGTTGGTAAAGTCCTTTGGGCTTGTGCCCACAACCTCCCTGTGTGCCGAGACCCACATTCACGATTCTCTCGCCACGAGGAAAGATCCATGTGTAGCCACCTGGACTGTACCGATCGTCCATGATAATCCAACAGCGGTCGGCAGGTTCGAAGGGCTTTTGGAGTTCGAGAATCTCTCGGTAGCAGACGGCTTGGTCGCTGAGAGCAATGGTGCGTTCAATGAAAGGATGTTGTATTTTACGTCGTAATGTGGCTGACATCCCGCTAGCGTCAACGGTAACTTTGGCATACGCTTCCTTCAACTGGTTCTTTTTGATGTCCTTATATTTGACACCGATGATCGTACCGTTGTCCTGAATCGGTTCAAGTACATGAGCGTTATCATGAATTGTTACGCCTGATTTTACAGCATATTTGAGGAGGCGTTGACCGAAATAGAGGCGATCAATAGTCCACCCGTCACAGGGCTCTCCTTCCATCCGTTGACTCACAGTGACATAGTTTTTCATGCTGGGAGGGTAAATGTCAATTCCGTTGATAGTGTTACCAAGTTCTTTACCCACCGGATAAGGAATTCCGGCATTTTTGAGGTGGTGCAGGGCAATCCCTTCACCACACACTTTGTCTCCAACTCGGTCGTGTGGAAGCCGTTCTAATAGGAGAACATCCAGTCCGAGTTGTGCTGCTCGGTTTGCCAAGTGGGCACCTGCAGGACCTGCGCCAACGATGATAAGGTCACGAGAATCCACGATTTCTTCCTCCAAAGAAGTAGTGTCTCTTCAACATAGGTGGTACTTAAAATCTCACTTATCTCGCTAGGATACCTTAATGCGAAGGTTATCGTCTGAGGGCACGCTAGCGCCTACTGGACAAACTGTGGCGCAGCGCGTACACCAGAGTTCTGTAGCAGGTGATAATTTACGACGATGTAACGGGCTAGTAAGGCATTTTTCTCGATTGTACTTCCCACCCTCAAGAGCGTTAACGGGACATGCCCGGATGCAACGATCACAGTCGTTACACCAGGGGTTTTCAGTCATTACACGACTGGAAGGTAAATCTACAGTGATAGCTACAGCACGTAATCGTATCCTGGGTCCGTATGTAGGATTGATTAGAAGGTTGTTCTTCCCGATTACTCCCAACCCCGCTAGGACCCCTGCTTCTTTCAAGTAGAGAAATCCTTGTTGGTCTTCTTCAGCATCGGGTCCATAGGGAAGAACCTTGGCTTCGATTCCGTTTTTGTACATAAATAACGCAAGACGATAGCAGATTGCACGCAGAATTTCATCTTCAAAGACGCGCCCCATCGTGTATCGACCAGCACCAGTAGATGGTGGTGCATGGAGCCACAAATCCAGAAGGGGATCCACCATTTGAAGTCCTAACACAATGACAGTGCGTGCCTGAGGTAACGAAGCTGTTGGACGATTATCGAGGATATACCGGTTAAACCGTTCGACAGGCGCAAACCCAACCAAATCTGCCCCCCATTTCATTGTATTTTCCCGAATCTGTTTAGTCAATATTGCCTGCATCGATGTGTGCTCCCTTCCAATGACTAGATGAGCATGAGATTTTATTCCAAAAGATTGTTTTGGAATCGATGTTGTTCCTCAGGGATTTGCAGCGATTAGCCGATGACCTGTTCATGTGTAGGTACCAGTTTTGCCAATACCGTGTCAACTTTAACTCGATGAGAATTAAATCCTAACTTTTCCGGGGGAGTTCCCAAAGCGAGATTGAGAAGTTCAGGGTAGTAGAAGACCGGAACAGGAGTTTTGTCCTCAGTATTTCGGAGTGCAAGACGTTGCATCAAGTCGAACTGTAAGGTACATGCAGGACAAATAGCTACTAATGCTTCAGCACCAGCTCGTTTCATATTCACGATTTTATTGGCTGTCATCTGTAAGGAGAGATCTCGGTCTGCGGGACGGGTACCGTACCCACAGCAATCCATTTCGTCTTGAAAGAACACCGTTTTCGCCCCCAGTGCACGAACAAGTTGGTGTAACAACATGGGTCGTTGTGCATCATCTACATTGAGTAATTTACTCGGGCGTAAAATATGACAACCCACATGCACTGCTGCAGTCAAGTCGGCGAGAGGATTCACAACTGATTCAGCAATAGTCCCTAATCCGATGTCTTCAAAGAGCAATTGGATAAAATGTTTAACTTGAACGATGCCTTTGAATTCATGGCCAGTCTTTGCTAGGATTGCATTGATTTCTTGGTGGAGGGCTTTATCGTTTTTCAGCTTGATTGCTGTGCCTTTTAGAGCTTCAAAACAGCCATTACAGGGAGTAAGGAGATTGAGACCTTGCTCTTCAGCGATGGCAAGATTTCTTGCGCTGATAGCTAGCGCTGCGTGGTGGTCAATGTGAGGAAGCGTTAAGGGGTTAGGGCAACAGGTGAAACCGTTGATATCAGAAGTTTCAATTTCAAAGTATCGAAGGGTTTCACGCATAGCGAGTTCCATATAGGGAAGTCGATTCGGAATCACACAGCCCATATACAGGGCCCAGGGTTTAGGAGACATCAGGTTTTACCTCCCTGAGCCACTTCTTTTGCAGCTTGGGCTTCTGCGAGGCGGTGTGTTTTGATTTTATCCAAACGCGTTAATAATTCAGTCGCCTTAGCGATGGTGATCAAGTCTTTATTACCACGTTTGTTTATCGCAATAGGTGGAAGACCGAGTTCTTCACGTTGTCTATTCGCGGTTTCGTTAGGAGCGAGAGCCCACCCGGTGTCGAGGATATTTTCAACTTCCGAGACAATATCTTCTGGAGCAAGACCCATTGAACTCGCTAGGTTTTGGAGGTCTTGAATGAGTTCGGAAACAGGAACCTTTTGAGGACAATGTTCAAGGCAGGCATGACAACTAGTACATAACCATAAGGTTGGCTTCTCCAGGAGTTCTAAACCTTCTCCTTCCAAGGTGGCTTTTACGACGCGACGGGGATGATAGAGTTCTCCACCAGTAAGACGCGAGACTGGACAAGCAGCAACACAAGTACCACAAGCGTAACAACTTTTGGTATCAACGCGTTTTGCCAGTTTTTCGGCAATCTCTTCCAGTCGTTCTTCAACATTCATTGTGCCTTCGCCTTAGTGGTTGTTGGTTTCGCCTTAGGCTTCGCTTTTGGTTCTGGTGCCTCTTCCTTTATCAACCGGGCTAGGCGTTTTTCGATTTCAGGTCGTAACCGGTCATTTTCTTCAACGATGAAATCTCGACCCATTTCCTTAAGCTGTTCAGCCATTTCAGTGGTGACAGCAGCCCATTTATCTCCCTCCGCAGCTGATACCCATTCTAACCTAAACCGACGCGAGTCCATCCCAATCCGTTCAAGGTACGCTTTCATTCGGTTTGCTCGCTTCTCAGCCCACACATTACCACTAATGTAGTGGCAATCACTTCCGGTTTCTGTCAATCGACAGCCAGACATAAGCACCATGCCAGCACCTAATCTGAAAGCCTCCAAGATGAATTTATCTGACATTCGACCAGAACACATCACTCGAATTCCACGAACACTAGTTGGATAGTCATACCGACTAATACCTGCTAAATCCGCTCCAGCATAACTGCACCAGTTACACAACATGGCAAATATCTTGTCTTCAGGTTTCTCCTTTAGTAACGCCGTGATCTGATCCATTATTTGTTGGTCTGTAAAATGCATTTGAGTAATTGCGCCAGCAGGACACTCAGCAACGCAAGTCCCGCATCCATGGCATTTCGCGGGAGTAACGACTGCAGGCTTGCCAGGCTCAGCAGAGATAGCACCATATGCACAACGAGAGACACAGATTCCACATTTCCCAGTAGCACTCCGACATAATTCTGGATTAACGACCGCGACGATGGGCTCAATTTCCCATTCATCTTGAGTAATGATTCGAAGCGCCCGCGCAGCCGCAGCGCTTCCCTGAGCAACGCTCGCAGGGATGTCTTTGGGTCCTTGTGCAGAACCACAGAAGAATACGCCTTCAGTAGCTGCATCGACGGGTTTCAATTTTGGGTGAGCTTCCATATAGAACCCAGACGGCCCAAGAGGAACATTCAGAACTCGGGCAAGCTCTTCCGTTCCTTTACTAGGTACAGCAGCGGTGCTGAGGATAACCATTTCGAATTCGCGTTTTGTGGGTTTACCAGTAGCCATATCCTCAGCGTGGACGAAGAGGTTTTGAGTCTGGGGATCTTCGGTGATTTTAGCAGGGCGACCCTGTTGAAACCGGATACCAGCCCGACGGGCGCGTTGATAAAACTCCTCATAGTCTTTGAAGTTGGTGCGGATATCCATATAGTAAATGGTGATTTCCGCGTCTGGATATTTCTCGTGGAGAAGAAGTGCATTCTTGATTGTATACATGCAGCAGAAACCCGAACAGTAAATATTCGTGCGTTCATCACGACTTCCAACACATTGAATGAAGGCGAAGCTGTGGGGTTTTTCCTGATCCGAAGGCCGAATCACTTTACCCTCTGTTGGTCCCGCGGCATTGATGAGTCGTTCAAGTTCAATGGCAGTAATCACATTCGGATAAACACCGTATCCATATTCGGTAATGGGAGTAGGGTCATAAGGCTCGTAACCCGTAGCGACGATAATGGCACCGATATCAAACTTATGGACTTTCTCAACATCATCAGGCAGAATCGCTTCTTGTCCTGCCTTGTTACAGGCATCATAACACATCATGCATTCCTTCGGACTAAGCCCCAAACAATGGTCAGGATCAATCAGATACGCAGCTGGCACAGCCTGCGGATATGGGATGTAAATAGCATGTCGCCAACCCAAGTTAGCATCAAAGTTATTCGGGACTAGAACGGGACATACCTTTTGGCAATCCCCACAACTGTTACACTTATCGATATCCACATACCGTGGCCGCTGGGTCACTTGCACTTTGAAATTTCCGACAAATCCCTCAACCTTCGTTACCTCCGCGTTTGTAATCACCTCAATATTTGGATGACGAGATGCTTCCGCCATCTTAGGACCTAAAATGCAAATGCTACAATCCAAAGTAGGGAAACACTTATCGAGGAGCGCCATAATGCCGCCAATAGTAGGGGAGCGTTCGATGAGGTAGACCTTATAACCAGCGTCAGCCATATCGAGGGCTGCGTGGATGCCGGAGACACCACCTCCAATGACGAGAGCTGTATGGGTGACAGGTACTTTGAGGACTTCGAGTGGTTGGAGGTGATGAGCCTTTGCAACGGCGCTAGCGATCAGATCGCCAGCTTTTTCCTGACAGCCTTCGGGGTCACTAGCATGGCACCAAGTGCCTTGATCGCGAATATTTGCCATTTCAAAGAAAAACTGATTCAACCCAGCATCTTCGGTGCATCGTCGGAAAGTGGGTTCGTGCATGCGTGGTGAACAGGCAGCGACGACGACACGGTCTAATTTTTCTTCTTTAACTAACCGTTTGATTTCTTCCTGACCAGGGTCGGAACAAGTAAATTTGTTGACTTTGGTTGTGACGACGCCGTCTAAGGTTTCTGCACCCTTTGCTAGGGCAGCGCAGTCGACTACGCCAGCGATGTTGCGTCCGCATTCACAGACAAAGACACCGATACGGGGTTTCTCCTTGTTGGGTTGTTTGGCTTTTGCGATGGCTGCCACCACCAGTTTCCCTGAAATTCACTCGCCTTTCGCTTTATATGTTTGCAACTTTCACACAGTGGTTGCACTAACGTTATGAGAATTAATCATAGGTGTAAGAATTGTTTGTCACTTGTGCAATATTTCGGTACAAATGCTTCGCTAAAATCCAATGGAACTCGTGGATTAATTGTATAAGATTAGAAAACAAATCCTGCGGAAACACGATCGGGATACAATTGTTTCAGGATTGAGGTTACCACATCAAAGAGTTCTGTGACACCGTTTCCATCCTTTGCAGAGGCTTCGATAAAGGGAGCGCTA
Source organism: Promethearchaeota archaeon (assembly GCA_048938385.1). Taxonomy (GTDB): domain Archaea; phylum Asgardarchaeota; class Hermodarchaeia; order Hermodarchaeales; family Hermodarchaeaceae; genus Hermodarchaeum. Next base: position 26,257 of record JBHLMG010000002.1, on the reverse strand, counting down.
TATCGTGCCGCATATTCGATGCCTTCAGCTAGGGACACTAAAGATTGTGTTTCGTCGAAGATATTGCGAAGATCAGCCTTGTTGCCAACGAAAACGAGTGGGCAGTCGGGGATAGAATCGTATAGATGTTTAATCCACTCGTCTAACCGATCCATTGTATAGCGACTAGAAATGTCGAAGACAGCAATGGCTAATTTAGCCCCCTTAAAATAAGAGATGGCTAAATCCCGGAACCGGACTTGCCCCCCGAGATCCCAAATTTGGAGTGTTGATCTCCAATCACCAGATTCGACATTCTTCGCTGCAAAATCTACGCCTACGGTGAGTTTCATGCTATCGTCGAAGGTGTTCCAAGTGTAGCGTTTAAGGAGGCTGGTTTTTCCAACACCGCCTTCACCGATGAGTAAGACTTTGAGGATCCCGACATTCATCATTTCTGGTCCACAACTTTACTCCTATCAAGGAATCGGTCTAACCAACCAGTTAAGGTAATCATTAGTGTAAGCAAGAGCGCAGTTAGATAAAAAGCCTAGTAGTTATAAAACAGTTAGATCCTTCAACGCTGCTTTCAGCGATTCTTCGAAAACATCGACAGCCTTGTCCGCTTGTTCTTCGGAAATAGTGAGGGGAGGTTTAATCTTGATGACATTCCGTTGGAATTTTAGAAAACGCATGAAGGGCATACTCAGGTCGTAGATTACTCCTCGTTTCAATCCTTCACGAACAATGGTATCAGCAAGAGTATTCGCTGGTTCCTTAGCCTCTTTATCCTTGACTATCTCAATACCAATGAACAAACCAGGACCACGAACATCACCGATGTGGTCGTTCTTTGCCTGAATTTCTCGGAGTCGTTGGCTGATGTGGTTCCCCAGAATTTCAGCACGGCGTGGGAGGTTTAACCTTTGAATGACTTCAATGTTAACGAGTGCAGCAGCCATGCCTAGTGGACTACTACCAAAGGTGCTGTGTTCTTCTGCTGGAGTGAACTGCCCGAATTTTTCATCTGCTAAAGTAGCACCGAGAGGCAATCCACCACCGAGAGCTTTTGTGAGAGCCATCATATCAGGTGAAACCCCATAAATTTCTGCAGCAAACATACGGCCGACCCGCCCAAAGGCCGTTTGGGCTTCATCCCATATGAGGTGGATATTAAGTTCTGTGCATAATTCGCGTAAGGCTTCAATGTACCGTTGGGGTGCAGGGATTTGTCCCCCGGGTCCTTGCATTGGTTCGATGATGATTCCAGCGACTGGTGCATTCGTACCAAACATAATCAGGTTGCGAAGGTAGTGAAGGCATTCTAGGTCACAATCTTTTGGATCTTGTTGTCCTCGACAACGATAACAATAAGGGTATGGAGCTTTGATGAAGTGTTGCTGTCCGATATTCGAGAAACGAATAAGGGGATTAGGCATCCAATTACTAGCAGTAATTGTGGCTAGCGTAGCTCCGTGATAGCCTAGCCAATGTGTGACAAAGAGGGATGCGCCAGGTTTGTGGATCATGGAAAGTTTCATCGCGGCTTCAATAGCAGTAGATCCACCTTGATTTTGAATAGAGACTTTTTTCAGTCGACCAGGAGCAATTTGAGAGAGTTTATTGACAAGTTTGATCCGGGGAACAGTCGGGTATCCGAAGCGGACATGAGTGAGACGCTCAGACTGGAACTGGGTTGCAAAGATGACATCAGGATGGACATATCCGACATTGAGCGTCCAGGCCTGGCTCGTGCAATCCAGATATTCATTGCCCTCATGATCTTTGACTACAGCTCCCCCTGGAACGCCACTGGCCAAAATCATATCTTTCAGTGGGGTGAGGATATGAGCATTGCAGTCTTCAATTTCTTGTTCGGTGACCTTGGTTAACATCTCTATGATTTCGTTTTCCGTCAACACTTTAGGTTTCATTGAAGACACTCCAAATTCCCTTATACGATGTTCCTGTGTAAAAGACTGCCCGTTGTATTGTACAGATGACCTTGATGACATAGCCAAATTACTGAATTTTGTGAAATACCACCTACAAGATCCTGGAGAAGGTTTCTCAGATGTGGTGCCCCGTTGTTGTAATAGCATGAACGAAGTGAACGCCATTATTCAAGAGAAGAGCTTTTCAAAAGTGTCGGAGACGGGATTTGGCGTATCCTATTTGTTTAAGGCCATTACTACAGGTAGATCATTGCCTAATGTGCCACCAATGAAGAACTGTAGTTCCTTCCACGATTGGGTGTTGTCGTGGAGAAGGCAGGGTTGTGAGGTGACTACGAAAATTTTCCAACCAGTTTTAGATAACACTGCTGACCGAGTTTCAGCATAATAGTCCTGGTCAGTGGCAGATCAAATGGTGATGTGGATCGTCCAGCCACTCTGATATATCTCTAGAGTGCCAAAATCAAAGAAGAGAGTCTGTCATGTACAGCTTTCAATAGAATCGATTTTTCGTCTCGTCTCTAGCATTTAGACAACGTTTGGATACTAGTGATTTCCTCACTCATGGCAGAACTTTTGAAGACTATTTCAAATTACAAGAACTTACTACTCCAAACGATGAGTGTTGGATATCAGCTTGATTGCGTTGGTGGTTGAAAGGGAGAAAGGAAACCTTCTAAGAAGCGGTTAGTAGGAATTGGCTGGTGTGCTTGAGGTTGTAGAACAGGTTGGGTGGCTTCCGTTAGGGTTTCCTCAATCCGCGTGGTGAAGGTGGGTATTAGTAGTCGGAGATACCCTAATCTGGAATTAACCTTTTGCAGAGTCGTACTGAAGATGCTCGAACCAGTATTATAGATAAAGTGGTGTTGAGGGCCTGAATCAATTACGACCTGATAGATGTTTGTGCGTTTAGTAATCCAACCAACTTTCTTGCAGGTATCGTATAAAGCAAAGGTGAACGCACTAAGGGCGCTTATATTGGGGTCCAGCTGGTTTTTTGGAGTTATGGGATAGCCGCCATTAAGTGAAATAAAAGTGGGGTGGGCGCCATCTAGTAGGTTCATGAAATCAGATAAAAGGGCTCGAAGTTTTGTTACCATGGAGTTGGTGAGCACAAGGGATTGGTGACTTATACGCGGACTTGGCGAATGGAGAGGTTTGTCCTGTGCTTTAAATCGATCCAGGATTGAAGCTTCTTGCCCTGGCGTGTAGCTTCGGAGTGGTGGTAATGAACCTAGCTCGAACAGATGAGGGTAGATTTGGGTTGTGCAGTGATGAAGGGAGTGGATGATGGCGCCCAGGTTCACATTGGTCCGGGTGGTGAGAGATAAGAAGAAGTTGGAATTATTGGGAAACGCTACAATGAGAAACTTTGCTTGTTCCCCCTCAACTAGGGCATAATTAAGATTAGTGTATAATCGTCGGGCTACTGCATAGATGGCTGATGCAGCCGCTGAAATACCAAAGATTTCATCATTGGAAAACCAAACACCAGCGCTTGTGATCGGATACCCATCGCGTTGAGCGAGGAAGATATTTTCTACACCATTGATACTTCGGAGTTCATCGAGATGGAAACGAATAGTTGAACTGATACTCATACAAGGACTCACCGTTAGGAACCTGATGCAAAGCCACTGTTGAGCAGACTTGTAGAAGTCTACTTAAAGGTGCAAAGACGCATCGAAGAAAGAGTCCCAGAGAAGTGTGGAAACGGCATTTTTTTGCACCCTAGCAATTAGTCGAAAGGGGGGAGGAATCCTGAAATAGGCAAGCTACGCCAAAGTGGAAGAGGGACCATAACCATGAAAGTAGCCGCAGCCCAGATCCATCCTAGGTTCGCTGAACCTGAAGCCAATCGTAAAATACTCAAACGCGTCATTCAAAGAGCAGGAAAACAAGAGGTTAACCTGATAGTTTTTCCTGAACTCTGCAGTACAGGTTACAACTTCTCGTCCCCAGACCAGGTATTAAGACTTGCAGAACCTATCCCGGAAGGTTCCACAACCCAGCTCTGGATTCATCTAGCCCGAGAACACGGAATCACTATCGTAGGGGGGATTGCAGAACTTGGATTAAACAATCAAGTGTTTAACTCAGCAGTAATTGTTAGCCCTGAAGGAATTGTGGAAAGTTATCAAAAAATCCATTTATTTGCACGGGAAAAAGAATGGTTTACACCAGGACAAATCCCACCTAAAGTATGGGAGATATCATCTGTCAAAATAGGAGTCTTGGTCTGTTTTGATTGGGCGTTTCCGGAAGCCGCCCGAATCCTCATGTTAGAGGGCTGTGAGATCTTATGCATTCCAGCAAACTTAGTTCTCCCCTATGCACAACGGACCATGATAGCACGAAGCATTGAAAACCGGATCTTTACCATTCTAGCAAATCGGGTCGGTCACGAGCGTACACTTACTTTCACCGGACATAGTCAAATTACTAACACCCTTGGTGATGTGTTAGCAAAAGGGTCTTTAAACCGACCTGGACTTCTGATCGCAGAAATCAACCCAGCGAAAGCTCGGGACAAGAACATTACAGCTCAAAACCACATTGTCTTAGATCGAAGAATTGAACTCTACCAACGGCTGGTGCAAAAGTAAGAGCCATCAAAGCAGAGTGAAAGTGTCGCCCATTTGAAGATTAATTGGAGTGGTAGCTGAGCCACTGGCTTGGATAAGCGTAATGTATCTGGTCCGCTGTAATGCATTTCCACATATTGGTAGGGCGTAGCGAGGATCAATCGCTTGCGTTACCTTGACCGCCTCTTCTGGACTAAGACTGCCACCAAGCTTATCTCCAACAGCGACGCAAAGTAAATCTGGCTGAGTGTCTGTGAAAGGACCTATTTCTTTAGCTTTACCCAGATAGGTAATGCACCCTTGGGTACTTTTGACCTCAAAAGCAAGGGAGCGGGAAGCCAAGAATCCGCTTCGCCTTAGGAGATATCCTGTAAGCTGGATGTTTCCCCCAAGCTGCTTAGTTTCGTTATTCTTAAGCTCCGCAACAGCGTACCCAGCAACTCCAGCCTTGCGTATTAAGTCAAGCACTTGAACGGTGCCAATAATTAGGCTTCCTTGCTTACGAGGAAACTCGCTGGCATTTCCGATGTGTTCACTAGATGTTTGACTCACAAGAACATAGGCTGGGTGAACCTTAGTAACATCAACCAAGGGTTTTCCATCAATGATACCGGGATCGAAGAGCAGGTGTTTTTCAAGTTGGACAAGAATAGCGGCATAGCCAAAGTAAGTGAAGCTAAACACGCCAACCAAACCTCAGTAACATTGCTCCATAAAGTGAAAAACCAGCTTATACTTTTCCTTGTCGCAATCGAGTTGCAGGAACAGCTTGACCAGCGATTATTCGCTGGAGAGTTCCAGGTTTGCGAATATCTGTGATAAGAACTTCGCAATTTTCAGGAAGCCCCTTGAAAATTTCAGCAAGCTTGCCACGCATACCAGCAGTTACATCTGCAGCTTTTACTGCCTCACCCACTGCAATTTCTTGAAGAATTTCATCTACTGTCTCAGGAGTAATCAACTCTATTCGCTGGGCGTTTTTCTGTTCTTTGGGATCAGCCGTATACAATCCATCGACATCAGTGGCAAAGATGACTAGTTTTGCCTGGAGGATCCGAGCCAAATACATCGCGATCTGGTCTCCACTAACAATGGTGAAATTGGTTACGGTGTCCGCTACAACATCACCTGAGAGGATGGGAATGAAGCCCTGCCGGAGGAATTCTCGGAGCGCCTGTAAGTCCATGTGAGAGATTCTACCGTTTATTGATACGATTGCAGAAGATGAGCGAATCAGAATTGCAGGACGATTAACCTCATGAAAAGCCGAAAGAATTCGGTGGGTGAGTTTGTTCATTTCTAAAGCCGTTTCTGTTACTCCTAATTTCTTCCGTTTACTTTTTCCCCCTTCGCGTAGTGTGTATTCTTGAGCGGGGAAGTGGCCGAAGGATCCTCCTCCATGTATGACAATAATGGGGTGGGTTGTTACTGTAGCAATTTCTGAAGCTAATCGCCGAATGGTTTTCAGACGCGCTGTTGATCTTTTTGTTTTATCAGAAATGATGCTTCCGCCCAATTTAATGATAATAGGCGGAGCCATGGAGTTGGCTTGACCGCGACGCCATTTGGGTCGCCACCTTCGAAGTTTTGTAGACCAGTTCTTCCATCCGGTCTTAGCAAAGCGTTCTCGACGCTTGAAGTCATCCTGCACCCATTCTAGCTGACGAAAGAAGCGCTCCTTTCCACTGACTCGGGGGAGATTGACGATGCCATATGATGCTAGGGTATCTACAAAACTCGTCTCAACAAGCTCTTGGAGATAGCCCTCAATTTTTGTAGGAATCACATCATAGCCTTTCGTTTTGAGGCCAGCTCGGACCCCGTCCAGAACTGCTCCCCGACAAACCTGAATCGGTTCATCCCTAGCAACCTTCAGGCACTGAAGGGCGTTTAATACTAGTTTAAGGCCTCGGTCTAAGAAGGTTTTTTGGGCGAAATTATCACCCTGAAAATGAGTAACTTCTATTTCCTTAACCAAATACTCATTGGTTTCTATGCGGAAAATACCTAAAATTACTCCACCGACGGGATCCCCCCATCCGGCATCATCGATTTGAATTGTCACTTCAGGAACGCTCCTGGTTGCACTACGATTTTTTCAGCTTAAATATATCGCAGAGACAGGTAGTTCAGAGCTTTTGCGCCATTAAATCCTTCATATGAACGAAGGATGAAGGAGTAAACACCCAAGAAACGAGGAAAAGCCATTTAGGGAACTTATCCTCCGGGGTACTGCGTCATAATATAATTTAAATCTCCTATCTGAACGACTTAGACAGTAGTAGGCTGATGCGAGCGACCCCCCATGGCAATGAACGAGCATACTTTCAAGCTGGTAGTCATCGGAGATCCAATGGTTGGAAAAACTAGCTTGATTACTCGTTTTATCGATAAAACCTTCGACCATTCGTATTTACAGACCATTGGAACTCAACTCAATTGCTCTGAAATCATTGTTGGTGATGTGCTAATCCGACTAATTATATGGGACCTGGCAGGCCAACCTCGGTTCGAAAGTGTTCGGAAGCTCTATTTTCTTGGTAGTGACGCAGTGATAGTTGCGTTTGACTTAACTAGACCAGAGACTTTTGATAACCTGCAAGGGTGGTTACAAGCCTTCCGCCAGGCTGTACCTGATCAAGTGCCCTCGGTTCTCGTCGGAAATAAGGTTGATTTGGCTTCTCAAAGAGAAATATCTCGAGCGGAAGCTTATCAACATCACATTAACCTTGAATTTGATAACTACTTTGAAACTTCTGCACGATCAGGTGAGAATGTCGCAGAGTTGTTTGACCAAACTACACGCCTTCTTATCTATAATCGTCTAGCCGAACTCCGAGAACGATTGCATCCGTTCATTTATTCATCCTTCGCGTCCTAATACGCTGGAACAGACTATGAGAGAACCCGAAAAGTTTCTGTAGCCAGAGCAACCCCCAGATAGGAGTCGAAGATGGTTTACTGTATCGAAGAGACGCTAGCTGTTGCAACCAGCATCTTTAAGATACCCTTCCTTTCACAAGTATCGCTAGTGGTACCCTAAGAGGAGTTTCAATGTCAGTTTTGAAGCCTCGATCAGCACCTCATTCAGCAAGTGTTTATACACAGGACCTGTCAGAACAAAAAAGTAAATGGCTTGCAGATGTGTCGTTTGGTGAGGCGCTGAAACAGAGCATTACTTTACTCCAAATGGAGTTTCGATGGCTCGTCTTGGTATTCTTCATCGGTGGAACTTTGTTAGCGCTCATATTAATTCCTGTTAATACCACCCTAGAGGTAATAAACGAACTAGCAATTCAAGAGCTACTAGCCTTCCCTCCTAATTTTACTCTCCTTCTTGATCTAATGAGATTAAATACGATATTGAGTTTTGTGCAGACATTCATTACTTTCTTTGCAGTTTTCATCTTGAATGTGGTAACGATTCATCAAGTGTTTCAAAAAGAACCACAACTTAAGGGAATAGCAAAGGTTTACTCTGCACCCCATTTTCCTACCACTTCTATAGTAGCCACAGGCCTTGTCACTGCTACTTTGTTAGCTATAGCGGATCTCCTAGTAGTAGCTACTCCCTTTGTGTTGTTATTTTTCTTCTTCGTTCCAGCTAACTTAATCATTGCGGGAAAATCTGTAAGGAGCGCAATCAGCCAGAGTCTTGAAATGCGGCGTCAACATTGGCAAAGAATCTTCGGTGCGATACTTCTCGGAGCCATCTTTATGGTGTTCGCTCATACTCTCGGCGTCCATGTGTATTTAACCCTTGAGTACATCTTTCAGGCTTTAGGCATCTCGTTGGAATTAGTTGGTCCCGTATTACTCATAGTTCTTACACAAATTCCAGTTGCAATGGTCGCTCCTCTCATCCCTCTTTTGTCTGTAGCTTTTTATTCTGGAGCTCGTGGAGTGATGGTTGAACACCAGCAAAGACAGTTTATGCGAGCCTTAGAACGCCAACGCGCAAGAACCCGGCAAGTTATTCCTTTGGAGCGAGACATTTCAGTTTGTCAAAAATGCGGAACACCCCTTCGACCTGATTCAGCTTTTTGCACAAATTGTGGTAGTGCAGCGATATCTTCCTTGTCGGTTCAACCGTCAATTAAATCAAAAAACAACGCTACTGAAAATTAGAGAGTATAATTTTTCGAGGAAGAAACTGGAGAACGAGATTGGCTGAATATGCTAATTGTGAAGGCACAATAGATTCGATGCGATGGAATTGTCGACCTCCAAAATCAGTCACTAAAACCGCATACCCTTTCTGTGCAAAAGATTTTGCAGCCTCATACTGGAGTTCGAGTGCTTGAGCGGATTGCTTCACTCCTCCTCGTTGGCGACCAAATAATCCGGAAGGATCAACCATAATAAGAATCGAAGGTCGCTTAGTTGAAAGGGTGCGTCGTTGCAAGCGGATCAGCTCATCAAGAGCATGGGTTTCATCAAGGATTACTCGTAGAAAAAGGCGATTTTCTGATGGGGTTATATCAGAAGTGCCTGTTTGAAGCAAATGTCGTAAATAGAGCAGTTTGATTCGTCGATGATAATCGAAGACAATAACACATTGACGCGCCTTAAGAAACCGACTAATCAGAGAATGTACAAATCGAATATAGTCGTTGTTACCAGCATGTACAATTACTGTAAGACTCCCACCATCCATTTGTGAGAAAACATGGGCTTGAAGGCAACTCATCAATTTTTTATCCATCTGCGTTGGTTCCGCAGGGGAGGAGATGTGGGTCATAATCACTTGATCCTTTGGGTTCCCTGAACTTCACCGCTTAAGACTCTTTTTAGAAGTCCATTTCATCAAAATACCAAGAAAGAACATAGTTTTAAAGGAGAACCTCTTTTGGGGCAGTAGGTGAAATGTCCCATTGAAATCCACAGCGGGAGCCAATAAGGATGGAACATTTCTTCGGGCGATGCAGTTAATCACCGACAATATCCAAAAAAACATCGAATTCCTCAGAACCGAAGCTTCAACTGTTACGAAGTTCGTTGACATCATCGAAAAGACAGCGCGCGACGGACATTGTATTTTTGTTGTTGGAAGTGGACGATCGGCAATGGTAGGACAAATGTTTCAAACACGTCTTGAACATCTCAATGTCCCTGTCTACTTCATTACGAATAGTCGATCTGTTCCACATCTTCACAAAGGCGATCTACTTCTCGTAATCTCTGGTAGTGGCCGTACTACCATCGTCAAAGCAATTATCGAAAACTACCTTGATCAAAACCCCCAAATAATCTCCATAACCAGTTATCCTGAAAGCTGGATTGGCCGGATGAGTGATTTAGTAGTAAAGTTGATGGGGCGTACTAAAATCGATATTGCTCGACGAGAGAAAGGAGAAGAAGCTAGTCTAACTCCTGAAGGTACCCAATTCGAAATTGCATCAGCAGTCTTCCTTGATGGAGTCATAGCTGAGTTAGTCAAACGCTTCAAGAAAACTAACGAAGATTTACTGGCACAACATTCCCAAAGCACTTAGCCCATGATCTTGTGGTTTTGTATTGTCTGTGATTTCGAAACATATTTGAACGGGTGACAAAGCACCAAGAATTAAAGGCGACTCAAAGTGATGAACAAATACCAGTGCCCACTCTTTGTTTGGAAGACAGGTAAACTCCTCGCCAATTTACATCAAGCCTTGAGCGACAAATGGGAAGTGCGTATGCACCCTATGGGCGAAATGGTGGAGCTACGAATTAATGCTGGGGAAGAGTCTGACCCCCTCACCCTTAATGTATATGTATCTTCAGGAAAAGCCCTCTGGGGGTATATCGACCTCCCCGTAGTTGCAGCTCAAGTGCCTCTCCTCGAAGAAGTTACGAATCAGCTCAAAGCGAAGACTGAGGCAACCATCGGACCCGTGAAGAAACGTGTGAAATTTAAATTCGAAGGAGAATCTATTGAAACTGAAACCACAACTGCAGAGGTGTATAACTGGACCATGAACTATGGTCTTCGTTACTCACTTCAGGATGTGACTCGTTTCCTAACAGCACTGGATGCAGCTGTTCGAGAACACGGTGGTCGGGGATTAGAAGGTAACGAATTTTTCGTCACTTACCGCGATGGTAATCTTCACCTCCAAGAACCGTCATTAAGTTTCGTTCTAGTGACGGCTTGGGGTTATTATAGCGCGTTTTTATATGTGGGTGAAACAACCCTTGAATTGCAGTTGTGCGACGAAGAACAAGATCCATTTCCAACAGACAACTTTTCAAAGGTTGTCGAGACTGCTTTGAAGCTTTTTGAATCAGATAAAGAAATCATTCTCAAAGATACCTAGGTAATAGGGGGAAACCTCCATTCCTTCCTCACGCATCACTCTCCAACCAGTACACTCTGGATCGCTTCCCTTCTCACTTTGGCTCGCTATTCTAGCCCTGTTTTCAGCGCTGGGTATTGCATTACGCCAACTTGTCATTCCCACCTTTACTCCTTATGTAAATCTTACGCCTGGATTTTTAGTGCCTATTCTAACAGGATTGTTACTCGGACCTCTAGGAGGGGTTCTTTGTGGAGTCTTTGTCGGGATGAGTGGTGCTCTCTGGGAACCGTTCTTAATTCCTATCCTTGGTAACATCGCCTTAGGGTTGAGTACAGGCATCCCTTCGTTTTATCGACATAAAATCCCAAAATCACTTTGGATTGCACTTTGCATGCTGTTAGCAGTGGTACTTGGTGGCTTTCTTCCAACCTTTTCTATTGAAGTCTTCATTGCTGGAATCCTGCCAGCATTTGCCGTTATTACAGCGAGTATCGATGCTGTTCAAGCAGGAATATGGGCGAGTTTGGCGTTGTTGCTCCAGCTTGGGGTCATTGAACCAATTCTTAACCCGTATAAGAATAGAGCGCCTGAGTAAAGGTTAAGTAGTTGCCCAAAGATTGAAGGCAAATAGTATCACTGACTTAGGTGACTCATAAAATGACTGAGGAACCAACACAATTACCGATTACTCCTGAACCCACTCCTAAACCCCCTCTCCCCGCCAAGCCAGTGGAACCCACTGAGGAAATTAACGAAGTTATCATCCGCAGCTATTCTAAAATCGTTCTTTTCTATCCGATGGCCATCATTTCCCTCTTCGTTGCTGTCTTCCTGTATATCACAGGAATTCTTTACGCCGTTGTTAATCCAACTTTTTATCAGCAAATCGTTAATACAGTAACTTTTGTGTGGCTAATCATCTTTTTCTTCAACCTCCTGTTAGTCACTTTTGACTTCGGAAAAAATGTCGTCATAGCCATCATCTCTTTGATCATCATAGCAATATTAGGCACAGTTCTCATTTACATCGTTTCTGGCACCGTTCCTTGGATTAACCCAGCTATTCTTGGTCTCTCCATGAACCTAAATGTCCAAGTGGCGTTCTTCATCATCTTTTTAATAGCGATCTTCATCGCCTGGATTCGAGCCCAAGTCTATTACTTCAAGGTCAATCCCAACGAGATTATTTACAAGAAAGGCATTTTAGGCGATGTGGAACGATACGGAACATCTAATGTCATGTTCCACAAAGAGATCAATGACATCTTTGAGTTCTTAATCCTCCGATCAGGACAACTAACCTTCACTGTGCCTGGACGCAAAACAGCCATCGTCCTAACCACCGTCCCCAAAATCAATTCCATTGAGCACAAGCTACTCTATCTCTTGCGCCGCATTGAAGTCGATCTCGATTAATCTAAAATTCTTCCTGGGGCTGATACCTATAGCCCCAACCCTCTCCCTTTTTACCTACCATCAATGCAGGATTAGTCAATGACGAATTCGTCGCCAACCGCCGAAGACATCTTATTTCCCTGGATGGAGCATGCGATACAGCCTAGCCAAACGATGCTTTGGGTTTCTGCAGTAGCACCAGAAACCTTTCAAGGAAATCCACGATTTCTTGAAGAACTTCTGAGACGCCCTCTCGAAGCGCCAGACGCCCTGGGTTGGCGAAGAGCTAGCGCGCGATTTGGAGCCTGTCTACTAGCCCACGCCATTCAACAGCTCAATCCTGATCCACCCCTTCTCCTCTCCCTCCTACAGACATTGGATTTCTTTCGCCATCCAGACACGCTAATTACCAGAAACATTCCTAGGCAGCTCAATTCCATCGTCGCTAAACTAGCAAAGGACCACTTTGATCCAACGCCGCTCTGGGCACAACACCTTGCCACACTACCCAGTATTTTCAGACAGGGTATCAACCAAATCCAAAAATTGTTTGGAATCCGTCAAGGAACTCTCATCTCCCCTAAGATATATTCCTTTTTTACCACCGAACAAGATTGGTGGTCCGTGAAGTATTATCCAAGTGAAAATGTGGTTAACATTCATCCACCCTTTCTCTTTGTTCCTTCTTTAGCGAAGGGATTACTGCTACGTGAAGCTGTGCGTTTGGTTCTTCCCGCCGGATTCCATACTGCACCCGATATTCAGGAATTCGCTAATCAAATCGTGGCCACGCTCCTAAATGAACCTCAGCGTCAATTGTGGACACAAATAAAATGGGGGGGGATACGCCTAGCCTCAGAGCAGTTAAACTGGATTGCTTCTATTGCTCCTTTTGTCCCACAGCTACTCCAACAGAAACGGCTCCCCAGCCTCTTCCATCGATTACATGCACTTGATCAAGAGGTGACGGACATCCCCAAAGGTGCTTTTGTCTTAGTCGTTCAACAGGAACTCGCAGATATCAAAATTCCTCAAACCGTAGCCAATGCCCAACGGAAAATCTTGGTAGCGCTGGCGAAGAATCCAAGGTTCAGTGAACGGCAGCTAGTAAAAGAGACTAAGCTAGCCCGGAGTACTATTAAACGAAACCTAACTAGATTAGAGAATCGATTTGGTCTTTTCTTCCAAGGAGAACTCAACTACCGAAAAGTCAACCTTACACCTCTGCTCCTTCGCCTTAATGCGCCTGAACCCTTAGACCAATCTGTAGAGCTTCTTCAACAACTGGGACAACGCCTCTTGATGTTCCCGTATTGTGTCCGTATCCAAACTCCATTGACCCTCACCAATCCAACATTGTATGCAATCCTCATCCTTCCAGAGAAGACAATTACAGGGTTCTGGGACTACTTACAGAAATGGACCCAGAAAACGAAGACTACTGCAATTCTCAGGCAAATCACTGCTTTTGAATGGGGATGGTCCTTTCGTTACTGGAACAAATTTCCTCTTGATGATTGGTCAATCCTTGCTAGAAGCACACTCCGCCGAAAGAAAAGCCCAGATATGGTGAATATCCAACTGGAATATGAAGGCCCTCCATTGAAACTACGACGCGAAGCGCTTCGTGTCATTGTCACCCTTCAAAATAACATGCGGCTAAACCAACGCCAAGTGGCTGAAAAAGCCCAAACCTCAGTAACCACTGCAAGCAATTACATCACGCAGCTCACTCCAACAATCATCAAACCTTACTTAGGGTTATCAAATACGCCGCTACAGGAAACGATGATCACTGATATCCAACCCCAAGAGCAGCATTTCGATAAACAATTACTGAGCAGCCTTCGCTTACTTCCAATCTACCAAATATGGCATCTCTCCTCACTCAAGTCACAATTAACTTCAGCAGAACCTGCTCTTCTCCTCACAGCAGGATTTCCAAAGGGGGGACTGGTCCCGTTTATCAAAACACTACCACTGATTGCAGCCCATTATGGAACCACCGTCTCCAGCCCTACAATAATTTCATCCTTACTTCCTCAAATCCATGGCATTCCTCATGCGCTATTTCAAACAATGGAACAGGAATGGACCTGTCCGGCAGCTTTGTTAGAAGATCTCTTTCATTTGAACACGAATTAGATCCAATCGCCTGTTTCAAGTTTTGTAGGCAGATAGGTTTCAACTAAGAACTCAAAGCCGTGGCTGCTTAGGGCTTGTATCTCAGCCTTCTCTTTGCGTTTCATCATTAATTTAATATCAGCAACCCATTTGGGATTTTGCGCCACAAAGGGTTCTTCGAGTATAGCTTTGGCTCGTTTGACATCTTCAGGCGTCATTTTGAGTCGGCATTCTTTGGGGATATTGTATTGATCTAAGTCTCGCCCTAAAACGCCTAAAAGTTTGAGTTCAGGAGTAGCAAGAAAGGGACTTTCATAGCTCAGTCGTTTACTCCCTCGGAGGTAGACACTATGAATATAGTGTCCAAAGGGATCAGCATCAACAAGGGTGAAGGCGGGGATATTGAGTTCCTTGGCTAATCGCCGAGTGAAAATACGGCTGGCAATGTCGGGTGAGCCACGAGCCGTCAACAGAATGCAAGGAAAACGGTTCCACCATTTTGCCTCACTGAGCCGAAGCATAGCAGCATCCTTCTCAACGATGAGGATGAACTCTGCATCGGATTCAACAATTTCAACCCGATCCAAAAAGGGAGTAATAGACCAACCACCAGTGCCTAGGCGCGTACAATCAATTCGATCCCCACTATCCTCGAGTGTAAGGCGTCCTAAGACGGTTCCCTTGGCGCTAGCGACGACATGGGTAGATTCGCGATTTGTACCAAGTAATGGGGCGATATCATCGATGGCATTGTCACTTTGACGTTGATCTTCAAAGAGTTTAACATCGTTATAGAAGACTTCTCGTTTTGTTGCATGGATATCTTTCTCTAACAATTCATGCACAATTTCCAATACACGAATAAGCCGGGTGACATCTCTAGCGGTGCGAAGACTTCCAAGGGACCGAATCGTCGTCTTCTCACCGAGTAAAAGCAGATCATTTTCTTCGTCCCACACGATGTTCCCTCCACCCCTTAGTGGTAACTCGAGAGAGGGGGGATTTCCCTTCGAAATTTCCTTGATCAATTTGCGCATGAGGTCATGGATCTCCTTATGGAGCAGATTAACCTCCTTTTCGGTAACAATGCGCACTCCCTTTGGCAATTGCGAGCTGGTTTGTGTTTCCTGAAGGAGTGATCGCAGTTTTTGGACTGCTGAAAAAGATCCGTCAGTAGGAACGCTGGTTTTGCCAAGGTGTTTAGCTAAACTACTATTAATTGCGCGAGTGCGTGGATGTGTCGTCATTCAATAGCCACCTCTTTGGTCTCTTCGAGGTTAGTTCGAATGGACGGCTCAATGCCTGCAATCTTGGTGATTACTTCTTCGAGTTGTTGGGGAAGTGCTTCCAGCTGAGCTTTAGACATCTGAGAATCTGTTTTTTGAATCGCTACTAGGGAGCGGGCTACCTGACGCGAGTACTTGAGCAGGACATCAGCACGGCGTTCCTGTTCGCGTCGGGTGATCACTCGCACAATGTGGCGGCGGAGTTTTCGTCCGACTTCTTCAAAGGCAAGTTTTAGTTCCCTTAGAAGAATATCGTCTTCAGCCAAGGCTTGTTTGGATTGCGCTTTGAAGATGAGGTGAACAAATGGTCCTACCACATTGGCGACGAGTCGAACGGAACCTGTAGGTAACCCGTTACTTGCTACCTCCATCCGATAATTACGCCAGTTAACTGAAGCAGCAGCTTTCCAGATAGCACAATCAGAGTTATCCCGCAGTTTTGGAGTGCGGTTAACGAAACGATAAAGGACACCTACACCTGACTGGTTAGGGAGAGTGGGATCATAGACTGCAGCAACTTCCACAGCAAAGGCAAGACCTTTACTGCTAGTGGGTGGACGGCTTACGGCTTCGACAAATTCTGCGTTAAACACTTCTTTCAGGGTTTTTCGAATGATAGTTTCCCCAACTGGTACCACTGTTTCAGTGGGTGGCGCGTAGTATTTTTCAGCGATGAAACTTGAATACAACGCCTTCACCTGTTTTTGAGAGAGGCTTTTCGGAGACTGAGTTGGGATTAGAGACTCCTTGCTCAAGCGCTTTGCAGCCTTGGAAATGATTTGACGCGCTTTTCGAACGCTTAATCGACAGTAATTCCTCGATAACAGACTGATGAGGTTTGACTGGGTGGTATTACGAATTAGATCTTGAAAGTCTCCAATACTTGTTGAGGCGGGATGAGGTAAGGCATAACTTGGTTCTTTGACGAACTCTTGCACGCGTCGTGGGTAAAGATGGATTTCTCCATAAGGATCAATGAAGATGATGTTGATATGAGCGTTCAAATAAGAGGTCTGACGAACATATTCATCTGCGTATGCCCGACGGTAAGGCAGGTTAAGGAAGGTAAGCCGAAGATATGTTCCGTGGTTGAAAGACATCGAGATAGGAGTTTCTTTCAAGATGTAATCTTTCTTGTTCTTGCTTGTTGTAAAAAAGATAGAGGCATGCCCTTGCCTTTCTACAGGGTGACGACTAGCTACGACTACAGGACGACCCGTGGTATTTTGGGCGTCACTAAAAGCACTGGAAGCTCCAAAACCTTGGCTTCCCCGAGTTTGGCGAAGCTGGAGGCTTTTACTACTGGCAAGGTAGAGTCCATACTGCTGTAAATCTTTTTGAGTCATTCCAATACCTGTATCGATGGTTTCAAAACTATACATGAGCAGATTTCGACCAGCGATTTCTGAGGGGAGAATTTCGGGTTTTTCTAATTCTTGGAGTATCATAATAAGAATGGGTTCGTGGTTGAGTATTTCTCGAACCGGGGCAACTAAAGTTTTGATGCGTTCTGAAATAGTTGTGGCTGACATTGAGCGTTTTAAGGTGTTCAGGGGGGGAGGGATAACTCCATAACCTAACGCTTGAGGAGGTTCGGGTAACAGTATAGGTCCAGCTCTTTGTTTATTGGATTTAGCTTCCTGTTTCCAGTAGTACGCCTCTAGTGCATCGAGAGAGTTATCACTGAATTCTGCACAGTATTGGGTGAACTTGTGGAGTTCCATGGAAAACCCTACAAGTTGTGTTCGTTTTCGGAAGAACTCAGCAACTTCACCACGTCGGATTACGCTCTCTGTTTCGGAGCTAACTTGCAGGCTGGATTTAGGTTTGGATGTATGATTTGTCATCTGGAAGGACCCCGCTTGGTTGTCGGCACCGACTAAAACCTATAACCGTTCAAACAAGGGAGAGGAAGCCTTAAATCTTTGCGTTGACCTTAGAGCGGCTCTGGTAACTTTGTAAGGCATTTCTATAACTACCCTTCGAACAGCATGAGGTGCAGGCGCCAATTGATTTGATGGCTGCAGTATTAGGGAGTTAATGTTGAGCGGCTTTTGGTTCCCTTTTAAGGTTACGGGGAGTCTTAGGGTGAACTGAATACGCTTGCGGAACTCTTACCCAGTGCTACTAAGACATCTCGAATAATTTGTACATCTTTCAAGTACACGAATTCATTGGGTGCATGATAATTTGTATCATGACGAATAGTTCCAAAGCAGACGGTAGGAATTTGAGCCTGTGCGAGGTGTGCTCCGTCATTGCCTCCTAGGTCAGCTACTATGGGCAGGGATTTACCAACGACTTCTCGGGCTAGGTCAGAAAAGTGTTGGATAAAGGGTTGATTTGCATCTGTGAAGTAGCCCTTTATGGAGTTGAGAATTTTAAAATCATCCACTGTGACCTTTTGGGATTTTGCGAGTTTCTGCATGTAGTCCCACAAGTCAGCTTCTGCTTTCTTGGGATCTTCTTCTGGGATCAATCGACGGTCGAATCTGATTTCGCATTCAGCAGGAATCACATTCTCTTTTTCACCAGCTTGAATCATGGTCACGGTAAACCGACCATGAACTTTGGGAAAAGGTCCTTCCGGGGGCGCGTTTAGACCGCTTCGGATTTTTGAAACCCTAGTATGATACCCTTTCAGTTTTTCAATATAAGCAGTGGCACGGTAAATCGCGTTGTCTGCTTGCTCAGGATGACCACTATGTCCGCCTTGACCTTTAATGATTAGTTGACCCCATAAGGCACCACTAGCACCGACACTGATGTAATTTGGAGCACTGTCAATGACTACTCCTGCATCACCTTCGATGCCGATGTCATCGAAGAGGTACCCAATACCTGCACGGCCTCCTATTTCTTCATCAACTGTGATTATGAGCTTGATATTAACTTCAGGTTCGCCTTTGGCAAGTTCTCGCATTGCACTCAGTGCAGCGACGATATTAGATTTATCATCCGCCGCCCCGCGACCATAGGCACGATCTTTGGTGACACGCAATTGGAAGGGCGGCGTTTTCCATTTTGCTGGATCTGCAGGAACGACATCCAGATGCGTTACTAAGAGAACATCTACATCGGATGTGCCATCTAAAGAGACCAAAACATTTGGGCGCGATTCCCCATCAATGGTGACATCGCGTCCATCAAGTACTTCTGTACCTAAACCTAGACGTTGAGCCTCTAGGCGGATGATTTCGGAGCATTCCGCATATCCCATTCGTGTATCGCTAGTTACCGTGGTGTTGATTTCTACAAGTTTTCGTAGCAGATTAAGCTCATATGCCAGTTCTTCTTCTGCCATGACCTATATGACCTCCAACAATTGTATTTGCTGGTTCCCCTCTTGGTAAAAGGCTACCGATAGTATTGACTTTTCTGGAATGAAAATGAATTTTATCACGATTGATCTATAATACTTACCCTGGAGTTTAGTGGGAACCAATGACTAACAAAGAGAATGCGAGGAAAAAGCGGTTGGTTACCTTCATTTTATTCAATGTTATCGAAGAAGCCATTATCGCTGTTATCGCGTTTATTCTGCTCATTAATCTGGCTCCGTTTTACATTATTCCCGGTATGAGCATTGTTGTGATCGGTCTACTACTTTTTACACTGGTAAAGATCTATACCTATTGGTCGAGCGCTTCCATTCCGGTGTACGATCCACTTATCGGACAGGCCGGAGTGACGCTTACTGATTTCATTCAAGATCATTCTGGTTGGTTTGGGAAAGTCCAAGTACGGGGAGAGGTCTGGAAAGCACGAGCTCAAGAGCCATTAGTTATCGGTGCGGCTATTCGAGTTGACAGGATTGAGGGGCTTACCCTCCAAGTAAGCAAGAATCGTGAACAGTAACCTATTAAATTCACTGGGTATTATCCGAATATTTTTTGACCTTTGCCAGTTCAATTACTTTACGTGCCAATAGGTAGAAGGCGTCAGATACACCAGTGGCATTGGCTGCAGAGGTTTCAATGTAAGGGATTTGCCACCAGCGTTGGAGCATGTGTGCGGCCTCTGGTGGAACGACGCGTTTCTCTTCGAGATCAACTTTGTTTCCAATAAGAACAATGATTCCTTCCGGGACTACTGTCTTGAAATCGTTGTACCAATTATTGAGAGTCATGAAGCTTGTAGGTTTTATTACATCAAAAACTAGGAGTGCTCCATGAGCACCGCTATAGTAGTGACGGCGTACTTGTCGAAAAGAGGGTTGTCCAGCGATATCCCAAATTACTAGTTTAACCTTTTGCTCATCAATTTTCAAATCCTTGACAGCAAAACTAGCACCCAGAGACTGTTTATATTCGGGAGAAAATGTGTTTTGAGTATAACGGAGGACGAGAGAGGTTTTTCCCACCGCACCATCACCCATCATGACTACTTTAAGTCCAAAATCGGTAAGCTTGTCCTGAATTCGTTCATGAACATCGGTGGGGGCTAGCCTATCAGTCACTGTTACACTCCCAGGAGGTTCCCTAAAGCGTACATGGAATGAAGAGGCATAAAGGTTTCGTTCCACTTTTAACAGAATTTACCAGTAACTTGAATCCAAGAACGCCTTCGACAACCTAGATCAATAGGAAACTTTGTCCAAGAACGGCAATTAGGGTCAGTCCAAAAGTGATTGGAACCAGAGCGCATATTAGGGGAAGAGGAAGACCTGGTATCGCTTTGTTTGGATAGCGAGCTACGATTTGCGTGTTGAACAAACAGCCAATCAGAATAGCAATGAAAGTCCAACCCGTTAAGATCCAGCCTAAATAGCGGAGTGAAAAGGCGACTAAGGATGCATACACGATCAAGTCGCCAACACCAATCACCATAGGTCCGACGGCGAATGTAAAGGCTGATCGGGCGTGTCGCTTAAGGTCAGCGTCAATAATGATTGGGCCCAGTTTCATGGCAAATAGTACATCTTGCACTGCGAGGATGCCTAAGAGAGTGATAGAGATGTACCAGGTGAAATTAACTCCTAAAAACACGCCTAATATCACTCCATATACAGTGAATAATCCATTGCGTGCCCCTGGACCAAGAGCATCAGTGAAGATGAACACCATGGAAAAGGCAGAGAACATGATTGAGGCCATGGCTATGAGTGACAGATGGAGGTTCGTTAATCCCGGATAGATGAGGATCAGAAACAGTGCTTGCCCCATAAACACCGTTAGTATGAAGAAGAGGGGGGAGACGAACGCAGCGATGAGGACGCGATGCAACCATTCATTTCCATGCTGAAATACCATAAAAGTCGCTAATGTGGCAGCACCACCAATTAGGGCGATGACGAGTAGAACTAAAAGGCTTTCAAAAGGGTCGGCGCTAGGTGGAACACTGATGAAAAACAGAGGATTAGCAAGCAAGATTATGTACGCTATGAACAACGAGAAGATCATGGCGATGATGGGAGGATACAAATATCGTAAGCGCTCAGACCAGGTTAAGTGGACCGCAGATTCATTAGTTTCCGATTTGGTATCATCTGAAGCAGTAGGGTCGTGGAGTGTCATGGCGCAAAATTCGCCTATTAGGTTATAATCATGCCGAAAGTGGCAATACCTACTCACAAACGCGATTTTCGTTAACTGAAGTTACACTTGGGTAAGATCCAAAAAACCAGAAAAAAAGAGAGGATAGGTGCCATCAAGGCACCTATGTTGTGACATTTATGTCAACGACTTTCTGGGCTGTCAACCTACTTCTTGCGGAGGTACCAGACACTGCCAAGGAGTACGACGACAATGACGAGGACACCTACAGCAAGGTAGATGGCCAAGTAGCTAACTGGCTCTACTTCTCCAGGGCTGTGGCCCTCGATACCAACATGGTAGTTCTCCCAGAACTCCATTTCGACGTATTCGCCTTCAACGCGTTGATACCACTTGAAGGGTCCGCAACCAATGGGTTGTGGGTTGGAGAAGGTCGTTGGGCTAACGATACCTTGCCAGATGTGCTTGGGTAGAATCGTCCATTGTCGAAGCTGATCGAAGGCCCAATAGCTCCTGCCATTCGAACGAATGGTGACATGGTAATCGTCGATGATTTCGCAGGAATTGTAGTATGGAATAGCAACGACGAACCCAGGGATAGAGTTGTTGACGATGTAGTCGTAGGTGAACTTGATATCGTCAGCGGTAACTTTACCACCCTTTGCACCACCCATGTCATGCCAGTAGGCTGCTGGGTGTTCGGCATCAGCACCTTGGAGGGTGAAGTCGAAGCGTAGGTGATCGCCTTCTTCAGTGATCTCCCAATAGTATGAGATTCCACCACCACCAAAGGTGGGTGAGTGATCTCGTGGGTCATTGAGACCAGTAAGGCTAGCGTAGATTTGGGCAAGTGGGTAGTTGCCATAGACGCTGGTGGAGGTCAAGGGGTTCTGTGAGTCCATTGCAGAAGCAATGAGCGTGTTGAAGGTTCCACCAGTACCCAGAGTCGGATCCCGTTCGGGTTGTCCTTCCTTGAGTTTGACAATGCGGGGGGTCCAGCGGTTCATTCCGGCGGTTCCCCAGCCAGGAATGACGATGTGGCCTTCCCACTTATCAGTTCGGTGGGCGTTGACTTCCCAGTTGCTGTACCAGATAAGCATCGGTACTTGTTCAGCAAAGACCTGTTGGGCTTGGTGTGATGCATCAAGTACAGTGTCGTAGTCTGATGAGGTCATCATGATATCGACCCAGTAGTCGAATGTATCATTGGCCCAGTTCAGGTGGTTGCCTTCTGGGTTAGCGATTTGGTCGGTAACGAAGTTCTGAAGGATCAGTGGGTTGGGACTAACGCCATAGGCGTAGTTAGCACCATCATAGTTGCGTGGTAGGGTATAGACGATATCCAGAAGGGTGTTGAATGCAACGGGCATGGGTTCAACGCTGATTCCAGCCTGATCCCAGTAGACGGCTTGAGATTGCATGGCAGCGCCCCACTGGGGAGCTTCAATGGAGTACATTGGCCGGAAGGTGAACGGTGATCCATCAGGTGATTCTACATACCCGTCACCGTCGTTGTCAATGAAGCCAGCAGCTGCGAGCTGAGCTTCAGCAGCGGCTACCTGAGGCTCCTTGTAGGAAGGAGTGTTGTTATTGTGCCAGACACCAGCGAGCTCAGGAACAGGTGTGTCGAGGGCGAAGCCCAAGCCACCCCACATGATGGTAGCAACTTCGTGCTTGTCAGCTGCTAGAGCCAGAGCTCGACGGAGTTGGGGATAGGTGTAGGGATATCGCTGGCAGTTGATCGAGAGGTGACCGAATCCAAGCCGGCCACTTCGCGTGACTTCAATGTCGGGGTTTGCTTCTAGATCCTCGATATAGGAGGCTTCAACGTTGTCGGCAAGATGGTCAATTTGACCCTGAATCAGGGCTGCGACTTGTACATCTTGACCAACAATTACATGGAAGATAACCCTGTCCGCGTAAGGACCGGTTGGGTCCCATACATCACCTTGCGTAGGAGCAGCATAGGCGACCGGAGCAGGTTCTCTACCAGTGTAGGCTAGAAACATTGGTACTAATGCACAGAGCATGAGGATCGCAAAAAGCTGATAAATGCGTTTTCGCTCCAATTTGGTTTCAAACCTCTTGGTGTTTTTCCGATTCGTAGCTAGTGCTACGATTCCATTGAGAAGGTATGCTCTTTCCTTAAATGACTTGTCATTGCGGTACCTTCAAAATCATAATAACGCCTTACAGGAAAAGAACAGTTTCTCATCTCGTTAGAATTATATTGACAACGAGAAGCCTCTAGGAAAAAGACCATTGATTCAATCAAAGATTGGTAGAGGAGCCTTTAACCCTAGGTAGTGGTTCTTTACGGTGTGAGGGTTAAAGATACATTAAGGTTTTATGCGTCGGTGAAGGTTAATGGAGCGAATGCGAAGAGTTGATGGTAATGTTTGGTTGGACAGGGAAATTGCTTCGCGTTGATTTAACTGCCCAACGATTTACTGAAGAATCGATTTCAAAAGAGGTGCTCTCCCAGTTCCTTGGTGGGAAAGGCTTAGGCACTTATTTCCTTTACCGAGAAACTCCTCCACGAGCAGATCCATTGGGACCAAAGAATCGATTCTATTTAGCAGCAGGACCTGCTCAAGGAACGCGTGTACCCATCACGGGACGATGTGCCGCGGTCTCCAAGAGCCCTCTTACGGGTTTGTATATCGATAGTAGCATTGGTGGATATTTAGGTCCGGAATTAAAACGAGCGGGTTATGACCTCATCATCGTGGAAGGGCAAGCCGAACATCCTGTTTGGGTCCAAATACACCCCGAGGGACACTCCATTAACGATGCCAGTCATTTGTGGGGAACCACGACCCATGAGACAGAGAGCGTCCTCCGTAAACAGGACCCTAAGATTCAGGTTGTTTCGACCGGACCCGCTGGTGAACACCTTGTTCGATTTGCCTGTTTAACACATAACTACTTCCGTAACTTTGGACGAGGAGGCCTTGGTGCCGTCTTCGGGGCAAAAAACTTGAAAGCGATCGCTGTTCGTGGAGAGAAACAGCGGATTCCTGTTCCCGACACTGACGAAGAACGCACCCTCCTAATACGCCTTTCACAACGGGCACGAAAAGCCAAACAAAAAGGACATTCCCTCCATTACCATGGAACACCTTGGTTGGTAGATTATTCAAATAGCATTGGCATGTTTCCCACGAAGAACTTTCAGTGCACCCACTTTGACGGATATCGTAAGATCACCGATGAAGCCATCGAATCAAGCTATGGGGGTAAGAAGAGACGGACTCCATGTGAAGGATGCGTAATCAGTTGCGCTTGGACCCTCAAGGAACCCATTTTTCCCGGAATGACAACCTCTTCGATTGAGAAAGTTGGAATCCCCGAATACGAAACCCTTGGTTTGATGGGAGGAAACCTAGGAGTGAGTGAGATCGAAGCCATTGTACAGTATAACTATGAATGTAATCGCCTGGGACTAGATACAATCAGCACAGGCAATACGATTGGCTTTCTCATGGAATTGACACAAAAGAACCTTTTACCAGAACGGTTCGAAGCAGCCAGGATTAACTTTGGTGACACTGACGCGGTTTTGACAATGATACAACAAATTGCTCAACGCGAAGGAATTGGCGATCACCTAGCTCAAGGAGTGCGAACTTTTGCTCAACAACTTGGGGAAACCGCAGAAGCAATTGCTGTTCATGCTAAGGGTTTGGAGTTCCCAGCCTGGGATCCACGCGGCAAATTAGGGCTCGGATTAAGCTACGCCACCGCTGCCGCAGGAGCGAGTCACCTTCGAGGATGGCCTTCGACCACGAAACCTCCAGAAACGAGTGCCATCACAGTACTCAAGTCCCTAATTGAGCAACAAAACTTGAAGATTCTGAAAGATTCCCTCATCATCTGTCATTTCACCCATTCTATTTCACCCCGGCTAGCCATCAAAGACTGCGCGACCATCCTCAAAACCGTCACAGGCACTCGGGCAACCCTGACCTCTGTAACCCAGGCAGCCACTCGGATCTGGCTACTTGCACGTATGTTCAACATCCGAGAATACGATTTTCCACCCCGACAATACGACAGCCTTCCACCCCGCTTTTTAAACGAACCTGTTCCAGAAGGCCCCACGAAAGGATTCACGGCATTCACTACTGCCGAAGACTTCGACCAATCCCTCACCGAACTTTATTTTCGCCGCGGGTGTGATGCTGAAGGCCATCCAACCAAAACTGCATTGCAAGAGTCAGGTCTCGCTGAAATTATTGAAGCAAAGGCAGTGTAGTGAGCCATAATCTTCACTTCGCCTGGGGGGTGTCAAAGGATTATAAACCCCGACCGAGGATTGGTGAAGGAGAACAGGGTGGGCTAGGCACCCCTTACCATCAAACCAGTATGTATAATAGGGAACACCACACACATTCCACGCGGGTGTGACCTGCCTTGCCTTATCTCCGAATACTTTCGGCAAGGTCTCCCCACTCTCCTCATACTAGACTCCCACACGAAATCCGTTCAGGAAGTACAACTCATGCCCTCGGAACTGGAAAAACTTGAAGGCGTCGGACCCACCGTCGCCCAAAAACTCGAAGAATGTGGTTTCCGTACCATCGAAGGCATCGCTGCCGCCTCTGTGAAAGAACTCACCAGCCTCGCTGGCATCGGCGCCAGCACAGCCCAAAAGATCATCGAATCCGCCCAACGCATGGCCAGCATTGGCCTCGAAACCGCCGACAAGCTTTGGAAGAAACGCCAAACCATTGAACGCATCACCACCAACAGCCGCGAACTCGACGCCCTCGTAGGCGGTGGCATCGAAACAGGCAGCATGACCGAACTCGCCGGCGCCTTCCGCTCCGGCAAAACCCAAATCTGCCACCAACTCTGCGTCAACGTCCAACTCCCCCCCGACCAAGGCGGATGCGGCGCCAAAGCCGCCTACATCGACTCCGAAGGCACCTTCCGCCCCGAACGCGTCATCAACATGGCCCAAGCCAAAAACCTCCCCCCCACCCAAGCCCTCAAAAACATCATCGTCGGCCGCGCCTACAACAGCGACCACCAAATGCTCCTCGTCCAACAAATCCAAGACAACCCCGAATTCGACAAAGTCCGCCTCCTCATCGTCGACTCCCTCATCGGCCACTTCCGCGCCGAATACCTCGGCCGCGGCATGCTCGCCGA
>JBHLMG010000013.1:0-65469 GCA_048938385.1 Promethearchaeota archaeon | reverse complement strand
GGTAATGGCTCCCAAGCGAGTAATTCGAGAGGTTCAACGCGTTTCCGACCTTCAATTCGAAGTACAGGAAATTCCGTCTCTGCCTTATTGATTGTGCCCCGAATTTCCTGCATGATTGGAGCTTCAACCGAAGAAAGTGAAATCACATCAAATTCAGGTTCTTCAGCGGTAACTTCGAATTCGTGTCCCCAAACCTCGCCAGGTTCAAGACGAAGATTGGGAGTGCCTTCATATAGGATGTCGCTATCTGGTGCTGTGAGTACGACTTGAACCCTTTCAATGCGAATGGGAAATTCACTCGAGTTGGTAAGTGAAGCCTTACAACGCCAGATCCCTGGTCGCATGGGATGCTCTTCTCGTTCGACACTAACTTCAGTTTCTGTTGACCCGTGTAGTGTAGGTACAAGGGTGCTACGGATGACATCCTCGATTCGATAGGTTGCTTGGACAGGGCCGCCTTTTTTCAGCTCGGTATCCTCAGCAGTAATGGCGGCACGGATTCGTTGTACAGCCATCTTATCTGGACCTAACTCATCGATGATCCAAATCACCTGACCTTCACGCGATTTGTAATCGGCTTTTCCAATCTGAGTTTTTTGCAGTTGAACATCTTTAAAGATGGGAGGAATCTCCTTCGTTACAACGATGTCACGAATCGTGGAGCCGGAGTGGTTTCGTAGATTTAGACTGATTTCGACCGGCATAGTATATTCAAAGACTAATGCATTGTTGATTCCAACGCGTTCGTGAAATGTATCTATTGCTTCCGTAAGCAACAGCATTGGTGATTCTATTCCTTTAACGATGAACTCCTTCTTCCATTCACCCAAAGGGTCTAAGCGCCCAATGTCGAGCGTGTCTGTACCAAAAGTGGTCCGATTTTGGCGATTGAGTTCAAGCTCTGCATCCCACACAGCATGTTTTCTTGAATTATTCTTAACGATCACTTGCCCACGGGGATCAAAACGGGTAATAGAGTTATCGGAGTTTAATCGCGTTTGTTCATGCTCTTGAATAGTGATAGTTAACCCTGCTGGAGGCTGTGCCGAAGCCACGGTCCATCACACCTCGCTGAACATTAATTATCTAGCCTTCTCGTTTAATGTCTTTCGTGGATGCAATTCTAGGTGATAGAACTATGATTAAATCGAAAGGAGGGCTAAGTTTAGCTCTTCATTTTGCTCTCGTCTCAGTAAACCTTTCACCGTAAGAAGGGTTAATTCAGCAGTAGGATTTACACGACAACCTTTCTGTAAGTGTCCACCCAGAAGTTCTCCATTTACCCCTGAAAGGGTAATGTGTGCATGAACTACCACTTCGTTATTGAGGTAGGCGACATTTCCTAAGCAACTGAGAATCTCGAGCGCAGGTGATGAGGAATTCGTAGGCTTCCAAGAATGTGATGCATAAGACCGGCTTTGTGGAATGTAGAAACCATACTGAACTCGATCCACTGCACCTATCACCGAGAGGAAACCAGCGGTTACCTGCGATTCAATGGCCACCTGACGAATGCCGTCTAGAAGATCTTCACCTTTCTCAAAGCGTGCCACGACAAGGTCCTTAAGGGGGAATTTCTCAAAACGCATAGACCATACCTCTTCAATAGGATTAGTTCTTTCAGTGAACTAAACCCTAAAAAGCTAAAGGGTCTTTATTCGATTTGGATGCGATGCCACGTGCCCTCTGATCTCTCGTCATGGATGCCCTCTTCTTCAGATGCTCCACAAAAGGGTAAACCCCGACCAAAGCCTAACCAATCCAGTCGTCCCTCGCTACTGACTCAAATTCTTGAATACGTAGACGAGGAACCGGTTCGGCCAAGGGATTACCCACGAACCCCCTCAGCTGGCCCACCTGGCGTTCTACTTAATATTAATTACCAAGGTGACGCAGGTGTGGCTAAACTTAAACTCTACGACACCCAAAAGGGAGAAATCTATGAATGGCAAGATATCACAGAACATCATCCTTACTGCTTAACCGACTTGTCACATGATGAGTTATCTCAACGCAGTGCAGTAGTGGAGCACTCCGGATTTCTTAGACTCGAAGAAACCAAAAAATACAATCTCCTTCTCGACCGTGACCAGTTATACAGAGTGATCGTAGCTAAGGATCCCTTAGCTATCGGTGGGAGACCCGATTCCATCCGGGAAAAGCTAGGACGAGAACACAGTTGGGAAGCTGATATCCGGTACACCCATTGCTATACCATGGACCGGGCGCTCACACCTGGACTCCTCTACCGTGTGCAGAACGGGCGTTTAGCTCCAATGCCCCATGATTTTTCTCCTAAAGACGCAGCTAAAATTCG
Organism: Promethearchaeota archaeon; assembly: GCA_048938385.1. Classification (GTDB taxonomy): domain Archaea; phylum Asgardarchaeota; class Hermodarchaeia; order Hermodarchaeales; family Hermodarchaeaceae; genus Hermodarchaeum. Next base: position 63,152 of record JBHLMG010000013.1, on the reverse strand, counting down.
GGCGCTTTTTACGAAGGGTTCAGAGATAGCGAAATTAGTTGACGAATATCTTCCCCTCTTTCTTACACCAGCCACCTATATTCCACGACTTGCTCTTGATATTGAAGTAGAATCAGAATTCATCGATCGTATTCCCGACCCTGAAGAAGCTGCACAGCCAGTTATCTCTGTCGCCATCGTTGATGATTCAGGTAATGGACGGGTCTTTCTACTTCGTCGTAAAATCGCTGAAGGATCAAAACCCAAGATTCCTAAAGAAGTCAAAGTAGTATACTTCGACGATGAACAGAAACTCCTCGAACGCGTTTTTTACATTCTCTGGCGAACACCTGTCCTCCTCACCTTCAATGGCGATAACTTCGACCTCCGCTACCTTGTGAACCGCGCGAAGAAATTTGATATCCCTATTGGCGATATTCCTATTCGGCTTCGTGGAGGATTTCGTGGAAACCCCGAGGCCGACCTTGACTATGGGGTGCATATCGATCTTTACAGGTTTTTCCATAATCGCTCTATCCAAATCTATGCGTTTCGCAACCAGTACCAGGAAGTAAGATTGGAAACAATCAGCCAAGCGCTCTTAGGTGAAGGGAAGCTCGAACTCCCCGAAGAAATCACCCAACTCCCCTTCAACCTCCTAATCGAATACAACTGGCAAGACGCCGACCTTACCATGCGTCTCACTCAATTCGATTCCAACCTCGTTATGAACCTAATACTCCTTCTCATGCGCCTTTCCCATCAAGGCATGCACGACCTCACCCGCACTGCCGTATCCAACTGGATCCGCAGCCTCCTCTACTACGCCCACCGTCAACGCAACTTCCTAATTCCCCGCCAAGACGAAATCGCTACCCTCAAAGGTGAAGCCGTCACCGAAGCCATCATCAAAGGCAAAAAATACCTAGGCGCTATCGTTGTCGACCCCAAAGCAGGCGTCCACTTCAATGTCACGGTTATGGATTTTGCTAGCCTTTACCCTAGCATCATGAAAGCCTACAACCTCAGCTACGAAACCATCCGCTGCGACCACCCCGAATGCAAAGCTAACACTGTCCCTGACACACCCCACTGGGTCTGCACCCGACGAGAAGGCCTCACCAGCCTCATCATTGGTCTGGTCCGCGATCTACGCGTCGAACACTTCAAACCCCGCGCCACAGACCCAACCCTCCCTGAAGCCCAACGCAGCTGGTTCAGCGTCGTTGAACAAGCACTTAAGGTGTTTTCGAATGCAGCTTACGGTGTGCTTGGGGCCGCACACTTTCCGCTCTATTGCGCACCTGCTGCGGAGTCGATTACCGCGTTGGGTCGGTTTGCGATTACGGAGACGATTAAGAAGGCAGAGGAGCTGGGTGTGTCAGTGTTGTATGGGGATACGGATAGCTTGTTTTTGGATAATCCAAAAGAGGAGCAGCTTCGGCAGCTCATTGAGTATAGCGAGAAGGAATTGCGCGTGGAACTGGATGTGGAGAAGGAGTATCGGTATGTAGCACTCTCCAGTCGGAAGAAGAACTACTTGGGAGTGTCAAAGGATGGATATGTGGACATTAAGGGGTTAACTGGGAAGAAACGGAATACGCCCGCTTTTCTTCAAGACGCCTTTATGCAGATGATCGAGATTCTCCGGCAGGTGCGGGACCCGGATGGCTTTGAACTGGCGAAGGAACAGATTTTGAGGTTGGCACGTGAAAAGCTTTCGATGCTGGAACGACGAGAATTTGCTGTCGAGGATCTAGCGATTCGTGTACAGCTTACGAAGAATCTTGATGCGTACACGAAGACGACGCCTCAGCATGTGAAAGCCGCAAAACAACTACAGGAAGCGGGGCGTGAAGTCAAAGCTGGAGATATTATTGCCTTTGTGAAAACCACCAGTGGTGTCAAACCGGTAGAACAAACCACTGTGCAGGATGTGGATACTTCGAAGTACAAAGAGCTAGTGAAAAGCACTTTTGAACAAGTGCTTGACGCGTTGGGCATTGAATGGTTTGATACTATCGGAATGCGCACGCTGGATACCTTTTTCGGTTAGTCGGCGACAAGTTTATTCAGCATCCTATCCACTGTCTGAGTAGGTGGAAACCGTGGAGATAAGGGACCTTCTTACCCGTGGGGTCACACTCATCGTCGATCCTCGTGGATTGAAAACCAGCTTAGATGACTTCTTTGCTAGTTATGGAGGTTATCTAGAATATGTCATTGCCGTTGCCAAAGATACCACAGGGCGCGTCTTTTATTCTAGTAAAGTAGCCCCCGCTGATGAAAAGAACCCCACCTTTTTCAGCGAAGCTATTGATACCACAGAAGCCGTAGGAATTCGTGCGGGTGCGTTTGTGAATGTTTTTGCTGATGCGTTTTTTGCAGCCGATCAGGCATATAGAACATATACCACAGAAGGGGAATCGCTAGATACTTTAGTATGCCCGAATAAGGCAGGATTTATCCAGCACATGGTTACTGTTGTGAAGGAAATCGCTGAATCACCTATTCAGGCGTTGTTTCTCTCGAATCTTGGATATCCACATTCCCAATATTGCTATTGCACCGAATGTCGTGAGGAATTCACCGAATATGCTGACCTTCGCCACACCTTCCAAATCGCAGATCCAGCCGCTAATCCCGCGCTTTATAACCAATGGGTTGAATGGCGAGTCAGTAAAATGACAGGGTTTGTCCAACAGCTGGTGACTGCAGCAAAGCAAGTCAAGCCTAACCTGAAGGTCATCCCAACCTTTCCCATTGACCCTGAGAGCGGGTATGTCGCAGGCACTCGGACCAACCTTGGCCTTGATTTGGATACCATAGCGAAGATGGATAAAAACCTCGGGATCGAGGTCAATCCCTGGACACCAATTCTTCCAGATCCAGGGACCAAGGAATTTTCTGAGTATATCGATAACTTAAACTTCATTGATGGTTTACAGAAACTAGGCGTCGACTTTTCGATGATTCACTGGGTTCTTGAAGATGAATCAGAATACAACCGAGCAAAAACCTTGGCAGAGACCGCGGGAATCAGTGCACTGTATTCTATGCTAGGCTATCCGGCTAATTACCAATCTCTTCGGGAGATTCGACTCGGATTAGGTCGCTAAATATGAAACTATGTTAAATGTGAAAGTTAGGAGTTTGATTCAAAGTGAGTGAGACTGAGAGTATTCAGCGTCTAGAGGAGCTTTACCGACAGCTTATGGGCTCCGACATCGCGACTCCTCAAGAAGTGAAGGCTAAGGCTGAAATAATCTCACTCCTCCCTCAATTGAAAGCGGTGATTCTTGCTCAAGATACACCAGAAGCTCAAGAGCTGAGCCAACAAATGGAAACACTCTATGAGATGGTCTCTAAGTGGAATCCCTTGTCTGCTTGGTTTCGAGATGAAGAGGAACTTGTCCAATTATTCTTTGACATCCTCTCCAAGATTCGACTTTTTCTTATTCGGTACAAAGGACCAACTGAAGAGTCGAGCACACTCGTCAGTGAAAGCTTAGAATCAGTTCGTCAAACTATTACACAACTAGCCACTGTCATTGAAGAAATTCGAGTAACCGTCAAAACCCTTCTTGAAATTGTGTCACCTACCCCCGAGGTTCATGGGCGTATAGCTGGGCTAAGTAGCCGAGCGCTAGAATTGGAGCGACGAATAGCAGACTTTAGTGCATCAAGCGGGAAAAAAACAGAAGCAGATGTTGAAAAGATTAAGCGCTGGAAACAAAGCCTTGAAAAATTAACCAAGCAAATTGATACTCTACGAAAGCTGGCAAAGAAAGGCTAGTTCTATTCTAGCACCAAAAGATGGTATTGATTCCTTCATCTACCTATCTTTGACTTCTTCCACATCGAGAACAGAATTCGGATCCGTCCTGTAAATCCTGGCCACAGTAAATGCAAAATCCTTGAGTCACTGCAACGGTCGATGCATCGGTGTCGAAATCAGGTGAGTCCCATCTACTTGATGAAAAACTGGATACCTCATCACTAATTTTCCTGGAACGCTCAGTAAAAGGATCAGGATCTATGAGAGAGCGGGCCTTATACTCATCTGGTGCCCCAAAAAGTCCACCTAAATCCACGGTACTACTGGAGCTTGAAGGAGAGGTGGGAGATGAACTACGGCTCGCACTCAAAGAAGCGGATGGCTCTCGCCAAGATTCATGTGACTCAGCCCGAGAATAATCTCGAGAAAAAGGGGAAACCTGAGAAGGGTCAGAGGCCGAGCTAGTGAGCAGGTCTTGAGGCCAATGGCGCTCAGCATATCGAAGGAATTGACGATGACAATCTTGCTGAATAGCGTTGTATTCTTCTTTAGTTATGCCAAGGAGGTGGATGGCTTCATCACGGAGTTGGCAGTTACGAGAGAGATCACAACAAAAGGCTAAACTTCCATAACAAGTCAATCTCATTGCCTGTTCAGGAGTAATCTTCGCAATAGGACGAACGCGATGTTTGCCCACCCATAGTTCATTACCAACAACCCGAACAGAGGTCATAGCTTGCTGTTCTAAAGCTTGAAGAACCTCCTTTGCGGCGAACGCATGACCTTTAATTCGAATAAGTCCCTTTGCATACTCAGAATTCGATGACATGGACTACTCTCCGCATAAGAGTCCACCAGCGTCGTTTATTAAAGGTGGTAAAACCGATTTTTTACCTGAAGCGTATATCCTGTGTTTGTCCTGCGTTTTAAGGTCGGTTTAGAAGACGCTTGCCTTGAATTATCACGATGTAGGAAAGAGCAGCGACGAGGCCCGCGATGGCGCTCGGGGAGGCAAGAAAGGTAAAGGAGCCAATTAACCCAAGAAGCATCGAAGCAAAGGCGATGACAAAAACTCCTAGTATCACATAATTCACGGTTTTTAAAATTTCACTAGATGCCGCAGCAGGGGCAACGAGAATAGCATAAACGAGAATAGCACCCACCGCCTTGGTTGTTAAAGCAATGGCAATGGCTGCAAAAACGAGCATGAGGTAGTGATAGCCCCGAGCATTCATTCCGTGGGCTGTGGATCCTTCCATATCAACGCTGACATAGATGAATTCCTTTTTGAACAAGACGATTAGCAGTACCAGAGAGAAGGCGGTTCCAGCGAGAAGGATGAGATCGAGGTTGTCGAGGAGAAGGATGTCTCCAATGAGGTATCCCCAGATTTGCGGGATCATGGTAGGAGGGAGATAGTACATCAAAAAAACTGCAAGGCTCATCGAAAGGGCGAAGGATACACCAACGGCCACTTCCATTTTCTGGGCAATGCCCCGTTCTCCGGCAATTCCAGTTACAAGGGCCATGAAGATTGCGAAAAGTACTGCGCCCAAGATTGGGTCAAACCAGGGAACAAGCCCCGTGGATTGAAGGAAGAGCCCCAATGATGCTCCGCCAAGTGCTGCATGGGCTACTCCAGAGGTGAGAAAGGATAATCCTCTAAACACCATGAAGGTTCCACTGGTGGCTGCGATGATTGCTACCAACAGAGCAGCTAGTAATGCTCGTTGTAAGACCGTTGAGGTAAACAGGAGAGTAAAAAACTCAATGATCATGGCGGTCCACTCCAGAGTCATGTGTGATACAGAATCGGTGACCACCCAATTCAACAACATAAGCTGAAGGCCCATAAACTTGTTTGACCAGTTCGGGATCCATTATTGCGCAGGGATGACCTATTCCGACCAGTCTCCGGTTTAACATCACAACATCCTTGACCATCATGTGAATGGGATTCAAGTCGTGGGTAACCATGATGATGCTCACTTGGTTTTGATTATAATACTCGTGTAAAGCTTCAACAATCTGAATCTGGCTATCGTGATCTGCCCCTAATAATGGCTCATCGAGCATCATTATTCGCCCTTCACTAGCGAGAGCTCGAGCTACTAATACGCGTTGGCGTTGTCCCCCTGAAAGGTCTGGAAACGGATGGTTCCAGAGATCATCTAAAGCCACACGGTGTAAGGCTTCCTTTGCCAAAGCCACATCTTTAACAGAGGCAAATCGGGGGGGTGGTTTCTTAAGCAATCTTCCCATCAAGACGATGTCCTTAACTTTCATAGGAATGGTATGCTCAATGTTGTCCCGTTGGGGGACATAACGCACCATGTGACGAATCACCCTGTACTCGCGCTTTGCGTCGTGTCCCCACACCTTAATGGATCCTTGAGTGGGTTTTAGTAAACCCAACATGGTTTTTAGTAGCGTGCTTTTGCCAGAACCATTGGGTCCAATAATGGCCATGAAGGTCGTTTCAGGAATGGTGAAGGTGACATCCTGGAGTGCGACATCCCCTGTGGGGTAAATCACTGTTAAGTGGTCAGCTTCGATGAAATTTGAGGATTCACTCACGAGGGGTTCCTCCAATTAGCGCGATTTTTACGGTGTGGATTTTGCGGTTTTCTTCCAGTTTTTTGACAAGATTTTGAATGTCTTTAGCAGGACCGTTCAAGACCATCACTTCTATGCACTCGCCATTGATAGTGTGGGAATGTAGAAGGGCATCAATGAGACGGGCTTGGCGGTGAAGGAGAAAATTACTCTCTATGCCTTTGCCTTGTTTACTGTAGACAATTGTGATGACTGCTGAGATGTCTCCTTCGAACTGATGGATATCTATTATCTCGTTAGCGAGTAAATGCAGCGCACGGCGAAAGAGGTTTGAACGGTTGCTAAATCCGGCCTTAGATTGTAGAACATCAAGCGTTTCTAGATCGTCTTTGTTTAATGAGATACTCACAATTGGCATGAGGACACCACACGGGCAACGATGTTAATAAAAACGACGACAGACTTATTAAGTGTGGGGGATTATCAAGAAATCATTAGAAGTTATTAACTTGTCTAAGACGAAAGGAGCGATCTGGGTTGCGAAAAACATCGTTTTTTACCTTTACAGCAATTGCCTTATTGGCTTTGAGTACAGTGGGCTTACTTCCCACAGCTTCCACACAAGGAGCTCCAAGTTTGAGTGTAGCAGTTTCCATCCAACCTTTAGCCGGAATTGTCCGAGAAGTAGGCGGCACCCAGATTTCTATTTCTGTCCTTCTTCCTGAAGGAATCGAACCGCATGCCTTTTCTCTCACTCAAGCCATTATTGACGAGGCAAACGCCGCAGATATGCTCGTACTAACTGGGCATTTCGATTGGGAGGAGGAGTTAGCTAATCAGACGAGCAAACCTTACATCTCTCTTAAAGACTATGAGGCCCTGGGAGCAGAGCTACTACCTCTTCGTGGTTACACGCAAAATCGTTTTCAAAAGCAAATTCACAGTGAAAACTTGCATGGTTACTGGCTATTGCCAAAAAACGCCATAGCCATCGCGAATGCCACGCGCATTTTGTGTTCGGCCTTAAATTCTACCCATGCGTCGTACTGGCAAGAACGGTTCGATGAATTTGTCATTCAGGTCGAAGAATTGGAAGCATTCATCGCTGCACAAAGTCTTGCGCTAGGCTTTGCAGGAAAACAGGTTATCATTACTTTTCCTGCTGAGGCTTATGTTGCAGAAGCTCTCGGACTCGAGGTTAAAGGATTGCTGATGGTAGGGGATAACATCTTCATTTCTGGGCCTGAATTGATAGCAGTAGAACAGGCTTTACGTAATGGATCGATCAACCTCATTTTAGCGTCAGATATCGCCCAACTACAAGCAGCAGGTGAATTCGCTCAACAACTATCCAGTGACTCTGGGGTTCCGATTGTCTGGGTTCGAATTGTTTTTTCGGACCTTTTGAACTACATTGGCATCATGAGTTACAACATTGGCGTGGTGGCGACTGGTCTGACAGGTGGGCTCCCTCCAGGTCTGAATTTCTTTGCAATCAGTATGCCAGTCATCATTATTGCGACTGTAATAGGTGTGATAGCGACTATTGAGCTGTTGCTTCTGATTCGATGCACACGGACTCGGGATTAACCTTCCGAAAGCCTTTTACAATGTTGTCAAAAGGTGACATTGGAGCGCAGTCTTAAATGACCCTCGTCCAGTGCCCCAAGTGTGGATTTCGTTTTGACACGAGTTATGGTCGAGTAATGGCTTGTGGAAATTGCCCTTCTGCAAGCATGGGAAATTGTGGTTACGCCAAGTGCCCTCGATGCGAGCATGAGTGGCCGCTGGAGGGAACAGAACAGCAAGCGCCTCAATATGGGCGACGAATTGCTTAAGGTGTTACTCCAAGAAAAGGGCAGGGCGCCCAGGCAGCGCCTTAGTCGCACGATTGTTGGGATCAATAGTCGGTTTGTCACCATCTTGAACATTGATGGTGAGCCCAGTCTCCGCTTGGATGAGTGCTTGATTTTCAATAAGCGCTTTCATTTCTGTCTCTTTATCAACAAAAGTCCAAAACCCACCCGCCTTTACGATGGCTTGGACGAGCTCTGAAACCTCCTTCCCTCGCTTCTTGAGTTGAGCGTCTTTCATCAGGAGAGGCATGAGTTCTTTAACGGTTGGCGCTGCTTTAGCTTCGCTCATTATCTGGAAGGCTTTATACTTCCAGCTAGGGCTTGTGTAAATGTGAGCAGTATGGATCTTCTTTCCTTTCAATAACCCATGTATTTCTTTGATATCAACGATGGTTTGTTGGACGACATCCATGGACTGTTCGATTTTTTCATCAATCAGCCCATCATCTGGAACGGGCCAGGCTTCAAGAGACACAAAGGAAATGTTACCTAGGCGCTCCCAAATTTCTTCGCAGAGATGAGGTATGACTGGCGCTAAGAGCTTGACCCAGCGTGTAACTAAGTAGTAGAGAACGGGTTCGCGTTCGGGATGGTTCTTGGGTAATCGTCGCAGATAGCTTTCCACATGACCTAGGAGTTGATAAAAAGTTAGTAAGATGTATGTTCGTAAACGGAGGTGTTCTAGTGCGTTAGTGCCTTCGCGGATGGTTGAATTCATTTTGGAGAGGATCCATCGGCTGGTCATACTGAAGGAGGCTGCATCCATGGGTTGTTCAGTTAATTTTGAAGCCTCTTCCCAGAGTCGAATTAATCGGTTAAGTCGTCGGCGAATAGTGGTGACATCTTTTTCCTGCCAATCGACAAGCGATTGTAAGTCACCAATTTGACTGATATACAAGCGGTAGAGATCTGCTCCGTAACGACGGGGAATGTCTGCCATTGGAATGAAATTGCCCTTACTTTTGCTCATTTTCACGCCATCACGGATGACGAATTCATTGAGGGTTATGGCTTTTGGCCAATGACGCTCAGGGAAGATGGCGGCATGATGAAAAATGAAGAAGGACAGGTGGTTGGGAATATGGCCGACTGCGGTGTGGCGTTGGTCGTTGGGATACCAGTATTCGACTTCTTCGCGTAGTGTTGTTAGAACTTCACCCGGGATTTTCGTCTGTTCGGAAATGGCTGCGATGCCTCCTTTGCCTAAGAGCACATAATCATAGAAGGCACCATCTAAGCGTGTGGAGTCGATGTTGTTTGCTCGGAGATGGTGTATGAGTAGGTAGAAAGCCATATAGATCGTGGAGTCTGAGAGGGATTCTATCACCCATTTCTTGTCGAAGGGGAGGCGTGTTCCTAAACCACGCCGTCGTGCGGCTGGACGCTCTTTGAGCCAATCGAAGGTAGCTTCGAATGAGCGTCGATACATTTCTGGGTAAATGAACATTTGCCCTAAAGCTTTGTTAGCTAAATCCTTCCACTGGGAATTTCCATAATTGATGAACCACTGGTCTGGTATAACCGCGACAACAACTTCGTTACCGCATCGACAGGTCACCGGTTTTTGATCTGGTTGGTAGAATATGAAAGCTCTGTGTTGTTTTTGAAGAAAAGCAATAACCTCGTCTTTTATTTCATTGACTCGGCGACCAGCGAAAATCCCAGTATTGTTTTTCATAGTGCCCTGGTAGTATTCAGCACGGTAAAGGGTCTCAGTGGCTTCATCTAGTTTAGCTGTGTCTTGTTGGGTTTTGATGTTCATCCTGTTCGCTAGTTCGATAGCGGGATGGTCTCCAAAGCCTTCAATATTGATGATAGAGATTGGTTGGATTGCTCTTATCGCTTCGAAGTCGAGTTTGAATCCCTGAGGTGCGGCTTTAGCTTGTTGGAGATCGTGTAGGGCAGCCCAATCAAAAGGAGCGTGGGATGGTACGCTATACACTACGCCAGTGGCGTTTTCAGGGTCAACAAATTCAGCCGGAAGAATGAGGAGATCTCGGTCCTCAATTGGTGATTTACAGGTTTTTCCAATGAAGGTCTTACCAGAAATCTCTTCAATGCGTTGGGATTTATGCCCCTGATTAACCAGCTTCCGAACTGCAGGCTGGGCTACATACCAGAATTCTTCATCAACTTGGATTTTATAATAGATAGCGTTGGGATTTACCCAGACATTAGTTACTCCGAAGACGGTTTCGGGTCGCAAGGTAGCTGCAACGAGATAGCCATCTTCGAAAGGGAACTTGATAGCCACGAATTCAGTAATTTTTGCATGCTCGCCTTCTAAGAGATCATCTTCACCGACAGCATTCCCACAGTTTACACAGTACAAAATAGGGTAGCTTCCCTTAGTGATATAACCAAGCTGATTTAGCTGATTAAATTGCCAGGTCACAAAGGTTTGGTATTCAGGATCATTGGTCGTGAATTTCCGGCGCCAATCTATTGAAAATCCGAGCTTCCGAAAGTCGCCTTCAAATACACCTGAGAAGAATTGAGCGATTGCCATGGGATCTGTGAAGGTAGCGAGCACAGTTTCAACATCTTTTTTGGGTCGCCAGATAGCGATGTTGCTTCGGTATTCCTTTAAAATCGCCGGATCTTTTTCTTGGATGCGTTTCGCCACGCCATATACTGGCGTTCCAGTGACATGAGCGGCCATGGGCCAAAGAACATTGTACCCTTGCATCCGCTTGTAACGGGCGATGACATCACCAATTGCATAGGTACGTCCATGTCCAACATGCATGGGTGCGTTCGCATATGGATAGGGTACTGTGAGGTAATATTTCGGACGTTGAGGAATAGGATCAGCGTTGAATGCCTGAGCTTCACGCCATCGCATTTGCCATTTTGGTTCGATTTCTTTGTAATCAATCACCTAGCAGAGCCTCCACTTAATCCCGGAGCAGTCGTGAAAATAGTCGTGAATCGTTGCGATCCCCTCCTAACATGGGGTAGCGTGATATCAGAATAGTTAATTGAATTGGAGAAAGTTATACCCCATAGGGATCACTTCGAAAAGGAAATTGAGACCTCCTAACTTAAACCTTTCGTCAGAACCTATAAACCGAAAGCAAATATACTTCGTCACCGAGTCTTCGATATTAGGTTTGATGTGGGATGTCGAAACTTCGGTGTCCAGAGTGTCTTATCCGAGTTGAATCTCAAGACGCAACCTGCCCGCAATGTGGATATCGCTTTCGCACAGAACAATTTGAGAGGATATTACCCTTTATGCGTCGACCTGAACAACAATGGGATAAACGATTGACCCTGATTCAACGCCTTTGGGGGATCATTCGGTTTCCTGCTGTGGCTTTTTGGGATATTGCCCACGAACTCGACCGAAAAGGTCCAGCGCTCATCTTCATAGGAAATTTAACTTTGATTTCATTATGGTATGTGGCATTAGCGTCCCATATTGTGGGAGCTACTGTAAGCCTATTATTCGGCTTCTTCGGTGTTTTCGTTATTCTAGCCGCGCTTTACATGCTCCTGAATCTCTTCTATTTTGGGCTAATTCAGCTTCTAATTGGACTCACAGGACGAAAAGGAATGCTTGCGGAAACATTTCTTATGGGTCAATATGCGCATTTACCGCTCTTCTTTGCTAATTTGTTATCGTTCGTCGTACTAATGCTCGGGCTTCCCTACGCAACCTTAGGTAATTTAGCGAGCCTGTATCTTAGCCCGTTGTGGTTGATCGTATATGGACTTCTAAGCATCGGTTTGTTGTGGGGCGCACTCCTACTAGCGATGGGTATTCGTGAACGCTACCGGTTAACTACCAACATTGCGTTAACCATCACAATGGGAGTAACCCTCTTCATGATAATAGTGGCCGTATTAGTTCGAGTTACAGTCCTTCCTGTCATTTGAAGACCGCTATGAGTTTCAAAGGTTGTGCTAATGCAGTATCAATAATGAAGAGCATTTCTTCGTCCTTGAGTCGTAGATCCCCGAGGATTTTATCGTCGGCCAGTATTTGGCCATGAAGAATTATTTTTGGCGCCTGCAACCCAAAGCTCATGATCAATCGGTTCCGTAGTTCAGCCACTGTTTCCTTCGGATCTAAAGCGTATTTTTCACCTTTGAGTCGAAATCGATCACTACAGAGGAAGCAGTTTGGGTTACGGGCTAATTTCAGAGTGGTAAACTGTTGATGAAGACCGTCATAAAACAAGTAATTGTCCAAGGGGTTTCCTACACTTAGGAGGTGTTTGAGAGCTTCCTGAAATTGGATACCAGCAACAACGGTGGCAACACCGAGGAGCGCCGGAAACTTGGGTGGAGGCTCTTCCGTCTTCCGTCGTTGCCCAGGTGGAGTACAAGCCTTTTGCAGCCGTTCAGCCGGAACTAGAGGTTGGCATTCAAGACACGCCGTCTTGAATGGTACAACGCGTTGAACATTACCCCACCAACCATACATTCCTCCATGAATGAGAACTTTGTTTTTCTGTACACATAAAGAATTCAGCCATCGACGCGCTTCAAAAGTGTCTAAACCATCGACGATGAGATCGGCCTCTTCATAAAATGATGTGCGAACTTCTTGGATGGAACTGTCTAAGGCAAGAACTTGCACATCTGGATTCATTTCCCGAAGGCGTTGACCTGCAATGACCGCTTTTGATTTTCCGATGTCTTCATCACTGAAGAGTAATTGTCGACTCAAATTTGATAGTTCTATGGTGTCAAAGTCAATGATTATGATTTTTCCAATACCAGTTAAGACTAAGTCGAGAGCTACAATAGTGCCTAAAGCGCCAATGCCTGCAACAACGACTGTGGATTTTGCGAGTTTTTCTTGATCCCACTCAGCGATGAGAAGTTGACGTGCATAGCGCTCGGTTCCATGATATACGGGAATCTTTTTTCTTTCATCACTGAGTTGCTCGCTCACGCTGTGTTTCACCTATGTTGTATTTGGTCCCATCCTGCGTAGCGTCTAACCCACTCTCGTGCAGTGCGTTCAAATTGTTCAGGGTTTCGTTTCGCCTCTCGCGAAGCTTGTTGGTTTAGTGGATCGTCAGGGTTTGGAAAGTTAAGTAAATTCCGGAGCGTTTCTATTACACCAGAAAGAGACATGCTGGGAAGCCAGTCTTTCCCCAAGACGCCGACGCAGACACGGCCACGATAGATGTTTGGATGCCATATTTTAGTGATAAATCGGACTTGAGGGGGTTCATAGGGAAAAGCTCTGGGCACATTAATTTGGAGAACGAACACCCCCCCGTCATAAATCCCCGTACCTAAAACGAAGCCTTGCCATCGCCTAAGGTCACCTTGTATAGGTTGGAAGGAAGGTTCCTCGGTTTCTATGTTTTTGGCTTCAAGAGCGAGTCTTGCCCAGTAGTCCTCTTCTGATAACATGCGGACAGCGCCTCTGTCTACACTGCCGGTCCCCAGTAACCTAACCAACTGCATTAGAGATAAATACCTTTTCGGTTGGTTACCACTGCCAACTAGTTAATTTATGGCAAACGCAGTGAATAATCTTCTATTACATAGAAAAGAAGAAGACAAAGGGCGACAGAGATCGAAACCGAAGGGTTAAGGAGACTCTAACCGCCCTCAGTCCGTGTGATGAGGTACAATTTATCATGGGGTGTGATACCGACACTTTTGACAGATTGTTCATCAGTCAATTGAGCACCACGGTAGGCTAGAATGACGATATTAGGTGGAATACGACGCATCTGAGCAACGCGATTCCGGATTTCGCCAATAGTAGTGTTTGGCTCCACCTCAAGTGCAATAGGATCACTACCACCAATCGCTGGTACAACTTCTATTCGCATTTTTTTCACCCGACTATTTTCTAACCGGTTTCAACCTTCTGAGGTTTATGCGGTTCCGACATATGGGGCAGGTTCCTCTCGTCTTTACCCATTCCGCAAGGTGGGTATAGTGGGCGGGGTTTCCGCAACTGGTACAGAAGACCATCTGTTGCCCGTCACGGATTCTGAGACCACAGACAGAGCATTGGTCAGTTTTGGTCCAATCCCATTGACCAATTTCTTTCACCGATGAGATGAAGAACCGCCCTGCCGATTGTGTCATGGTCAGTCCCTTTGTCGGTGCCGCTCGGAGTTCTCTTCTAGATGCGTTCTTAAAAAACTATGGAAATCCGACTTCATGAAGGAGAATCTATGATTTTGCGCAATCTCAAATGTTACCTAAAAATTCTAGCTCATTTCATATCGAGTTTATCTCGAAGAAATGCAATTATCATTGGAACGATGGTGCCCAAACGGCGACTCCAGAAATGGTTAGCACCTCTAATTACCCTGAGATACTTTTCTTTGACCTGAAGTTTAGCGAAGATAGCTTCAGCTTCAACCGGGTTAACTGTTCGATCTTCGCGCCCGTGTAATACATATGTTGGACAGGGGATAAAGCGAAGCGCCTCAGTTACAATAGATGGATCAAGGTCTGGAAGTCTAAATAGCGCACTAATCGTTACAAGAGCAACGGGTGTGGCATCCATCGCAGCGGCGAGAGCGATGCTACCTCCGAAGCTGTAGCCTAAAAGGGCGATCCGAGATCCTTGTACATATGGATGGTTACGAAGATAATTCACCGCAGTAATCGTATCTTGTATTTCACCCACCCCATGCCCGAATTTTCCTTGACTTTGTCCAACTCCTCGGAAATTAAAGCGGAGCGTATTGATACCTGCGGCGACAGCAGCCCTACTCAAGGTAACAAGTCGACTGTCATCCATGCTACCCCCCATTAGTGGATGTGGATGGCAAAGCACTAAACCAGGTTGATTTGCATCGCTGACCAAAGCAAGGCGACCTTCAAGTGCGAGGTCTGCAGCCTCGATACTTACGCGTTCATAACGACTCTTATCGGTGCTAGGGTTACGACTTGAAAAAGACAAGATAGGTTACATCTCCTGTTTACCAAGTGTCACTGATTCGCTATTACCACACACCTTTAAACCTGCGTCCTATGAACTCTTTGATTTCGGAACTGCAACAAATTCATTAAGCTCAGCTGCAGTCCTCGCATTTGAGGTGTTCTTGTGTCTAAACCAAAAACGGGTTTTCTCCACCAAAAAATAGGATTGGAAGTCATTGATAGTCACTCACATTACCTAAACTACGCAACCTTTCAATCCTGGCAAGTGAGTTCTAAAGCAATTCAACGCCGAATCCAAACGCACACGGATATGACTTCAGTCGATACGCCAGGCCCTGAAGAAGATTTTGTTCAACGGTGGGTAAAGGAATTAGATCGATACGGGATCGCCCGAATTGGAATGATGGTAGGACCGGAAGCGTGGGAAGACTTTGCTGACGGGCTGAGACGCTTCCCCGACCGATTCTACGGATACGCAAACATAAACCCGCTTCTCCCTGAGGCTGAAGACCAGGCACAGTATGCCATCAAGAAATTGGGTTTTCATGCGTTCAAACTCTATCCTGTCTTACACAACTTCTACGCGTACGGAAAAGAAGCCTACCGTATTTACCAAGTAGCCGATGAGCTCCAAGTTCCCGTTCTCCATCATTTCGGTATTTCCATTGGAGCAGGTGTCGACCTTCGATATGGAAATCCCCTCGATTTACAACCTGCAGCACGAGATTTCCCGAATTTGAAGTTTGGCATTGCACATCTTGGCGCAGGAATGTTTCGAGAAACTCTCCTGCTATTTTATCAAACTGATAACATCTATGTCGATACCTCAGGGTCCAACATCTGGATGCGCTACATTCCGTATCCCCCAGATTTAGAAGGCGTCTTGAAACGGACCCTTGAAGCAGGGGGAGCAAATCGTATCGTTTTTGGTTCAGACAGCTCGATGTTTCCCCGTGGATTTCGAATTGATATTCTTGAAAAACAACTAGAAATCTTTCAACGCTTAAAGGTGGCACCCGACGATTTGAGATGTATCTTTGCTGGTAACATTCAGGAGCTAATGGGTTGCTAAGAATTCTTTAACTTTGAGATGGCGCTTCTCTAGCCTCAGTTGTGGTTTGTTCTGGTGGCTGCTGACGTTTCAGGGGCTCTTTTCCTTCGATAGAGTAAATGGCTTTCACATAAAGTAAGCCTCCACAGCGTGGACACGATCCGACTTTACGGAAGACATGATCACCTGTTTCGAAGGGACCTTCAGTTTCCACACCGCAGCTCTCGCAGGAAATTAATCGTCGAACTTCAGCGAGTTTGATTTGTGGAGGGCCACGAGAACCACGGTAGATCATGAAAAGGAAGATGATCAGAAAAGCAAGCGCGATTACCCAGAGGAGAATGTTGAAAGGATAAGGTTGGAAAAAACCCCAAAGCACGCATACTATTACAAGGGCGATAAGTAAGGCTAACCAGAAGCGCTGAGTAAACTGACTAGTCGTCACCCCGGGAGTGGTATCGGTCGAGTATACAGAAGGCATGGTCACTTCACTTTCTTCTGTTCACTCTAATTTCTGGTTTTAAGCGTGACGGAAGAGGGATTACTAGTCTTTGGATCGGCGCAACCGTTTGATGAATGAGAGGGTATCCTTGATTTCACGCTCGCGTGCTTCGATGAGAGGCCACATGCTTAAGCCTAACCCTTCACCGGTGATTTCTGCAAACAAGTCAATGAACAAGCCAACCTGATAAGCATACAAATTGGAAACCGTTTGTGATGGGCGACCATGCTTGATATGAAACTCGACTAACGCGTAGTCGCTCCACCGGCGATAGGTTTCACCTTGCCATAGTGTAGCAGCGTTCAAAGGAAAATGCATCAGGGCGTTTTTCTTTCCGATATTAGGATAAAGAAATGGCGCTTGGAAGGGATCCAGCACATTCCATTCTATATGTAGCAAATCCTGAGTTTTGAGTGGGTGAAGCTTGCAGGGAAGGGGTCTTTGACTTCGAAGCACATCAGCATTACAGAGGTCATAGGAGTGCCACTTGGTTTGTACATTTAGCGCGATGGGGCTGTCTGCACACTGAAGGTTGTTGATGTGGCTTAACCGGCGATCATCAGGTATCTCTTCGTAGTAATAACTTCCCCCAAAGGCCTTAGTCATGTAATCGGCCATCGGATTAAAGTCGGACGGACCGATCTGTAAATCTCGACTATCCCAGTTGAAAAAAGTCCGAATACTGTGTCCCGGGCGCTTACCTTTCAATAAAGGTCGCGCTCCATATTCTGCGTTAAAAGCAACGAGTAGGGGCTCGAATATTTTTCCTTCTTTTCGGACAACAACTGTAATGGGTTCATAATCGAACAAATGCCTTGGAAATAGCTGGATTGGCCAATAGGCGAAGTATTGAATGCCAAATACATTGGAGTCAGCAGGGTCTTGGCTGACACGGTACTTAATTACGCAGGTAGGAGTTTCCTCTGAGGGAAATATCGTGTAATAGAGTTGCCTGATAAATTCAAACAGTTCCTTTTCGTAGTCGGCGCGAAGACGAGTCCTGAACTCATCAAGTACACGGTGCATCTCTTTGTCCCAAGGAAGTTCGCTCTCAGGAAGGGCAACACCAAGGATTGCGAGTTTAGCCCCAGTGAGATTACTCGGAAACTCACCGAGACAGAATAAGAAGAGTGCATCCGCCATTCCCGCAAAATCTCGACCGCGAACCCGTTCCCTTAATGACGCAACAAAACCACTTTTTTTCTGGTCGATTCCAAGGTGATGAGCGATGTCAGCTTGTTCTTCCTTTATGAGGGCAAGATCCACAAAAATAGCTGGGCAAAACTGTTGAGCTAACCGGCGTTCGGCATCAGTAGGGGGATTTAACGCGGGTTTAAATCCAGCTAAGGGGAACGCCTTTTTCCATCGATTGATCTGGAGCGCGGGTACATTCATAATGGGATTCTCCAGTGTCACTGCCCAGAAATAGCATAGAAACAAGTGATTATCTACTTTTGGGTTAGTTTTAGTTATTAGCCGTTAATCAGAATGAAAAAGGCGCCCGTTTGCCATTCGAAACTGGTATTCGGATGCTGATAGTACGGCTGTCTGATGGCTCACGACTATGATTTGCTGAAATCGTTGGGATAGTTCATCTTTAAGGAGGCGAATAATGTTATCGCGGCGTTGGATATCAGAACCACCGAAGGGTTCATCGAGAAAGAGAAATTGAGGGGTCGCCCCGCGTCCTTGAGGTAGCAAGGCAATGGCAAATCCTAGCCGGAGTGCCAATAGGAATTGGTCTTCCGTGCCTCCACTGTAGAGGTTGGCGTCAACATACTCTCCTGCTTCCGCAGAATACACCTTTAAGCTGAAATCTTCGCTGAGTTTTGGAAATCGATACTTCCCATCCGTGATCGCTGCAAGAATGCGTTCCATCACATTGACTACGCGGGGCCGAACTTGTTCTCGGCCGCGTTCTGCGACTTCACGAATCAGCTGGATTGTTAGCTGTCCAGATTTGAGGTTCTCATCCAGTTTCTTAACAGCTTGTTCTTTTTGTGCATATTCTTCGATAACGCCTTCGTTAGCCTTGAGTTCGGTAACTAGTTCATCGAGGCGTTTTTTAGTACTTTCCCGTTGTGTTTGTAATCTTACTTTTTCTTGACCTAGCGTCGTATGCTGTTGATCTAGCTCCTCGTATAGTTTTTCAGAGTAGGTCTGTATGTCGTCAGGAAGAATGGGAAGTGAGATTTGAGCTAGTTGTTCTTGAAGGGTGATATGGCGTTTCTCGCTTTGCGTTAAGTCCTTTTTCAAGGAGGCAAAGCGGCTCAATTGGTCGTTAATGGATTGGAGTTGGTCAAGCACGGAATCTCGGTTTGCTTTTAGTCCGAGAAGGGTTTTTTCAACAGTTTTTACGGCATTTTGGAGATTGGGGACTTCAGTGTAAGAGCGAATAGTAACGCCTTCTAATAGGGCAGGAGAGAGGGATTGGAGTTTACTGTGTACTTCCTGAGATAAAATCGAGATTTGATTAGTTAGCTGCTGTTTCTGTTCGAGCTGCGCAGTTAATTGACTTTGAAAGGTTTCCTTCGCCCGATACTGAGCAACTTGATCACTTAGTTCTTGTTCTCGCAACTTTAAAGCTTGGAGTCGAGGTTGGATACGGCTATAGGAGAAGTAGCTGTACAGCAAATAGCCCAAAAACGGTATAGAGATGAGAATGAGCGCTAGACCGGCTATTAGATTTAAGAAGATAGCGACAATCCCTGCTGATAGTAAGCTAATTGAGGGAATGTACAGAAGAGGAGAAAAAACGCGGCGTTGAGTGGCTTCGGCTTTGTGACGCTGTTCCTTTATGATCTCATATTCCCTGACGACTTCCTGTAAGGGGGCGAGTTCTCCAATTTGTTCTTCGAGGCTTGAGATAGTCTTCGAAGCCATGTTCTGTTCATCGATTTTGGCTTGAAGTTGTTCAGCACCAGCAAGGACCTGTTGAAATACGCGATCATCCTTTTCCAAGTATTCGCGCTGTTTTGCTTGTTTTTGGAGCTTCTTTTGTTGGGGTTGGAGTTTACCTAAACTAGCGATTTGGGCTTCAAGCTGTGTCGTAGTTTCATCGTTGTGCTCGATTTCCCGTTGAATTCGCTCACGCTCTTCCTTTGCGGTTTTGTAAGCTTTGACAGCCCTAAATTTTTTCTCTGTTTGCGCAAAGACTTGACTTTTATTTTTTAGCTCTACCTCGATTTTTTTCATGGACTCTTGTTTTTCTTCACATTCTCGTTGATTCTTGAGGTATTCGTCGTGGCGTACTTTGAGCTCTTTCAAAAGATTGTGTTCTGATATCTGCGCTGGTTTTAGGGGGCGAAGATCGTTAGCTAATTTGTCGACGGATCGGGTAAAGCAGTCCCGACCCATCATCGCGTTAATAATATCTCTTCGCTCCATTTTTGCCATTTGGCTTAGTCGGTCTAAATCTTTCTGGAGCACAACATTGCTAGCTAGGAGGTCGTTGAGTCCAATCCCGTTTAGAAGGCTTTCAATCTCTGAGTTGACATTCGTCACGCCCGTTGCAAGAGGGATGAGCTCACCCTTAGGCGATATCTTATGCAGGTCAGCTTGGCTGGGACGATTTTTGTGTAGGTGTCGAATGATTCGGTAAGTGGTTCCATCGATTTCGAAGTGTAGGCGGACGAATAGCTTATCGGCGTCGTAGTTGATGAGGCGATCTTTGTTACCCATGGGGGCTTTGTGGGTTCTTCCGAAAAAGGCAAAGAGGACTGCTTCGAATATGGAGGATTTTCCTGACTCGTTGGGTCCGCTAATAGCCAGGATTCCTTGAGGGAAGGTGAAATCGACATCTAAGTGTTTGAAATCTTGGGCTTTGAGTTGACGCAAGATTACCATTTTCTACCAACCCCCGGTTTCTTCTAAAAGTCCAATACCTCGATCTAAGGCTTTTTTCAAGAGGACTTTCTTCTCTTCGTCTTTCTCCTTCTCGAAGAGATCAGTGACATACTCTTTGTATTCCGTGATGGGTGGTTTTAGCTCCACTTCTGCTAATTGAAGATCTTTATCAGGGCTTTGGTATTCTAGTTCGTCAATGACTTCAGTGGAGAAGCATTTTGCGAAGCCATGGCGGACAACTTCGGCGCGGCGATACTTTTCCGCTGATTTGATGGTCATGACGCCTTTAAGGCGAAACCGTAGAACGAGTTGGGGGTTTCGTAACCGGTCAATTTCCTTGATTAGCATTCGATTTATGTCTGCATCGACTGGTATCATGACTTTAATGGTTTGCATGGGTCGTGTGTTTAGGGGAATTTGTTTGAGGTGTTGAACTCCGTCTGTATCCATTTCGAGCCATACACACCCTTTTTTATGACCTTCCTCGGCAAAAGATACATGTTCTGTACTCCCGGGAGTGCAGATGGTTGTGTTTCCAACCTTTTCTTGCTGAAATTCGTGGTTATGTCCTGAAGCCAGGTAGGTGAGATTCTTCGGGACAGATTTGAGCATGATATCGGGTTCAAAGGGAAAAGTCCCACGAAGGCCTTCCACATTGTAATGGGTTAATAGAATGTTTACATCCCCTTTTCCGGGAATCGATAGATTACGAAGGGGGTCTTCAGAGGGGGGAATGGAAGGATTGAACGAGATTCCTGAAATTTCAATCTCTAACCCTTTGTGATTGATGGTTTCTGTTTGAATCGTTTCCCAATCTTGAAAAAAGTGGATAAACCCGGCCTTTTGGTATTCGAGTAGTGGGGCTACTCCATGGCGTCGCGCCCGAGGGACATCGTGGTTTCCGCTAATGATGTAGATTGGAATCTGTTTTTCATGGAGTTTCCGGAATCCGTCCATCACATGGGCACGCACTGGATTTCGTGGGTTGAGTCCATCAAAGAGGTCACCCGAATGAAGGAACAGATCGGGTTTGTTTTCCAGAGCATATTTAATAACACTATCAAAGGATTTGAGGAAATCGGTTTTCCGTTCATAGCGCCGAGAACCAAATTTGATAGCTGGAAGGTCTAAGTGGGTGTCAGATGTATGAAGAATGGTTATGGGCACTATGTTTACACCTCAGAGAAGGCCCCTTTGAGTTTCGTCACGCGTTTTCGGTCTTCTGCTAGTTGTTTCTCGATGCCTGCAGCTTTTCTAGCCTTTTTCAGGCTAGAGACTACATCGATATCAGCACCTCCTTCGCGCGTCAAGCGGGAGCGAACTTGAACCATCACCGGCGTGCGAGTAATATCACCCACAACGACGGCCTCACCGATGTTTAGACCAGGTAGGTCGCGGATGAGGTCTTCACTTAATCGTTCTGAGGATTGGGCTATAGCGTTTTGGTCTCGCGGATTGGTAATCTTGAGGACAATTTGGCTGTTACATTGGCTGAGACTGTCGGGGTGAATCCGACCAGGTCGTTGACTGATGAGGAGGAGGAACACCCCGAACTTGCGTCCTTCCTGTGATATGCGACGAATAATTCGACGAGAATAAGTTGGAGGATCGGGAGGCACAAAGGTATGGGCTTCTTCTACGACAACAAATACTGGAAAGGGGAAAGCACCCGTGGTCACAGCTTCGAACACATCATTCAGTAGTCGACTAACAATGTAGTCGGTGCTACGATTTCCGAGACCAGAGAGGTCGATTACAGAGGCATGATAGGGCTGAATGATATGGTCTATGGGAACACCGCTGCGCGAAAAGACGCGCAGACGCTGTAAGCGCCGAATGTATTTGATTGCGTTGAGGGCTCCCAGCTTCACATGTTTCTCAGGGTCCTCGGTGTTAGCCACAACATTGAGTTCGTTTTCGATGTCTTCAGGGAGATACACGACATTCCGTTCTTTGAGGCGCCGAAGTGCGGTTTCTAGCCCTGCGCGGATGTTAGTATATTTTTCACCAATTGCGCATACGCTGCAAAGCTCATCGAAATCGAGATCAGCTAATCGTACCGTGTAGTCTTCGACTCGACCAATGTCTTTCTTGCTGTATCGTCCTGTGCTTTCAGGATTTTGGAAGATTGTTACTCGATCTGAGAATTCATGTTTCTCCCCGTTTTCTGTTTGACTGAGGAATACATAGTCAGCATGAGGGTCAACGATGATGACGGTTGCTCCGCGTTGCATGAGTTCTTCAATCAAGACGCCGGTGAGGTAACTTTTCCCTGCACCTGTTTGGGCTAAAATCGCTACATGGCGACGGAAGCCGTTAATGCGAATATTTACAGGAATTTGGGGACGAGAAATGAGATTTCCAATATACAAGCTAGCCTCAGGGGGATATTCGTAAAATTTCGCTAAGAGACTATCAGGAGCTATGTATATGGGGTTTCCAGGGGTGACTGCGCGCCGGGGTAAGAGAATGCGGGGAGGGTGCCCTTTCTGGGTAGGGACGAGAAATCCAAGGACGCGGGCAACCCCCCAGGTTTTCACATCGTCAATTCCGGCTTCTTTAATTCTGTATATGGCTTCGATGTCTAAATCCCGGCGAAGTGCGAGACTTTGAGAGGTGATGCGTTCAACCTGGGCTAAAACCTCAACCGGTTTTAGTACACCATCAACGAGTTCTTCTGATTTGACTGTAATATACTCGAACTTCGGGGGATACCGTTTACGGTCGCTGGCAAAGATGAATTCAGTGGCCATTGCTTCTTCGACAATAAATCCTACGGGTTCTTCATTCGGGGTTTCAGACATAGCTAATCCTCCGGTCGCGACGTCGAGGTACAAGGGGGATTTTCAGTTCTTTTTCCACTAAGGGTTCATAAAGTGTAGTGACATCTTTTATGGGTAACCGCGCCTCTTGATCGGCCCGAACTAGATAGACATTGTATAATTCGCGTCCTCCGTATTCACTACGAAGGATTTCCAGAATATCGATTACTCTCTGAGGAGTTGGGTCAAGCATTCGAGAAGAGGATACTTGCGAGAGGCGAGTTGGTAAACCGACACTAAAAGCAGGCACATCAACACGGAGGGGTGTGTCGTTATGGGCTAACTTGGTACAAATAGTGACAAAGGTTGGGAGTTGAAATGTGTCCTGCATCACTGGGATAGCCCACTTTTCGAAATCCTCCTCGTGTTCATAATCGTTGTATGCATTCACAAATCGTCGCCGAACATAATCTGCTGGATTCTTCGACTCATACTTAAAGAGCGGAACATCAGGGTAAGGCTCAATAGGTGTGGAAAAGCCAGTCGTTTTAGCCCAGGCATTAATTAAATGAAAATCAGGGCGTGGACGTCGAAGCTCGTAGAGTAAATCTCCAAGGAGTTCGCGTTGTCCTCCAGACAACCCGACTTCGCGTTGGAACCGGATTCCTGCGATAGTCTGTTTCTGTTCAGTGTCCATATATTGGAGTAACTGATCAAAATCCTCCGATGAGAGAACTTGTTCAAAGTCCTTGAGGACTTTGGTTTTTACACTCTCAAGGAGTAATCGAGTGAGATGTCGAGCAACCGAGTCTTTGCTGATGCCAAGAAGCAGAATTTTCCGTTTCCGGCACTCCTCGATGAGTTGGATGAATGTCTGCATATACTGGAGATAGAGAGCTCGTTCCCCAGGATAATTGAAGGAGATTGGGACATGTGTGATTCGTCCATACAGTGATCCATCAATTAAGACTAAATCTACATCACTTGTCTCGCGTATTGCTTCTAGAGCCACTTGATGCTCAATATGTTCGGATCGTAAGCTGACGAGATCTTTTAACTGCTCTCGAGTAGATGCGATAATATGGGCGTTAGAAGTCACCTTGCGATGAGGAGATCCCCAGGAAGTATAGGCACTGGCGCGGCAGATATACATGAAGGTACCTGGAGCATATTCCCGTGTTGCTCGTCCACTATCAACAGCTATAACACGGAAGTCATGCTTCTTGGGTAAGGGTAACTCATGCCATTCTTTCTGAAACGCAGTTTTTAGCATACTATCCAGTTCGGAGGATTCCTCACCGGATAAGCGCCGGCGTAGCGCTTCATGTTTCTGGTGTAGTTCGTCGAGGAATAGATCAAGAAAATGCGGCATAGAACCTTCGCTCCGCTCTTAGGGTCACTGACCAAGATACCCCCTTTAAACCTAACTCAGGCAATTCGATAAGTGAACTCAACGAGACGCCCTTTGGTACCCTTTCGGGTTCACAGGGATTATCGTTGAGCGAGAATCTATCGACAGGAGCAATCTATTTAGAACAGTATTCATGAATAGGAGGCGCAATTACTCCTAACTTAAGGTGTAACAAAAATGGGTATTTTACTCTACCTTGCAGTCACAGTGATTATCGCGATAATTATCCTATGGTTAGGATTAGCGATCGCCTTCTTCATTGCCGGACGACTGGTCTCAGGGGTTAACACGACCTTCGGTGAGGCCCTGTTAGTTGCCCTTCTTGGTGCCATTATCAACAGTGTACTTCAGGCAATCTTCAGCTTTGTCTTTACGATGTACTTCCCATCTGTTCCTTACGCAGACATCCTCAGCTTTGTAATCTCAAGCTTCATTACTTTGATCGTCTACCTACCTCTCTTCAAACGCTTCTTCGATGTCAGCTGGGGTGGAGCGATAATCGTCGGAATTATTGCCTTTATCTTCATGATCATCATGGGCATCATCTCGGCGATCCTAATCGTTGTCGCAGCAATCGTGCTTATCCCTCTACTGTTTCTACCCGGACCTTAATCAACAAAGGGGAGTTCTCCGTATTTACTCCCCTCACCCTTTCTTTTTTTCACCTACTAGTAGCCATGAATAAAACGAGTTATGATTTTAGTGCTTTAGTCCAAAAAATTGGCGTATAAGAAACCAGAGGAGGTTTCCATTGGATACCCTCTGCTCTAAGAAGTGCAGCTTCATCCTGAATTTCGGCTTTAGCAGCAGCGGCGTGATATTCCCAAGCTAGCACTCCAAATGTAATGTCTGTGAATCCTTCGCTGTGAAGTAATTGTGAAAGTTGACTACCTATGAAGGGATTTGCGTGTTTCATTCGGAGCCATTTTATTATGGGGTAGCAGTGATTTTGTTTTGTATCGGGAGACCACTCGATTCTTCCCGCATAATCTGGTTCGATAGCTGCGAACATGGCTCGAGTCCGGAGAACTCGGGAAATTTCAGCTAACGCACTCTTGTAATCCTTTATCCACATTAAGGTGAAATGGCTTAATACGAAGGAAACAACGGCTGCACGTAACGGAAGTGCAGTAGCGTCGCTGAGGATGAGGTGAAGCGTAGGATTGGTTCGGTTGTTGGCTTGTGCTTGACTAGTTAGCTCAGAATCGAAGTCGATGCCTATTGCGTGGGCATGAGGATCCGTGGATGTCAATTCAGGTGTAATAACACCCGTGCCGCAGCCCAAGTCAACACTAACTGGCGCTTTACTCCAGTCTGCTAGACTGTAAAGGTATTGACGAGTGGGAGCTGTGCGGTGAGCTTGGGTAAAGAGAAACTGAGGGGTGTAGGGTTGCACTGCATTCGCCTCTCACGGCTTTTGGTGCAGGAAACCTCATTCGGTTGTTCAGAGGGGTTATCCGCTGATATTGTGGTGGCAGCAGACTTCTTTGTATTGGGTGAACAGTGGACAACCTCCTCCGCAGGTTGTGAGAAGTTCGCACGATAGGCATTCATCTGCAAGTTTGGTATGCCCACGGAGCGCTTGAGCGGTGGGGTGATTCCAGATGGTTTTCCAGGTGTCTTTGAGGATGTTACCCAGAGGTTCAAAGTAGCTTTGGCAGGGCAAGACATCGCCGTTTGGCTCTATCGCAAGGCTAGAGTATGCGGCGCTACAACGGCGTGGGCCGAGCCCATACTGGGTAGGATCGAAGTGGCAGTACATGGTTGGTGAATACCAGATAAGTCGCATGTCATGTTCAGCGGCTTCTGCGAGGATGTCGGTGATGATTTCATCCAGCTCTTCTTCGGGAATTGCCTGTTTGTCAGCGACTTCGCGACCGCTTCCTGAGTAGATGAGCCCGTTCATTGCAAAAGGTTTCTGACCAAGTTTCGCTAGGAACGCGACCGTATCGGTGATTGTGGGACGGTTTAGCTGTGTCAGCGTGGTGTTGGTGATAGTGTAGATATCGGTATCGATAAAGCGTTTTAGCCCGGCAATAGTTTCTTGCCAGGCGCCTTTCACTCCCACCATAGCATCATGAATTTCGGGTAAATGCGATTCCAATGTAATTTGAACATAGTCTATGCCAGCATTCACGAGATCGTCCACTAATTGTTGAGTTAGCCGGCGTCCATTTGTGACGAGACCTGCAATGATACCAATCTCTTCGCTGTATTGAATGAGTTCGACAAGATCCTCCCGAAGCGTCGGTTCGCCACCAGTGAAGGTAACATGAGGGATAGCTTGTTGGAGGAGGGAATCGAGTATTTGCTTCCATTTGTCGGTATCCATTTCGTGAGTAGCATCCCAATTCCTGCGTTCAGCAGGTACATAGCAATGTGAACATGCGTTATTACAGCGATATGTCAGGGCAAGGTCGATACGATAAGGTGCTGAAGGCTCGTGTGAGAAGGGTTCCACTTCACCGAAATCGAAGGTTTCGATTGGGGAGACATCCGGTTGAGCGATGAAGGAGAGGATTTTGTCTTTCAGTTCGTTATAATGCCTGCGTATAGTTTCAGGTTGAGCCCCGCGGTATTTCTTCTGAATCACTTTGATGATTTCTGCATTAGATACGCCTTGAACAGCTGCGATGGCGTAGTCATAGCCAGTTTCGTTAAGGAAGAGCAGGCGTGAGGCATCAACCACGATGGTGCCTCCTTTCTTATCTTTCCTCAGATGAAACCGGTGCCCTTCAAGTTCGCCTTTACCAAACAAGATCTTATCACTTTTTGATTCCATGGTACCTGCCCCAAGTATTTATTGAGTCTTCCTTTTCAGACCACCAAGAAAAGTCTATCGAAGTGGTTGTGTCTTATCGATGCACAGTATTTTTGAATAGGTTCGTAAGGCTTTTCCGAGTGATGCATCATTGATGTGATGTTGGAAGTCGTTTTTAAGATGACAAGTATTGACGAAATGGGGCAGCTTGCGCGCATTTCACGCTTGGGGCCCATTGCTCGGCGTTATTTCGCTATGAATGCGTTTGATGGAACGCTTACAATATTAGGGATCATTCTCGCCTCGCATTTTGCACAGCACTTCGATCCCAGAGCCATTTTCATTGCAGGGATTGGTGCCTGTTTTGCTATGATGTTTTCTGGGTTAGCAGGAACCTATCTAGCTGAAAAGGCTGAACGTGAAAAGGAATTCGGTGAATTGGAGAGAGCTATGCTTCGTGATCTAGAAGATACTGTAGTTAAACGAGCAAATCGCTTTGCAATTTTTGTATCAGCCTTCGTGGATGGGTTTGCGCCTTTTCTTGCAGGTCTTCTTCTGTTGGTACCCTTCATTATTATGGCCGTGGGGTTTCCCCTACTGTGGATTCATGCGATATTGATTTCATCGATTACGGGCTTCGCCCTTCTCTTTCTATTAGGAGTATTCCTTGGTCGAGTTTCCGAGCAGAATCAGTGGTTTTATGGACTGCAAACGCTTGGAGCGGGTGTAGGTACGGCGATCGCGATTCTCGTGTTGGAATTTTTTACCCGAGTCTAGCTTGATCTTCGGCGAAATTGTGGGAGTTGAAAACACTCTCGGTCTTGGAGAAAGGCTTGCATACGCCGTAGAAGTGGTGCTGATGCTCGAAAAGCCTGTAGACTATGACTATCAGAGCCAACATAGAACTTTACACCCATTTTAGAAAACTCTTCGATAAAATGTTCAGAAGGGTGTGTGCGATTCCATGGGTGATGTAACCCCCTAAGATTCACTTCCACTTTCACATCGTATTTTTGGCATAACCGTCCAAGTAACTGTGTCTGTTGTTGCCAGTAGAGTTCGAATTCGGAACTGTCTGAATACAGTGGAAGGTAACGCATGACTCCGTCGATATGGGCGATTCCATCAAAAAGCTGTGAAGAAATCGCAGCTTCTACCTCCCTGAAGTATTCTTCGAGAATGAAGGCGAGATTGTGTCGTGAAACTAGCATATCCATTTCTTTTTGGTCGGTGACAGCAAGTCGGTCAACGGTATGAACCACACCAATGAGGTAGTCGAGGGTATCCCGGTAAGAGTCGCAAAATTCGGCAACTTCCGAGGCTAAGTTCGAGTAGTAATCAATTTCTAAGCTTAGAGAAGTGTGAGGGTAATTGGAGTGCACTTTGTCATAATCCTCAAAGAGGTTGACCAGTTTGTCTTGATTAAGATAATCCTGGCGTTCAAGAAACGCGAGCTCGAAGTGATCACAAAACCCTACATGGATTGCTAACTGATCGGCAACTTGGGCGTAGTCTTCGAGGGAAGTAAGGGCATCAGGACTGTATTCTGTGTGGACATGTAAGTCAAAGGCTGTGGGGATTGGAGACATACTGTGTCCTCTGTGAGTTGCTAGATGAAGGAGAGGAGGAACCGTGTTAGTCCTTGATGTAGTATTCAAATCCCTTTCGTTCGTAGACATGTATCTTTTCACTGAAGATACGACCACGATTTTTTGCGATTTGGATTTGGCGAACTGGGTTTTCACCTATTTGAGGAGTGGATGCAGAAAAGCGTATGATACTGTTACTTAGTCGTTCAATGCTTTCAGTGAATTGTGAAGTGTGCATTTCAGGATAAAACGCGCCAATCACCGTTAATTTCCGACGGTGTATTAAAGGAAGAAGCGCTAGCCAGAATTGCCAGGCAGCACGATCCGATTCCATAGCATGTAAGAGAACACTGAGCGAATCAACAAATACTCGAGCAAGCTTAAATCGTTTGACAACTCGACGGAACTCTTCATAAAATTTAGCAGAATATCGGATATTGGAACACCGAATCACATTTTCTTCAGGTGGTTTAGAGGGTTCACGGTAAGAGAGGGAGGAAAGTCCGTCCATGAACAACCACTGGTGAGATTTCGATTCGTCCATGAGTCGCTTCACTGGAGGGAGCAGCAAATATTCTTGCACAGTGTGTTCTGAAAGAAGGAATATTGCACCTTCACCTTCTTGAAGTCCGATGTGAAGAAACGAGGTGCCCAAAAGCCCTGTAACACCTCGTTTTTCCCCTTTGAACTCTTCGAGGAGGCATGTAGTTCCTCGTCTCAATCCCCCGCCAAGTAATGTGTTGATCGCTTCCAATTCACATTTTATGTGCTGGTTTTCATTGGACACTAACCCTTAGGACCTCCTCGCAGAGTCTGCTTCTTTCGGCGGTAAATAAATTTTAGCAGTTTTTTAAAAACCCGCTTCAATAGAGCTAATCACCTTGAGCAATGTATTTATCGTTGACTGGATGAGAGAGGGCGAGGTTGTCACTGTATGTCACAAAATATTCCCAAAGACGACCCCGTGTTAATTACTGGTGGTACCGGTTTTATTGGGTCACACCTTGCCAAGCACTTGATCGATGACGGGTATCAGGTTGTGTTGTTTGAATCGAAGCCGAACCTAGCGAGGATCGATGAAATCGTGAACAAAGTAACTCTTGTTGAAGGCGATGTGACAAGTTGGAGTGATGTTGTGCGTGCATTGAAGGATTACCACATCAAACATGTCTTTCATACAGCCGCACGACTTTCTGTAGAATCAGAACGCAATCCTGGTGCAGCGTACGCATGTAATATCGCTGGCACCTATAATGTAGTGGAAGCTTCTCGTATTATGCAAGTCCAACGTTTAGTGTTCTTAAGCAGCCTCGCAGTTTTTGGTGCTGGCACCCCGTTTCCTTTTCATGAGACGAGTTATCGTGATCCTGGTAGTTTCTATGGAGTCAGTAAGGCCTTCGGAGAGATGCTAGGAACTTATTATCACTTGCGCCATGGTTTGGATTTTCGAGGAGTCCGATTTGCAGTAGCGATTGGGCCCGGACGGCGTGGAGCTGGTGCAACGGTCACTTATTCAAGCTTTATTGAAAACCTAGCTTTGGGCAAATCCGGAATTATCGATATCCCCGAAACCTCTATTCTACCAATTATCTATGTAGCAGATGCAGTTAATTTCCTGATAGCGTTATGGAGGGCTCCGAAACTCACTCAGCGCGTTTTCATTGCGGGGGGTGTTCCCATACCGATTCAGGATCTCATCGCGGAGATAAAAACTCATATTCCCAAAGCTAGGGTGGAGTTTATTTTGGACCCCGATGCTGTGCGGGTCGCTCAGACTTGGTCGTTTCTCACCACGCTTTTAGTTCAGCAAAAACAGGAAACGCTATTTCGAGAGATCGAGCAACTCGGTTGGCAGCTGCAGTATGATTCGGTTTCTGAAATTGTAAAACATTTCATCGGGTATGTCCAAGCCCGAAAGGAGATTTTCTCGAGTTTCTAAAGGAGAATTTTTGTATGCCTGAAATTACTGAAATTGCAGTTCTTGGGGCAGGGGCTATGGGACATGGTGTCGCTCAGGTCTTCGCCCAAGCAGGATGCCGCGTCCAATTGTATGATATCGACGAAGAAACTTTGAATAAAACTACAGAGCGGATTGCTGCGAATCTTCAGTTCCTAGCACAATATCAGCTGATTCGGCAGGAGACCATCGCCACCACCCTGACGCAAATTACTCCGGAACCTGATTTGGAACGAGCAGTAGCAAATGTGGATTTAATTCTGGAAGCCGTCCCGGAACGGTTAGACCTTAAACGCGAGGTCTTTGCCAAAGCAGAAACCTCCTGCCCCGCAAAGGCAATTTTTGCTACGACAACCTCCGTCATTCGTGTGGCCGATATCGCAGAGGCGGTCCACTCGCCAGAGCGGCTTGTAGGAACCCACTGGATGAACCCACCCTTCGTTCTACCATTAGTTGAAGTCATTCGTGGACCAAAAACCTCTGAATCGGTGATTCGCCAAATGACCGAGTTCTTGGAGAAAAAGTGTGGAAAACGCACGATCATTTGCAATGATACTCCAGGTTTCATCGTAAATCGGTTGGCGGGGGCAGTGCTCGCTGAAGCGGCGAAACTCATTGAGGAAGGAGCAGCAACACATGTAGAAATTGACAGAGCATGGAAAGAGCACTTGGGACTGATTTTCCTCCAATACGGTCCCTTCGGTAATCTCGATTATATTGGTCTAGATGTGATTGTCCTTGCGGCAAAATATCTCGCCTGGTCGCTCAATGATGACCGGTTTACTTTACCGAAGTGGCTTGAGGATACTGTCATGAGGGGAAATCTTGGTGTGAAGACTGGACGGGGTATTTACGAATACCCCAACCAGACTCCTGAAGCACTTCGTGAGAAACGCGCTAAAGAGCTTCTTGAGTTAATGCAGAAGATAGGATTAGCTCCAAACCGATGACTCTAATAATCGCGTTTGGTTGTGAATATTTGTGAAAGCATCGTAATGTATTTGCGAGATACACGAACATCGAGGACATAAGGCGCCCCCGAATCGAGGGCTCGTTTCAAGGCTGGTTGGATTTCCGCGGGACTGGTAACTAATTCGCCTTGGGCTCCTAGCCCTTGAGCGATTTTATCTAACCGGGCGTGTTCACTGAGCAAGGTACCACAAGACGCCCGTTCTTCAGAGCGTGTTTTCAAGAGTCGCGTATGGTAGACCAGCCCCCAGGCACAGTCGTTGTTTACGACAACGACGACTGGTATTTCATGTCGGACGGCGGTATCCAGTTCACTGAGATTGAAGAAGAAACTGCCGTCACCAGAGATGAGATACACGGGTTTTTCTGGGCGAGCTAGTTTTGCTGCAAGAGAAATGGGTAATCCAGCACCAAGATGCCCTAGGGGTCCCTGTGATCCGATAATCTGACCCGGATAGTTAGCTCGAAGGTATAAATACGCCCACGCCGTTGTATCTCCACCGTCTAACACAAATAGACTATCTGGGGTGGCAAATTCGCGGATTTCCTTCATTAACCGTTGAGGTTTAATGGGCACCTCATCAGACTCCGTGTCCTTTTCCAAAAATCCCATGAGTTGCTCCCAAGCTGCACGAGATTGCTTAGCAAAATTGCCTGTTACGCGTTTTTTGGTGAGAGTTTTCGCCGTTTCCAGCATTTGGGAGACCACGGCTTGAGCATCGCCGATGAGACCTACATCCACAGCTCGATTCTTTCCTATAGGATCAGACATGATATCTACATGGATGAATTTGGCATCCTCTGCATAGAAACCTGGATCCCGACCAAACCCTAAGAATTCATCAAGGCGGGCTCCTACCACCATTATTACATCGGCTTGTCGGGTGAAAGCGTTACCAATGGCATTGCCAATCGAAAGAGGGTGTTGCTGTGGGAAACATCCGACTGCCAAGTATTCAGCAGCGACAGGAATTGAAAGAAATTCTGCAAGCTCGATGAGGGCTTGACAAGCCCGAGACCAGTATACACCGCTTCCTGCGATCACCACGGGGCGCTCTGCTTGGGCTAGCAATTCTACCGCTCGTTTCACTTGTACCGGATCGCCGTAGATTCGACCCAGTGGACGGTATTGTGAAGGAACTAATGCGGTAATTGCATCCGCGTCAACGGGTGTTGCGATGATATCCTTTGGAATGTCTAAAAGGACGGGAGCCATGCGTCCGGATAACGCAGCACTGAATGCCTTTTGCAGATATTCTCCAATTCTGTGAGGAAAAACGCACTGGCGCGTCCATTTGGTCACTGGAGAAACTAAGGCATTTAGGTCAAGGTCTTCGAACGCATCCATATCCGTAAGTTTGTGTGAAATACTCGAAGTGATGGCAACGACCGGGCTACCCATCTGGTATGCCTGGGCAAAAGCAGGTATTGCATTGACGATACCGGGCCCCATAGGAACGAGACACACGCCTGGTGTTCGTGTGACCCGGGCCCAACCGTCAGCGGCATTACCTGCGGCTTGTTCATGACGGGTTGTGATTATTTTAATGCCTTCAGCGACTAAAGCATCGTAGATAGGAAGGATTTCACCACCAGGTAAGGAGAAGACATGGGTGATTCCTTCCGTTTTAAGCACTTCCGCTACTGCATTTCCACCTGTAACTTGAGGCATTGAAGACCTCACCTATGCGTGTTTATAGCTGGCTAGTCTGGCTTTAACACTTTGCCCTTGGTTTCAGGCAAAAGCCAAGGTAGTAAGAGCATCAATACAAAGCCAAGAGAACCGATAAGCATCGCCTGGCCAAGCGGAATCCCAAGGATAAGCACCAGAGTGCCTACGGTAACAGCTCCTAGCGAGACACCCCGAGCAACGCTGAAGATAATGGAATTCGCTGCAGCTCGTGCCCGTGTTGGAAAGATTTCACTCGACCAAACGCCAAAGAGTCCGTGTGAACTGAACCCTAAAGCAAGAATAACTAGACCAAGGATAGTGATCAGCACTGGAGGAGGTAAGAAGAGGAGAACCGCGACCGCGAAGACTAGTGTCCCGAGTATTCCAAGGATGGCCGGAACCATGAAGGCTCTTCGTCGACCAATGAAGTCACCTAATAATCCCACCAAAGGGAATACTATGAGCAGGAGAAGGGCAATGCCCATCACGATGAGCGTTGGTTGCATCCCCGGTAATCCGATTCCGCCAGCACCCAAGAACCACGGTCCCCAATCAACGAAGGCGTGATATGCGAATTCCGCAGCCCAGAAGATGAGGGTTGCAATCACTAGAAATTTCAGGTATCCCTTTCGGATAATTTCCCGTAGTTGTGTGCCAATTGGTAATTTATCGGGGGATTCCAATTCGTGGTATTTTTCCCATAGTCGAGATTCAGGCAATGCGAAGTACAACCAGATAACAAAGGGAATGGGAATTAAAGCGATTAGGAAGAGATACCGCCACCAGACAACTGGAAACATCACTGAGAGTACTGGTTCAAGTACCAATACTGAGATCGCAGAACCCAGATACCCGATGATGAACATGGCGTGGACTAATCCTCCAAAGAAGGCCCGGCGTTTTGGCGAGTAGACTTCGCCAAGGAGGGCAAATGCAATACCCCATGAAACGCCCATACCTGAGAGGATGCGAAGTGTTGCAAAGACATAGAAGTTCGGTGCGAAGGCTGAGGCTGCTGTGAGAATTGCATCCCAAGCAATCGAAGCTAGCAGGAGATTTTTTCGACCGTACTTATCGGCTAGAGCCCCGAAAAGGAAAGCTCCAGGAACCGTTGCGATATATTGTGCTGAGAGGATGATACCGATGTGAAACTCTGGAACTATTGGGACGGGAAAGTGAATGATGTTAAATTCGGTTGCGATAGGTCCCACCAAGAAGGTGATGAGGGTGAGTCCGATTGCATCATGAGCCCATCCGAGGGCGCAGGCAAAGAAGACAATGATTTTCTCTTTTCGTGTAAAGGGTTTGATGTCCATAAGGTTGCCTCCATAGAGATGAACGAATGTGGAGCATCAAGTGACCATGCCTATCGCCTGATTTTCCCTAAAGGCTTTTTGACTCTGACTAGAAAACATGAAAAGACGCTTTCTGAAGAAATGTTGGAGTATTTGCTAGGACTCACCAAAGTCGAAGTCCCTTATATCGTAGGGATGTTTTCGCTCGTCGAAATTAAACCCACGGTTTTTCACGACCTGGATGATCCGTTGTGCAACTCCGTTCGCCGTAGGTTCACTGGTGAACTGGATAATGGTGTCACAGATCCGCTCGATGCTTTCAACAAAGGCAGGAGAATGCATATGGGGATAGAACGAGCCAACAATTGTGAGGTGTCGATGGCGGATGAGCGGAAGCAAGCTCAACCAGAATCGCCACGCGGCTTTGTCTGATTCCATGGCGTGTAATAACACGCTTAGGGAGTCAATGTACATAAGAGGATTTTCGAACATGGAAACGGTATTCCGCCATTCTTCGTAGAACTTGGCATCATAGCGAACATTGGAGCAGCGGATAATACCTTCATCATCATCGGTGGGTTGAGAAGCTGGTTCACCATAGGTCATTGATGACAGGGCGTCCATAAAGACGAATTGGTTGGGCTTAGCGATGGAGAGGAGTTGTTGAGTGCCGGGGAGTTGTTGGAATTCAGTAACGGTATGTTCGGATAACAGAAGAATCGCCCCTTCACCTTGCTGAACACCAGTTAACAGAAAGTGGATTCCAGCTAATCCGCTCATCCCGCTCGATTCGCCGTGCAATTCTTCAAGCAGGCAGGTGGTACCACGCCTTAAACCACCGCCTAAGAGGGTATCAATTCCAGGAAGACCGAATGTTACAAAGCTCTCTTGATTTGGCATAATTGAAACCCACCCCAGATATGATCCCTAATACATTTGATTTTAAACTAATAATTATTGTTCACCGACCTTTCATCTTTCAAAGAGAGTGAGAAACCGATAATGCTTCACTTGTGAGATTAGCCTTTGTACACTTCATTTCCGATATCTCTGATGAACTCTGAACGGTTCTCCAACAAGAGTTGGGGGTCGTCTACAAAGATAGTGATTGAGTAAGTAAAAGCCAAATGGGTAATATCGGTGATGGCATAGACTGGCATAAATCCGAATTTTGGTTCCCATTGTTTACAAACGCGATCTAATATTTTTTCATAGGTTTTTTGCGGCTTTTTAACAGGAAACTTCAATTGAAGAGTGTATTGGATGAGCTTTGAAGTATCCATAGCTTGACTGATGACCGACCAAATACGGCGAGGAAGAGAGGCATGTTCGTGAGCGTCTTCTTCGGATTGTTTGCGTCTTTTTGGTTTTCGTCTAAACCGAAAGTTGGTGACAGAAGATGACATGACATTACTGTTTGGAATGAGCGTAGTGGTGCCATCGATTTGTCGAAGTTTTGTGTAATTCATACTCACTTCAAGAATAATGCCTTCGTTGTTGCCGATTCGCACATAATCTCCGACATCGAAGGGATCGGTGAACAGTACATATAACCCAGAGATGAAGTTACGCATTGATTGACTGACGGCAATGCCAACGGCTAAGCCAATGATCACTGATGCATCACCAACTACCACCACAACCCACGCCCAGAGCGGGTCTGGGATGAAGACCGCAAAA
The DNA here is from genome assembly GCA_048938385.1 of Promethearchaeota archaeon. Classification (GTDB taxonomy): domain Archaea; phylum Asgardarchaeota; class Hermodarchaeia; order Hermodarchaeales; family Hermodarchaeaceae; genus Hermodarchaeum. The sequence goes on along the minus strand of JBHLMG010000013.1, from coordinate 26,615 downwards.
AGTGCAATGCCAATCCAGATGAAAATTAATCGAATAGCCAAAATCAGCCCATTGAGAGCGTCAGAAGGAAACCCTGTACGGTTTGCACGCTTGCGAAGAAACCGAATGAGCACTCCCGCAAAAAGCGCTAGTACTACCCAGACTAGAACCAAGACAATTAACAGAGGAGCCCACACTTGTAGGAAGATTATCAACCATTGAATCAAGCCAGTAAGTGGATCCGTTGATTGTAACATTTCATCCAACCTTTTGTGGTAGTTGAAGCTGTGGAAGAACGATGTTTAGGAGGGTGACGAGATTCTGCAAATCGTCGAGGTGACAGATTTCCACTGTTGAGTGCAAATAGCGCACGGCCACAGAAACCGCCATCATTAAGGCTCCTGTGCCAGCGCGTTGGATCGCTGCGCCATCGGTGCCGCCGCCCGTAGCGCCACATTGCAGGGGGAGCCCTTGCTGCTTTGCAATCGTTTCGAATTGATCACGCATATACGGTGAAGCGATTGCCCGATGGTCCCAGAGTCTGAGCACAGGACCATCACCAAGCCGCACCGGAGCGAGATGAAAGGGGACATCAGGAGCATCTCCGGTAGCATAGGAGTCAACAGCGACCACGATATCAGGAGTAAACCGGTTGCCTATCACGGTGGCCCCATGCAATCCGATTTCTTCTTGGGCGCTCCAGACAAATGTTATCTTCCGATTCAGTTGTTGGGAGGTGAGGCTTTCTACTAGTTTTACGAGGACCGCACAGCCGAAGCGGTCATCAATTCCTCGTCCACAGAGATACTTTCCTTGCAGGACGAACGAGTCTTTTTCAAGAGTAATGGGATCGAGTAATCGTACACCTAGGGCTTCTGTTTCTGCCCGACTCCGAGTACAGAGATCAACCTGCATTTCGTTCCACGGTACCACATTTTTCATTTGCCCACGATCAACCATCAGGTGTGGTGGTACCATTCCAATTGCACCTCGTATAGGTCCTGACTTTGTGTGGACAAAGACTGAACGACTTGGGAGAAGGCGGTCATCAATTCCGCCCACTTTGCGAAAACGGAGACAGCCATTCTCCTCGATGTGGGTAACGACTAGCCCCAGTTCATCCATATGAGCAATGATGAGAATGTGGGGAGACCCGTCGCCAATGCTTCCATAAAGATTTCCCAGTGAATCCGTTTCTAAGGCAAGGTGTGGATGTACAATTTCTTGGATAATCTCACGGATGGGGGCTTCAAATCCTGATACTCCTGTTGCTGCAAGGAGCCGTTCCATCAACTTCAACACCACTATCAACTCCGTATCCAACAGCGTACAATTTCTGCTAACTCAAATTATTTCAGCCTTTGCTTTGAACTGAAGTCTAGAGGAGGTAATGAGTGTCTTCAAAGCTAATTGAAAACAGTTAGGATAACCACCTTGTTGGAGCGAACTCTAAGACTAATAATCAGTAAACCCTAGGGGTAATTGGGTCATAAGGTAGCTAGAACGGAGGGCATTCCTGGTTTCTCTCCATTTGGTCTGGTCTTTTCAGAAAAAGCGATGGCTCTAAAAAGGGAGTTTGGCAAGCGTAATGAAAACTTCTAGAAGTATGTCAGGATATAAGTCGATGTCCTCATAAAAGCAGCAATTAACAAGGAACCAACCAAAGAGATGAGTTAGCGAAAGGAATACACAGAAAAAAGGGAACGATTCTCGTGTCTGATGTGAAATACAAGAGTGCAAGTAGCTATCAGTTGGCGGCATTACGCCGCTATCCAGGCGTAGCCATTATTTCCTCCGGTCTTGCACTCTTCGGATCCTACCTGTTGACCATGCCCTCAATTATCTTAGGTAACGCTGTTGACGAGCTAGCGCTAAACGGATTCACCAGCTTATTCATTTTCCATGTTTTTACGATCCTCGGAATCGCAGTCACCCTCTTTGGCACAATCGTCTTGGTCGGATACGCGTTTGCGATTATCACGCTACGGTGGGAACGAGATGCCCGACAGGAATTCTTCGAGGTGGTCCAAGAGAATAGTATGACCTTTCACGATCAAGTAGACAGTAAACAATTGTTAGCCGTTGCTATGCAAGACCTACGCTGGGTTCGATTCTCTCTGAATCCTGCTCTGCGGGCCATCATTCAAGCGATTGGCACGCTCATTATCGCAGCCGTATTACTCACGCTCATTGACCTCCGTTTAGGCATCATCATGGCAATCGGCACACCGATCTACCTATTCTTCGCTTACCGATACGCCATGAAAGTAGAACCCGTCAGACGCGCACGTTCTGTGCAAAACGAGAAGGTAACCGCTATTAGCCAAGAAGTATTTCGCGGAATAGAAGTGGTCCGTGCATTTGGTACCGAAGAGCAAGAACAAGAGAAATTCAATGGAATCTCAGAGGAGTATGCAAACCTACTAGTTCGTGAAGGGCGACTTGCCGCGTTCTACATTCCGGAATTAATTCTAACCGCCATTACCGCAGCTGCTTTCCTCTTTGGCGCGTTCCAAGTCTTACAATTAGTACCCGGCTACACCGTAGGTACGCTCATTCAAATCCTTGGTCTTTTGGCGACCATAGATTCGTTTAGCTTCATGTTACCACGGTTTCTTCTCGTGATTCGCGGAGGGCATGTGAATGCTCAGCGCATAATCAATGTGTTGAATTGGAAAGATGTGTTGCAAGAACCAGACCCCTCCGTTACTGAAGTCGGATGGACCGATGACATCGTCTTTGAGAATGTAAGTTTCCAATATATCGACGGGAATGGTCAAAACAATACATACGCTTTGAAGGATGTAAGTTTCACCATTCCAGGGGGATCTCGTGTCGCTTTGATAGGTGGTCCGGGTGGAGGAAAAAGCACAATTTTGAAGCTGTTACTACGCTTGTACGATCCCACACAAGGTCGCGTCGTGATCGGTGGTGCCGATTTACGCCAGGTTCTAACCAAGAATGTTCGTGCCGCAGTCGGATTGGTAGAGCAGGAGATCTTCCTATTTCGAATGAGCATCAAGGATAACATAGGCTTTGGTTGCATTGATGCCTGTGAAGAAGAAATCGTCGATGCAGCGAAAAAAGCGCAGGCCCACGAGTTCATTCAGCAGTTACCAGAAGGTTATGAAACCATCATCGGTGAACGCGGAATGACCCTAAGCGGAGGGCAACGCCAGCGATTAGCCATTGCCCGTACACTAATCCAGGACCCCAAAATTCTTCTGCTAGATGATTCGGTCAGCGCGATTGATGCACAAACAGAATATGCGTTAAGAAAAGCTTTGGACGAGGTAATGAAAGGGCGTACAAGCATTACTGTCACTCAGCGTCTACGAACATTGTTGGAATCCGATTTGATCATCATTTTAGACAAGGGAAAACTTGTCGCAATTGGTACCCATGATGAGTTACTCCGCACCTCGGTACATTACCAACGCATCTTCGAACGACTTCCCGGGGCAGTGGCATATGTTCACTTAAAATCAAATCAGGAGGGGGCAAACTAATGGCGATTCATAGAGGACCCACTGCCTTTGCGCGCGAACGGGAGAAACGGAGTCGTCCATTACGGGTTCTGATTGGGAAGATGTTCCACTATCTTGGACGGTTTAAAACCGTTATTGCCTTTGCTGCGGTCCTCACCCTAATTGCCATGGTTTTTCGTACCATCGATCCCTTAATTCTAGCCACCGCTATTGACCTCATCTTCCAACAGAGCACCTTGGAAGGCATCCTCTTCCTTGGATTATTGTACATCTTATTGCGCGTGAGCAGTTGGGTGCTTGGTTCAACTTATACTTGGCTGCTATCAGGTGCACAAGGAGGATTCATTCAATCCCTCCAACAGGATGTATATGGAAAGTTGGTGGGCGCCGATTTAGCTTACCATCGTTCCATACAAAGTGGTGAAATTACCTCCCGTGTAACCACTGATACAGATAACCTAGCCACAGGTGTTCAAATCATCATCGACTTTGGCAGCCAGCTCTTGTTACTCATCGCCACCTTTGTGTTAATGTGGCTGACTTCACCCTTCGTAGCCCTTACCGCCTTGGTAACCGTTCCTGTCGTTGTGCTCATTGTGGTTCTCTTTGGTACAGTTGGACAGCGAACGATGTTAGCCTCGCAACGCGCAACGGGTTTTGTCTCCGGTCAAATCGCCGAGAACCTAAGTGGCATTCATGTTGCCAAAGCCTTTAATCGTGAAGCGGAAACAGCGAAGACTCTAAGCAACTTGAATCAAGAATCCTACCGGTACGGATTTCGTTTCATGATGCTCATGACCTTAATGCAACCTTTAGTTCGAACCACAGGTGTTGCAGCAACAGCAGCCGTTCTCTTTGTGGGAGGAAGCCTTGCCATAGGAACTACGCCCATTCTCTCGATTGGAGAGGTGTTTCTTGGGACGATTCTCATTCAACGGTTTCTCATGCCCTTACTCTCACTCAGCATGATGTCAACCCAGTTTCAAGCAGCTATGGCATCCATGGATCGACTGATGGATGTGTTAGAAGCTGAACCGGCTATCCGAGAAATTCCTTCTGCCGTGGCGTTAGATCCCACCAGTGACGGGATCACCTTTGAGAATGTCAGTTTTGCATATGTGGAAGGCGCTGAGGTTCTCAAAGCGGTTGATTTTCATGTAAAGCCTGGAGAGTTAATTGCAATAGTCGGACACACTGGAGCCGGCAAGACCACGATTGCAGCCCTCATCAACCGGTTTTACGATCCGCAAGAAGGAAATATTCGAATAGGTGACCAGAACCTCAAAGAGATCAGCTTAGACTCATTACACAAAACTGTCGCCTTGATAGCCCAAGAGCCCTACCTTTTTGATGACACTGTGCTGGAGAATATCCGATACGGACGACCTGAGGCAACTGATGAGGAAGTCTACGAGCTCAGTCGACTAATCGGAGCCCATGACTTCATTGAAGTGCTCCCTCAGGGTTACCAAACCATGCTCATCGAAGGGGGAAGCAATTTGAGTGTAGGCCAAGTTCAAATGATTTCTATCGCTCGAACAATGCTTGCAGATCCGAAAATTTTGATTTTAGATGAGGCGACCAGTCGATTGGACGCCTATTCAGAATCATTGGTCCAAGCCGCACAAGAGAGGTTGTTTGCTAATCGAACAACAGTAGTGATTGCCCATCGATTGACAACGATAGCCAACGCCTCGCGCGTACTCGTATTCGAGCATGGTAAGCTGATTGAAGCAGGAACGCACCAAGAGCTGCTTGCTCTTGGAGGACACTACAAAGCCCTGTATGATACATATTATGCGCATCAAACAGCAGAAGAAATTTCTCAAGATGTATTAAAGGTTGCACAAGAAGAACTCGCTAAGGCTCCAGAACAACCAGCAAAACCCCCTGGATCAGCGAACATGCGTCCGATGAAGCGAGAGTGAGAGGCTATTTATCTTTGCGTTGAGAGAGGAGAAAGACCCTGTTTGCGTTAGGATGAATGAACGAAGCTAGTGGGAAGGTAGTAGGTTAGGAGCCTTCCATGTTGAGGACTAACCAGTAACCAAGGCTCGAGATGATGAGACTTACTCCTGCGAAGACGATGAGAAAGCCCATAAAGTGAGTGAAGTTGTAGTGCATAGTTAGATTATATGCAGCCCAAGTGGTTCCCGCACTCATGATGATACCACCAAGGGATTCGATTTGACGGCGAGGAGAGTCTCTGAACACTATCCGTAGAATAAGGACAATGGAATTAATGATGATTATTCCAGCGAAGAAGAGAAAGATCGCGTTGTAAAGCACAACATGATTTGCCGGGTTTTGTGGAGCCCACCAATAGAACCCTGGATAGACCTGGACCATTGCGAAGTCGAGGATAAATGCTGAGAAAGATCCTAACAGAGTAGGGATCACTACCGATAGGATAGCCAATAAGATGATGATTAACCCAAAGGTGACAGCACCCAAGATATCTGGTCCTTCATGCAATTTTCTTGACATTACCATAACCTCCGTGATTCTTACCTCAAGGTTCCGGGCTCCCCATAGAGCGTTTCCGACGAACTGAATTCAATGCACAAACTATAATGAGAACCCCGAAAACCACTGCAATAATGGGCCCAATAAACGACCATACTGGTAATCCAATGATAAACGATGATCCAATTCCAATGATGACTATACCGAAGATGATACCAAAGATGGCTCCTCCTCCTGTCACGCCAAAACATTCTTCTTCAGCCCGTGCACCGACCCTTTGTCCCCAGCGTTCAGCGCGACGGCCAATCCGTTCTCCGAAGGCTTCAGCTCTTGCCTCAAAATCCTTCTTGACAGGCGTGAGAGGAGCTCCGCATTTCTTACAGAAATCTGCGTCATCCATATTTTCTGCACTGCATTTCTGGCAATAGACCAAGAGGAACACCTCACTCAGCGATAGGTAGCTATCTCCTCTTAAGCGTTTGGGGAAAGCGGAATTCAATTCAAAATAAAAAGTTGACAAAGAGAAGTTTTAATAAGCGGATTTGCAAGCGTAAGTTAACTGGAGAACCGGATTGGCGAGTATTTAGGCACTTCCACTCCCCTAGAAACCATTCCCTCTCCCCTCCAATTTAGTCCTTTTTGGAAGCGCCTAAATTGCCATTAATCTGGTTCTCACTCTATTTCTTTTACAATGAGTTTTGCTGTAGACACCAAAGGATTAAATTCCTGCGTCGGGGTAGACGCTTTTACGAGCGGTTGAGTTGTGTCATTGTGAAGGTCCTCTTTATTGAACCACCCAAACAACCGTGGTTTGTAATGGGAAACTATCTTCCCCCACCATTAGCCCTTCTGTGTCTTGCAGCGTATCTAGAGAAACATGTGGCAGATGTAGAAATTCGAGTCATGGATTGTCAAGCCGAAGAGATGGTATGGGCGGGAGTCGAAGACCGCATCAAACAGTGGCAACCTGATGTTGTCGCTCCCAGTACACTGTCAACTTGTAACGCTAATTTAGCGCTTAGAGTCGCAACTTTAGCGAAGGAGGTATCCGACGATATCCAAACTGTGTTAGGTGGACAGCATTTCTCTGTGTTTGCTAAAGATGTCTTAAAGGCGCATCCTCAAGTAGATTTTATTGTAATAGGAGAAGGGGAAGTAACCTTCACTGAGTTGGTGAAGGCACTGGATGAAAACACCCCCTTAGCCCACATACAGGGATTGGCTTTTCGCCAACATGGTAATGTTGTGTGTACTGAAAAACGCCCACAAATACAAGAGTTGGATACTTTGCCCTTTCCAGGATATCATTTTGTCACAGAGCACATGACAAAATACCGTTTTCCTGCCGCAAAGAAGCTTCCCTATGCACTGGTCGAAGGAAGTCGTGGATGCGATCATGTATGTGCTTTTTGTAGTCAATGGCGCTATTGGGGACGATGCCGACGGAAATCGCCAAAACGGGTTGCTGATGAATTTGAATACCTGTACCGAGAATTTGGGAGTAGATTTCTCTGGCTCACCGATGATTATGTCAAGCTAGATGGATGGATGGAGACCCTCTGTGATGAACTTCTAATCAGAGGAATTACCGAAGATCTCATGTGGTTTTTCCAGTCCCGAGCTGATGAGATCGTCTCAGGTAGAGCGTTATTACCGAAATTACGCGAGACTGGTCTTCAATGGATTATGACCGGTCTAGAAACCCATAATCCACAGCTCCTTAATCAATATGGTAAAGGTTTTGACATAACGACGGGAAAAGAAGCTATCAAGCTCCTGAAGGAACACGATATTCTAGCCCAAACAACGGCAATTATCGGGGATCGCCATGAATCCCAGGAGACCCTTGATGCGTTCCGGGAATGGATCAACGAGATTGATCCAGACATTGCAGTGTTCATGACGATGACCCCTTATCCTGGAACGCCATTATACACAGAAGCGGTAAAAAATGGGTGGATCGAAGATTCGCAATGGACAAACTTTGATATGATTCATGCCATTATGCCTACCGAACAGTTAACACGCCAAGAGGTTCAAAAAGAGCTATACTGCACTTATAGATCGTTTTATAACTGGTCTCGTCGGATTCGGGGAACCCTTGTGGGCAATAAGGTGAAGAAACGATATTATCGGCATATGATGTGGAAAGGATTCTTGGGATTAGTAAAGGGGTTGTTCCGATTTTGACGCCACGAACCCGCAAGTTAGACTTGGCAGTACCATCGTTGTTCATCTCAATAGCAGGACTCGCATTGCTCCCGTTATTACTCATCAATCCCCCACCGACAATCATAGTCCCCTGGCAAACACAACTCATTGGAGCAGGCTTTGGGCTCATTTGCGTTCTTGGAATTATTGCAGGTGTGTCGCCAACGCATTGCTCTCGTCCATTTCGAACGCGTAGAGAAAAGACCAAAGTACCGGATTCAGAACAGCACGCTCAAGCAGAGCTTGAACTTCACAAACGAGGACACCATCCAACTTGCCAGCATTATTCAGGACATATTATGGTTTGGGGCTCTCGAACCTTTTGTGCAGGTTGTACTGGGCTGGTTACCGGCGCACTCATCGCTCTCTTTGGAACCATCCTGTTTTTCTTTTTCAGTTGGCAGTTTCTCGACCCAATTCCGATTTTTTGGGTTGGTTTTTTACTTGTAGCCTTTGGGCTATTACAACACATGCTCTATCAATTCTTAGGTGTCAACCATGGTGTCGTTCGGTTTGCCATGAATATCTTGTTCGTTCTTGGACCCCTAATGCTATTAGCAAGTCTGGTTCAAATTACAAACAACCTAGTTCTGGCACTCTACCTACTGTTACTTACCCTCTACTGGATTTTCACTAGAATAGTTATGTCTCGAAGATCGCACACAATCATTTGTGCATCCTGTGCTAACACCGATTGTCTTCTGAGAGAAGCCTAAATTGCACCCTAAGGTCTGCGCCTTACAGCATAAATTGCTCCAGCAACTATCAGAATTCCAAAAAGGATGAAGATTAGTGGCCAGAAGTAACTCCAGATATCCCATCCCATAATGGTACTCAAACCCCACACAATAATGATGGTTCCGATTATTATTCCACAGATCGCTCCGCCATGGGGTAGACCAAAGCATTCCTGGTCTTCGTCACCATAGCAGTCTTTATCACCAATAGGTTTGGTTTTTATTTCTTGGAGATGAGCTCCGCAGCGAGCGCAAAAATCGGCATCGTCTTCGTTTTTATAATCACATGCTTGGCAAGTTTTTACCATAAGATGCCACCTTTGCTCTACCATCAGAGTTTTAGTTCTTAAACTTTTCAGGTTAAGCGAAATTGCCTGTTATTTAGAGGTTATGTGTAGAAGCCTGGTTGCTGCTGTTGATCGGTGGGAGCTCCGAAATTATGACCGAAAGTCCAGATTACGATGAGCATACTCCGGAAAACATCGTCAATGGCTTCTAAAAGAGAGGTTTTGGAGAGGTTGTCGTAGAGCAGACGAACCTGGAATTGAACAGCTTCCCATACTCCCCCATCCTCTTTCACAGAAAAGCCTGGTCGCCGTTCCAAGAGACGAAGACGTAAATCATGGATGAGGGGGTTCCGTTTTTCGTTCTCTAATTTAGCGAGCGCCGTTTGATGCGAAGGAGCAATGCGGAGGACTGCGACGACGAGAATTCCGTCCTTCATATCTCGAGGTTTGACGATTTCGATATGGTAGGGTGAATTGATTGGATAGTTTATTCCAAAATGATAGGCAGCTTTCGGATCATCAACCTCTTTGCGAAACAGCCCCTCTTCAGCGAGCCACTCATACACGGTGTCCTTCCATTTTGTCGTCAATGTAATCCAGTCCAGCAGGCAGTCGTTAGGCTCCATCCAGGAAGGAAAGATAAGAACCTTTCCTTATAGCAGGTAACTGTAAAATCAGGGTAACTGTTAGACGGTTAATCGGAGCTTTGCAGGGCGCTTCGGGTCTACCTCAGCCACTTTGATGTGCTGAAGGATTGCTGCAAATTGACTGGCGGAACTGCCACCTTGTGTGTGAGGGTGAACGACTGCTGCTAGGGTCCCAGGTTTAGGATTACCGGCTGTTGCACCAATACGCATCCACCGACCGGGAGGAAGAAATCTAAACTCTTTAACGAGGGCGTTAACGCTGTCCAGATTGATGCTGACACGAATTTGTTTTTCTCCAACACGAAGCACTATTCGGTGAGGTGAAATCGCTTCGACAGTGAAATCCGCGCCTCCTGATGTCTTCAGCGCGGTTCCAGGAGTGAGTGAATTTCGGATTGCCTGGCGAATTGCATCCGATTGAATCATGTGTTATTAACCTCCTAAGTCCCCTTTTCTATTGGTATTGGGTCTTTTTTAACTTCCCCCTCGAATATTCACATCGACCCTATTTTGTAGTGTATTCCTCAGAACAACAAATTCACATCTTATTCGGTAGTTATGGTAGGGCGGTATAACTAGAAAGAAAAGGTAAAGCCCTCATTCAATTTTTCGCGTAGGCGATTTGCCAACTTGGTTGCCCCTTTCCGTTAGCGAATGAGGACCGGGGAAAGGAAAAACGATACACACTTTCGTAGCGTAAATCGAAATCTAATTAATTTTGGCTCCACAGATTCCGCAGAATTGCGCACTTGGATCTGACACCGCAGCTCCGCAGGATGAGCAGTACAAGACGCCTTTTGTTGGCGTTGGGGATTTAGCCGTTGGAATTGGACTAACTTCAGGTTTCTTTTCTGCAGTTGCCCCAGCAATGATCGCAAATAGTCCTGGTAAAAATCCAGCGAGAGCAGCAGCCACAACTCCAGTGACAATCAGGGCAACCCGGTGCTTACTCGGTTCTTTACGCCAAAATATCCAGATAATCGCAAACACTAACGAAAGAACCGTTACAACCCCTAAGGCGATTGTTAAGATAGTCATGAGGTGGGTGACATCTGCTAGGCTCATTCCAGGTGGAAGAGCTGCTGGTGGAATCATACCAATTAGGGGGAGTAACGAATAGAGAAACGCCGTTCCTGCGGCGAAGAGTGTGGTAAGAATGAATTGTAGAATTACAGCGACAATTACAAGCGTAGATGGAGTTCCTTCATTTGCCATAGGTGAATTCTCCTGTATGAATCGACACTAAATCCGTCCGTTTAAAATTATGCATATCCTGCATCCACATTTTGCAGACACTGTCAAATTTTTATCAGCGTCGAATAAAGCTGGGCGATTTTTCCACGATTTCTAAGGGGGATTTGACATCCTCAGGAATAGGAGACTGGTAGATACGATCTTTGGTGCGTTGGAGAAACTCGTCTTGGATCGTCTTTAGGCGTTCAGGTTTCGTGAAGAGATCGATAAGACAGCCGGCGATGGTCTGTGCAGCAAAAATCAACGATTTATGACCTATTCCCATGCCACATTGAGCGACAGCTTGCCAGGAATGGGGTGCTGTGCCCAATACCCAGGTAGCTGTGGTGAATTCTAAGGTAGGAGTTTTCCAACTTACATCCGAAACATCTGTTGACCCGGCTAAAACATGTCCTTCATCCCAAGCGTCTGGGATCGATTGATCTAAAATAACATCCATAAGGTCTTGCCAACCAGGCCGTTTTGTAACGCGTAACGCACTCATTTTCTCTTCCTTAGTAATTGTCTTCGAAATTTCCCTAGCGAAGGCCTGCTCCTTTGCGGTATACTTGGGAGCACCAATCTTGCGCATATTCTCTCCAACTAAGAGGCTTAAGCCCTGATTGGGAATCATATTGTGGCAGCCCGTCAAGAATTCCACGGCATGAGTCGTGCGAGCCATCAGGTCAGCGCCCTCCGCGATTTTAAGAATCCAATCATTGAGATGGTTGACCTGGTCACGTTCAGGTGCTCGGATGTAATACCAACTTCGGGCATACGAGGGCACCACATTCGGTTGTTCACCACCTTCTTCCACAACATAGTGAATCCGAGCTTCTGGGATGATGTGTTCTCGCATGAAGTTTACAGCGACATTCATTAGCTCAACGGCATCAAGGGCACTGCGCCCCTGTTCAGGTGCATAAGCCGCGTGAGATGCAACGCCATAGAAATGGAACTTCACCATGTTCATTGCCAAAGTACTGTAAAGGTTCCCCACATTCATTTCGTATGGATGGTGGCTTAACACAGCTTGTACATCGTCAAAATGCCCCTCCCGAACAATGAAGACCTTGGCATCGTAAGTTTCCTCCGCAGGCGCTCCGAAGAACTTGAGTGTGCCCTTGGTATTGGTGTGTTTCATCCACTCTTTCACAGCAAGAACTCCAGCCATTCCTGATACCCCGTGAATATTATGACCACACCCATGCCCTGGAGCCCCCTCCTTGAGAGGTTTCTTATACGGCACCGCTTCTTGGGATAACCCTGGAAGAGCATCGTACTCACCCATAACCCCTAGAACAGGTGTTCCCTCCCCAAAGGTAGCGAGAAACGCCGTAGGCATTCCAGCGATGCCCCGTTGTACATCAAATCCGTATTCTTCGAGAACATCGGCTAAGAGCGCCGAGGATTTGAATTCTTCTAATCCTAGTTCAGCCAATTCCCAAATTTTATCACTGATTTCGATGAACCGCTTTTCATTCTGAATAATCCACTTCCAAGCCTTTTCCTTATCCATATACAGCATCTCCGTACTCAGTGAGTAATTTTCGAAGGCACAATCTTAAATTATATTTCATCAACCACCTTTAGGAGAATCAAAGTAGTAAGGCAAAGACAATCCAGCTAACACCCTACCTGAAGCTCCATCGAATCGCTCCTTTACCTTCATGAACCACACATAACCTGTGGACCACAATATTTCTGATCACTTCAATGATCACGCCTTTCCGATTCCAAAAAGGATAAAGATTGGAGTCTTTTAAAACAAATCCCTGATTGGCTAGTATTTGGAGGGTCTCAAGTGGATGGCAGGAGAGTTCTGTGGTTAGGATTTGTCGTGGGAACATTATTGCTTCTCTGTGGCTCTGCTTCCTGGGCCCCACCCAGTGTTGCTGCTGTGGTGTGGGCTGATGATTTCAACGACGGAAATTTTGCGGGATGGACAATAGCCTATGGGGCTTTTTCAGCTGCGGACAATACCTTGCGCGGAGATTCTAGTGGTTGGAACTATGCCTATCATTCAAGCATCGTTGCCGAAGGAACCTGGCATTTCGATGTATACCACTCAGGTGCCGACCTTTGCCCCTATGTCTGGTTCATAACTAACGATCTGTTCTCCGAAGGAGCCAATAATCCGTATAATGGCTACTACCTGCATTTCACATTAATTTCTAACGCCATCGAGCTGTGCCGAGACACCGAGATGCAAGGGTATGATTACATCCTTGACTCCTATCATCCCTCCAATGGCATTGCTGGATGGTGGCATCTGGATGTCACTCGAGATTCATCTGGCAACATCCATGTTTACATCAATGAAACCCTCCAGCTTCAAGCCCAAGATACGAACTTCGACACCTCACAGTACCTTTACTTCGAATGCTACGATCATCACGCCCTGGAAAATGTCGTTGTCAGCGATACCGTGGATATCGAACCCCCCAGCGAGCCCCCCACCACTCCAACCACCACTACTACACCCACATTCATTGAGTTAGTTGCCCTTGCCCTCATTATCGGCATCCCTATTACAGTTGTTGCCTTCAATAGCCTCATTCTCTTTACAAAATCGAAAAACGATGAATAGGCGTAGAACACCTAAATCAATACAAATCAAGGGCAAAAGGAAACCGGATGAAACCTAAATTTGCACACTGCCACCCTTGCCTGATGCCCATCGTTAATTTTTGCGAGGAGAAACTAGGAAGCTCAGAACCAATTATGTCGTTTATACCAATCAACCGTATCTTTCAAACCAACGCGAGCGTCTGGGTACCTGAGCGTGTAGCCAGTAGCCTTGAGTTTAGCGTTACTAAACCAATAATGGTGATACATCAACGCAATAGTTGCGCGTTCGATTTTAGGCTCTTTGTGAGTGAAGTGGCGGGCCTTCCATTCCGACCACGAGGCAACGGCTTTTAAAAGCCATTTGGGTAGGAGAGGGAGTCGCGTATAACGAATTTTTGTATCTAATAATGGAGCAACATGTGAAAAGAGATCGTATTTTCGATAGGTGGAATCATCTACCACATTATAGATTTGACCAATAGCCGTTGGAAGCGTTACCAGATGTAATGCAGCGCTGACAACATCGGCAACATGAACCAAGGGAACCAAGGTATTGATATTTTCAGAGATGATTGGGAGTTGTCCTAACGCCACCATCCGCAGAATAGTGCCGATCCCATAACGGTTTCGAGGACCATAGATGGGTGCAGGCCGAAGTATGATTAGGCCCATTTTGGCACCTTTACATCCCTGAATTGCGGCTTGCTCTTGTTCTAGCTTCGACTGTTCATAGGGATTCGAAGGAGTTGGCGCGTCCTCTTCCCGAACGGGGAGCGAATGGGGAATCCCATACACTCCTGCGCTGCTAATTAGGACGAATTTCGAAACCCCTGCGTTCATAGCAGCTTGGCACAGATTTTGGGTACCTTGAACATTCACTGCTGACAGGTCTTCGCTTGAAGCAGAATAGCGAAATAGCGAAGCCACATGAAAAATCACATCAACTCCTTGGACGAGGGGACCAAGCGTTCTTGGAACGGTAAGGTCACCTTGCACAAATTCTGCTTTGCTATTCAAGAAGGTCCGATCTGCCTCCGGTAAATCCGTTCCCCGAACCTCGTACTCAGGGTGTTGGAGCAGGTGATCAAGGAAATGACTTCCCACAAACCCGCATGCCCCCGTGACCAAACACATTCGTTTCTTCATGCTCTCTACTCCTAGCGCGTTTACAGAAGCCCAACTAGACCTGTTTGTTTTTCATGACGCCCAAACAACAAGTACCCAAGAAATACTCCCCAATACAACCAGAGAGGATAGAACGCGAATAAAATGAAAGCGATCGAATCAATCACCCCCACCGTGTTCACATACTCAAACTGGAACAGTCCACTGTTAATCATGAAGTCGCGCCCGCTAACTGCTCGACCTGTCCACAGCCACATCCAATCAAACCAACCCAAGTTCAGATACAAAGATCCTGCTATTCCCCAAAACAGGATAACGGTAACAACCCCAAGCACCTTAGTAGCCTGCCGCGTCACCCTATACAACAAGCGGTTACGCAACCACACGATGAGAGCCCCACACACAACGAGCAAAAACGGGTCAAGAAGAAAACTCATGCCTGCTCCCTAGCTAACCATCCAATAAAAACCCTAAAGCTGCGAACTCTCATGCCTTCTCCTCTACTGTTTAATCCGGTAAATCAACACACCTAATCCCCCTACGACTGCTTCCCGATTACTAAGATGTTGGGCTGACCTTAGAAGAACCGAGCTGCCTTGATACCAGCGGCGTTGAGTCGACGGATCGTGGCTTTATAGGGATCACAGCGTTCTTCTTCCAGATTTCTGACCAACGCCTCATCAATTTCTAATAGCCGTGTAATGAGGATTTCCCGCTCTGCTGGTGGCATTAACCGTGGATCCGTCATCGCTGCTACATGAAAACTCGCCTCAGCCTCTATGAGATGATGGATCGCCTGGAAGGGAACCTCAACAGCTTCACCACGCGCGCCAGTCCGCTGTTGAAACCCTGTTGGTGTCGCAGCCTTCAGGCTCAGGCGTACATGCACCTTCTCAAACTGAGCAACCCGTCGCGTGTAATCAGAATCCATACCAAAGAGCATCCCATTCGTTTCTAGCATGAAGGACTCAAACGGCGATTCCTCAACAAGGGGGAGTACCGCCAACAAATGCTTTTTGCAAAGCGTCGGTTCAGCTCCTGAAATCCGCGCCTTCCGTATCCCCTTCTTCCGACCCGCATCCCACAGGGCGTCCACTAAGGCATCTGGCGCATAAAACCGCCCGCGCCGCTCCGGATACTCTCGAGAATCATCCACCCAACAGAAAATGCACCGCAACGGGCACCCCACCGCATACGCCGTGGCAATTCCACCATACACCCCCGCTACATACACAGCCGTATATTTTCGTGCACACCCTTCGCTTCGGCACACAATCTGCTTCGTCGCTTCCGCAAGCTCAAGGGGATCATAGGGTGCACTGGATGGTGTTACCATGCGTGGATATGATTCCATCATAATGAACTCTTATTTTCAAGGAAAAATCTGTTGCGATTAGAATCGACAGTGAAATTAAGCTCCAGTACTCCACCAAGATGGCGAATGGTTCTGTAAAATCGGCGAGTTAATGAAGGATTGAGAGCCAATATTCGAAAAGGTCCTGGTGTCAGCTTATGTCGAAGCCGCTTCTCATCAATGACTCATGGGTACTAGAACGGGCAGGAAAGTTCAGCGCGAGTTTCTCTAATTTTCTTACCTCTTTGACTGGAGGAATGGAATTGTCCTCTAAAGTCAAAGAGGGACTTGACCTTGCCTCGAAAATCACTTCGGAAGCCGGTTTAAAAGAGCTGGGGGTCCCAGACTTTGTTAGACCATTAGTATCAAAGGTGTCCAGCGTTCTCAGCGAAGACCTCTCCAAACGGATTCAAGCCGAAATTGATGCATCCCTGAAAAAAGCGGATAAGGACCTCACCAAAAGCCTTACCGAGGCAACAGAAACCCGCCAAAAGGCACTTTCAGCTGCGGAAGCAAAACTGCAAAGAAAAACGCGTAAACTCGATGAGCGACTGACCCAAATCGATGCAAAACTAGCAAATATCGAGGAAACCGTTGGTCAAAGAATCGCCTCCCGCCTTTTCAGCCAAGATCTCAAATCGTTAACCAACGCCCTCTATGTCGTTGCGAAAGAACGAGGCATTACCAATGAAAGCGTTCTCTACCTCATCAAAATGCTACCCGAATTTGAAGTCCTCATGTATTACATGAATGTTCGAAAATTCTACCGCGACCACACCGCTCATTCGTTACGAGTAGCCGTTCTAGGTGACTTTCTACTGACCAGGGAAGGTTCTTCAGGCGGTCTCGAGAGCTTCATACAAGACCATCTCGGTGTTACCAAGGCGGAGGCAAGAACCGCATGGTGGTTTTCAGGGCTACTTCACGACATAGGCACTCCGCTCGAGAAATTAGCCACATCCGTGAACTGGTCACTGGTTAATGAGATCTTGCGATGCTACCCGAATATGGGCATCGAGGTCTCACCACTACGACTGCATATTGGAAGCAGCGCGTTAGGAAATCAGGCGTATCTACCCATATTGTTGAAAGGGCTGCCCAAGGACTGGCAAGCGTTAATAAAAAGCGGATTCGGAACCACTGATCCCCACCCCAAAGTTGCAGTGTACCCAGCGGGAGATCCTACCAAGCGCCTGTATCAACCGCAGAAACCAAAAATGGATCATGGTGTTGTGGCAGGTTTAACACTGCTCCATTCCATCGGTTCACCGGAACGCGTCGAAAAGGAACAGCCTGAAGATCGCCCACTCATTGAAGCCGCGCGGGCTATCGCCATGCATAATTATGCAAGACATGTGAAAGAAATCCCCTTCGACGATTATCCTCTACTCTTCTTGTTGGTACTCGCCGATGAACTCCAAGAATGGGGACGCCCCATCCCGGTATCATCCCAAGACGGCTTCTTCACGACTAACCTGGAAAAAACAACTCTCCTCGACTCCATCCTCTACAATCTCCCTCAGGAATCGTGGGATGTCCCCTATAGTGATGAGGCCGCAAAGAAACTGATACAATTCGATTTCAACCGCTTGATCGATGACAAACAGAAAGCCCTGCATGGACTCGATTGTTCTGAACTCTACCCTGAAACCGAGATTTTGCTCCTCGACTACAACCAAGCCACCGCAACTCCACTCAACCAATACAGCATACACATCCGAACCCAAACCTGACACCAAATGCCTAATGCGAAGGCTTTTCCCTCCAAGCGTTCACACCCGAAACCTAAATTGGTACCTTTGGAGAGGCTGAAAGAAAACTAGAGCTTGCGTTCAACGGACACCCAGTAACGCCAGGTGACCTTAATCCCAACTACACTAAGAAGGTGTCTTCGGGTTTCTTCTTCTCTGGTCCTGGTTTCTTCGGGGGTTGACAATCTGGATCGCACAGAAACTGCAGGATCTGCGTGAACAGGGTTTCAGCACGCCCTTCATCCACGGGGAACTGGTCCGGATGCGCGAAGAGCAGGCGGTAACTCTCCACCAGCTTCAGCAGGTCTTCGTACTGTGAGGAGATCAGGTGGGTAAACTTGTCCTGATTCTGGAGATACACTTTGGAAAGCTCACCAAACATGAACCCCAAGTTTTTGTCCAGCGTTTCCAAATACTTGAGATTGCGCCTTCGCAGCAGGACCAACAAGCGATTCTCAAAGGCCACCACACTATTCACAATGGTGGACCAATAGTACTGTGCCCGCAGCGCAAAGAAAGCCTCATCCAGGCGCTTCACCTCTTCCGGACTAAAATTCGACACCACCGAAACTACAGGTTCCTGATAGCGGCGAAAATCCTCCTTAAGCTCCTGTAAGGTTTGCACCAACTCCTCCTTGGAAGGCAGCCCGAAAAAGAGCGACCCATGCTCTAACCGTTTCACCCGCCGTATCGACCGTTCAAACTTGCCATGGATCTTCGCCAACAAGGCCACCACCGCTGACAGCTGTCGATACTGCCCATCAAACGCTAAAAACACCTCCAAGTCAAACTCCTTACTCGTCGCCAGCTTCTCCAGCTTCGGACCCAACTCCTGCTCAATCATTTCACACAAAGCCGGCAACCTTTGCGCATATCGGAGGTAGTAGAACTTCATATCAATCCCTCCTCATCGGCACTCAACACAGCAAACACACCACTAACATTGTATAATTACTTTCCTTCCTACGCTGAAGAAATCATTGACAAGTACAAGATTTCGCCTGATCAGGCTCAGTGAGTCCTTAGGCAGGCTCCTTGATGGAAGCGGAGGGGGATTGAGCACCGTATCGGTAATTAGAGGAGGAACTTGAAGCTCTTTTGCGAAGGGCGATGAGGGGGGTAGGAGTTGTACAAAAACGGGCAGATGATCAGAGGCGAATGAGGAAGGAACCATATGAGACAGCACCGAAATGGTGGGCGTGACGAAGACATAGTCAATGCGTTCACGAGGCCCTGTGGAAGGCCAGGTGAGGTTGCCGATAACGCTGAGGGCGACGAGGAAGGAGTCGTTGAAGTGGGTGGAGATATCGGCGTAAATGCCTTGATCTGTGGAATCGGAGCCGTAGGCATCGATGTTAAAATCGCCAGCCCAGATTTTCAGCCCCGGTGTGGAAGTGATCCATGGCAGGGCAACATCGGCTTGAACGCGTCGATCTGCGGAACTAAAGGCAGAGAAATGCACGGCATAGACGCTGATTTCCATCCCTGGGATTTCGATGTCGGCGCGAAGGAGCGTGTCATCTTCGCTAGGACTCTGAAGGACGATAGAATCGTAAGCGAGAATTGGGTATTTACTAAGGATGACATCACTCTGCCAGATATGGTTCGTCGAGGTGACCGGGGCGAGGTACATGTTCAGATGCCGAGCAAGCCATATGGCCTGGTCGGTCCCACCCGACATGATCACGCCCGTGTCTACTTCTTGTAACACGAGGATATCTGGGTTGGCCTGTTGAATTGTTGTGAAGATGGCGTTAAGATCGAGCTGGTTGTTGACATTGATGGCCTCGTGGATGTTATAGGTCATCACCGTTAAGCCACCAGACGGCTGGGGATCTACGCGGAAGGTCAGGAGACTCCATGACCCAGAGACCACGATAGGAAGGAAGAGAAGCGTAAGGGCAAAGATCGTTTTTGACTGACGGGTGAAGAAAGAATTCATTGCGATAACCTCCTCAGCTTATAGACTGCGAAGATGGAACATATTCCGAGAATTATAGCCGCGCTGACAACTATAGTGATGGCGTGCCCTGCGAAGATGGTCCCAATATCGCCGAGATAGGCATGGACGAAGGTGAAGGCAAACATCACATCCCACAGCAAAAAAACGAGCAGAGCTAGAAACATCGCCACTAACAAGGTTGTAGCGGACCAGCGGACGGAGGGATGCAGACTCAACTGAAGTAAGAAAAAGAGGTTAAAGATCAGAACCAGCTGGTACCCAATCACCCCAATGACATCCAGCCATCCCAATGTCATCCTGATGATGATGATCTCTCCAATGGCATCCAGCCACCCCTCCGTAAGGAAGATGAACGCCAGGAACACCGTCAGCACTAGGTTAGTGATAGCAAGCCAATACCAAGGCACTCGTTGTAGCGACGCACGCGACCTATTATACACTAAGATTAGTGCGGCAAAAACTAGGATGAGAAAGGTGAGTAGTAAGACGACCGTTACATCGAAGAGAAAGTAGATGGGATAGACCCAGCGGAGCAGGTTATGAGGATTTAACAGAAGTCCATGTTGGAGAAAGAGCAAGAATCCAAGGCCGGCCATCGTGAACACGCCCGTGACCCGTGAGCCTCGTGAGTTTCCGCCACTCCCTGTTTCCGTAGCGTTATGTGCACTCTCCGCGGTGGATGGAGGTTGGACGCGGTGCCACACGACCAGACCGATGATCGTGATGGCGAACACGAGTTGCACTGGCAACGCCAGGGGCGTTCGCGCAAGATCATAGGTTGTCCCCATGGTGCGAAAGAGCAGATCATAACTGAAGGCAAACACCATGCTCACCGCGAGGAACGCGGCATCACCGGAGTAACCGAGCGTAGCTGGTGCTTGCCTTCGCTGGAACAGGTACAGGGGCAAAAACATCGAGTACATCGCAATCACCAACGACGCCAACAAGAGCTCAACCTCATAGGGGAGCAGTAGACTCAATGGCACAGTACACACCGCCACGCCCATAGCACTCCCGCTTCCTAACACGCGCGGCGGAACACCACGGCGCAAAAACAGCACCGCCACCAAGGGCATGGCGAACACGAGAAACGCTAACAACGGTAGGTACTCCCCCGTCCCTTCCCATAGAATGTTGAACAGCGCAATGTACACATCCACCACGAAGGTCCGAAACCCCTGCAGAAAAAACAGGGTCACCAAGAAAGGGAGCAATACCGTGTACAACACTTCCCGAAACGATAACCCATCAAACACGAAGCCGCCCATCACCGAACCACCTAAGACTCGTTCGCCTCTTCTCTATGCCCCTAACCCCAATATATACTTCACAGGCACTCAAGAAAATCCGCAGAGTCTCAGGCTTTAGATTCCCAACCCAACATTCTCACACGCTCCCTCACCAACACCGCATCATCGCTAATTTGAACAACAGAATATCAAAGCCGTCCACAGAAACCTCCACTGCACCCTGCACGCTTCCGACTCCCCTCCACACCCCTGAATCAATAACTTTCCAGACGCTACAGACGAACCTAGCCCCCCTTTTTTGAAAACTATTTATGCGACGGATAGCAAATAGTACCACCTCAATTTGAGGGA
Source organism: Promethearchaeota archaeon (assembly GCA_048938385.1). GTDB lineage: Archaea > Asgardarchaeota > Hermodarchaeia > Hermodarchaeales > Hermodarchaeaceae > Hermodarchaeum. Next base: position 5,202 of record JBHLMG010000013.1, on the reverse strand, counting down.
GGAGTAAATTCTGAAACGGAAAACTGTGTTTCTAGGAGTAGCAATCGTGCTTTTATTCGCCGGACTCGTTCCCCTGACTGCCGCGCACACGGAAGACGACCCCTTGGTCGTGGATTTGATTGCCGGAGGTGGTAATGCCAAATCCGCAATCGATGTGGGTGATGTCAGTATCTGGAACGACCTAAACTACCTCTATGTGAAATACGAAGTTGTTGATCCCTGGTGCATTACCGAAACGCACCTTCACATCGCCACTTCTCCTGACCTGATTCCACAGAGAAGAGGAAACCCCATCCCTGGCCACTTCATGTACAACGACGAATGGGACCCCTGTATCACCGAACACACCTACATGATTTCGCTCACCTGGCCGTCTTATTCTGACCTCTTTATTGCAGCCCATGCCGTGGTGCAACGCTTAATCGGTTATGAGCCCCCCAGCCTGGACGAGTTCAGTGATGTGTTACCAGACACCGTCACCATGAGCGTCCAATATCCCTACGCAGGTGGTCCAGCGTATTTCCCCGTGACCACGGTCGAAGGGGATCCCTTGACTGGATCCTATGAAGGGTGGTGTGCAGACACGGATCATGTCATCAATCAAAACACCTGGTATACCGCAAATGTATTTTCCAGCTATGAAGAGCTTCCCCTTAGCTTGATAGAATATCCTGAGAACCTGGATCTTGTCAACTGGATTCTCAATCAAGCCTATGTTGGTCAACCGTCTCCCTTCTCAAGCGGAATCTACACATATGGGGATGTTCAACGAGCCATCTGGGCCTTAATTGAGGATGGACAATCGACCGCAGGTCTCGATGCATGGAGCCAGACCCGAGTCGACGAAATCCTCACCGACGCCCAAGCCAACGGTGAAGACTTTGAACCCGGATGCGGCGATTCCATTGCCGTTATCCTAGCCCCTGTAACGGGTGAACAAGTCCTCGTCGCCCAGGTCACCTTCATCGATGTTGGCCTCGAATGCACCCCCATTTATCAAACCGAAACGGCATGGGGCGACGGCCTCGACTTCCTGGGCAAGAACTGGGCCACCTACATTCCCTACACCGTGCAACCAATCATCATCACCTTCCCCGAAGAGGGCAATGCCTACATCGGCTATGAAGACCGCACAGGCGGCGACTTCGACTACAACGACTTCGGCATGAACATGTATGTCCAAGAAACCTACGCCAACGGCTACCTCGAATCAATCCAGCTGGAATTCACCTCAGTCGTCCACAAAGCCGGCGACAACCATGACATCCACATCGCTCGATCCTTTGCCGGCACCACGGAATATACCTACACCATAACAAGGGATCACACCGCCTATGGCACCGAAACCCCAGCCTGCACCGACACCCCGGGCACGGGCCCATTCGACGTCATCCTCTTCGACAGCAGCGATCCTAATGTCGTCGGAAAAACCGTCACCATCGACATCACCATCACCACGGAAAGCGAACTTTACGACCCATCGCCCACGCCACCCCGATGGGACCTCGCCCCCGTCTTCGCCTACTACGACCCATGGATGTACGACAAATCCTACGGCCCCACCGACTGGCACCTCGACGACTGGCAAACCACCACCACCTCCGGACCTCTCACCCCAGGAATCGATGTCCCCTACATCATCATCGTACCCTACACCGACTGGCCCGCCCCCGACGAAGGCATCCCCATCACCACGCCCTACCCCGACTTCGACGACTACTACCTCACAACCGACCCCATCTACGCCGACTGGTACCAACCTCCATAACACCCTGCTGCTCTTAGACGAGAATCCCCACCGCCGGGTATCCCCACCCGGCTCCCCTCCTTTTTCACCAACATAAGATTACCTTTGACAAAAGGAATACCTCAAAGCACATTCGAAGAGGCATGAACAAGCAGAGCATACATTCATGCAAAGAAGGGAGATTAACCTGTTCTAAACAGCGGGTGCTTGGCAGTTTGGGAAGGCGTGACTTTAGTAAAGAATTCCCAAATCCTGCAAGAACCTAGAATGTTTATTTGGACTTCTTCTGTTTCTTGGGTCTTACGGATAATACACCAGGATTAGGGCTTGAAATGCCAGCAAATCCTTGCGTTGCATGATCGTGGGGAATGAAATTCGAATCTTGAGGTTGGTCATCTTGGATGGCGAGCGCTTTTTTGCCTTCAATCAGCCATTCAGCCCAAGTCGGCTTTTTTCCCACTTCTGCTTTTTTCATCTTCTTTTTTCCCATGAACACTCCCTGTAATAGAACAAGTAACACACGAAGATAAATGTCCCCATTGAAGTCAAACGAATTCGAAGATGCTACACCAATCATTGGAAGAAAAACAGGCTCATACCGCTTTTACCCTAAAGGTAATTTCGGATATCTTGGGATAACGGATTCTACATTGAATGTAATTGTTTGAAATTTCAGCGATTATGTGAGACACGAGATGACTTATGATTTCAGCAATGTTTATTTCTTTAAAATTCGCCAAGTCGTATCAGAGGGAGAAGAATTTGTCGTGGAGTGGCCTCAGTACCCAACAGTTTTCCTTTTTGATCTTTGTCTTCGCGATCAGTCTGATGCTCGTCACTGTCTTTGCGGTCCTCACGAACACCTTGTGGACCATCGGCATGGCCACACCCTGGCTCCTCCACATGCCCGTTTGGTACTACCTCGAAACCCACCTGAAGCACAAAAAAATAGCACAATTCATCTGGCAATTCCTATTCGCCGCCACAATGAGTGCCCTCTTCCACTACTTCGGACCACAATGGACGCCCTCCCCTCAGTTCCCTTTGGCCATCATCCAACATGTTGCCGCACTTTCCATCTTCATCTTCCTCACTACAGCGCTGTGTGAACGATACCGCAAACTAACACCAGAACCCAGTAACCCCCTAGCCGAGTGAACACGCTTGGGAACCAACCAGAACCCCCCACCAAACAAATGACGAGGTCACGCGCTTTCACACCCGCCTAACCAGTCCCAGAGAACGCACTGTTCTAAACCGTAGATTCATAATCCACCAAGGACCTGTGTACCTACAGGTCTGAGGGATGCAGCTCGCACTAGACACCGTGACACCGGCAACACCTCTACCCCGAACACCTAAGACCAAAAGACTCTGGTCGCAGCGGTTCCTCCTCATTTTCTCCACCACCCTCATAACCTACAACTGTCTGACCACCCTCCTTGCCAACCTCGCCTACCTCCCACCCACCCTGTATAACCGCCCCTACGACTGCATGACCCTTGAAGGCCCCGGCGCCGCCATCCTCTACCAAATGTTCATCCACTTCCCCTCCGCCCTGTTCCTCGCCACCACCATCAGCCTCCTCCTGGGAGGCAGCCTTGGCGCCCTCAACGGCATGCTCTTCCTCACCCCCCGCGACTCCACCACACTCGGTGCCCTCCTTCCCGGAGCCAAAACCGGCAGCCTCAGCGGTCTAGCCCTCTGCACCACCCTCCTCCCCCTCCCCCAACGACTCCACCTCCTCACCACCGCCACCCACTTCTTCACCCTCTACGCCCACGGAGGCATCCACACCATCCAAATCGGCTGCCAGTACGGCGCTCTCCCCCTCGCCCTCCTACACACGATCTACCTACCCACCCTCCTCCTGCTCACCCTCCTCACCATCGCCGGCACCACTTTCCTCCGTCATATCACCGACACCACCAACCTACCCCCCACGAACCCCTTGAAAAGCTAACCAAACCCCCATTCAGCCACTCTCCACCCAAAACCACAACGCCTAAAAAACACCCAAAATCCTCGCACCCAGCCAGTAGTGGAGTTCTTCTACCCCCCACACCCACCACTACTGGAGCCACACCCCCATGCCCCAACCCCCAACTACACCTCGTGATAAGGCCCCTTGATGCAACCGATTTTTGCTATGAAGAGGGAGTGGCTAGGGTTCCCTTCGTCGGAAGTATACTATGACAATGATACATAGTACAATTCCTACACCAACGGCGACGGCAATTATAATGAGGCCCAGGAGAGCTGGGTATGGCTCTAGATAATTGAGTACTGCAAGGAAAATGTCCTCGAAGAGTTGAGCATTAGCATGTACCGCAACCTTGGTATTCGGTGGGTCTTGGACAAGCGATTGGGTCCAGCCGGTTTCATTTCCCCCATCGACCAACACCTCAATGTAATGCCATTCAAAAGTCACTACGGATGGATCCGTTAACGCAACAGCAGCCAACTGATCCCAGAAATAGGCACCCAATCCTGGTCGAAGAAATTCGTAGACAATCGCGGCCTCTGGCGTCCGCATTTCACTTTCCAACCTCGTCCGAAACGCCTCATTTTTTGGAACCTCATTGGTAGCATCCAAGGGAATGAGCGTGATGGGAACCCCGGATGTGAACACGATATCCGCCGCCAGGGGGTCAACCCAAATGTTCCACTCCGCTGCATAGTTCGGTATGGGTGGATATTCATAACCAACATTTCCCGGAACCGTCACCGCGCCACCCATACAGTGGATGACCGTAATTCTCTCCCTTATCGACGGATCTGCTTGCAGCGCAATGGCAATGTTCGTCAACGGACCTAAAGGCACTAATGTGACATTCTCTGCAGAACCGGTGATAACCGAAATGATCAACTCAGACGCATTCAGCTCCGAAGGTTGCAAGTCCGTTGGCGGCAAATCTAACCCATAGAAGTTAAAACTCCCATCCCGCCACGATGTGGGAAACGCATTATCCCCGGCAAGGGGAGTCACCTTTCCCCCCGCCACCGGAATATCCCGAATCCCCAGATAAGCCAACAACCGCAACACATTCGCCACACCCTCATCGATGTAGGTAATCCCACACGACACCGTCACCGCCCGCACCGAAACACCCGGATGCTTCAACAAATACAACAGCGCCCCCGTATCCGACGGATCCACATCCATATCCACAATGACCGGCACCACCTCCTGAAGCGGTAAACCAAGACCACCAATTGGCAGTGACCCCACAAACAAGAACCCCACAATCAACAGAACCTTCAAACCAGCCAGCAGCACCACCCCATCCACCACCACCTAATACCACCACGAACCCTATTAATTTTCAGACCCATCACCCCAACTCAGCCCCAACACAACTTACACCCAACTATACCAAGCCCAAATGCAGTTTTTCACCACTTACCGCAACGCCTATAAACCAACCAACTCCCCGCCCCCCCGCCCGGGGGGG